>CAVWXQ010000027.1:0-141340 GCA_963759005.1 uncultured Gammaproteobacteria bacterium
AATGACACATAGAGGATATGTATGCGTCCATCTTTGGAGGAGAATGGATTTTTGCCCATATTGATTAATGAAGTAGGAATTGTGTTGCCGATGGTTGCAAGCGAAAACGGATCATGCGCCAGGCGCGCAACTTCCTGCGGGTTCAGTGATGTCCCCATACGCTCGATAGTCTGCGCTAATGTTTCCCGCAACTGACCATCGTCAAAACGTTGCGCCATGGCTTTAAAATCGACGGGTGGTTGGTTATACCAAAGATAGGCGAGAACTCCGCCAGTGATTGAGGATCGCTCTGGAAAGGGCTGCGCCATATTACCTGCTTGGCGAGACCGGCGCTCTGTAGTTGCTGCGCCAGGGTTTCAGTGGCGCGTTTTGTGGTGCCCGCATCCGGCGTGCGTACAGAAACAATGATTGCCTGAGAGGAACCGAAATTATTTTGAAAAAGTTGCAAGCCATTGACTGTGGGGGAATCTGCAGGCAAAAGACTGAAAACATCGGCATCCAGGCGAAGACGCGAAAGACCCGACGCGACTACAACAATTACCAACAAGGTTAAAACGATGTGCCAATATTTCATCTGTCCAACACCAGGCGGATCTGCTCGCCACTGTGCGGATCCTGCAACTCCCAAATTGCATCATCCACAGCAATCACTTGCCAACCTTCTGGTACAGTTGCATCCTGTAACAAAGATGGGATCTGGAACCAAACGAAGAGCGAGGGAGGTCCACCTGTTCCCCAATACGTATCTTGGGTGTGAATGAAATCGATTTTCCACCTTTTTCCGGAGGTCTGGGCGGTAAATATAGGCACGGGCGGTTTGGCAAAGCTGATTAAGACATCGCCATTGTCATGGCGCGCAAGCACGATTTCTCCCGCTATTGCCGGCCGATCGGTTTCCGCCTTCCACAAAGCTTGCCCGTTCCATACAGTCCAGCCTGGCGCAGATAAATCCACTTCGGGTAGCAGCGCGCCGCTAGAACAACTGAACAACATTATTACCAGCAACTCACTCCCCAGCAAGCGCAGATAGGCTGAACGATGTACCTTTGTGTAACCCATCTCAGCAAACATTTAATTTATATCCTTTGCCTTCGTCGGCTTATTAGCTACTGACATATCACGCGTCGATAAGGTTTGATAAGCTGACCACCATTTGCGGCTTCGCCAGACAATGGGCCACGGTAACCAACAGGCCAGCCATGTTACGCCACGGATAACACTCCACAGGGGAATAATTGGCATCCGCATAATACCTATGCGGCAACTCAACAAACGGCAGATCACGATTGCAGCAACGACATCCAATAGCAAAGCCATTGTCAGTCCCCACCATATAAATGTCTCTGTTGGCATTAAAAAAACTGCGACTAACCATCCCACGACCGGCAACACAAGAAGCTGCGCGGCAAAACCGCCGGGACGGTTCCAGCGTATGGTTTTTTGCCAACGCAGGTAGTGCAATAATTCACCGCGCCACGTTTGTGCCGCAGGTGTGGTGGTTAAGCGCATGGAACCCAGCTTTACCGGTTGCAATAATTGCCCGAGATGATAATCATCCGCTAAACAGCTGCCTAAAAAGTCCCAATCCACCCACTGTCGAAACGTCTCTGCTTTAAATAACATCCCGGAGCCAAAACCAATGTTTCTGGCATTCAACTTATCCAGCAATACCACGCCGGGGTAAAATTCAAGATTAACAAACAAGGCGTCCAGCAACGCGGCAGCGCTGGGTACATTCTGCATGGTGTAGGGTGAGGTGATCAATTGCAAGTTGCTTGAGGCAAAATCGGCACGCAGCGACTGTAACGTGCCTGGTGGTGCTTCTATGTCGGCATCACTCCAGTACCACAACTCCCCTGTTGCATGGGGCGCCAGGGTCCACATCCAGGAAATTTTTGGATTGGCGGCATAACGTTGAGGGTTGGGATCCGGCACCAGCTTTAGATGTGCATTCGGATAAACCTGATGCATCGACTTACCATGAATTCCTGCCAGTGTGCCTGATGGATTTTCATGGCAACCAATGATCAACTCGCTATGCGCATCCAAATCGGCGACGAAGGTTTCTATACATCGACTCAGGTGCCGAAAAATTCACTTGCCGTAAGTGGTCCGGCCAGGGCTTTGAATACAGTAAGAGATCGAGAATCAGACCGCGGTTTAGGGTTTTCAGGTTGTCTTCGAGCACGAGCCACCAATCCCATTGCCATCAGCCACCAGATCAGAGCAGACACGGTCCAAATGACGAGCAGGCCTTGCCAAATCATCGTCACTATAAACTAAGTCCGTACAATCTCAATCGAATCGGCATCACTTTGCCTGCGCCCGGCACGCTGTTGGCACAACCGGTGATAACGCTTACGACGCTTCAGTTGTTCCCTTATCCAGGACCAACCAATGACAAAATTAAAAACCACAAACATGCCCAAATAAAGCACACCGGTTAAAATCCGGCCTTGTCCTTCATTATCGATTAACTCTGCAATAAAATAGGTATGAATCACTGTAGAGGGTAAAAATCCGATAAAAGATGCCAGGAGAAACAAGCGCAGGGGAACACCTGCCAGGGCGGCGCCAAAATTAACCACCGAGGCCGGAAACGGCAGAAAGCGTGTTTGCACCAGCGGCCAAAAACCAAAGCGATGCAAATAGCGTTCGGCACGACGCAAGCGATTGCCTGTAATGTGTACAACGAATTCACGGCCCAAAAGTTTAGCGACAAAAAAACTCACCAGCGCCGCTAAAAACAGACCGGTCACATTATAGATAGAGCCATACTGTACTCCAAATGCGGATCCCGCCACCAGTAACGGGCCTGCCGGCAATCCAAAGGGTGTCAACAGGTATAATCCCATGAGTAGTACAGGTGCCCACCAGGCCAGACGAAATTCAGATAACCAAAGTGACAATTGCTCCTCGTTTAAATACTCCCCGATAGGTGTCGATGTGGCGAGCGCCACAACGCCGATGAGCAGTGAGATCAAAATAAGCACGCGCACCAATAAATTCAGCGGAATACGGCGTATATTTAAGTAAAAAACTCTCATAAGTTAAATTTAACCGACAATTATGCAGAAAAACCTCTTGCAAACTAACCTTGCTATGTCTACGTACAATTTAATTTAAACGGCATTAAATTGCTAATTTTCGTCAAAATAAAAGAATACGGTAATTACCGGTGAAGTGCCAGTCCAATTAGACAAGTCAGAATGGAAGAATCTACCAGGTAATATTTCCCTACTTCACACTATTTGCCATAATTTCATTAAACAATTTTAAAAATACTTTATCATGCAAAGATCTACACGGGAATTGCTAAAGCCGCACATGGCCATGGGCACTGTCAACTTAACTTATCCCTGTATACTCTTCAAGCATGAATACATATAAACGTTATCGCTATCCACAGCTGATTATCAGCCATGCAGTATGGCTATACCACCGATTCACACTGAGCTTCAGAGATATTGAAGAACTATTGGCTTGTCGTGGTATTGTTGTTACCTATGAAACCATACGCCAATGGTGCTTAAAGCTCACGCCCTCATTCGCTAGATCCTTAAAAAAGAAACAAGGAGCTTTAGGGGATCAATGGTTCCTTGATGAGGTATTCGTCAAGATCAATGGAAAACAGCACTATCTGTGGCGAGCCGTTGATCAGGATGGTTGTGAACTGGATATTCTTTTAACTAAAAAACGGGATAAGAAATCAGCTATAAAATTCTTCAGGAAACTGTTCAAAGGACAAAACCAACAGCCACGTACAATAACAACAGATAAACTTCCAAGTTACACAGCTGCCTTACGTGATTTAAGCTGTGATACACCGCATGTTACTAAGCAATATCAAAACAATATTGCCGAGATATCCCATCAGAAAACACGCCAGCAACAACGACAAATGCGGCAATTCAAATCCATTGCTCAAGCACAACGATTTTTAGCTTGCCATGGCGTGATTAATAATCACTTTAGACAGCAGCGTCATTTACTTAAAGCAAAACATTATCGTTTACTTAGAGATCGGGCATTTGATCTATGGGCACAGGTTACCTGCGTCCAAAATTTGAAAATTGCTTAATGATCCAAATCTGACTGAGGAATAGATCTGCCTAAAAAAGTTAAGTTGACAGTGCCTGTTCAGTTGCCTGTCTTCGGTAACAACACCTGTTTCACATTGCATCAATCAGATGCAGCCACAGCTAGACATGACGTGCTGTAAAGACTAGAATTTAGTCAACTTGATTAATTTAATTAATATAGGTGCGCTATGAAAATACTCAACGCCAGTGACGCCAAACGCGAATTCGGTGAGGTTCTTATCAACGCACAACACGGTCCTGTTGGCATCAACCGCAATGGCAAACCCGTTGCCGTGGTGATCTCAGCGTCTGAATATGCGCAGCTTGAAGCACTGAAAGAGGCACATCTGAAGCAGTCCATCGAAGAAGGTATCGCCGACTTGCAGGCCGGAAAAGTCAGCGATGGCAAATCCGTCATCGACAAAGTACGCAAACGGGTAAATGGCTAAGCCGTGGCAAGGCGCAGCCCCTGCTACCAATTCACGGACAAAGCGGAGCGTGATCTTGAAGGTATAATCGACTATACCGTCCAGGAGTGGGGAGTCTCTCAAGCCAATACTTACCTTGACGGCCTGGAAACGCGCGCGCAGCTCCTTGCTGAAAATCCTGACCTTGGAACGACACGCGAGACACTCTCTGCGGGGCTACTCAGCTTCCCTTACGAAAGCCATATTCTGTATTACAAAAAACACGCCCGCGACATTGTGATTGTACGAGTACTCCATCAGCATATGGATCCGGTGAAGCACCTTTGATTCTTCCAATCAGCCGAACTTCTGATAGGGAACTGCTATACATTGTTGCTTTCCCGCTGACCGCACTTGATGCGCATACCCAAAGTCTGTAGTGGCATAGTGACAGACCGCCTGATTCTAGGTGCCGAGGGAGAGAGCGGCAGCCACCCAATCCGGTGGGACATATGCTCAATCACCAATACCATGAACGGTTCGACAAGCATGGCATGGTATTGGACCACCGCGCTGTTATTGAGCGCCGCAATACCATGATCTGCACCATGAAAAAGTCTGCTTGCAAATGCCTGCCAGTGCCAGCAGATGCCAGACGTGAAGGAGGTAAGTCTGGTAGTTACAACAATTTATATGTGATTTGATGCCTGCGGGTGCCAGCCAGTGCCAGATCTGGCCTACTCCCACTCGATAGTGGCTGGTGGCTTACCTGAAATATCATAGGTAACGCGTGAGATGCCATCAACTTCGTTGATGATACGAGTTGAAACATGGCCCAGGAAATCATATGGCAGGTGCGCCCAGCGTGCTGTCATGAAATCGATGGTTTCGACTGCGCGAAGTGCAACCACATAATCATAACGGCGACCATCACCCATAACGCCGACTGACTTGACCGGAATAAAGACGGTAAAAGCCTGGCTGACCTTATCGTATAAATTGTTTTTATATAATTCTTCGATAAAAATATGGTCGGCGAGACGCAACAAATCTGCGTATTCTTTTTTTACCTCACCCAGTATACGCACACCCAGGCCCGGTCCCGGGAACGGGTGGCGATAAACCATGTCTGAAGGTAAACCGAGTTCAACACCAATTTTACGCACTTCGTCTTTGAACAGCTCACGTAATGGCTCGATCAGTTTTAATTTCATGCCTTCTGGCAGACCGCCGACATTATGGTGTGATTTGATCAGATGCGAATTTTTGCTGTCGGCTGACTCGATCACGTCAGGATAAATCGTGCCCTGCGCCAGCCAGTTGGCATTTATTAATTTATTTGATTCTTCTTCAAAAATTTCAACGAACACTCGGCCGATAATTTTTCGTTTTTTCTCGGGGTCATTTACCCCGCTTAACTCGCCAAGAAAACGCTGCTCTGCATCAACACGAATGACTTTCACACCCATGTTTTCTGCAAAGGTCGCCATCACCTGATCACCTTCGCGATATCTTAACAGGCCATTATCGACAAACACACAGGTCAGCTGGTCACCGATTGCCTGATGCAATAAAGCGGCCACCACGGAAGAATCAACACCACCGGAAAGGCCCAGAATAACCTCATCGCTAGCTACCTGCTGGCGAACACGTTCTATGTTGTCCTGAATAATATTACCTGCAGTCCAGTCTGCAGCACAACCGCAAATATCATGTACGAATCGTTCAATGATGCGCTGTCCCTGTTTAGTGTGGGTTACTTCAGGATGAAACTGCAAGCCATAAAAATGACGCGACTCATCTGCCATTCCAGCGATGGGCGCATTGTCGGTACTTGCGATAAGGGCAAAGTTTTCCGGCAGCTCATCGACTTTATCCCCATGCGACATCCATACATCCAGCATGCCGAAACCATCAGCGGTGACGTGATCTTCGATGTCTTTTAATAAAGCGCTGTGATTACGTGCGCGCACCTGAGCAAAGCCATACTCACGATGCGTGGAAGCGCCCACTTTGCCACCCAGCTGCGCCGCCATGGTCTGCATGCCGTAACAAATACCTAGTACAGGAATGCCTGCTTCGAAAACATACTGCGGTGCGACCAGGGTATCGTCTGCAGTCACTGATTCAGGACCGCCTGATAAAATAATTCCGCTGGGATTAAAGACTTTTATCTCATCAGCTGTCATCCCGGTATGATGCACCTCACTATAAACGCCCGCTTCTCGAACACGACGCGCGATGAGCTGAGTATATTGAGAACCAAAATCAATAATTAAAATGCGATCAGAATGGATGTCATGCATAGTGGTATTTATTTAATTAAAAACTAAAATTTTTTAACCACAGAGACACAGAGAGCACAGAGTTTTTTATTGTTTAACCGCACCGTCGGCGTTACTAAACAATAATAGTTTTTCTCTGTGTGTTCTGCGTCTCTGTGGTTCAATTTTTTCTTTAAGAAGAACGGTAATTCGGTGCTTCTTTGGTGATGGTCACATCATGAACATGTGACTCGGACATACCGGCACCGGATATACGAACAAACTCAGGCTTGGTACGCATTTCATCCATATTTTGACAACCGACATATCCCATACTGGAACGCAGTCCGCCCATCATCTGGTGTACGATTGTGCCCATAGGGCCTTTATAAGCAACACGGCCTTCGATACCTTCAGGTACCAGTTTTTCACTGCCTTCTGAATTATCCTGGAAATAACGGTCACTGGAACCCTGTTTCATGGCACCAATTGAACCCATGCCACGATAGGATTTATATGAACGGCCCTGGTATAAAATCACATCACCCGGGGCTTCCTCGGTACCGGCCAGCATGCCGCCAACCATAATGCAGTAACCACCTGCTGCAATGGCTTTTGCCATGTCACCGGAATAACGAATACCGCCATCTGCAATCAATGGTATACCAGTGCCTTCAAGTGCGGTAGCCACATTGTGTACTGCTGTTATTTGTGGCACACCAACACCCGCCACGATACGTGTGGTACAGATTGAACCCGGACCGATACCAACCTTAACGCCATCCGCACCAGCATCAACCAGTGCTCTAGCCGCATCCCCGGTGGCAATATTGCCGCCAATGACCTGTACATGGTAATTTTTCTTCACCCAGGCCACCCGGTCCAGCACGGCCTGTGAATGCCCGTGTGCGGTATCCACCACGATGACATCAACACCGGCATTTACCAGCGCCTCTACACGCTCTTCTGTACCGGCACCGGTACCAACCGCCGCACCAACACGTAAACGCCCTTCAGCGTCTTTCGCCGCATTGGGAAAATCGGTCGATTTTTGAATATCTTTTACCGTAATCATGCCGCGAAGCTGAAAGTCATCATTCACAACCAGTACACGTTCTATCCGGTGTTCGTGCAGCAAAGACAGCACTTGCTCTTTTGATGCACCCTCTTTTACCGTGACCAGTTTATCCTTGGGTGTCATCACATCAGTCACCAGTTTATCCAGCCCGGTCTCAAAACGGACATCCCGGCTGGTCACCAGGCCAATCAGTTCATCACCCTTAACCACAGGCATACCAGATATTCGGTATCTCTCACGTAGCGCCATAACATCACGGATTTTCATATCCGGCGACACCGTGACCGGCTCGGTAATCACACCACTTTCATATTTTTTAACGGTATTGACTTCAGCTGCCTGCTCAGCCGGGGTTAAGTTTTTATGGACAATGCCCAGACCACCTTCCTGTGCCAACGCAATAGCAAGGCGTGATTCGGTCACGGTGTCCATGGCAGCGGACATTAAAGGAATATTTAAGGCGATATCTCGGGTAACTTTAGTCTGCAAGGAGACATCTTTTGGCATCATCACCGAGTGCGCAGGAACCAGTAAAACATCATCAAATGTTAAGGCATCTTCGATTATTCGCATAACAATTCCCGCTTGGATTTGAAAAGCGGAGTATTATACTCTAATCCTGCTCTGGAAACACGCGCTGACAGTCAGGAAATCGCTTTTTTGGATAGCCCTTGATAAGTATTATCGGCCAACAAATTGGCACACAAACAAAAAAAATTTTCCACAGATGAACACAGATAAAAGGCATTAGTTATTTGATTTCATCCTGAACGGTAGTGAAGGATCTTGAGACGGTTGTACCGTAAAACTGCGTGGAGAGCAAGATTCTTCCATTACGCTACGCTCCAGTCAGGCTGACAAAATCAATATTTCTTGTTTTTATCTGCGTTAATCTGTGGACTATTGCTTTTAAAGTTTTGACTGTTTTCTCAGCATCGCCAACAGTCATTCAAAAGTGGCCAAAATATATATTCAATCGATAAACCGGTTGATTTTTATGTTTAAATCACAGCATGTTATCCAGCACTGAAAACAATAAAATCTATAGTGTCAGCACTTTAAATCAATCCGTCGCTAACCTGCTGGAGCAGGAGTTCGGCTGGATCTGGGTTGAAGGTGAGATTTCTAATTTGGCACAACCTGCATCCGGGCATATTTATTTCAGCCTGAAAGATAGTTCAGCACAGGTCAGTTGCGCCATGTTTAAAGGCCGCAATCGCTCAGTGAAATTCCAGCCTGAAAATGGTAATCAGGTGCTGGTACGCGCCAAGGTCAGCCTGTACCAGCCGCGCGGCAACTATCAGCTGATTGTTGATCGCATGGAAGAAGCCGGTGATGGTGCACTGCGCCGCCAGTTTGAACAGCTAAAAGTCAAACTTGCCGGCGAAGGCCTGTTCGAAGAAAGCATCAAACAGGAGATACCTGCATTGCCCGAAAGCATTGCTATTATTACTTCTAAAACAGGTGCGGCTATCCATGACGTGTTAAGTGTTATCAAACGCCGTTTTCCCTCTATTCCCGTTAAGTTATTTCCAGTACCAGTACAGGGCAGCGATGCCGCTCCAGCAATTTGTAATGCGATTACACTTATTGGCGAAATGGTATCCAGTGGTGATTTAATTTGCGACGTCATTTTACTGGTGCGTGGCGGCGGCTCACTTGAAGACCTGTCGTCTTTTAACGAAGAAAGTGTCGCCCGAGCCATATACAACTGCCCCGTTCCGATTGTCAGCGGTGTTGGACATGAAGTAGACGTTACCATTGCAGATTATGTAGCTGACATACGTGCTGCCACGCCCACGGCAGCGGCTGAAACGGTCACGCCTGACCAGTCTTCATGGCTACAGTCCTTTGACTGGTATCAGCAAAGGCTACAGCAATTAGTCGCTATTAAAATTGAACGTTACCAGGAAAAAACGCAGTGGTTACATCGCCGCTTACAGCAACAACATCCACAAACACAATTAAACCATGCTAAACAACGCAGCGATGAACTAATAAAGCGATTAACACGAGTCAGTCAATCGATGCTTGATTTTCGGCAAAGCAATCTAAGCACTCTCAAAGCGAAACTGGGCGCGCAAAACCCGACATCGTTATTAAAACAAAACCAGCAAACAGCAAAATATTTAACAGCAAGATTACAACGGGCGACATTGAACCTGTTTACACAAAAAAAATCATTGTTAAGCAATGTAGCGAGAACGCTAAACACCATCAGTCCTTTGCAAACACTGGAGCGCGGTTACTCGATAACCTTGACGTCTAAAGGTACGCCAATAGTATCTGTTGAACAGGTTAAAGCTAATGAGACAATCGAAACGCGCCTACACAACGGAAGCATCATCAGTCATGTGGAATCCTGTATTAAAAACGGTGGGCATTGATCACCCGTCTCATAAAATGGTTTTATCAGGTATACTTTTCTGTAATAAATTATTCTAATAAGGTAAATTATGATTAATTATGGTTTATTATTCGTATCATCCGTGATACTTACCCCTTCGGGGCTTACGTGATAAATCGTTCCTGACGATTTATTATTCGTATCATCCATGATACTTACCCCTTCGGGACGTACTTGATAAATCGTTCCTGACGATTTATTCTATAGATAGGCAAATGATATTTGCATTGAGTGGCAAATTTATGGTAAAAAGTCGCTCGCTATAATGAACTCGAAATTACGAATTAAGCTATCTCGTTGATTTTACTAGAGTTAGACAAAATGGAGCTAAGATGGCTAATACTGCGCCACACACAAATAACAACTTTAAGCCTTACAAAGAGAAAAAAGGCGAAGAATACATGAATGAAGAGCAGATCAAGCACTTCAAAGCAATTCTACAAGCATGGAAAAATGAACTAATGTCAGAAGTCGACCGCACTGTGGGTCACATGAAAGATGAAGCCGCAAATTTTCCAGACCCGGCAGACCGCGCAACACAGGAAGAAGAGTTCAGTCTTGAACTGCGCACCCGTGATCGTGAACGAAAACTCATCAAGAAAATCGATGAAACCATGGCATTGATGAACAACGGTGAATATGGTTATTGCAGCACCTGTGGTGTTGAAATTGGCTTACGCCGAATGGAAGCGCGGCCAACAGCAACACAGTGCATCGACTGTAAAAGTCTCGACGAAATTAAAGAGAAACAGACTCGCGGTAAGTAATATAGCTATACAGTTTAAGTCGAAAAGAGCCGGTATTTTTATCGGCTTTTTTATTTTTAGTCGAGAATCAGAAGCTTTTTCACCACAGAGGCACAGAAGCACAGATAAAAAGTTGTTTAATTGTTTTTATTAAGTAAACTCTTTGCCTCTGTGCCTCGTGGTAAAAATCGGTTAAATGCCCAGCAATCAATCAAAACTCTACAAAGGCCGTTTCGCCCCCTCACCAACAGGCCCCGTTCATTACGGCACACTGATTGCCGCTGTTGGTAGTTATCTACAGGCGAAAAAAAACAATGGTGAGTGGCTAATTCGCATGGAGGATGTTGATATCACGCGCAAAATAGATGGCGCTGACGTTGACATTCTTAACACGCTGGTCTCTTTTGGCTTTGAATGGCACGGCGAAATCATTTATCAGTCCAATCAGACTGAATACTACGAGCAGGCGCTCGAACAACTGGCCTCCCGGTCATTAGTGTTTCCCTGTTTATGCTCACGCAAGCAGCTCGCTAAAACAAAAAGCAGTATTTATCCTGGCACCTGCCGAAATCGTCACCTGCCAGAAAAAAAAGAACATGCATTGCGCCTGCTGGCACAAGACAAAACAATCTGTTTCGATGATGCGGTGATGGGCAAACAATCACAAAATATAAAAAAGCAGTGTGGTGATATTGTTATTAAACGCCGTGATGGTTTGTTTGCCTATCAGCTAGCCGTTGTTGTTGATGATGCCCGCCAGGGCATCAGCGAAATTGTTCGTGGTGCCGACCTGCTCGATTCCACACCGAGGCAGATCTACTTACAACAACTGCTAAACTACCCGACACCGGACTATTGCCATTTACCACTCGCGGTAGATCATTCAGGCAATAAAATCAGCAAGTCTGAAGGCGCGACTAAAATAGACCTGCAGCATAAGGAACAGCAGCTGATCAGTGTACTGGATTTTTTAGGTCAAAACCCACCTGAAGATTTAGCACAATCCAGTATTAACGACATCTGGGCGTGGGCGGTGGAACACTGGGAGCTTACACAGATACCATCAAAAACACATATTCAACCTGTCCTAAATCAATAATAACATCTGCAACTTATGGTAAAAAGCAATAAGCTAGCAGTCGGCCGACTTTAGGTAATCGACCGGCTGCTAACAACTCATAAAACTATCGAAGTTTTAATTAACACCGTGTATGCTAAGCAAAAAAATAAAAGCATACCATTAAGAGGAATCTACCCAATGTCTAGCGTTGATATAAGTTCTACCCTAACCGAAAACCGTTTGTTTAAACCCAGTGCTGAATTTACTGCAAAAGCACGTTTAAAACCTGATGATTTAAAAACCTTATATCAGCAAGCTGAAGAAGATTACGAAGGATTCTGGGCAGACCAGGCCAGACAACACATAGACTGGCACACACCTTTTACAAAAACACTGGATGACTCTCAGGCACCCCATTTCAAATGGTTTACCGGTGGCACAATGAATGTCAGTTACAACTGTATTGACCGTCACCTGGCAAACAAGGCTGACAAAACAGCTATCATCTTTGAAGGTGAAGCCGGTGATACACAACACATCAGTTACCAGCAACTGCATGATGACGTTTGTCAGTTTGCCAATGCATTAAAAGCCAAAGGCATAAACAAGGGTGACCGCGTGGTTATTTATATGCCGATGGTAGCAGAAGCTGTGATCGCTATGCAGGCATGTGCACGTATTGGTGCCATTCATTCTGTTGTATTTGGTGGTTTTTCTGCTGAGTCTTTACGTGACCGTATCGAAGATGCTCAGGCGGTTATGCTGATTACTGCTGATGGCGGCACTCGTGGTGGCAAAATTGTCGGGCTGAAAGAGGCTGCAGATAAAGCCTTAAATAGCGGCTGCGCTAGCATCAACAATGTCATCGTATTAAAACGCAGTGGCCAGGACATAACCATGCAGGACGGCCGCGACACATGGTGGTCCGATGCGGTTGCTGGTCTGGACACAACTTGTGAACCGGAGTGGGTCAATGCAGAAGATCCACTATTTTTACTCTACACATCGGGTTCCACCGGTAAACCGAAAGGTATTCAGCACTCCAGCGCTGGTTATTTATTAAATGCGGTTACCACAAACTTGTGGGTATTTGATTTACAGGACAATGACGTTTTCTGGTGTACCGCAGATATCGGCTGGATTACCGGCCACACCTACGTTGCCTATGGCCCGTTAGCGGCAGGCGCCACCATCGTCATGTTCGAAGGCGCACCGGTTATACCCGATGCGGGGCGCTTCTGGAAAATGGTCGAGCAACATAAAGTCACTGTTTTCTATACCGCACCAACCGCTATACGCGCTTTGATGAGATTCGGCGATGAATACCCTAACCGTTACGATTTATCTTCCTTACGTTTGCTCGGCACTGTAGGTGAACCCATAAACCCGGAAGCATGGATGTGGTATCACACAGTAATTGGTAAAGAACGCTGCCCGATTGTTGATACCTGGTGGCAAACTGAAACCGGCGCCAATGTGCTCAGCCCAATTCCCGGAGTCACGGCGACCAAACCCGGTTCCTGCACATTTGCATTACCAGGCATGGCTGTTGATATTGTCAATGAAGCGGGCGAATCAATAACCGAAGCTAACAATGGCGGTTACCTGGTTATCACCAAACCCTGGCCTTCAATGTTAAGTACCATCTGGGGTGATGATGAGCGCTATGTTGATACCTATTTCCCTAAATTCGACGGTAAATATTACCTGGCCGGTGACAGTGCTCGTCGCGATGAAGACGGTTATTTCTGGATCATGGGACGCATCGATGATGTATTAAATGTATCTGGCCATCGCCTCGGGACGATGGAAATAGAGTCTGCGCTGGTTGCAAACGATGCGGTAGTCGAAGCCGCCGTTGTTGGTCGTCCACATGAGCTAAAAGGTGAAGCTGTGGTCGCCTTTGTTATCTGTCAAGGTGAGCGCCCCGTTGGCGAAGAAGCCGACAAAATGGTCGCTGAATTACGCAACTGGGTAGGCGAACAAATTGGCGCCATCGCCAAACCCGATGACATTCGTTTTGCAGATGGCCTGCCAAAAACCCGTTCTGGAAAAATCATGAGACGTTTATTAAGAACCATTGCAGCCGGTGAAGAAATCACATCGGATATATCAACACTTGAGAACCCGGCTGTCGTTGCACAATTACAGGGTGAAGCGTAATACGGTGACTATCCGGATATTTCATAGAAATGATAATTCCGGGAAAATATCCGCGCCGGCTTGTTATATGTTTTGAATTAGGTAACATTATTGGGCAACGCTATTATTCTGAATGCAACAGATTGAGATTCTAAATTTTCATTATTGAGACGTAAGACATGGATGTCTGCATTAACAAACCTAAGGGTGAGATGGATAGCTGCACCCTATAGTTATGGCTTTTCATTGGAGATCTACTTATGAAGAAGTGTTGTACAGAAAAAGAGAATAAAGCTACAAAAACATCTGAGCATTACCCTCATTCACATTCCTGCCCTGCCAATGGTAAGTCATATGTAAACGTAAACCGTAAAACCTTGTTACATCATATATCGCAGCCATGGCTCAGCTCACTACCTGAGCAGGGTTATTATTTTTGCACTGATCCTGATTGCGATGTGGTTTATTTTGGTCAGGACAATATGGTAGTTCATACAAACGAATTAAGAACAGCTGTTGGCCAAAAATCACATGATAAAAATGCTGCTATCTGTTATTGCTTCGGGATAACAAAAGCGCTCGCACGTCTTGATAAAACCATTAAACGTTTTGTTAGCAAACAAACAAAAGAATCGCTTTGTTCGTGTGAAACCAGCAATCCATCTGGACGCTGCTGCTTAAAAGATTTCCCAGAATCATGATTTCATATTTTTATCCTGGCTCCCATGCTTACTATTATTGTCATCTCGACCAGAGAGAGGGATCTTGTGCTGATGGCGTATAAGATCTCTCGGTAATTGCTCCGTGCATTACCCTAATAAGTTACATCCATGTAACGATCCCTCTGGTCGAGATGACAGATAATCTTGTATATGAGTCGCTTATTGGAAATAAAAGAAACAGTACTGCAATACCTCGGCGTTGAACGCTACCGAGTTAGCCATACCGAAAAACTTGTTTCTGCCTTAGGTGCCTTTTTAGGCATATACATTATTTTTTACAGCAGCACCTATTTTCTACAGGAAGCTTCATCTTATTTAATCGTCGCCTCTATGGGTGCCTCCGCCGTTTTACTTTTTGCCGTACCGCATGGTCCACTTTCACAGCCCTGGTCGCTTATCGGCGGCCACCTTGTTTCTGCGACAATAGGCGTTAGCTGCGCTAAATTCATACCTGATGTCTTTATTGCCGCACCAGTGGCGGTAGGAACAGCGGTCGGCGTAATGTATTACTTCCATTGTATTCACCCACCGGGAGGTGCAACTGCATTGTCAGCCGTTGTCGGTGGATATGAGGTACAACAACTGGGATATCAGTTTATCTTAACCCCTGTTCTTATTAATGCTGTCGCCATCATTAGTGTTGCTTTTATCTTTAACTATTTTTTTAAGTGGCGTCGCTACCCCGCCTACCTTGCGCAAAAATATAGCTCTGCCAATAAAGCAAAGTCTGAGACCACTTATGGCGCCATCACCCATGAAGACTTTGTATACGCATTAAGTGAATTCGAATCCTTTATCGATATTTCAGAAAACGACCTGCTAAAAATCTATGACCTGGTTACGCTACGCCATCAAAGTGCCAATATTCAGTACCATGAATTAAAACACGGCCATTATTATAGTAATGGTGAATATGGTGATCTCTGGTCTGTGCGCCAGATTGTTGACTGGGCCGATACCAATGATGCCGGTGAAGAAAAACTCATCTACAAAGTTATTGCCGGAGCAAATAGACGAAATTCTGCTGTAATGACAAAGAATGAATTTTCTCGTTGGGCGAAACACGAAGTTATACGCGACGAAGATAACTGGCGACGTGTCGATGAAACACAATGAAACAGAATGAAACTTCATATAAAAGTTATTCCTTCATCATCAAAAGATTGTATTGCAGGCTGGCTGGAAGATACTCTCAAAGTAAAAGTAAAAGCACCCGCAGAAAAAGGCAAAGCAAATAAAGCAATCATTAAAGTCCTGGAAAAAACACTTAATTTACCAAAAGGATCAATTTACATCACTAGTGGAATAACATCATCAAGAAAAGTTATTGAAATAAAAGGTGGTAATGCAACTGTTATCAATAAAAAGTTAGAAGACATTTATAACAACTGACAGCAACTTCAGGAAACACAATTAATTATAATAAGTTCAATAATTTAATAAAGGTTTACTATAAAGTCATTAAAAAACGTCGTTGCCTTTAATTACTCCCAGCAGTAAAATAATTGTCATTACAGGTGCAATTATGGCGGCCATACTATTCGATCTTGATGGTGTTTTATATGAAGGCGACAAACCCATTGATGGCGCTGCTGACACTATTAACTGGTTCAATCAAAACAGCATTCCTCACCTGTTCCTGACAAATACCACTTCCATATCACGTTTAGAGCTAGTTACAAAACTTGCCGGTTTTGGCATTGTTTCAAAAAAAGACGATTTTCTAACACCACCCGTTGCAGCACGACAATGGCTACAGATAAATAACATCACCAATATTGCACTATTTGTCCCCGAAACGACTAAAGAAGAATTCTCTGGCTTTACTTTAGTCATTAACAAAAATAATAATGTCGACGCAGTTGTTATCGGTGACCTTGGCGGACAATGGACCTTTGATATCATGAACCGGATCTTCAGGACGTTAATCAATAATCCGCAAGCAAAACTTATTGCATTAGGTATGACTCGTTACTGGCGAGCCGCCAGCGGATTACAGCTGGATGTTGGCCCCATGATTAAAGCATTTGAATACGCAACTGGAATTAATGCTGTTGTCACCGGCAAGCCTGCAATAGAATTTTTTCAGGCCGCTATCGACCTTCTTGGCGAACAAGAGAATATTGTGATGATTGGTGATGATATACGTGGCGACATCGAAGCATCTCAATCTGCCGGTTTAAAAGCCATACAGGTTCGCACAGGCAAGTTTTCTGAATCAGACCTTAAAGTAGGTATAACGCCCGATGCAATACTTGATTCGGTAGCAGCATTACCCGAATGGTGGCAGTCGAATATGTGAATCGACGTTTAGTTTTCCAGTAAGGTAATCTTATCCAGCCTGATACAGAGCTCATTATTATCCTGAGCGCTATCATGAGTACGTACCACTAAAAATTCTTCTTTGTTTTTTACCAGTATGTCTTTTGGCATTACTTTACCAGTATGCTGATCACCATTATCATCTAACCATTTAATGCTGATGTGTTTTTTATGCATGACGGCGATTTCATACTCATCATGCAGTGAGCAGGCTATTGGTTTGTAGGGTTTGTGCATTATTGTAAGTTAGCGTTATTTTATTTTTTTCAGCTACGAACTTTAAGCATATACATTTCCAAGTGGTAAAGAGAAAGTTGCAGATACGCGTGAGCTGAAAAAAAAGCAACCACCCTGCCTTATTAAACATCCAGCCGAAGATTCAATGAAAATGAATCTACACTGTCTCCTGTAATGTAGCCCATACCTAATGAAACTTTTTTACGGATGTAGTATCGCGCATCGGCTTTAAATGAAGTATCTGCATTATCAAAAACATACACATTAGAAATACCCATCTCAAGCTCAAGTGTATCTGTTACCAGTTTGCGCACACCGATACTGGCAGCATATCCATAATCATTATCATTTGTTGTTCCTATATCATCAGTTGCAGCGACTTCAGCCTTAAGTCCGGAAAAATTAGCAAATAGCTCACTTCCTGATGCAGTTGATGTATGAGCAGTCACGCCTAAAGTAGTGGCTTTTGCAGCATCAACATCTATACCCTGATAAGTTTCAAAAGTTGTGTCTAACACCGCTAAAGTAAGTGCAAAAACTGGAGTGAAACCAAGAGATAAAGAAAGCCCGATCCCGTTTCCCTCTATTTCATCAGTTGAAGCGCCTAAATCCACCGTAGCGAAAGTATAAGTTGCCTGCACATAGTCAAAACTGATGTCTTGCGAAATGGCATTCGATGCTGATAGCAGTATGACTACCGCAAGAAAACTGTGCTGGCGAGAACTAATCAACATTGTTAAAACTCATCGTTTTTTAATATAACTATATTTGAACTCGACTGGTGTTGGCAAAAAATGAATTTGCACCTACAAATAGCATTGCCACTCGGAAAAATGATAACGAGAAATATGATGTTTATCTGTTACTTCGACCAACGCGAGAGATCTTCTGCGCAAACAGATCAAGATTTCTCCTATAGATCGAAAAGATAGTTGATATGAATTACTCATCATCACGTAAAACAAGCACCTGACAATCACCCTCAAAATCAACATTTAGCTGAATTCGAATCGGTCGGCAACAAACAGAGCAATCCTCATAGTAATCCTCGACAACTGCTCCTGCGTTGTCCTTATACCGACCATCCATGGACATATGATAAGAAGCTGAATCATCAATCAACAGTTCAATATTTTCACCGCAATAAGGACAGCTAATGTGACGACTTAATAATTCCATAATCAGGCGATAGTAACCGTGTCGCTAGTTATTATATCTAAGGTCAAGCAGTGACATGGTTAAAGCGGGCCAATAAGTAATAATCAAGACCGCCAGGAACAAAATCAACATAAACGGAATGGTTGCGTAATATAATTCTGTTATCGGTTTATTAAAACGATAACTGGCAATAAACAGATTCATTCCAACGGGTGGGGTGAAATAACCTATCTGCATATTTGCCAGGAAAATAATGCCGAAATGTATCGGGTGGATTCCATAACCGACAGCAATGGGTAATGTGAGCGGTACGATGAGCACCAGTGCAGAGAATACATCAAGCATCATGCCCAGTATAAGCAAAAAGATATTTAGCAGCATCAAAAAGGTTAATTTACTGTCGACATGTTCACGGATAAAATCAAATAATTTCGATGGTATTTCTGCATCAATTAAATAATTAGTTGAGGCCAGTGAAACGCCTAAAATAATTAACACACCGCCAACCAGCACCATAGATTCGCGCATAATAATGGGTAGTTGTTTAATCTTCACCTCTTTTAATATCAGTACATTAACAATCAACACATACATAACGGCTACTGCTGCCGCTTCTGAAACAGCGAAATACCCACTGTATATGCCGCCGATTAATAGTACTGGCAACGGTATATCCCAGATTGATTTTCGTAGCGCAAAAATTAATTTCTTTGTATCAAACGCAGTTGTTGGTATTTTGTCACCGACACTTTTGTACATACTCCATGCGATTAGAAGCGCTAACATCAACAGACCAGGGAGCAATCCGGCAATAAACAAATCGTCGATAGCAATAGCTTGATCAAGGTCCATCTGTTGTGCGATGACGCCATATAAAATTAATGCGATTGAGGGTGGAAATAACAGGCCTAAACTACCTGATGAAGTGATCAATCCCAGATTAAAGCGCTCTGCATAACCGGCCTGTTTCATTGCCGGGTACAAAATAGCGCCAAGAGCAATAATAGTTGCACCAGAGGCACCAGTCAGGGCCGTAAAAAAGGCACAGGCAAACAGGGAAACGACAGCAAGACCACCGGGCATCCAGCCGAGTAATGCATCGGTAAGCAGTACCAGCCTTTCTGATGCTTTACTCTCGCCAAGTACATAACCGGCAAAGGTAAACAGCGGAATAGCCAGAAGAATCGGGGTATCGGCGATACGGTATATTTCGATAGCGATGACAGATAAATCAATTTCTTTACCATGAAATCCAATTATTGCACTGGTGGCAATAATAGCGAACAATGGCGCACCTAAAATAACTAATATGACAAGTGCAAGTGCGCCGGCCATAATTAAAATGCTGAGTCTGCATCAGACTTTGAATCTGAGCGATGAATATGGGGGGTGATAATTAGCAAACTATAACGAATGGCAATAAGCAAAAAGCTTACGGGAATGATTACTGCTGTAAGCCAGGCAGGCACACTCGAAAACGCGATGGTGCCATATTCATATTCACTGAAAACAAATCGCGCAGCATGCCAGGCAATTAACAGGCAGATTAAAAGGGTGAACAGGTAAACCATACGTTTAACATATGGCAGCAGGTTATTGGGAAGATATTTTGCAAAAATATTAATTTGAATATGATGATCGGTACGTGTGGCAACAACTGCACCTGCAAGCCCAACCCATAATACCAGGGTCCTTAATAATGGGTCTATCCAGACAACACCTTCAGAAAATAGATTTCTGGATATTATCTGGTATACAGCAAGAATAACCATACTGGACAGTATCACAACTAGTATGCTGTCTTCGATGACATTAATTAATTTAATAAGTTTATTGTTATTAACATTCATTAGCTAGTTATTATTCTCGTCCCCATGCATTCGCGCCGATAATGTCCATTTAGAATCACAACTCACGGAAAATTATAAACTGTCATCCTTTATCGTAGTGAAAGATCTTACGCCCAGTATTCAATAATGTTCTGACAGGACTATTCGATAACTGCAACTGCACCTCGGCAACTGCTTCTCGGTAACCGCTCCTCGGTAACTGCTCCTGCGTTACCCTAATACGACCACCATGGATGGTGGAAGTGCAGATATTGCAGGAGCAAATGTCTGCCCGTCCATCCATGGACATATGCGTTGCCCAAATAAGTTACATCCATGTAACGACGCATTGCCCAAATTGCCTGCATCCATGCAGAGGCACACTATCGTTCAGCATAACAATAAATAAAGATCATTTATTACCATAAAACGGAAATCACAGGCAGGAATTAATACAACCATGCCATTCAATTGAGCTTTGGTGCGTCAGATTTATTGACTGTCACCGCTTTGTACAAATCTTTGCTATATTGATATTTTTTTATCATTTCTTTAATGACAAAGTCATCTATTTTTTCCCACTCTTCTTTTTCTTTGTCACTTAATTGAATAAACTCCACGCCCTGATTAATTAATGCCTGCCGAGCAGAAACATTATCTACTTTATTTTGCTCATCAATTTGTTTATACACTTTTCCCATTACATCACGGACGATTTGCTGATCGCTTTCGCTTAGTTTATTAAAACTCTTTTTATCAATAATCAGCATTGCAGCTGTATAGTTCACCGGTTGATCAGTCACGTATTTAATATGAGTGTGCCATTGTAATGCCAGGGCTCCAATCGGTGACATAACGACAGTGTCGATTAAACCGGTCTGTAAGCCTGTTAATACATCTGACATGGCTAATGAAATCGGTGTAACACCAACGTAACGATAAACCGATAAACCAACATCACTTTGTTCAGGAATCCAGGATTTTCGCTGCCTTAGATCATCCAGGTTCCGGACAGGTTCTTTTGACATCAAATAGGTAAAACCACCCTGAGCAAATCCAAAGTTGACAAATCCACTTTCCTCGATTTTCTTACTCAACATCGGGTCGGTTGTTTTTCGTATTTCGGCGGCATCATCAAGACTGGAGAACAGGTAGGGAAGGCCATAGATAGTTGTATCAGGTGTGGACTGAGCAAGATTCCCTATGGTAATTGCGCCACCCTGTAATTGACCGATGCGCATTTTCCTTAAAACATTTTCATCATTACCCATTACCCCTCCCGGATAAAACTTGAATTTTACCCGTCCCTGTGTTTTTTCCTTAATCTCTTTTGCCCCAGCACGCATTTGTTTCATCCAGAACGTACCATCTGGCGAAAGCGTTGCAATTTTAATCGTTTTCGCCAATATCGCAGGCGAATTAAACCCAGCAAACGATATCGCTAGCACCAGTACAAATTTTTTAGTTATATTATTCATTATGTATTTCTCATTATTTATCTCCAAGGATGGAGTGTATGCTGAATGTGTCAGGAACAATTTCAGTGTATCTCCAAGGATGGAGTGGCTGAAAATTGCTCCTGCATTTTCCGCACTTCCCACGTCCGTGTGGGTCGTATGCTGAATGTGTCAGGAACAATTTCAGCGTATCTCCATGGATGGAGTGGCTGAGAATCGTCCAGAACGATTCCAGTACAGTTTTATTAACACACACAAAGTGTTTATCGCACGTTTAAAAGTAATCATCACCATCCAGCAACAACTCGGCAGCTTTTTGTCTGGCAAGTGTATTAACTAATATTTGGTCCTGTGCTCCAGTATCTGCATCTATCACCTGTTGCAATAATTCATCATGTAATTCACGATCAAATAACAGCCGTGCATATTTTTCTGCATATAAAACTTTAGCCATTAAGTTTTCTCCATTTGATAGTTCAATTGCACGATCAAAATGTTTTTTCGCTAATTCAGGCTTACCACCTAATGCCGGTGGCAATAACGACTCCATGACTGCCATGTAAAGATGTGCATTGCCGTTATTTACCGTTTCGTCTATATCAAGTACACGCTGTATACCCGCTTTAACTTTTGGTAGTTCAGCTACCGCATTCCAGTCTGCACTATTGGCTTCAATAGCGCCTGCCCAGCTGCTAACAAATATAAACAAGGATTCAATCTGTATTTTCTCTACTGCGGCAAGACGTTTTTCAAACTCAAAATACGAGAGTCTTTCTATATCACAAAAGTTTTTATCTCGTATACATATGGCATGACTGGCATAGACAAAGGCACGATTCGCAAGCGCTTTTTTACTTGCAGCACTATCGGTAAAACCGGAAGCATAAGCACCGTATAATTTAGCCCCGGCTTCTAATAAACCCGGATTATCTGGATCCCCCTTGATCATGCTACTGATTAATATCAGATACGAAGGCACCGCTTTTTTAATGGTTTCCGGGTCATCAGACTCCATCATTGTTGCTGATAAATCCTCTGCAAACTCCTTTTTAGCATTTGCTATAATTTGACCGCATGCCGAAACACTCAACACAAGTAATATTAAAAAGGCTGATTTAACCAGGCCGGCTTCAAACAGGCCAGCCTTAAACAAACGAGCTTTAATTAATTGAATTACCATAAACATTGATTAGCCGTGTAACGAAAACGCACACATTGTAAAATTAGACAGATATTACATCAAATTAGTTGCACGGTCTGCCTTCATTTATAACCTACTTTGATGAATTCCAGGGAATCACTGAACAAATCTTTAATCATAAAAAAAGGCCGGAAACCCGACCTGTTTTTAGTAAAGTAATTGTTTTTCTAGAATGCAACAATCTTCTGTAAACCAGCGACTGAGCGAACCCACGGTTTTGATCCTGTCTTCATTTCCAGATCGGCGGCGGCTGCATTTGCTGCGCTACGGTCAGGGTAAATATCAACCAGTACATAAACAATGGAACCTGAACGGTCTGTTTTCACGGTTTTTAATTCTACTAAATTTTTACTGTCCTTGAATTTTTCGACACTTTCAGCGGTTTTACTCGCATAAACCTGAACCGCATAACTCTCTCCTGATAATGCCATTATTTCCTGTTCAGGCGTTTGCTCTTCGACCATTACTGGCATAATCAACTCTGGTGCAGGAGCAGCTACCGGCTCTTCCATTATGATAATCTCAGGTTCAGGATCTGCCAGCAATACAGGGTCATTTAACGTAGTATCCGATACAGCAACATCAGCCTCCTCAGCTGCATGTTTAGCGCCCCATGGTGATTCTTCATCCTGTGTCTGCGTCCAGGGTGCTGGTGTGTTCGAACAGCCGGCAAGACCAAGAATGATTAAATTAGCTACTGCTACGCCACGAATTATTTTTATAGTTATATCCATGTTTGTCCCCTCAAGGTTTAATGCCCAATGAAATATGTTTTTTAGATATTGTAGTGCATAAAATTTTATTTTCAGGGTTAACGCTGAAAACTTAAGCCAGAATAACACAACATAAAAAAAGGAGTCGAAACTCCTTTTTTATTATATATGAAATCAGAAAAATTAAGGGACCTCTGATTATTCAGAATGAAGTAGATTGTAGTCTACATATTTAGATTCATAACGCAGAAACTGAATATTTAGGCTGCAAAATACGATTTCATGAATTGATCAGAGCTTCCTTAAGCTACAGCTGCTTCTTCCACTTCTTTCATACTTAAACGAATACGGCCCTGACGATCGATCTCTAATACTTTCACTTTTACTATATCGCCCTCAGATAACTTATCGCTAACGTTTTCAACCCGATCGTCACTGATTTGAGATATATGAACCAGACCGTCTTTACCGGGTAAGATTTCAACAAAAGCACCAAAATCCATTATCTTCTTCACTGTACCGTTGTAAATCCCACCAACTTCTGCATCAGAAGTGATTTGCTCAATACGTTTTCTGGCTTCTTCTGCTGCCGCTAAATCGCTTGATGCAATTTTAATATTACCGTCGTCATCAATATCAATGGTGGCACCGGTCTCTTCAGTCAAGGCACGAATCACTGCACCACCTTTACCGATAACGTCACGGATTTTATCTGGATGAATTTTAATACTCAGGTAGCGAGGTGCGTACTCAGACATTTCTGTACTTGTTTCAGAAATCACCTTATTCATTTCACCAAGGATAAAGTTACGGCCAGCTTTGGCTTGCTCCAAAGCTTTTTCCATAATTTCTTTTGTAATACCGTCTATTTTGATATCCATCTGCAATGCACAGATACCATCTGCTGAACCCGCCACTTTAAAGTCCATATCACCAAGGTGATCTTCATCACCAAGGATATCAGAAAGAACCGCAAAATCATCGCCTTCTTTAATCAGACCCATGGCAATACCAGCAACCGGTGCTTTAATAGGTACACCCGCAGCCATTAATGAAAGGCTGGTACCACAAACGGTAGCCATTGAGCTTGAACCGTTTGATTCTGTAATCTCTGATACCACACGAATTGTGTACGGAAAATCTTCTTCCGATGGCATAACACCTAACACACCACGTTTCGCCAGGCGGCCATGACCAATCTCACGACGTTTTGGCGAACCGACCATACCCGTTTCACCCACACAGTATGGAGGGAAGTTGTAATGCAGCATGAACGGTTCGCGGTATGAACCTTCAAGTGCGTCGATAATCTGTGCATCGCGTGCCGTACCTAATGTGGTAACAACCAATGCCTGTGTTTCACCACGGGTAAACAGTGCCGAACCGTGCGTACGTGGAAGAACCCCCGTACGTACAGTAATTGCACGAACATCTGATGTAGTACGACCATCGATACGTTTCTCGCCCGCGATATAACGAGCACGAACCAGTTTCTTCTCTAACTTGCCAAAAGCGCCTTTAATTTCGTCTTTTGACCAACCAGCATCGCCTTCATCTTTAGAGAGAAGCGCTTCAACCGCTGCTCTTCTAGCAGCTTTAACGGCATCTTGACGTGCCATCTTTTCAGCAATCTGGTATGCATCAACAATAGCTGCTGAACTTACTTCAGCCACTTTAGCTGCCAGTGCTTCATCTGCTGCGGGAGGTGTGTATTCCCATTTAGGATTACCAACTTCAGCGGCAAATTCACTGATAGCAGTAATAGCCACCTGCATCTGTTCATGGCCGAACATTACAGCGCCGAGCATCACATCTTCAGAAAGTATTTTAGCTTCAGATTCAACCATCAATACCGCGTGACTTGTACCGGCAACGACCAGATCAAGATCAGAGGTTTGCAGTACTTCTTTACCTGGGTTTAATAAGTATTCGCCATCTTTATAACCAATACGCGCTGCACCTAGTGGGCCTGCAAAAGGCACACCCGCAATACATAATGCCGCAGAAGCACCAATAATCGCTGGAATCTCAGGATCGATATCGCCACTCAAAGAAACGACGGTAGCAACGATTTGACATTCGTTAGTAAAACCTTTTGGGAATAAAGGACGAATCGGACGATCAATTAAACGGCAGGTTAATATCTCTGCTTCACTCGGGCGGCCTTCACGACGGAAGAAACCACCCGGGATTTTACCCGCAGCATAAGTACGTTCCTGATAATTAACCGTCATCGGGAAGAAATCTCTACCCTCTTCTGATTCTTTAGAACAGACAGCAGTCACAAAAACAACTGTGTCGCCCATGCTAATCATTACAGCACCGGATGCCTGACGAGCGATTTCACTCGTTTCCATCGTAACTGTTAGATCGCCGTACTGAAATGATTTTTTAATTGCTGTAGGTATCACTATATTGTTTCCTGTTGTGGGGCCTGAAAACGAATCTAAACCCTGAAAAAAAGCATAAAAAAATCACTGAATCGATAACCCGTACTGGTTTTATCGGGTACTCAGTGATTAGACTAACAACACAAAATTATCGACGCAGGCCAAGGCTGGATATTAGCTCTTTGTAACGGCTAACGTTTTTGCCTTTAAGATAATCGAGCAATTTACGACGCTGATTCACCATTCGCAATAAACCACGGCGTGAATGATGATCATGTTTGTGATCTTTAAAGTGCTCTGTTAATTGCACAATGCGAGTTGTTAATAACGCAACCTGCACTTCTGGAGAACCTGTATCTCCTTCTTTTTGCTGGTATTTTGAAACAACTTCGCCTTTTTCTGCGGTCGATAAAGACATGAATACTCCGAACTAAATTTCACCCAAAGTTGGGCACGAATAAAAGGATGGCGATTTTATCACTAATTGAAGCGACAAAAAAGCATTGTTTATAAAAGATTTTCATGTGATTCCAGCGTCCACTCATCCACATAGAAGAAACGTAAAAAACTTTTTACCACAAAGGCACAGAGAGCACAGAGGAAAGCCATGTTTTTGTTTTAAACAATTTACTTATTTGCACCTCAAGTGCATTTACCACATTGCTAAAACACACTTTTCGTCGTTAAAAACATTTTTCTCTGTGCTCTCTGCGCCTCTGTGGTGAATACGCTTTTAAGCGCATTGTTTAATCATTCGACGCGGCGCAACCATACCATCGTCCTGAATTTCACCCAGGCCTAAAAATTGACTCTGGTCGTATATGCGAACCCAGCCCTGCGTCGGTGCATGCGGTACCATTACCGGCTGTCCCTGACGCACATAAAACGCGGCATCCGAGCCCAGATGCACATCCGGCCAGTCAGCAACACCGCTATCAATTGGCTGCAAGCTATTATCCAGTGCTTCGTTGCCCTCTTCGGCCAGCTCTATTAACTGCTCCATAGTCAGCATATCATCACCTTCGTAAGGGCCAACGCTTAAACGGCGCAACTCGGTAATATGCGCACAACAATGCAATTTTTTCGCAATATCTTCAACCAGAGTACGTACATAAGTGCCTTTTGAACAACTAACTTCAAGCTCCAGAATCAGTCGCTGCTGCAGGTCTTTGTTCAGTGACAGGTAGTCAATGTCATAAATGGTGACACTTCTAGCTTCACGTTCTACCTCAATACCCTGACGTGCAAGTTTATACAAGCGCTCACCATTATGTTTGAGTGCAGAATACATCGGTGGTATTTGCTCTATATCGCCAATAAATTCAGGTAAAACTGCTTTTATAGCCTGTTCAGTTATTGAAGAGACGTCACAAGTTTCAACCACTTCACCTTCTGCATCACCGGTGGTTGTACTTACGCCAAGCTGGCATTTGAAGCGATAGCGTTTATCGGCATCCAGCAAAAAAGCTGAAATTTTTGTCGCTTCACCAAAACATATCGGCAACATGCCTGTTGCCAGTGGGTCAAGACTACCGGTGTGGCCAGCTTTAGCTGCACCAAACAGTCGTTTAACTTTTTGCAAGACATGATTAGAACTGCCACCCAGTGGTTTATCTAACAGCAATACGCCGCTAACATCGCGTCCTTTATTTTTTCTTCTGCCCAAGACTAACCACTCTCTATTAAAAAAATAAAATTCTAAAGAAAATCAAGTCCACAGATGAAAACAGATGAACACAGATTAAAAACGTTGTTAGTTTCTACATATCTGCGTTCATCTGTGTTCATCTGTGGATAAAATTGTTTATTGCTGTTAGTTAAAATAAGCAGAGCAAACTTATGCCGCTAATCTTCATTTCCACTATTTTTTTTATCACTCTCAATTGCCTCACTAATCAGCTCATCCATGGCTTCACCGCGGATGACACTTTCATCAACGACAAATTTTAACGTGGGTACAATGCGCGCACGAATTCGACGCGCGATTTCTTTACGAATAAATCCAACCGCACGATTTAATATTTCGATAGCCTGGTCTTGCGATTCAGAATTTAAAACAGAACTGTATACAACGGCATGACTTAAATCGCGACTCATGCGTATTTCAGTAAATGACACAAAACCCAAACGTGGATCTTTAATTTCATCACGCACAATTTCTGCCAGCTCATGGCGAAGCAGCTCCGCCATGCGTTCACTACGTGAAAACTCTCTAGGCACGATAACTACCCGGCTTACCCATGAAGATGCAAAGGCTATGTTGGGAAATACTCATTTACGTCCCACGTGGTAGTGACAAGTGCGGATAATGCACTGAGCGATTTTCCGTCACTGTAACTCACCTTTCCCATCCTGCGCCAAAGCCCTGCATGGGCAATCTAAGCAGCTAGCAATTAAAGTTGAATAGTTGGTAAACATTTAACGATGAATAAGCAGGTATTACAGGGTACGTTCAACTTCTACGCGCTCGAACACTTCGATTTGATCGCCAACTTTAACTTCGTAATTCTTCACTGCAATACCACATTCAGTACCACTGTTAACTTCTTTCACATTGTCTTTAAAACGACGCAACGATTCAAGTTCGCCTTCAAAAATCACAACATTGTCACGCAGTACACGAATAGGTGAATCCTTACGCACCACGCCCTCTGTGACCAGGGAACCAGCAACCTGACCATACATTGGTGAGGTGAATACTTCCAGCACTTTAGCCATGCCGATAATCTGCTCACGGTATTCTGCCTTAAGCATACCGGTCAGCGCTTTCGCCACGTCATCAATCAGTTCATAAATTATGCTGTAGTAGTTTAGCTGTACACCACGCTCGGCAGCCGCACGTCTGGCAGTGGCATCTGCACGAACATTAAAGCCAATCACAATCGCATTCGATGCGGCCGCAAGGCTAATATCGGTTTCATTAATACCGCCCACACCCGAACCAATAATGCGGACATCAACTTCTTCATTGTCAGCAACCAGCTTGAATAATGAGTCGCTGATAGCATGTAAGGTACCTTGCACATCCGCTTTCAACAGAATATTTAATTTTTTAACTTCGCCCGCCTTCATCTGGTCAAACATCGAATCCAGTTTATTTGCCTGCTGGCTAGCGAGGCGCATATTGCGCGCTTTTTCCTGACGATTTTGTGATACCTCACGGGCAGTACGCTCATCAGACAACACTTGCATTTCATCTCCCGCGTTAGGCATATTAGATAAACCTATAACCGCTGCCGGCATAGATGGGCCAACACTTTCAATACTGTGACCGTATTCATCATACATCGCGCGCACGCGACCAAAATCTTCTCCGGCAAGCATAATGTCACCCTTTCTCAGGGTGCCTTCCTGGACCAGTACCGTTGTGGTAACACCACGACCTTTATCCAGCGAGGCTTCCAGAACCACGCCTTTGGCAAGACCTTCTGCTGTCACCTGTAACTCCATCAGCTCTGCCTGCAGGGAAACAGCATCCAGTAAAGCATCAACACCCTCACCTGTCAGCGCTGAAACATTAACGAATATATTTTCACCGCCCCATTCTTCAGGAATAATTTCGTACTTGCCGAGTTCACTTTTTACCCGATCAGGGTCTGCGCCTTCTTTATCAATTTTATTAACCGCAATAATAATAGGCACTTCAGCCGCTTTTGCATGTTGCACCGCTTCGATGGTTTGTGGCATCACACCATCATCGGCAGCCACGACAATAATAACGATATCCGTGGCGTTAGCACCTCGTTCGCGCATACTGGTAAACGCAGCATGACCGGGGGTGTCTAAAAAAGTGATAATCCCTTTATCGGTCTCCACATGATAAGCGCCAATATGCTGAGTAATACCACCAGCTTCGCCAGCGGCAATTTTTGATGAACGAATGTAATCCAGCAGTGATGTTTTACCGTGGTCAACATGCCCCATGATAGTAACAACCGGTGGACGATGCTCTACTTTCAGGCTGGAGGTATCACGCGCCAGCAATTCTTTTTCGTAATCATCCTCATTAATCACAACCGGGTTATGCCCCAGTTCTTCAATTACCAGTACGGCTGTATCCTGATCAATCACCTGGTTAATGGTTGCCATTACACCCATTTGCATCAAAGTTTTAATGAGCTCACCGGCTTTCATCGATACACGCCTGGCAAGTTCGTCAACGGTGATGGTATCAGGCACAATCACGTCATGCACAATCGCGTCAACGGGTCTTTCAAATCCATGTTTGGCATCTGCAGTCGCAACTGACCTTCTTGCCGATTTACCTTTTTTCTTGTGGCGTCTACCACTTTGAGCAGAGGCAACATGCAATTCTTTACGACCATATAAAGTACTTTTGTCTTTATGTTCGACTTTGTGTTTTTTCGATGGCGTTTTCTGTTCACGCGATTGCTGCGCCTGCAATTCATCCGGCGTAAGCACCTTCTCTTTCGGCTTAGCCGTTTTTTCGTCTTTTTGCCCTGGTTGAATAGTCCCTGCTTCCGCTTCTACCTTCGCTTTAACTTCTGCGAAACGTAACTCTTCAGCCTGTTGCTCCTGTGCACGAAGTGCAGCACGTTCAAGCTTAAGCTGCTTTTCACTTTCGCGCTCTTCTTCTCGACGCGCCTGATCAGCACGGAGTTTTTCTAATTCTGTGATTTCAGCAGGTACTTCCTGTTCGGCAACTTCCGCAGTATCAACTTTTTCTTCCTCCACCACGGGACGAGAAATTGAGCGTTTACGGCGGACCTCAATGGAAACCGTTCCCTTACCCGAACCTCCCCTGACTTTTACTTCACTCACCGATTTGCGTTTTAATGCAATTTTATGCGGTTTGCTGCCAGCTTCAACACTACTGTCTTTGCCGTGCTGGCCTCTTAAAAAGCCCAACAAGGTCATTTTGTCTGCATCAGATATTAATGAGTCAGGCTCATTGATAGCCAGACCCGCATCTTTTATCTGTTCAAGCAGACGTTCTACTGGTGTGCCAACGACACTTGCTAATTGTTTTACTGTTACTTCAGCCATAAATTATCTCAGTGAATAATCTTTGTAATTTATTTTAATCGAATTATTATTCGTATCATCCCTGATACTCACCCCTCTGGGGCTTACGTGATAAATCGTTCCTGACGATTTATTCTTATTGCTTTTCTGCTGCTGCTTGCTCTTCGGTTGTCGACTCTTCAGCCGCAAACCATGGAGCACGTGCAGTCATAATTAACTCAGAAGCACGTGTTTCATCCATACCTTCAATTTCCATTAATTCATCTACCGCCTGCTCGGCAAGGTCTTCCATTGAACAGATACCTTTTACTGCCAACATGTTAGCAAGCTCGTTATCCATACCATCCATGGTTAACAGGTCGTCCTGTGGTTTGTTATTTTCCAGCACTTCTTCAGTCATAATTGCCTGTGTTAACAGATAATCACTGGCGCGATTACGTAACTCAGCTACGATGTTTTCGTCAAATTCTTCGATATTTAATAATTCAGCCTCAGGGACGTAAGCCACTTCTTCAATCGTTGAAAAGCCTTCTGCCACCAGAATTTCAGCCAATTCAGTATCCACATCCAGATGTTCAGTAAAGACTGCAAGGTACTTCGCACCTTCTTCTGCAGTTTTCGATTCAGCTTCCTGCTCAGTCATGACGTTCAATTCCCAACCCGTCAATTCACTGGCAAGACGAATATTCTGACCACCACGACCAATCGCCATGGCAAGCTTATCTTCATCGACTGCAATGTTCATGCTATTGGCTTCTTCATCAACTACCAGAGAAAGCACTTCAGCCGGTGACATGGCGTTAATTACAAACTGTGCGGCGTCATCATCCCAAAGAATAATATCTACCCGTTCGCCACCAATTTCATTGGATACCGATTGCACGCGCGAACCACGCATACCCACACAGGCGCCAACAGGGTCAATGCGACTGTCCAGTGCTCTTACAGCAATTTTTGCACGCGAACCCGGATCACGAGCGCCGCCCAGGATTTCAATCATGCCCTGATCAACTTCCGGCACTTCAAGTTTAAACAGTTCAACCAGAAACTCGGGCGCAGTACGACTGATAAACAATTGTGGACCACGTGTTTCTGAACGCACTTCTTTTAAATAACCGCGCAGGCGGTCGCCCGGACGGACGGCTTCTCGAGGAATCATATCAGATTTGGGAATAAAACCTTCAACACCACTGCCTAAATCCAGGTACACATTGCCGCGCTCTACCCGTTTCACCGTGCCCATTACCAGCTCACCTTCACGACCTGAGTAAGCTTCAACCACACGTTCACGTTCAGCTTCACGCACTTTCTGTACGATGACCTGTTTCGCGGTTTGTGCTGCAATACGACCAAATTCTACGGAATCAATCTGCTCTTCAACATAATCGCCAACTTTAATTTCCGGCTCATCGATTAACGCAGCGCCCAGTGTAATTTCACCCAGCGGGTTTTCCATCGGTTCATCATTATCGATAACCAGCCAGCGACGAAAGGTATCGTAGTCACCGGTCTCGCGATTAATGGTTACACGTACTTCGATATCTTTACCGTTTTTCTTACGCGTAGCGGTAGCAAGTGCTGCCTCAATGGCCTCAAATATAATCTCTTTTTCAACGCCCTTTTCATTAGAAACGGCATCTGCAACGTAGAGAATTTCCTTGCTCATGATTTAAACCTCATCAAATAACAACATGTTTGTTGAACCACATGTTCAGTAAACAACATGTCTTGAACAACAATAAATTTTTTAAGTTAGTACTCTGGAACAATACGCGCCTTTTCAATAGCGTTCATTGGCAAACTGACTTCTTCAGCATCCGTTTCTATAACAACAACATCTTCACTGGCTTCCAGTAGCCGTCCTTTAAAGTTTCGCTGACCTTCCAGCGGCATCACCGTTTTTAACTTAACCAGCGAACCGGTAAAACGCTGAAAATCCTGTAACCGTCTCAGCGGTCGGTCTAAACCCGGCGATGAAACTTCCAGGTTAAACTGGCCCCGTATCGGGTCTTCAACATCAATTAAGGCACTGATTTGACGACTCACCGCTGAGCAGTCTTCAATCACCACGCTTTCTACCTCGGAACCTGCCGGTTTATCAATAAAAAGCCGCAGCACACCGTGTTTCGGATTAGGAAAATGTTCAATTTCAATCAAATCGAAACCCATGCCGTTTACCACCGGCTCAAATAATTCCCACAAATGTGTCTGGTCTTTTCTCATCTGGCTGTTACGATTATTACAATCATGCAAAACTCTTGATCTTAATGCCTAAGTTTCAATATTTTGTTGGCAGATTATTTATTGTCAGTAACAAAAAGGCCCCGTAAACGGAGCCTTTCCAAAATTCCTGGTAATAGAAAACTCCGAAACCACGCTCCGGTACATCTACGCCACCAAGAAAAACAAATTTTGGTAGCGGGGGCAGGATTTGAACCTACGACCTTCGGGTTATGAGCCCGACGAGCTGCCAGACTGCTCCACCCCGCATCAACAAGACGCGAATATTACGGACTTACGCGTAAAAATGCAAGGTGCTAAGACGAATAAATAGGAATATAAACAAAAACAATTTTTCCACAGATGAACACAGATAAAAACTTCGATTTTATCAAGGCTTCATAGACTTTGCACACTAAATTTCTGCTGTAAAAACATTACAGAACCAGGTCTCAGCTTATATCACAAATGGCTTTTATCTGTGTTTATCTGCGTTAATCTGTGGATAGAATAACTTATTAACTGCTAAAAACTGACACGCAAAGCGACATTAACGCCGCTGGATATAAGCCCAAAGCAAGAATAGCAAGTCCATTGGCGCTTAATGTAATTTGCATATCACGGCCACATTCCAATGGCTGGGTATCAACGGCATCATCAAAGTACATCACCTTGATAATACGCAGATAATAGAAAATACCAATGATAGAGAAGAACACAGCGATGATTGCCATCCATATCAGATCAACATCAACCACTGCAGTTAATACCGCAAGCTTCGCCCAGAAACCTACGGTAGGAGGCACCCCCGCCATAGATAACATTAAAATCATCATGATAAAAGCATACCAGGGACTGCGCTGATTCAGGCCCGCCAGATCAGTGATATTATCGGCCTCAAATCCCTGACGTGCCATCAACATGATAATGCCGAAACCACCTAAAGACATCATGGCGTACGAAATAGTGTAGAACATAGCAGAAGAGTAACCTTCTGCGGTGCCTGCCAGAATACCTAATAAAATAAAGCCGACATGTGAAATGGTGGAATACGCCAGCATACGTTTAAGATTAGTCTGCGCAATGGCGACGATATTACCGACCGCAAGCGATAAAACAGCAAGGACAATAACCATCTGTTGCCAGTCAGCCTGTAAACCACCTAATGCTTCCACCAGCAAACGCATGAACATGGCAAAACCCGCCAGTTTAGGCGCGGTACCGATTAGTGCAGTAACCGCAGTCGGTGAACCGTGATAAACATCCGGCATCCACATATGAAAGGGCACCGCACCCAGTTTGAACGCGAGAGCTACCACAATGAAGACTAAAGCGAACACCATACCGATATTTTGCGCACCACCCGCCTGTGAAGCCTGCGATACGGCTAGCGCAATTTCAGATAACTGCAGACTGCCTGATAAACCATAAAGAATAGACATGCCATAAAGCAGCATGCCAGAAGCGATAGCGCCTAATACAAAATATTTCATGGCGGCTTCTGAAGCGGTACCATTATCACGATTGAAGGCTACCAGCGCATATAAACACAGGGATAATAATTCCAGACCTAAATACAGCATCAGCAGATTATTCGCCGATACCATCAGCATCATACCGACAATACTGAACAAACCGAGAACATAAAACTCACCTTTAAATATCTTACGCTGCTGTAAATACTCTCTCGAATAAACAAACACACCGAAACTGATAATCAAAATAAATAATTTAAGCGCATCCGCCATCGCATCCTGGACAAATAAATCATTAAAAGCCAGAACACGTGTATCGGTCTGGTTAGCTAACACCAGTGCCAGGGTAATTATCAGTGATAACTGCGTTAACACATAGGTAAAGTTTCTTTTTTCCTGCGGCAGATATACATCTACCACCAGTACCAGACAGGCCATTGTTACCAAAAATATTTCTGGTAATGCGATAGCTATATTTAGTGATTCAAGTGTCATTCTTATCTATCCAGTTTTATACCCGGTCTTATTAATCGTTGCATAATGATTCACTGTCACTTGCTTTTTCGGCACGCCGTAAATACATCCCTGTAGGCTTGACGGTAGCATCCATGCTACCGACAGTCTCAAAATCAAGTGACAGTGAATCCTTATGCAACACTTTATATCTATCCAGTCTTATCTTTCTAATCGAGTCTGTCAGCTTTATTTATCTAACGTTTTCCAGCACTACAACTTTGCCGTTAAAGTTTGGATTGGGCAATGTGTTGCAGGAAGTTTTCAACAGTCGCGTGCATCACGTCGACTACCGGCGCGGGCCACAAACCTAAAACTAAAACCGCTATTGCCAAAATAGTCATAATGACCAATTCACGCGGGTTAAGATCTTTTAAAGCACGCACGGCTTCGTTACCAATCTCGCCATAGAAAACACGTTTCACCATCCACAGAGTGTAAGCTGCTCCCAGAATCAGGGTTAACGCACCAAGGAAGGCATACCAGAAATTTGCCTGGAAACTGGCAATGATTACCATGAACTCGCCGACAAAACCAGAGGTTCCCGGCAAGCCGGCATTCGCCATTGAAAAGAACACGGCAAAAGCAGCGAACACTGGCATGGTATGTACAACACCACCATAAGCATTAATTTCACGGGTATGCATGCGATCATATAACACACCGATCATCAGGAACATGGCGCCTGAAATGAAACCGTGAGAGATCATCTGGATCATGGCGCCTTCAACGGCAAGTGCCGCACCACCGCCCGAAGCATTAGCAGGGTTTTCCCAAATCTGGAACACCACAAATAAACCTAAAGTAACAAAACCCATGTGTGCAATCGATGAATAAGCAACCAGCTTTTTCATATCTCGCTGCACCAGCGCAACAAAACCGATATAAACAACAGCAACCAGCGACATAACAATAATTAACCAGTCAAGCGTATGTGAGGCATCCGGGGTAATCGGCATACTGAAACGGATAAAACCGTAACCACCAATCTTCAACATGATGGCTGCCAGTATTACCGAACCACCTGTTGGTGCTTCCACATGCGCATCCGGCAACCAGGTATGAACCGGCCACATAGGTACTTTCACCGCAAAAGCCGCGAGAAATGCCAGGAATATAAAAATCTGTTCGTTTAGCGTTAATGACTGTGCATGCATATCAAGAATGGCAAAACTACCGCCTTTATAATACAGATAGATCAATGCCACCAGCATAAACACGGAGCCGATAAAGGTGTAAATAAAGAACTTAATGGTCGCATAGACACGACGTTCACCACCCCAGACACCGATCAAAATAAACATCGGCACCAGCATCGCTTCCCAGAATACATAGAAAAATATAGCATCCAGTGCTGCAAACACGGCAATCATTAAACCTTCCATGATAAGGAATGCAGCCAGGTATTGTGACGGTTTTTTCTTGATAACTTCCCAGCCAGCCAGCACCACTAATATCGTTGTGAAGGAGGTAAGAATGATTAATGGCATGGAGAAGCCATCCACACCAAAATGATAGTTAATATTAAATACCGGAATCCATGCCGCTTTTTCAACAAACTGCATTGCAGAAGTCGATGAATCAAATCCGCTATACAACCCTAAACTTAATACAAAGGTAGCAATTGAAATAACCAGAGATAAAACACGAACACCGTTGGCATCACCTTTATCTCCAGAAAGCAATACAGCCACGCCACCGAAAATCGGTAACCAGACGATCAAGCTTAATAATGGTAAGTCAGCAAACATAATGTTTCCGTAAAAATAATGTTATTTCGTAATATTAATTGTCAACGTGCCTAAATAAACAGGCCCATCACCATCAGCATCAGCACACCAATAATCATGGCAAACGCATAATGATAAAGCAGACCCGTTTGCAGCTTTCGTGTTACCCCGGCAAACCAGCCAACTAATCGAGCAGAGCCGTTAACCAGTACACCATCGATAAACTTCACATCACCGAGTTGCCATAAACGGTCACCCAGATTTCGGCTACCACCACCGAATACTGCTGAGTTGAAATCATCGAAGTAATATTTACGATCAAGCAGGTTATACACAACAATAAAACGTTGTTTGAGATTAGTCGCAATATCAGGCCGCTTCATATAAATAAACCAGGCTGAGATAACACCAGCTGCCGCCAGATAAACTGGCAATCCAGAAAAGCTGTGTTCAACGAATGCCCAGGCACCATGGAAGTGTTTACCGACTTCAGCCAGGCCATTGTGATGTTCAGCAATATAAACCGCACTGCCAAAATAATCACCAAACAGCATATCGCCAATGGTAAAACCACCGATAAAGATAGATGGGATTGCCAGCAGGATCAACGGCACAGTGACCACCCAGGGCGGCTCATGTAGATGTTCTTTGGTGTGTTTATCCATACGCTCTTCACCATGAAATACCAGGAAGAACATTCGGAAAGAATAAAATGCGGTAATAAAAACACCAGATAACACCGCTAGATAAGCAAATTCATGACCGGGAATGCTTGAATGGTGGACCGCTTCAATGATGCCATCCTTAGAGAAGAAGCCGGAAAAACCGGGAAAACCAATCAACGCCAGTGAGCCCACTAATGATGTCCAGTAAGTAATCGGCAGGTATTTTTTCAGACCTCCCATCTTACGTATATCCTGTTCGTGATGCATAGCGATAATCACCGACCCGGCAGCGAGGAACAATAATGCTTTAAAGAACGCATGCGTCATCAGATGGAACACCGCAGCAGAGTATGCAGATGCGCCAAGGGCGACGGTCATATAACCCAGTTGTGACAGTGTGGAGTAAGCCACCACACGTTTAATATCATTCTGCACAATACCCACCAGTCCCATGAGAAAGGCAGTAAGCGCGCCGATAATCAAAACAAAACTTAAAGCTGCTTCAGAATATTCATACAGTGGCGACATACGCGTCACCATAAAGATACCCGCGGTCACCATGGTGGCCGCATGGATCAAGGCAGAAATTGGCGTTGGGCCTTCCATCGAATCAGGCAGCCATACATGCAAAGGGATTTGTGCAGACTTGCCCATGGCACCGATAAATAGCAAGATACAGATAACGCTGATAACACTCCACTCAGTGCCAGGGTAAATACTCATGGTTAGCAATGATAAGCCTTCAGCCTTGGCAAACACATCGTAATAATCCAGACTGCCGGTATACATAACAACAGCAGCTATACCCAGAATAAAACCAAAGTCACCGACGCGGTTAACTAAAAACGCTTTTAAGTTGGCATACACGGCTGTAGGACGTACCGTCCAGAAACCAATTAACAAGTATGAAACAAGCCCCACTGCTTCCCAGCCAAAGAACAGCTGCAAAAAGTTGTTGGACATCACCAGCATCAGCATGGAAAAAGTAAACAAGGAGATGTAACTGAAGAATCGCTGATATGAATTAGTACCGGCAAGACTTTCTTTTGGCCAGTTGTGCAAATCATCGGCCATGTAGCCAATGGTGTATATATGCACCATCAGCGAAACGCCGGTTACTACCGACATCATCATCACGGTCAGGTTGTCGATTAAGAAACCTACTTCAAAACGAATGCCATCAGATACCATCCATTCATAAACAGAGTGATTATAAGCCGGCGCACCATCAAACACATGATGATTTAAAGCCACCAATGACAACACAAATGACGTACCAACGCCCAGGATTGTAACCATGTGCGCACCCTTACGGCCAATTTGCGTAGCGAAGAAGCCCGCAATGATGGCACCAAAAAGTGACGCTAACGGAATGGCAAGATACAGCTTATCTATCGTAGAGTCCATCAGGTTTATCCTTTCAAAACGTCGAGTTCTTCGACATCAATGGTTCGACGAGTACGGAATAATACAACAAGTATGGCCAGACCAATGGCCGCTTCAGCAGCCGCAACAGTCAAAATAAAGAAAACAAAAACCTGCCCTGCTGAATCATTTAGATAATGCGAAAAAGCAATAAAATTAATATTGGCTGCAAGCAGCATTAATTCTATACACATCAACAAAACCACAATATTTTTTCGGTTTAGAAAAATACCGGCCACACTGATAGCAAATAAAATTGCAGCCAGGGTTAAATAACTGGTTAAACCGATCAGACCTGCATCTATCATTCCAGCCTCCATCACTTCAATACCTCGGCATCCGACTTGATGATTTTCAGGCGATCATCACGTTTAACTTTAATTTGATTGGCCGGTGTCTGGTATTTTGTTTTTGGCCGTCTGCGCAGAGTTAAGGAAATGGCCGCAATAATCGCTACTAGTAAAATAACCGCCGCAACTTCAAAAGCCAGCACATAATCGGTGTAAAGGATTTCACCCAGGGCTTCCGTATTACTGTAATCGGATGTGTGTACCACTGCATTATTCAGCGCAGCGGTATTCATCACATCCGAACCAAATGGACCAACCACGTAAACCATAATTGCTAACATCAATACAGCAAACAAAATACCCACGGGTAAATAAGACACGAAACCTTCTCGCATTTTAGCCACATTAATATCCAGCATCATCACCACGAACAGGAACAACACCATTACCGCACCGACATAAACCAGCACCAGGGTAATGGCTAAAAACTCTGCTTCCAGCATCAACCAGATCGCAGAACAGCTGAAGAATGTCAGCACTAAAAATAATGCGGAGTGCACCGGATTTTTAGACACCACTACACCTAAGGCAGCGGCAATTGTCACACCGGCAAACGCAAAAAATAAAAAATCAGTAATCGTCATTGTTTTTCCTAAGTCCTGTGCTAACGGTAAGCCGCATCCGCCTGTTTGTTGGCAGCAATTTCTGCTTCGTACTTATCGCCAATTTCAAGCAACTTTTCTTTAGTCATTATCTGCGTACCGTGCTCTTCAAAGTGATATTCAAAAATATGCGTTTCCACAATGGAGTCCACCGGACAGGCTTCTTCACAAAAACCGCAATAAATACATTTAAATAAATCAATATCGTAACGTGTAGTTCGGCGCGAGCCATCTTCACGTTCTTCTGAATCAATGGTAATGGCTAATGCGGGACAAACTGCTTCGCACAATTTACAGGCAATGCAACGTTCTTCACCGTTGGCATAACGACGCAAGGCATGCAGTCCACGAAAACGTGGTGACATCGGGGTTTTTTCTTCCGGGTACTGAACAGTAATCTTTCTCGCAAACAGGTACTTCCCGGTAACGCTCAAACCTTTTAACAATTCCCAGAAAGAGAAGCTCTTGATAAAATGTTTTATTGTATTCATATCGTCACCCTACACTGCCCAGGGACCAACTTCAGCTACAACCATCACTGCTTCAACAAACAGCCAGACAATCGTTACCGGAATAAAGACTTTCCATCCCAGACGCATAATCTGGTCGTAACGATAACGCGGGAAAGTTGCACGAAACCACAGAAAACAGAAAGCAAAAATACAGGCTTTGGCAAAGAACCAGAAAAAGCTTGATTCACCCGATTCAAATGGTGATAACCAGCCACCAAGGAATAGCAATGCAGTCAAAGAAGAAATTAGAATAATGTTTGCGTACTCAGCGAGAAAGAACACAGCAAATGCCATACCTGAATATTCAACGTGGAAACCGGCGACGATTTCAGACTCACCTTCGGCCACATCAAACGGTGCACGGTTGGTTTCTGCTACACCAGAAATAAAATAAACAAAGAACATTGGCAGTAAAGGCCAGATATACCAGCTCCAGATACCACCGGACTGCCCTTCAACAATATCACTCATGTTCAAACTGCCACTCGCCATCAACACACCAACCAGTGCAAAACCCATGGCAATTTCATAAGCAACAATTTGCGCGCCGACACGTAATGAGCTCAAAATAGCGTATTTAGAATTTGATGCCCAGCCGGCAATGATGACGCCGTACACACCTATTGAAGTTAGCGCCAGTACATAAAGCAAACCGGCATTCACATCAGTCAATACCACGCCGCGATCAAAAGGGATCACTGCCCACGCCGCCAGGGCCGGCATAATGGATAATACCGGTGCGATTAAAAACAAATATTTATCTGATTTGGTTGGAATGATGACTTCTTTGAACATCAGCTTCATGGCATCAGCGATTGGTTGCAACCAGCCACGGAAACCTACGCGATTAGGGCCAATACGAATTTGCATATAACCAATGATCTTACGCTCGGCATAGGTGATATAAGCCACGCAGATCATCAGTGGCACAAGAATCAGAACAATTTTACCCAGAATTAATAATAAGGTTTGCCAGTCTGCTGGAAACCAGTTCCAGATTTCAAGGCCGAAGGTAAGCAGGTTATCCATCATTTCATTCATGCGCCTGCGACCTCTGACATTAGCGCTTCAATAGTTACCACAGCAAACGGCGTATCCAGTAAATCATTACCCTCAAGCGCAGATGGAATCCATGCGGAATCATCAGGGATGCTGTCATCAATAACCAGGCTTAAAACAATACTGCTATCTGCCTGCTTCACAGTAACGGTTGTAGCCGTACTCACACCAAGGCGTTCAGCTTCAGCGCTGTTCAGCCTTACACACATTGTTTGTGCATCAACGGTTTTTTGTAACGAAGCAGCGCGACGTACTATCGCATCAGTTGCATACATAGGTACATCGGATGATCGATGCATACCTTTTGTCGCCGGATTAATTTTAACCGTGGCAGACTTAGCTATCGCATTCGATAATTCAATGGATTCACACATCGAGCGCACTTCTTTTTTTACATCGTCTGAAGAAAAATAATCAAAATCATCAAGCCCTGTTAAATTACCCAGCACACGTAGAATTTTCCATACTGGTCGTGAGCCACCTTCAGGTTTAACCACACCCCGGAAACTTTGCCAGAAACCTTCTGCATTGACATAAGTGCCCGAGGTTTCCATAAAGCTCGCAGCCGGCAACATGACATCTGCAATACTTTTCACTGATGCTGAATTAAAAGCTGAAATTGAAACGACAAAATCAGCCTCGTTTAATGTGTCTACTAGTTTATTTGCATTAACTGCATCAGTATCGGGCTCAATATTGACTAACAAACAGGCGGCGAGCTTCTCATTTGCCGCATCTGACATGAGGCTTGCAAGATTTTTACCGGTAACAACATCTTTAGTTGAACCGCCTGCACCGCGATGAGGAACCGCACCGGCCAGCCAGGCACCTGCCGCATTACAGCCGTCGCTCAAATAACCAAAAGTGCTGTTAGTCTCGACAGCTATGGCTTCTGCCAGCACCCGTAAAGCAGAAAACTGCGGATGCATTTGTGCAATGTTACCGAGTATAACGGTGGCGGCCTCAGCATCCTTTAGTTGCAGCGCAATGGCTTTATGTGACTCATTTGCAGCCACTTTTGAAACTGCAGTAGATATGTTTTTGGGCAATGCTTTACCGCTTAACTGATACACTGCCGCTGCAATAGCCGCCAGCTCTGTCACCATGTGCTGTTGCGCAACAGAAATATTGTTCGCTAATGGGAAATTAAAATCATATTTGCGAGGATTTACAAACGAAATCTGAGCATTATTGCTAACTGCGGCTTTGCGTAAACGCAGATTTGCGATAGGTTGTTCTTTGCGAATGTTTGAACCAATCAACAAGGCTGCATCAAGCTTTTCAAGTTGTTCTATATTCTGCCCTAACCAGGGCATTATTGGTGCAATATCCTGATCAGAAAAATCGGACTGACGTAAACGAAAGTCAATATTGCCGCTACCCAGACCACGTAATAATTTTTGCGTTAAATACTGCTCTTCCAGTGTTGAGTTTGCAGAAACTAACGCCGCCATTTCGGTATTGACCGGTTCTACTGTTTCAGCGCCTGTTTCAGTGCTCTCTGAAGTCTCTTCACCAGTTGCAGCTTCAGCCGCAACTTGTTTTGCCTTTTGTTCTGCCAGCTTATCAGCAACGGATTTAAACTTATCGGCAACCAGCTGTAATGCTTCATCCCAGTTAGCGACATGCCATTGGCCATCACGTTTAATCATCGGTGTGGTCAAACGATCATCCGATTCTAAACCTTCATAACTAAAACGGTCACGGTCGGATAACCAGACTTCGTTAATGGCTTCATTCTCTTTTGGCACGACACGGATTACTTCACCACGCAAGGTATGGACAAATATATTTGAGCCAATACAGTCATGTGGTGCGATAGTTTTATGCTGGATCATTTCCCATGCGCGAGCTTTAAAACGTGAAGGTTTTGCGGTTAATGCACCCACCGGGCAAACATCAATGGCATTACCTGACATTTCTGAATTTATGCATTCATCAACAAAGGTAGAAATTAACGCATTCTCACCGCGACCAGTCATACCCAATTCGCGGATACCTGCTATTTCACGTCCAAAACGAACACAGCGGGTACAGTGAATACAGCGGGTCAATTCTGTGGTAATTAATGGACCGATATATTTATCCAGCACCACACGTTTAGCCTCTACATATTGTGATACATCCTGGCCATAAGCAACTGCCACGTCCTGTAATTCACACTCACCACCCTGGTCACAAATCGGGCAATCTAAAGGATGATTAATCAGTAAAAACTCCATTACTGATTTTTGTGCATCTTTTGCATATTTTGAATGCGTATGTACAACCATGCCTTCCATTACCGGTGTTGCACAGGCAGGCAATGGTTTCGGTGCTTTTTCAACTTCAACCAGGCACATGCGACAGTTTGCCGCAATAGCCAGTTTTTTGTGATAACAGAAACGCGGCACTTTTATATTTTGTGCGTCAGTCACTTCAATCAGCATGGCCCCTTTAGGCGCCTGCACTTCTTTACCATCAACGGTTATTGTGACTGTTTCGATTTTATCTATTGCTTCAGACATAATATTTTGTTATCCGCGAAAAACGCAAATGAACGCGAATAGTTATTGTTATTTTTTATAAAGCTAACTCGTGAAATACTTAACAAATGACACACACCACTACTCTTAGTGAAAACACCTGAAAAACATTTGCGTTCATTTGCGTTCATTTGCGGAATAATCATTTCTAAGCCGCCTTAACCATACTGTGTTTATGTTCAACGTAATATTCAAATTCACTTCGGTAATGCTTAAGGAAACTGCGCACCGGCATCGCCGCTGCGTCACCCAAAGCACAAATGGTTCGGCCTTCAATTTTGCTGGCAACGTCATCCAGTTTATCCAGGTCCGTCATTGTGCCTTTGCCTTCAACTATACGGGTCAACATACGATACAACCAGCCGGTACCTTCACGACATGGTGTACATTGGCCACAGGATTCTGAAAAATAAAACTGCGAGATTCGACGCAATGCCTGCACCATATCCGTGGTGTCGTCCATCACGATCACCGCGCCAGAACCTAACATCGAACCCGCTGCAACGATGGAGTCATAATCCATATTGGCTTTCATCATGATGTGACCCGGCACAACGGGTACTGATGAACCACCGGGAATCACCGCTTTTAGTTGTCGACCGTGTTTTACGCCACCAGCCATTTCCAGTAAATCAGCAAACGATGTACCCATCGGAATCTCAAAATTACCGGGGTTATTTACATGACCTGAAATAGAAAACAGTTTAACGCCACCACTGTTAGGAATACCTAAATTCTGGAACCATTCACCACCATTACGCATGATGGCAGGGATAGATGAAAGTGTTTCGGTATTATTAATGGTGGTAGGTTTACCGTATAGACCAAAGTTTGCCGGGAACGGCGGTTTAAAACGCGGTAATCCTTTTTTACCTTCCAGGGAATTTAATAGCGCTGTTTCTTCACCACAGATATAAGCACCGGCACCTAATGATGAATGTAAATCAATGTTTACACCGCTAGCTAAAATATTTTCACCTAACAGACCATTTTCGTAAGCCTCGGCCAGGGCCTGCTTAAAGCGTATTGCTGGCTCATCCATAAACTCACCACGCATATAATTATAACCGTGCGTTGCACCCATGGCATAACAGGCAATGGCCATACCTTCGACTAGAGCATGTGGGTTATAACGTAAAATTTCTCTGTCTTTACAGGTACCCGGCTCACTCTCATCTGAGTTACAAACCAGATATTTTTGTACCGGCGCTGTGCGTGGCATAAAGCTCCATTTCAAACCGGTTGGAAAACCGGCACCACCACGACCACGCAAACCGGATTTTTTGACTTCATCAATCACATCTTCCGGTGAGATTTTTTCTTTAAGAATTTTTCGCCATGCTTTATAACCACCGGTTTTCAGGTAGTTATCATATGACCACGGTCTGTCCTCAAACTGCAAAGTAGCAAAACACACCTGTTCGTTTTTGCTGTTAACCATTGGTTTGGTTACATCGGGCTTAATTGTATTGCTGTTAGCTGACATAAGACCCGTTACTCCAGAGCATCTAAAATCTCATCCACTTTTTCAGGGCTAAGATTTTCATAATAAACGTGATTAACCTGCATCATCGGACCACCGGCACAGGCGGCAAGACATTCTTCTTCTTTTTTAAGATAGATGCGGCCATCATCAGTACTTTCGCCAATCTTAATGTTTAATTTTTTCTCAACGTGGTCAACAATGCTCTGTGAACCCATTAACATGCAGCAAATGTTGGTGCAGATAGCAACATTGTTACGTGCCACTGGTTTTAATTCATACATCGAATAGAAGCTGGCCACTTCATACACTTCAATTTTTGACAGTTCTAAATAATTGGCAACGGCTACCATTAGTTCTTCCGTTAAAAAACCGTTATTCTCATGCTGCACAACATTAAGTGCGCCTAACAACGCTGACTTTTTCTGATCCGCTGGAAAATGGCTTAATAACGCATCTATTTCTTCACGAGCATGAGCTGATAACCCTGGCATTTCAATCGTATCCGCTTTAATCGTTTCAGTAGTCATTATCGGTCAACCTCACCAAACACAATATCCTGCGTGCCAATTATCGCAACCACATCAGCTAACATATGGCCACTCACCATTTCATCCAATGCGGACAGGTGAACAAAACCTGGCGCACGAATTTTTAAACGGTAAGGTTTATTTGCGCCATCGGAAATCAGGTAACAACCAAACTCACCTTTAGGGTGCTCAACCGCAGCGTAAGCTTCGCCTTCAGGCAAGCAGAAACCTTCAGTAAATAATTTAAAATGATGAATCAGCGACTCCATGTCGGCTTTCATGCCTTCACGTTTTGGTGGTGCAATATTCTGATTATCGATAATTACCGGGCCATCATTCTCACGTAACCAGTTTATGCATTGCTTGATAATACGATTGGACTCACGCATCTCCTGAATACGCACCAGATAACGGTCGTAACAGTCCCCATTAGTGCCAACAGGGATATCAAAATCCATACGATGATAAACTTCGTAAGGCTGTTTCTTGCGCAAATCCCAGGCAATGCCCGAACCACGTATCATCGGCCCGGTAAAACCAAGCGCCATCGCACGTTCTGGCGTAACGATACCAATATCAACGGTACGCTGTTTCCAGATACGGTTATCGGTTAATAAAGTTTCATACTCATCAACGTAAGTCGGGAAACGATTAGTAAAGTCTTCAAGAAAATCGAGTAACGAGCCCTCACGATTTTCATTTAATTTATTCACTTCACGCTGACTATGCCATTTTGATTTTTTGTACTGAGGCATGCTATCTGGCAGGTCGCGAGCTACGCCGCCGGGGCGGTAATAGGTTGCGTGCAAACGTGCGCCGGATACGGCTTCATAGACGTCCATTAAATCTTCACGTTCCCGGAAAGCATAAAGAAACATGGTCATGGCACCAACATCAAGGGCATGAGCACCAATCCATAACAGGTGATTTAATATACGTGTTATCTCATCAAACATGACACGTATATATTGTGCACGCTCCGGCACTGAGATATTCATCAGATTTTCCATTGCCATCACATAACCGTGCTCATTACACATCATCGATACGTAATCCAGCCGATCCATGTAACCGATGCTCTGGTTGTAAGGTTTGGACTCAGCCAGTTTTTCAGTGGCACGGTGCAACAAGCCAACATGCGGATCAGCGCGCTGGATAACCTCACCATCCATTTCCAGTACCAGACGTAATACGCCGTGTGCTGCCGGATGCTGTGGCCCAAAATTTAAGGTGTAGTTACGAATTTCAGGCATCACTGCTCTCCGCCGCTTCTGCAATAGAGTCATCGACAGGTCCGTCAAAGCGGCCATCATCACGAATCACTCGCGGTACCAGCACCCGCGGTTCGATACTAACCGGTTGATAAACGACACGTTTCTGCTCTTCGTCATATTTCATTTCAACATGGCCAATCAGCGGGAAATCTTTTCTAAAAGGATGACCAACAAAACCGTAATCGGTCAAAATGCGGCGCAAATCCGGATGACCATCATAAATAATACCGTACAAATCAAATGCTTCACGTTCGAACCAGTTTGCTGCTGGCCACAGATCAATCACGGAAGGCACTACCGGCACCGCATCATTTTCACAATAAACACGAACGCGCAGTCGATGATTAAAAGTAACCGACATCAGGTGATACACCGAGGCAAAACGTGGCCTACCTGACTCTGTCGCGTCTATATCGTCACCGAATCGTAAACGTGCACCGGTAGCCGGTTCCACGCCACGACTAAATCCGGTAGATGAGCTTGATTCAGTTGTCCACTCGGAACTACCGTATTCAGAATAATCCACACCACAGACATCGATTAGCTGCTCAAATTTAAGTGCAGCGTCATCACGTAGCGTTTCAAAAACAGAAAGCGCATCTTTGGCTAAAACTTCAATGGTTACTTCAGCAAACACATCATTGCGCACAACCACATTAGACTGTAGTTGCGATAAAAAGGTATTGGCCAGAGCCAGAGATAATTCTTCAACGTTCATTCAGCTCTGCCTATGTGCTAGTAACATCCCGATACTTGACCGGCTGGTTATTATCAGAATCAGCTTCAACAGGTTGCCTGGCAATGGTATTGGTACGGCGAATTTTGTTCTGTAATTGCAGGATACCGTAGAGCAGGGCTTCAGCGGTTGGTGGACAGCCCGGCACATAGATATCAACCGGCACAATGCGATCACAACCACGAACGACCGAATAAGAGTAATGATAATAACCACCACCATTGGCACAGGAGCCCATGGAGATAACCCAGCGCGGCTCTGCCATCTGGTCATACACTTTGCGCAACGCGGGTGCCATTTTATTACATAAGGTACCGGCAACAATCATTACGTCTGACTGGCGCGGACTTGGACGAAACAACATACCAAAGCGATCCAGGTCATAGCGCGAAGCACCGGCCTGCATCATTTCTACCGCACAACAGGCCAGACCAAAAGTCATGGGCCACATCGAACCGGTACGCGCCCAGTTGATTAATCCATCAGCAGACGTGGTAACGAAGCCTTTTTCTAAAACGCCTTCTATTCCCATTCCAGCGCTCCTTTTTTCCACTCATAAATAAAACCGATCACCAGAATACCGAGGAAAATAGCCATGGCTAAAATACCGAAGAGACCAATTTTATCGAGCACGATAGCCCAGGGGAAAAGAAAGGCGATTTCAAGATCAAAAATAATAAACAAAATAGCAACCAGATAATAACGTACATCAAACTTCATACGTGCATCTTCGAAAGCTTCAAAACCACACTCAAACGGTGAGTTTTTAGCTGCGTCTGGTTTTGACGGCGCTAACACGAAACCACCAACAAACATGGCGCCGACACCGACCATCATGCCAATGACAAGAAATATCAAAACTGGCAAATAATTTTCGAGCATATTATAAACCTTCTGGTTTTAACTTCTGTGGGTTTGAAACACCCAGGTTATGCAATCATTTATTATAGCAACAACGCATCCCGCGCTACTGTTATTGTTTTTACCTGGTGATCCACCGAGGTTGTATTGATGAGCCACTAGCGTCCTGTCAAGTTTATCCCGTTAAAATAATTAATTTGGTGCCGATGGCCGGAGTCGAACCGGCACAGCTTTCGCCACTACCCCCTCAAGATAGCGTGTCTACCAATTCCACCACATCGGCCAAGTCTACACGCTGCGGTAAGTATCACTCACCTGCAGGAGCGGGTACATCACCTGCTTCATCTGGAACCACCGCTTCGGGAGCAACCAGTCCTTCAGGTGCCGGTACATCTGCAGCGCCGGGTACTTCTATTACTTCTTCTACAACAGGCTGCTCAATCAACGCATCTATCACACTATCCGTCTGTACTTCTCGATTTGCTGCCAGGTAAGCCAGCGCCAGGCTGTTGACAAAAAAGCCTAGTGCAAAAATTGCCGTGGTTTTGCTTAAAAAATTAGCCGAACCAGTGGCACCAAACACACTACCCGCACCACCACCACCAAAAGCAGCACCCGCAGATGCGCCCGCACCTTTTTGCAGTAAAACCAGGGTAATTATGCCCAGCGATAAAAAAACATGTAAAACAAGAAGAATAATATCCACTTAAATAATCTCTCTTAAACCTTTAGGAGTGTCTGTTAGCCTGTGGCGTATCTGATAACATGTGGCGTCTCTGATAAATTTGGCAGGCCTTACTTATTCGGCAGCAAGGCAAATCGCTAAAAAATCTTCAGCTTTCAGCGACGCACCACCAATCAAGCCACCATCTATGTCTGGCTGCCCTATTAACTCTTTAGCATTACCAGCATTCATGCTGCCACCGTAAAGAATGCGCAAACCTTCCGCCACTTCAGCATCTAATGCAGCAATTTTTCCGCGAATGAAGGCATGCACTTCCTGCGCCTGCTCAGGTGTCGCCACTTTACCCGTACCAATTGCCCATACAGGTTCATATGCTACAACCCCATCAGCCAGCGCTGCGACCCCTTCCAGGTCAATGACTGCGTCGATCTGACGTGCGCACACATCATTGGTTACACCTGCTTCACGCTCTTCCAGGCTTTCACCAATACAGAAGATCGGCTTAATACCATTACGGCGGGCAGCCGCGAAACGTTTTGCAACCAGCTCATCACTTTCGCCATACAGTGTACGACGTTCTGAGTGACCCACGATGGCATATTCGCAACCGACATCTTTCAGCATATCCGCTGAAATTTCACCGGTAAACGCACCTTTGTCTTGATCACAAATATTTTGTGCGCCAACTTTAATGGCCGTGCCGTCAGCGACACCGGACACGCGAGGAATGTATACAGCAGGAGGACAGACTACTACTTCAGCTTTTGATACTGAAGCCATGCCTTCTTTGATACCGGCCATCAATACTTTTACTGAATCGCTGGAACCATTCATTTTCCAGTTGCCCGCTACCATTACCTGACGCATTACGTTCTCCGCTTATCTATTATTCGTATCATCCATGATACTCACCCCTTCGGGGCTTAGGTGATAAATCGTTCCTTCGATTTATTCTATGTGTGCTTTAAAGGGTGTGAAGGATACCTGTCAGCACCCAATAAATCAATAATGCTAATGGGTATTTTTAGCGGATGTCATGCTAATGAGTCAGGAAATATCTGTAAATTTGTAGAAATTAGGGAAAGTTGGCAGTTTATAGTTAAGAAAAATTGGCAGTTTGCAGTTATCAGTCGGCAGTTAAAAGCATAAAATCAAAACTTATGGACACTATAAAACAGGCGGAAAGCTTAAAAGTATTGGGCTTGCTTATGGTTTCCAGTTTTTAACTGCAAACTGCCAACTGATAACTGCCAACTTTATTCAAGCAGCCTGAGCGGCTTGAGTAACCTGAGCCGCAATGTCGTTTGCCAATTGCGCAACTAAAAGTTTGTCTTCGCCTTCAACCATGACACGAATCAATGGCTCTGTACCGGATGGTCTTAACAATACGCGACCACGCCCTTTAAGTTTAGCTTCAGCCTGCTCCACTGATTGTTGCACTGCTGATGACTGCATTGGGTCAGAATGCCCTGATAATGGCACATTGATCATTATTTGCGGGAATTTCTTCATGCCAGTTCTGACTTCATATAAAGTCGTCTTTTCTTTTGCCAGGTAAGCCAGTACCTGTAACGCGGAAACAATACCGTCACCCGTGGTCGTTCTGTCTGAACAAATAATATGACCTGATGACTCCCCACCAAGGGTCCAGCCTTTTTCGGTCATGGTTTCCAATACGTAACGGTCACCGACCTGGCTACGAGCAAAACCCAGCCCCAAATCTTTTATCGCTAACTCCATGCCCAGATTAGTCATCTGGGTACCGACAACACCGCCTATATCTTCACCATCATTCAAACGAGAGCAAGCAATAATGTATAACAGTTCGTCACCATCGACCATGTCACCTTGATGATCAACCATTAATACGCGGTCACCATCACCATCAAAAGCAATGCCTAAATCAGCACCTTCTGCTTTGACGCGGGCGATTAAATGCTCCGGATCGGTCGATCCACATTGCAGATTTATATTCAGGCCATCCGGTTTATCTCCCATAGCAATAACCGTTGCACCTAACTCTGAAAACACCTTGGGCGCAATATCGTAGGTAGCACCATTTGAACAGTCAAGCACGACTTTCAAACCATTAAACCGAATATTCATTGGAATAGTCGCTTTACAGGCTTCGACATAGCGACCGTTCGCATCAAGAATACGGCGCGCTTTACCCAGTGTTGAAGGCTCCACAATTTTCATTTCAGAGTCAAACATGGCTTCAATCTCATACTCGATCTCATCATCCAGTTTTTCCCCCTGCGGTGAAAAAAACTTAAGCCCATTATCGTAAAACGGATTATGTGATGCACTAATAACAATGCCGGCCGAAGCGCGCAAGGTTCGTGTTAAATAAGCAATACCCGGAGTTGGCATCGGTCCAAGTAGATCGCTATCTACCCCTGCAGCAGACAGACCAGCTTCCAGCGCGGATTCGAACATATAACCTGAAATACGTGTATCTTTACCAATAACAACACGATTTCGGCCATTGGCATTTTTATGCGAGGCAAGCACACGACCAACCGCCCAGCCAAGCTTAAGCACTTTCTCAGGGCTCATTAAACCCTCACCTACTTTGCCTCGAATGCCATCTGTACCAAAATATTTTTTTACCATTACAATTTTCCTAGTAAATTAAACTTAATTTAAGTCACCGCTGCACACAATTTTAGCGCATCACAGGTATCTGCCACATCATGTACCCGAAAAAAACGCGCACCTTTCTGGTAAGCAATCACCGCTGCCGATACACTGGCAACCAGCCTTTGCTCTACATCTCGCTCAAGCAGCATGCCAAACATGCTTTTTCTGGATAGTCCCACCAAAACAGGATAATCCAGTGTACAAAATTGCTGCATTTCCTTCAATAAAAATAGATTATTTTCCAGCGTTTTGCCAAACCCAAAGCCAGGATCAATAAAAAGATTTTCTCTGCGAATACCCGCTTTTATACAAAAACCCGCTCGCGCCATTAAATACTGCCTGATTTCATCAACGATATCAGCGTATTGCGGATTATCCTGCATGGTCTGCGGGTTCCCCTGTTTATGCATTAAACACACGGGAACATTGTAATTTGCACAAATCTCAAGCGCACCCTCAGCATGCAATGCATTAACATCATTCACCATACTGGCACCGGCCTGTATTGCCGCCTGCATAACTTCTGGCTTACTGGTATCAATCGATATAGCAACATCGGTAAACTCTCGAATTTTCTCTATGACAGGGATAACACGGTTTAGCTCTTCATCTAACGAAACCGGCTGCGCTCCGGGTCGTGTTGACTCGCCCCCGATATCGATAATATCAGCGCCCTCTTGCTGCATTTGCAGTGCGTGTTTCAGGGCATTATCCAGCTGATTGAATAAACCGCCGTCGGAAAATGAATCCGGGGTAACGTTTAAAATACCCATTACTACCCAGTGACCTGAGCGGAGTTTGTTTAGGATTTGTTGCATGTTTTCTAATTTTTATCCGCAAATGAACGCGAATAACGCTAATGAAAAACAGGAATTGTAAAAATCATAATTTCAAAAAAAATTCCCACGCGTAGCGTGGGAATCAAATAACTCGCTTGTATTTGCGTTTATTCGCGTTCATTTGCGTTCATTTGCGGAATAGAAAAAGATATTAATGCTGCCCTGCAGGTCCACCGATGGTGCTGTCACCAGAATCCTTTTTCGCTTTTTTATCTGCAGAAGAACTGCTGGCATCATCATCATCGTCGATATCAACCCAGTCTTTTGGTGCTGGCACAGTTTTTCCATTCATCAGGGCATCAATCTGATCCGCATCAATCGTTTCGTACTTCATCAGCGCATCAGTCATATTGTGCAGCACTTCAAGGCGTTCTTTCAAGATGGTTTCGGCACGCTCGTAGTTACTATCAATTAAACTGCGAATTTCCTGGTCAATAATACGCGCAGTATCATCACCTATATTTTTATGCTGAGTAACCGAGCGACCGAGGAAAACTTCACCCTCATCTTCCGAGTAGGTCAAAGGCCCCAGGCGATCAGATAAACCCCACTTGGTCACCATGTTACGTGCGATTTCGGTTGCGCGCTCAATATCATTTGAGGCACCAGTGGTAACACTGTCTTTACCGTATATCAACTCTTCCGCAATACGACCACCGAACAGGCTGGAAATCTGACTTTCCAGTTGTTTTTTACTGAGACTGTAACGATCTTCCTCAGGCAAAAACATAGTCACACCCAGGGCGCGGCCGCGAGGCATGATACTAACTTTATAAACCGGGTCATGTTCAGGGACTACGCGTCCAACAATCGCATGCCCCGCTTCATGATAAGCGGTCAATTTTTTCTCTTTTTCAGACATCACCATGGAACGACGCTCAGCGCCCATCATGATTTTGTCTTTAGCACGCTCAAAATGAGACATGTTAACGGCCTTGCTATTCTCACGCGCAGCAAACAGGGCTGCCTCATTCACCAGGTTAGCTAAATCAGCACCAGAGAAGCCAGGCGTTCCACGGGCAATAATTCCCAGTTTTACATCTTCAGCTTCCGGTACTTTACGGATATGTACTTTAAGAATTTGCTCACGACCACGGATATCAGGCAGAGGCACAACCACCTGACGATCAAATCGACCAGGTCTTAATAATGCAGGATCAAGCACATCAGGACGGTTAGTCGCCGCGATGACGATAACGCCTTCATTACCTTCAAAGCCGTCCATCTCAACCAACAGCTGATTTAACGTTTGCTCACGCTCATCATGTCCACCGCCTAAACCGGCACCACGATGACGGCCCACGGCATCAATCTCATCAATAAAGATAATACATGGCGCATGTTTTTTGGCAGTCTCGAACATATCACGTACACGTGAGGCACCGACACCAACAAACATTTCAACAAAGTCAGAGCCTGAAATGGTGAAAAATGGTACTTTTGCTTCACCGGCAATCGCTCTTGCCAGCAAGGTTTTACCGGTACCCGGTGAGCCCACCATCAAAACGCCACTGGGAATCTTACCGCCCAGTTTCTGGAATTTACTTGGATCTTTCAGAAAGTCGACCAGTTCAGACACTTCTTCTTTAGCTTCTTCGGCACCGGCAACATCTTTGAAGGTGACTTTTACTTCATCTTCACCCAGCATGCGCGCCTTGCTTTTACCAAAAGACATGGCGCCACGGCCACCACCGCCACCCTGCATCTGGCGCATAAAGAATATCCAGATACCAATGAGTAACAGGAAGGGGAACCATGAAATGAAGATAGTCATCAATAATGACTGACCCTCAGGCGGCGCTGCAGTTATCTCAACACTGCTATCCAACAGGTCGCCGATCATGGCAGTATTGCTGGTCTCGGGGCTATAGGTTTTAAAGACACTGCCGGTACTGGTTTTACCACTAATATCACGACCTTCAATGCTGACCTGTGCAACCTGACCAGACTTCACCATCTGGATATAAGTTGAATACGGCAAAGTCTGCGCACTGCTAGACTGTTTACTAAAATTACTGAAAACTGACAGCAGAACCACTGCAATAACAGCCCATAAAATCAAATTCTTTGCTAGATCGTTCAATTGATCACTCCAGATAACGTTCGCCATTTAGGGCAAACAAATATATATGTCTAACTTACACCACTTTAAAGCCTGTCGCCAGTGCATAAATTTCACGACTTCGCGCGCGCGAGGCCCTGGGCTTGCGCATAACCACTTTGGAAAAACTGGATTTCAGCTCTTTATTATAAGCTTCAAACCCTTCACCCTGAAATAGCTTTACCAGCAGACCACCGCCTGGTTTTAAGACCTGTCGCGCCAGATCCAGTGCCAACTCGCATAAATAGTACGCCCTTGGCATATCGACAGAGCCCATGCCACTTATGTTGGGGGCCATATCGGAAATTACAAGGTCTACCTTTCCACTATTACTCTCACCATTATCTATAACGGACATTAATTCATTAAACACAACATCTTCACGAAAATCACCTTCTATGATTGTCACACCATCAATAGGTTCCATCGGCAGAATATCCAATGCCACCATGGTACCCTTTTTACCCAGTTTATTGACACAATATTCCGACCAGCCACCCGGTGCGGCACCCAGATCAATAATAGTCATACCGGGTTTAACCAGGCGGTCTTTTTTATCTATTTCAATGAGTTTGTAAATGGCTCGTGAGCGATATCCATCCTGTTGCGAACGGCGGACAAATTCGTCATCGAAATGCTCTTTGAGCCAGCCTTTACTGCTTTTGCTTTTTGCCATTTTCTAATTTTATCCGCAAATGAACGCAAATGCAAATGAACGCAAATAAAAGCGAATTATTCTTGTGTTTTTTTTAATATTAACAATGTTGTCATCCTGACGATAGGAAGGATCTTGTACACCAACCGTTTAAGATTTTTCACTGCATTCAACATGACAATGACAGAAACATAAAAATTGTAATTTTAATTTGCGTATATTTACGTTGAGGTACATGGATGCTCTAATGTCGTGAGCGCATGGAGCGCAGAAACGACCATCTGTGGACTAAATATTTTACGCTTTTGGCAACTCAATAATCGCCTTATCGGGATTAACGCGGTAAACCGACAAGGTTTTGCCAATCGACTGCACCTCTTGCGACTGGCTCTTGTTACATATTTCAGCAATCATCTGTTTGCGAGCTTCTCGGTCATCCACTGACAGTTTTATTTTTACCAGTTCATGGTGAATCAATGCGATATCAAGCTCGTTTAAAACTTCTTCGGTCAGGCCTTTTTGACCCAACATGATGACAGCTTTTAAATCGTGGCACTTAGCACGCAGGAATTTGATTTGTTTTTTTGATAGAGGCATGTTTTATTATTTTTTTCCGCAAATGGACGCGAATGTACGCAATTTTTTTGTAATGGCTAGCAGGGATAAGGCTCTGCTGCTCCCGGAGCGAATAGGACATCTGCAATGCTTCGCTTATACATGTCTACATTAATGGCGTTTGTTTATAACATCTATTGTTTTTCATTTGCGTTTATTCGCGTTCATTTGCGGAAAAATAAAACGTAACGAATTTCAACAATTTCCAGTGAACGCAAACCACCCGGTGTTTTCACGTCAGCAACATCACCCTCTTCTTTACCGATCAGGGCGCGTGCGATTGGTGAACTCACTGATATCATATTCTTTTTAATATCTGCTTCGTCTTCACCCACAATCTGATAAGTCAGTTCATCACCGGTTTCTTCATCAGCAACATCTACGGTAGCGCCAAAAACAACCTTACCATTGGCATTTACTGTAGTGACATCAATAATGGTGGCGTTGCCCAGTTTAGCTTCAATGTCTTTAATTCGACCTTCAATAAAACCCTGTTGCTCTCGTGCTGCATGGTATTCTGCGTTTTCTTTTAAATCACCGTGCTCGCGCGCCGTAGCGATGGCTTCAATCACTCTAGGACGATCGACTTTTTTTAACTGGAATAATTCGTCCTGTAAGTTTTTTGCACCGCGTACGGTGATTGGCACTTTGTTCACGCTGTGACCTCTTGTGTCTCTTGCTGTCTGTTTTTATGTATTTTTTCGTGTAAATGCTGCAATCGTGTAACCGTATTTACTGCTAAATAATCTAATGCTCTAACGGTGGCATTTGCGCCAGCGATGGTGGTAGTGTAACTCACCTTATGCTGCAATGCAGAAGATCGAATAGTACCGGAATCCTTAATCGCTTTTTTGCCTTCCGTGGTATTTATAATTAAGGCGATGTCGCCATTTTTAATCATGTCCACAATGTGCGGACGACCTTCATACACTTTATTCACCTGTTTGAATTCGATTCCGGCTGCTTTTAATGCACTACCAGTACCGCTGGTTGCAACCAGGCTCAAAACCTTTGGCAACTAATTCTCTACCCAGTGAAACCGCATGCTCACGATCACGTTCGCGCACACTGATGAAAACCCGACCTTTAGTTGGCAAATTCACACCGGCTGCTAATTGCGCTTTTGCAAATGCCATACCAAATGTTTCACCCACACCCATAACTTCACCGGTGGATTTCATTTCCGGGCCTAACAACGGATCGACACCGGGAAATTTAACAAACGGGAACACCGATTCTTTCACTGCAAAAGTTTTTGGTACAATCTTCTTTGGTCACACCCTGCTCTTTTAGCGAAACACCCGCCATGCAGCGTGCCGCAATTTTAGCCAGTGGCACACCGGTCGCTTTAGAAACAAAAGGCACGGTACGTGATGCACGTGGATTCACTTCCAGCAAATAGATATTTGGAGATTCATTGGTAAACTGAATAGCGAACTGGATATTCATCAATCCTACCACGCCCAGCTTCAATGCTAACTGACGAGTTTGCACGCGTATTTGATCCTGCACTTCAGTGGACAATGAATACGGCGGTAACGAACAGGCAGAATCACCTGAATGCACACCGGCCTGTTCAATATGCTCCATGATGCTGCCGATTAATACCTGCTCACCATCGCAGATGGCATCTACATCAACTTCAATGGCGTCATCAAGAAAACGGTCAAGTAATACTGGCGCGTCATTGGAAACACTGACTGCGTTTTTCATGTAGTACTTAAGGTCAGTCTCGTTATACACAATTTCCATGGCACGACCGCCTAATACATAGGAAGGCCTTACTACTAGCGGGAATCCAATCTCAGCCGCGCCGGCTACGGCTTCTTCAGTAGAACGGGCAAGACGGTTAGGCGGTTGTTTTAAACCCAGCTCATTAATTACCTGCTGGAAGCGTTCACGGTCTTCCGCCAGATCAATACAGTCTGGTGTGGTGCCGATAACCGGCACGCCAGCTGCTTCCAGGGCACGCGCCAGTTTTAATGGGGTTTGACCACCGTACTGCACAATCACCCCTTTGGGCTTTTCTTTATCCAGCACTTCAAGCACATCTTCTAAGGTAAGCGGCTCAAAATACAGGCGATCAGAGGTATCGTAATCGGTTGATACCGTTTCCGGATTACAGTTGATCATGATGGTTTCATAACCATCATCGCGCATCGCAAAAGCGGCATGCACACAGCAATAATCAAATTCGATGCCCTGGCCAATGCGATTAGGGCCGCCACCTAAAACCACAATTTTATCTCTGTCATCAACAGCCGCTTCACACTCTTCTTCATAAGTGGAATACATATAAGCAGTTGAGGTAGAAAATTCAGCAGCACAGGTATCGACACGTTTATAGACCGGACGGATACCTAAAGAATGGCGATACTCACGCATGACTTTTTCATCACTGTTCATCAGCCCCGCAAGACGGCTATCTGAGAAACCTTTGCGCTTTAACTGGAACAAATCATCTTTTGATAAGCTACTGAATACTTTGCCGGCAAGGTTTAACTCAATCTTGATCAGGTCTTCAATCTGCACCAAAAACCAGGGATCAATTTTGGTGAGGTTAAACATTTTTTCGTTTGAATAACCGCGCCGGTAGGCGTCACCGACATACAATAAACGGTCCGCACCCGCCAGACTTAATTCCTGGTTAAGAAAGGATTCAATTTCATCTTCAGCCATCTCAGGATCAAGCACCGGACTCAAACCATCAATATCTACTTCCAGTCCACGTAACGCTTTTTGCAGTGATTCCTGAAAGGTACGGCCAATAGCCATCACTTCACCAACCGATTTCATCTGCGTGGTGAGACGGTTTTCTGCCTGCGGGAATTTCTCGAAGGTAAAACGGGGTATTTTTGTAACCACGTAATCAATGGTTGGCTCAAATGATGCCGGCGTTGCACCACCAGTAATCTCATTTTGCAACTCATCCAGTGTGTAACCGATTGCCAGCTTGGCGGCAATTTTCGCAATCGGGAAGCCGGTGGCTTTGGAGGCTAATGCTGAAGAACGTGAAACACGCGGATTCATTTCGATGATGGTCATGCGACCATCTTCCGGGTTCACGGAAAATTGTACGTTAGAGCCACCTGTCTCAACACCAATTTTGCGTAACACCGCTACCGAAGCATCACGCATAAGCTGATACTCTTTATCAGTAAGCGTTTGCGCAGGTGCAACCGTTATAGAGTCACCCGTATGAATGCCCATTGGATCGAGATTTTCAATCGAACAGATAATGATGCAGTTATCATTTTTGTCGCGCACCACCTCCATCTCGTACTCTTTCCAACCAAGAATCGATTCTTCAACCAGTAATTCACTTACTGGCGATAAATCCAGACCACGACGACATATTTCTTCAAATTCTTCTTTATTATAAGCAATACCGCCACCGCTTCCGCCCATGGTAAAAGATGGACGAACAATCGTTGGATAACCAACCTGGGCCTGTACCTGGTACGCCTCTTCCATGCTGTGTGCTATTGCTGCACGTGGCATATCCAGGCCTAATTCTTCCATGGCTTTTTTGAAGCGTTCGCGATCTTCTGCCATATCAATGGCATCTTTACTGGCACCAATCATCTCAACGCCAAACTTTTCCAGAATACCTTCGCGGTCCAGATCAAGTGCACAGTTCAGCGCCGTCTGCCCGCCCATGGTTGGCAGCAATACATCCGGTTTTTCTTTTTCAATTATGGCAGCCACTGTCCGCCAGGTGATGGGCTCGATATAAGTGGCATCAGCAATTTCCGGATCCGTCATAATGGTCGCCGGATTGGAATTCACCAGAATAACGCGTATGCCTTCTTCTTTAAGCGCCTTACATGCCTGCGCACCGGAGTAATCAAACTCACAGGCCTGCCCAATAACGATTGGACCTGCACCGATGATTAAAACACTGTTTATGTCTTCTCTTTTAGGCATGGTAATGTTTTTTCCGCAAATGAACGCAAATGAACGCGAATAAAAGCAAATATTTATATTTTTTCTGTTTCATTGTATTGCCAAACTATACGTTTTACAGCCAACTTTGGTCTGCCAAAGTTTAGAAGTAAGCCGACTGACAAGTTAGTCGCTTTTAAATAATTCATCACTTGAGCATCATGTGAACTGCATAGTGTAGCCAATGCTTTTAACTCAAGCAGCAACTTATCTTCAACAACAATATCTGCAATGTACTCTCCAACCTGAAAACCTTTGTAATTCACCACAATAGGCTTCTGTGACTGAAACTTTAGTCCATTTTTTCCCAACTCAACACATAAAGCATTCTCATAAACCTTCTCAAGAAATCCAGCACCCAATGTATTACTAACATCATAAGCACAACGTATTACTCGCTGCGAAACCGTTTCCCCCATCAGCAATCTCCTTATAAAAATATTTGCGTTCATTCGCGTTCATTTGCGGAAAAAATTTGATCTTTAAGCTTTCTCCATCAACTCAATAAAATGATTAAACACCGGTGCTATATCGTGCGGCCCTGGACTTGCTTCCGGGTGTCCCTGAAAACCAAAAGCCGGTTTATCTGTTCGATGGATCCCCTGCAGGGAACCGTCAAATAATGAACGATAGGTCGCCTCTAGATTATCCGGCAGGCTACTTTCATCCACGGCAAAACCATGGTTCTGGCTGGTGATCATAACTTTTTTATTCGATAAATCCTGTACCGGATGATTGGCGCCATGATGACCAAACTTCATTTTTTGCGTTTTTGCGCCACAGGCCAGGGCCAATAACTGATGCCCAAGACAAATACCAAACACCGGCAATATCTGTTTCCAGGATTTGCCTGATTGCTTCAATGGCGTAGTCACAAGGCTCAGGATCACCCGGCCCATTCGACAGGAACACACCATCGGGCTGCATTGCTAACACGTCACTGGCAGGTGTTTTAGCCGGCACCACGGTAACCTTACAACCGCGCTCAACCAGCATACGTAAAATATTACGTTTAACACCATAGTCATAGGCTACGACATGGAATTTTGTTTCTGCGGCTTCAGCAGGTAGATTCGTTTCAAGATCCCAGACACTTTCAGACCACTGGTAAGAATTTGTTGTCGTTACTTCTTTGGCCAGATCCATTCCTTTTAAGCCTGCAAAAGTTTTTGCAGAAGCTATAGCTGCATCACTATCGATCTTATCGCCAGCGACGATACAACCACCCATGGCACCTTTATCGCGTAGTATTCGCGTTAAACGACGGGTATCGATATCTGAAATTGCAACCGTATTATTGCCAACCAGGTAATCATGAAGACTTTTTTCACCGCGCCAGTTACTCATCACCATGGCACAGTCACGAATCACCAAACCACTGGCATGCACACCATCGGCTTCTTCATCGCCAGCATTGGTGCCGACATTACCAATATGCGGGTAAGTTAAGGTAACGATCTGTTTGCTATAAGAAGGGTCAGTAAGAATTTCCTGGTAACCTGTCATTGCTGTATTAAATACCACTTCGCCGATGGTTTCACCGGAAACGCCAATGGACTGGCCATAAAACAGGCTCCCATCTTCAAGCGCGAGTACAGCTGTGGTCAATACATTCTCCAGAAGGCCATATTTACAGATATAAATCAGATATGAAAAAGGCCGGTTCGAATTGTGCCGACTATGGCAGTCAAATTCGTCCAGCCTTTAACCCCGGGATAACCCCAGGAGTAAAAAATAATGGCGTCCCCAAGGGGAGTCGAACCCCTGTTGCCGAGATGAAAACCCGGTGTCCTAGGCCTCTAGACGATGGGGACGCACTCATTGCAACATCTTCGTTCAGGCCCTGTTACAACGGGCGGAAAGTGTACTGGGGAATAGGTCGAAGGTCAACACTTTTGACCGAGAATGTTTGGAAAAAAGTTTGCAGTTATCAGTTGGCAGTTGGCAGCCAAAACCCTTTGATTTAACCCATTCACTGCTTACTGAGACCGAGAGTGGCACGCTGCCACCAGCATGACGAAGGCAGTTTTAAGTGATGAGCTTCAAGTTTTAAGCTCTTACTGCCAACAGCAAACTGACGACTGCCAACTAGCCCTACACTGGACGCCGGCCAAAAGCACGCCGGCATGACGAAGCCATGCTTTAAGTCATAAGTTATAACTGCAAACAGCCTACTGATAACTGTCGATTTTTTATAAACCGCAAACTATTATTTATCAATGCAAATAAAAACCCCGACATTAAGTCGGGGTTTGAGGTCCTTGCTTGGTGATAAGCCTCGCGCTATAGCTATTCCTTTTGGATGTTACGTTTCCGTGTAAACTTCAAGCTTCCATTGTCCATTTCCATGTTCTGTTCCATATCAGCTACTGGTTAATATCCTTATGTCCCTGTTCGGCTTGCTCCTTTTATCCATGGTTGTATTATGCACCGGTTAAATAATTATTGTTATCAGCAGACATGGCAAGTTGATGCAGGGAAAAGGACTACAAGACTTTATAAGTGAAAAAAACAGTTGACAGTAAAAACTTACAACTAAAGCTTAGGGCTGACTTTGTTATACAAGTACTCTCTAACTTTTAGACAAATGACAGCAATGATTTCTCAATGCTGCTCGACACATGAACATCCAGCAATAAACAAATGACTATATATCAAAGACAAACATCCCCATTTAAGCTACTCTAACAACATGAAACTCAGCACGCTGGAAACTGTTTTTAACACGCTCAATAATGCGAAAGTTAGGTACCTGGTTGCAGGTGGAATCGCCGTCAACATTCATGGCTATCAGCGCATGACCTCAGATCTGGACATAGTAATACAGCTTGATTCCGCTAATATAAAGAGTGCAATGAATAGTTTAAAACAGCTCGGTTATCTTCCACTGATACCTGTCGATGCCAATGACTTTGCAAACCCGGTAAACCGTCAAATATGGATAACAACCAAAAATATGCAGGTACTTTCACTTCAATCCCAGCAACACCCCGAAACAACCATTGATATTTTTGTAAATGAGCCCTTTGATTTCGATCGTGAATATAAAGCATCAACCAGTGCTGAATTAACGAATGACATAAGCTTTAATATTGTAAATATCCCCGCACTGATTAAGATGAAACAACTGGCAGGCAGGGCAAAAGACCTGGATGATATTGAGCACTTAAAAATAATTCTAGAAGAAAGCATAAAGGAAAACAATGACCAGTAAAACCGAGCAAAACTGGGATAACGCAACCTGGGCTGGACGTCGCCGAACAATGATTAAACAGACATTAAAATTAACTGTACGCGAACGCCTACAGGTACTTGAAGAACTTTACAAAACAAGTCAGAAATTAGCCCATATCAAAACTCGAAACAACGCTGATTAAGAAGACCTTAATCATTAGCCTTTTTCTTAATAATTAATCCTGCCCAAAGACAACATACTTATTGACCCTTTAAGCATCAACTATAAAAGCATCAACTATAATTTTTAAAAGCTTTTACTACCAACTGCGAACAACCTACTGATAACTCGAGGCTTTTTTATAAACCAAGAACTATTTTTTATCAATGCAAATAAAAACCCCGACATTTAGTCGGGGTTTGAGGTCCTTGCTTGGTGATAAGCCTCGCGCTATAGCTGTTCCTTTTAGATGTTACGTTTCCCTGTAAACTTCAAGCTTCCATTGTCCATTTCCATGTTCCATACGCTACTGGTTGGTATCCTTTTGGATGCTACAATTCCGTGTAAACTCAAGTTTCCATTGTCCATTTCCATGTTCTGTTACATATCAGCTACTGATTTATATCCTATGTCCCTGTTCGGCCTGCTCCCTTTATCCATGATTGTATTATGTACCGGTTAAATAATTATTGTTATCAGCAGATATGGCAAGTTGATGTAGGAAAAGGACTACAAGACTTTGTATTCAATCTAAGAATAGTGAAGAGACCGTAGGCAGTTAACAACATAAGTGTCTCTGCCCCTACACTGATAACTATTTTTCAGGGGTAGAAAACCACGAACTATTTACATCGCCTGCTCACCACCATCAACATCAGTCTCTAAATATTTTCTGTTTCCATGTTTTTTTCTTTTAATGAAGCCACAATAATCGCCACAAATAGGGCGATAAACAGACTCAACACAAAACCAACTGCCACGATTAACTTTCTATTCGGTTTTGTCTTCTTATCAGTGATAACAGCTGACTCATCCATATTATAGGCAAGCAAACCTGAAAAATCCGGACTCAACGCTTCTATAGCACCAATCTCGGCAAGCTTTTCAGACAGACCCTCAATCCAGGGATCATCTGATTGTCTTTTTTTCAATGCTGCTATTGTCTGGTCATTTTTTATTACCTGAATTTTTTCTCTCAAGCTGTTTACTTCTGTAAGATACTGTTCATCACTTTTTCTATTTGTCAGTGTTTCGATTAACGTAGATAAATATTTTGTTCCGTGTAGATAAAGTGATGATACTTGCTCACCGCCAAAAGTAATTGCTGTATTCCCACCACTGCCCCCCTGTCCCTTTTGCGCCATGGCATCTAAAGTGGTGGGGTAGGTAATATCGAGACTCTTTGCCATTTCAAGCGCTTCCCTGGCAGTGACGATTTGGGTTGCCCTATCAGCCTTCGCCCTAGCTATATAAGCTGATATCTGCTCCTGCAATAGTGCAATCTCTATAGCATTCTCCTGCTCCATCTTTTTAATGTTTAGTATTCTATTCTGCCTGTGCTGCTCCCTTAGCTTTGCAACCTGTTTACTGAGAACTTCAATCTTATTCCTGATAATTTCATGCGTATCATTTTGCAGACTGGTTACCACTCTTTGGTTAGCATAATCCGCAAAGTTATTTAGCAATTCGAAACCAACAGCCTCATTTTCAACTTCAAGACTAACCACCAGCCTGTTCGGATTTGCAACATAACCACCTTTACGCTCTGGTGCCGGCTCTTCAATTTCGACTTTAAACGCTTCAATCAGGTTCGCAAGCGGTAATGATATATCTTCTGCAATATCTGGATAAAGTTTATTAAGGTAATTCGACTTATGGATATAATCTGTGAACACATCTACTGAGCGAATCTGGTTGTAGTAACTGGTGAATACGGCTTGCTGCAACGATAGAATATTATCCTCTTCACCTAAAATAGTATAAACAGTGGCTAAAGCTGCCATATTACCCGCTGACGGTACAGATACCTTTAGCGAGGGTTGATAGACAGTTGGCAACAGCAAAGCCAACGCAACAGCAAGCAGTGTGCCACCGGCTGCACCAATGACTATAAGTTTCCACTGACTTGCAAGTTTGGAAAACAGATCTAACAGACTAATTTCATCATTTAACTGATCCGGTAACACACCATAAAAAACAGGTTGATATAAATTTTCATGACTTGCCAATTTTTGACTTTGGTTTTTTGAAATTTCAATAGCCATTTCGCATCCGATACTATTCCACTGGAACTCGTTGTAGATCAAAATTTTAGTATGACCCAGAAAAATTCTGCTTATTTCACTTTTATCAACTAAACAAGAAGTTAACAAGCAACTGTGGTCGGTTGGTAGAAAAAAACGATAACCACATATTTCTAGCTGGCAGACAGCTATTATTGAGCATTTTTATGAACAAGGCCACGAAAAACGCTCATGATAACAGTTTTAATATCCAATAATAATGACCATATTTCAATACAAGAAAGATCGCGCTCAATTCTAGTATGCAAACAGGTATTTCCATACCAAACATTCACCCCGCCAGTAAGGCCGGCTTTCACCAAGTGTTTTTTAATGTAGCGTGTCACTTTGTCGTTGTGTTTATCAGCAATTATAGTCGTTCTGGACGTCACCAGCACAATCCTGAGCAAAATATAAATTATCTGCTATAGGGTCTTGCCAATAGACTACCCATTATACAGCCATTTTTCTGTCTGTAGCAGTCGCAAGAGCAATAAAATACAGTAGATAAACAGACGCAGCCCAGACTCGCACGGTCCACGATTTAGTCAAACGGAGAAAAACGAACGCTGTTAACATAACCATACCACTCAAACTGGCAATATTTTCGCCTCTACGATCTCTTTTAAAGATGATCCCTACACTGATAATAGGTTAGCAGGATAGCGCAGGAAGCAGTTACGGAAAAATCTCTTACCGCTGATTTAGCATGAACCCAGGCGCATAAGATCTCTCACTAGTGTTTATTCCCACGGATGTGATGTATGTAAAAAACGCTGTAGCAGAGTTCTGTCAAGATGACAGGTTTGTCTCTTACCCTTGCTCTAGCACGCAACGTATCAAAATGACGAAATAAAATAAAAACGCTTTAAGCTTTTTTACTACCAACTGATAACTGCCAGTTTTCATTTAACTAATGCGCGTTTTTATGCACAAAACCCTTAAAAACAGTTAAAAATATAATCTTCAGATCTAACCACAAAGACCAGTTTTCAATATAATACAGGTCATATTCCACACGTTTTTTCATTTTTTCCAGCGTGTCCGTCTCACCTCGTAAACCATTCACCTGCGCCCAACCGGTTATACCTGGCTTTACCATATGCCGGAGCATATATTGATTTACCTGATCTTTATACAACTCATTATGCTCAATAGCATGAGGTCGTGGACCAACAATAGACATACGCCCCTGCAACACATTATAAAACTGCGGCAGTTCATCTAGACTGGTACGCCGTAAAAATGCTCCAAATGCCGTGACGCGCTCATCGTCTTTGCTGGCCTGTGTAACCGTACCCGCCCTTTCATTATGCGCCTTCATGGTTCTGAATTTATAAATATTTATTACTCGGCCATCCCATCCGTGGCGCTTCTGTTTAAATAGTATCGGACCAGGCGAGGTTATCTTTATGAGCTAGAGGCAATCAATATAAGTAGAGGCATATCAAAGGAAAGATCAAGAATGCTAGCACTCGATCTTCCATTGCTTTCACCAGCAATGCCTCCACCCATGGGGCTATCGGACCGATCTAACCGCTGGCAAACCGGCGATTTCAGTCATTGAATGATTAAGCAGAGAAAAGCCAAAGATATCAGGGATCAGTTTTATATTAACGGTTTGATGGCGAAGCGCAAAAAGCAGCTCTTTAACCCGCTTTTCAGCACGTAATGGCAAAGCTATCCAGACCTCATCGATGTGATTTCTAGCAACGAATGCCTCTACTTCACCCAAACTACCCAGAACTTTATAACCATTAACAGAAGCTCCACGAAGCTGTTCATCATCATCAAATAATGCTTCTATTTTGAACCCAGTCCAGGGCGAATCAACCGTCTGAGAAATCAACTTTTTACCAAGGTCTCCCGCACCAGCAATAATCACCTGCCTGAAATTCCTCCCTGTAAGCGCTGATATTGCAGAAAACCGTAAACACACATGCGGAAAACCAATGAAAACAGCACCCCAAATAAAACCCACCAGCCCAGCCACAATCGGGAATACTCAGAAGACACTTTCAGACCAAACAGGATAACAATCATCAGCAAAACAACTGTAAACCAGGCCAAAATGATTGCGCCAGCCTGTTGCCAGGCTTTTCCCCCGCCATAAACCATATAAATTGAAACGAGGAAATATCAACACAACACAAAATACAGCAAATAAAACTAAAGCACTATAATCTTGCGGCAGATACAGATCATCAAATGAAAACCGCATGCCATAAGCCGCTATAGCCGCAAGAATAACCAGCATGGGATCTGAAAACCTTGAAAAAAGGTTAATAAAACCTGAATAGCTTCTAAAGATGGATTTTTCAAACACGTAGAATATTAAATGTAGTTAAGAGCAGCCCCATTATAAAGGACAATACACCCAATAACTGCGACACGGCATGAAGATACGAAGAAAATTTTTTTACAACTTATTGACCTTCCAGGCAGTTTTTCAAAGATACTTCAAACCTTTTTAATACAGCATCACGACCAAGATGATTTACTGCATATGCCCTGGCGTTTTCACCTAGCTGCTGCTGTAGCTCCGCATTACCAGCTAAACTCACAATAGTATCAACAAAGCAGATCAAGATTTTCAGGTGGCACAATCACACCTGCCGACTCAAGCACTTCCGCTATCTGAGTACCCTCCAGAGCAGTTGCCAACACTGGTCGTCCACTCGCCAGCATTCCTGTCAGTTTTGAAGGCATTACAAGATCTGCCGCATCAGCCCTCTGTGGCAGAAGGTGGACATCTGCCATATTCAGCAAGTCATTCAGTCTATCCAGAGGTTGCAAAGCTAACCAATGAATATTCTTAAGGCCATCAGCCAAATCACGCAAACGACTATAGGCGGCACCCTGTCCACACATTACAAATACGATATTTTTGTGGTCAACCAATCGGCGAGCCGCTTCAATAATAATTTCCAGTCCCTGCTTCTCACCCCATATTACCGGAATATAAAAAAACTATATCTGATGCTGATATACCTAACTGCCCTCCTAAATTCACTTGGCGACCCAATAGGGTATATGCGCTCATTATCTACCCAGTTTGGAAATAAAATCTGTTTATCAGACGATACACTCTTAACCTCAAGCCGATTGATCATTTGAGTAGATATAGTTGATACTCGGTCAAACTTACTCATTAACCAACTCTCAGCCTTTAGCACTAAACGGCGCAAGCGAGGAGATGACAAAACGCCCAAATCAAACGCAGCATCAACCTCAAAATCCTGAACATGTAACCATGAACGTGCTTCGGCAAAGCCAGGAAACAAACAACGTAGTAGGAGCACAAAACAACGGTGGCTCGATAACTAAAATAATATGCGGCCGCCAAAACACTTTAGACAACATAACGGGGAAACTCGAAAGAGCAAAGCTGGCCAGATGTATGATGCGCTTCAGGCCAGTAGGTTTATCTGGAACCCAAAGAGGACAACGCCAAACGTTGACCCCATTTAATAATTCATGGCGATAACGCCACGAACTGTAATCGTTCAAAACACTTCCATTGTGGATAATACGGGGGTGCCGTCACAACACGGATGTCGTGGCCCTGCCCGATCTAGCCACTCAGCCATTTCCCCATTATATTTACCGATACCAGTCAGCTCTGGTCTATAATTAATACCATAGATTACTATTCTCAAGGTATAAGCTCAAAGTTAATGTCTTTTGCAAAAGAGCATGTCCATTTGTACTATTTCACCTGTACATTCAGATTCTAACCAACCTACTGGCCTATCAAATTCAAATCCGTGTTTTTTCATTTGATTTATTATATCCAAAAACAGAAGCTCACCTTCGTACATAGGCTTAAATGACGACTCAAGAATCACATAATCAATTCTTTCAAATGTTTTCACCGAGCCATTAAGCACCTGACTTTCATAACCTTGCACATCTATTTTTAAAAGTACTGGAGAGGCTAAGTTCACTTCATTTAACACATCATCAAGGGTATTAACTTCAACTTCGATTTCATGTGAAACCTCTGCATCAGGAAAAGACTTTTTATGATTTTCAGACAAAGGCAAAATAGAGCTTGAATGAGAATGTCGGTTCACATGAAAAGTAACACTACCCTTCTCTTCACCCAGAGCCATTTGTGAAAAAGTAATATTTTTATATGGACGTGCATTTTTTTGTAACTCAGAAAAACAATCCGGCAATGGTTCAAATGAATATATTTTTGACTTAGGATAGATATTTGCTGATGCAATAGCAAATTGACCAATATTTGCACCAACATCAATAATTGTTCTCGGGCACAATCCTTGTTTATTTAATGAAGTTAACATTCTAAATGATGTTAATGAAAACTTTGTCCATTTTATACTCGCAATCAAGCTCCTGGGCTCAAATAACATTTCACAAAATTTACGCAATATATTTTTAATTAACATACCTTATATGTTTTACCCTCTCATTCTAGTTTCATTCTAATTTCATTCTAATTTCGTTTTTCTTAAATTAGAATGGTTTCATTGTAAGAGATTTCACTTAAATTCTACACTATCACACTTAATATGCACGACTTTACAGAGAGCATCAATCATACTTATAAAATGATTAGAAGGTGGTATGTTTTTTATATAACTTCACCGTCACTCTTTTGGATTGTAACTTTCGACTCAAATGTTGAATGCTTGTAAAAGGATCGCTCAACTGTTACCAGGCCATCTTCTCTCCAGCATCCATCCGATGAGATTAAAAAACATATATACATTACCTAAAAAAGCTAATAAATAGATATTATTTATGCAAGTAGTTCACTACAATACAAAGAATTTTTCTGTACATCTTACTATAAAAAGATATATTGTTTTTCTGATATAACCCACTGAATTAACGCTTGCATACTAGAGACTTATGAATTCTCCAGCATATCTGAAAATATCTCTCACCATAAATCATCTTCCTATTCGGCTTTTATATATACGACAAAATGGAGACTACGTATGCTATAACGAGATCAAAAACTTATAACGAAAAAAATGCTACCACCTGATGCCCTGATGTTGGCAATCTCGGAGCTTATTGATCAATATCAGTAACATACCCAAAATGATAGACAACCAATATTAAGGTCGCTAAGAATGCAAGGAAATCAAATCTAAATATAAACATTGGATAATGATCTAGAAGCACATCTTAATTTAAATGCATCAATAAAAAAGAACACTATCACTACGTCATACAATACAAAGCTATCAATTCGTTTAACTTTAAAAATATTAGCTCAGCATTCTTTGACAAGCACACCCCCTTCCATTCGCCTGCATTAAGTTTCACAAACAACGAAATCGTGACAAAAAAATGCCTATTAAGCTCGGTATCAAAAAATATAGAAACCATGCAAATGCTGGCATGAATCCTGCCCTTATTATTATTGGAAGAAACACAGTCCAGCATGCTAACACAACTACATTAAAAGCATTATCTTTATATAATAGATACCTTTTCCATATTATGCCTGACAATTTCCCCATGACAAACATTCCAATTATTACCCCAAAATACCAGTAATCTTGATAAAACGTTCCTACTATTGAAAAATCTGGGCACAAGCCTCCTGATGTTGCATTGCATTTCATTCCAAATGAATCAACCAGCATCCCATCACGCGCAGTCATTGGCTTAGTAGGAAAAATTATAGATGGAATCGGCGCAAATAACAAATCCCCAAACACTGCTCGCCCATAATAATAATCTTCAGCTGATTTCAGCGCACCAATTTCAACTGACAATGCAGAAACCATTTCAGTATCATGGCTTAAAACAAAACGACTAACGTGCTTACCAACATTAAAGAAGACATACTCAATTAAATTGCTACTATCCTTTTGCATATTATCCCTGGCACCTTCTGTACGTAAATATGGGATAACAGACAATAAAAGAAATATCAATGGCGCAACAGTAAATAAGTTTTTTAATCGAGGCTTTATATTTCTGACGAGATAATAAACCACTAAAGGTATGAAGATCGATGGAATAATGAACCGCCTGACCCCTAATAACAAAAAAACGATAACAGGAAACAACACAAATATCACAATTAACACAGTATCTCGTAATGGTATTTTTTTGTTTTTATTTGAAACAATGAGAACGATTGCTGCACAAGCAGAAAGAATGGGTGCAACTGAAAAATATTCAGACCTCAGAGGCAAGCTATCCACAAGAGCCTGTGATCGCCCTGAATACATCATATATATAACATCCGTTGCCGACCCAGATGCGGATACATAAAAGTAAAACATGAGAAATGAAAATAAAAAAATTGAAAAACAATAGATATATACTGAACAATACTATATTGATTTGTGTGGTGAATTATATAGGGTGGGAGATGTATAATAGTCTGAGGATGATATGTCTGCATATACTGAAGTATAATGCAGCTTGTTTGGCCTGGCTGAATATATCACTAAGCGCGCCTAGTGGTTCGAAAGTGTTTGACCGGCGAAGTGTGCTGTGGTAGTCTGACGCGCTGGCTCATAAAGTATATATGCTTTTTCTCTCGCTAATTTTGGATTTCAGGATAGGCTCTCTGATGCGGTACTTTTCTCATACGCTGGTAGCTCTCGCAGAGGTTTTTGTGGAGACAATACTTACGCAGTAGCGCACAGATCATCGGAGAGTAATATTAACTCATGGATCACTGGCGAATATGCTCTCGTATAGAGAAATAACTTTACTGGATGGGATTTTTGGATGTGATAATTTTATCAGCTCTGCACTGTGAGTGAGCTTAGGTTGTTTTCCGACGCTATTTTTTCTTTAATCTCAAAACTTCACGGTATTGGCAATCAGGATATCATGACGATGAAAGTATATATCTCAGCTATCTACTGGACAGTTGGTGAGATGCTGAGCGTACCTTTTGTAATAGCAATACTTTTAAATATTTTACTTTTTTTAAGGTCGCCCATTTCAAAATTTACTGTATATCCCAAGAGAAACATAATAGTACCAAGCATGCCTAGTAAAACTGCCTGATCAAAATAATCAAATATTGGAAACCATAAAAAATATTCAATATCACCGACCAGATACATCGCAATTGGCCGCACACCAAACAAAAGACCCAGCATCATTAATCCGAGTACAATTGGCTCAAATATATTCAGGTCATTTCTAAATATACGATATAATATTGGTATAAAAGCCACACTTGTTGTTATAAGCGCATATACAAAGCCTTCTGATATATATAAATCTTGAGCATATGTATTCACTATCAATATGCAGAAAACAATTATCAAGGCTAAAAATGACAACGATAAACTGACTAGCTTATTAGTAAGCATTTTGGTTATTCAACACCCTCTTTCTTACTTTTATTCCATAAAAAATTGAAACAACAAGTGATATGCCAAATGAAATTGCAACAGCAAGCGCAAGTCCAACTTCTAAATAATTTACAGTTAGATATATTCCTCCAGTTAATAACCATGGGTACATAGAGATTTCTGCAACCGTTGAGACATGTGGCAATCCCACACCCCTGAGCCCCTCAACAAGAATACGACGAGAAGCAGACAACGTGGTACCTATAATCAATATCTGCCCCAGGATAACCGAGTGCTGCTCACCGCAGTGTTTTAGCGCTATTAAGCCTGCAACTAAAATATGATAGGCGGCGAATTCAAGTTCTCAAGTGCACCATTCAAGACTCCAAAGAAGACTTCATGTTCCGCCATCATATAGTAATATCAACCAAGTGAGCCTACTGAGTATTCTTGCTAATCACCTACTCTTAATTCTTGCCGAAAAAAAAGCACTATTGCTATTTCAGCTCACTTTTCTCCTTGACTTGTTGAGTTGCACTTACAACTTGAACCCACAAATGACTTCTAACGCGCACCCCTTTCCAGGAAAATAAGGCTATAAAGAATACCATACTCACAAGATTCATATTCAACGCCCTAGGGTATGTCATCAAATATGCCATAATGCCCATGAGAACAGCAAAGTTCCATTCGTGAAGCCTATGCCACGACCATGCCATGGATGAAAGTATCAACAACATCATCACTCCTAAAAGCAGGACACCTCCTTCACCAGCCCATCTGAGAAAACCATTATGAACCTCAAGTAGTGTATCAATTCCCTGACCGAAAACTGGATTATCCTTGAAAATCATTATGGCGTGCATCCAGCCATCAAGCCGCCCGGTCATTCGTGAGTCAATACCACGATAGGGGTCGTTAAGCAGTAGCACCTTAGATTCAATAATATTTAAGAATTCAGACAGTAACCCTGTAACAAAAGAAATAATCAAACAAACCAGGAAAACAACAGATAAAATTAAAAGCCTCTTTATTGATGCCTCACCAAGAGGCCTAAACTGCATAATAAAATAAGCCAAAAACAATACCAATACAGCAAGAAGCGCCCCACGAGATTGTACACTTATCATTAACCCAATCCCAATCCCAATGAAGAATGCTTTAAGTAAAAACCTCTTCAATACCAAAGAGCACAAGACAAATCCAAACGCTACTTCTTCCCACCAATTAGGATGCAGACCGAAAGGGATAGAACGGCTCTTTTCAAAATCGATCAATCCCACATACAGTGCTGATAAAATGAGTGGTGCCAACATCAATGAAATATAACCAAGTAAATTCTCTAGTTGTAAGTTGCTAGCTGCCCATTGGGCAGCAAATATAAAAAAAGAACCCCAAATATGTGGCAATCCCACACCCCTGAGCCCCTCAACAAGAATACGACGAGAAGCAGACAACGTGGTACCTATAATCAATATCTGCCCCAGGATAACCGCATTAAATTCACTACCAAATAAAAATGGCAAAATGTAAGGTAACACTAGAACTAACACTAACGATACAATCAAATTAAATATCGTAATTACTCCAAAAAACTTCCATATTAATGACAAACCAGTTGATTTTGTCTTATTTGATATTATTGGAAACGCAATCATAGATGCACTACGTGATATAAAATTTGGAACATTTGAAAATGCCTGCCCAACGACATATACACCTAATATTGCTGGAGTCAAAAAAAATGCTGCCAATACATGATCCAGCCTAAACGATTCCAAAGGAGTTACGGCACCAAACATACCTTTCGCACCAAAAACCACTATGTCTTTTGTCAGCACATTTTCATTATTAGAAAATTCTATGTCGTGTATAATTTTTGCAAACTCATTACAAATAACTATCACGGCAAGTAGATTAGCTGCTATCCACATACATACAACTGTAAATAGATGTGCAATATCAAACAACCATATTACTAATAACATCAATGTATACAACACCGGTACTAATAATCGCAACACATTAAACAAAGAAAATTTATTAGCACCCTGAATAAAAGACATGCAGTATTGCTGCAACAGTAACATAGGTGTTATTAATAGGGTTGATATAGCAGACAAGTAAATATTATCATGAGAATCAAGATAAAAAAACAGAACAATACCGTGAACTATAATTAATATTATTATTTGTAATGGAATTATTTTTCGAAAGACTACATTAAATATTTTTTCGCTTATATTGCCTCTAGCAACAAAGTAGGTGATTGCATTAGGCAAACCTAATGCCCCAACAGAGGTTATTAATATTGGAAATAAAAAGAGAAGCGCCAGGTAGCCCCTACCTTCTGCACCAAGTGAACGTGCAACAATTATTCCACTAAAGATAGTAACAAATTGTCCGAGCAACCCCGTTGCAACTGCATTTATTGTAGCTTTACTTATTTCTCTATTTTTCATAACATAAAAAAATTAATACTGATTTTCAAAATGCTTTAAGTACACATTAGCTAAATCACTTCTAACAATAAATATATCTCTATTTTTCTTTTGAGAAAAATCATCTAAAACATCAATCTTTCTTGACTCATCATAAATGCTATATGAATATCTATTCTCCACAAATATAAAATCATAAACTTTTTTGAGTATTCCTAAGTTATGGCATTCAAATAAGCATATTCTTACTTTTTTATTTTCTAAACATCTAGCTAAACCCATAATGACTTCAGCATCAAATCCCTCAGCATCAATTTTAATTACAAACTCATCGCCACCTCCTAATATATCATCTAAACAATACATATCTCTTTCAATAGTCTCTACTGAATTATCCATCGTAATACTAGCTGTAGGCAAAGGGTTCTCTAAAACAGGAAAGGATACTTTACCGTTTTCAGCACCTACTGCTGCTTCATAAATTTTATAGTCATTAATTTTTTCATTTACCGCTATATTCTGCATTAACATAGTAGCGGCTATGGGATTGGGCTCAAACAAAATCGCCTTTTCAAAATCACGGCATAAAAGCACTGAGTATAGTCCTACGTTAGCGCCCACATCAACAAACACTGCCTCCGCTGATGCAAAAGAACCTAGCACCCCAATATACTTCGCATCAGGCTTGCCTTCATAAACAAATCTTGATGATGTAATACAATTACGCCTTAGAATAAATGATGTATCTGTATATGTCTGTATAATGATTGGAAAACCAAAAGTACGCTTGTACAGCTGCCATGTAACTGCTAAAAACAGTCCTTTTAAAAAACCAAACAAGTTATCATTCTGCCTAATTAGCAATTGGTTTGTTATATTCTTCAACGTGTTAATCATCTATTCTCCCATGATTTATATTAATTATAATTTTAAAAAATTAACTGAATAGTCGAACCTGAAGTATCCATCTCAGTCATTATGGCCGATATTTTGTTATCCAAAAAAATGATACCCTAGCCGATAAACATAATGTTTACTCGCTATATATCTGGCTCAGAACTAGTCACCCGAAATTGCCGCTATGCGGTTAAAAAACGTTGCAAGCCACAAAGCATGATTTTTAGGATGATGCGAACTAGTGTTTAGTTACTTTTTTCTTTGGGTTTCTTTTAAGTCGATATCAAGAATTTTTACGGAAGTGACTAAATAATTCTTCAAACGCCTTTAATTGCTTATTCATAGATAGTTCGTGGATCGCATACTGATAAGCGCTTTCCCCCATTGCATTCCTTTTCACTGGGCTCTCTACTAACAATGAGATCGCATCACAAAATGCATCTAGATTATTATCTGCCATCAACCCGTTTATACCTTGCTGCAAATAACATATTTCCGGAGAATGATATGGAGAATCAACCGTAATATATGGCTTTCCTAAAACAAAAGAATGAACAATAGCTAAACCAGTCATTCCTGGCATAACTGAAATATCAGCTGATTTTAAATATAAATCAACATCTTCTACAGGCATCCGCCCTAAGATATGTATACTGCTTTGCAAATCATCAGGAAACGCTGATACATATTCTTTTAATCCCTTGAATGCTGGTCCATCGCCTACAAAAGCAGCTTGCACTGGCAAGCCTTGTGCCCTTAAAGATTTTACAGCCTGAACGACCCATTCAGGTTTTTTTTCGGATGAAATCCTTCCAACATACATAAGAAGTACATCTGAAGCAGATACCCCCATTGTTTCACGACATTGCAACAAATCATCTGGAGTGATTTTTTTCGATCTTTTTAAAATTGCATCAATATCTAGTGTATTCTGTGCAATAAATATCCTTTCTAAGGGCACTTTGTTGTTCTCACTTAAATGTTTTGCACCTTCTTTCGAATATACAATCAAAAAATCGCACCTACGATGCACAAATGATCTGAATCGCTCTAATACTATTGCTATATAAGTGCTTTTCCGCTGATAATTAAATCCGTGTGTATACAATCCAAATGGAACATTATGGATCCAACATTTAAACATCATAAGATAATTAGATAAATATAACACACCTTCTGGAAGGATAATGAGATCATAATCCCTAACTCGGAACTTCCCTAATATGTTTTGCCATACAAACATAAGGCCGAAAATAATAGCAATATTATTTCGAATTAAAACATGAGAAACACTATCTAGACTTTCACTAGGAGGAAAACCGGGCGGACTCTTATCACCAACGAATAGCGTCAGATCAACTCCCTGTAACTGCTGCAGCCCTTCAAACAACGATCGTTTGTATCCAGGACAAACAAGCTGGAAAAATGCTACTCTAAATAATGCCATTTTCTTTATTTTTCATCGAATACTCACAGAACAATCACGAAGTATTAATTTCCTGATCTTTAAAATACCTTTATTTATATACACCACAATAATCAAGAAGACTTTCTTCTGGCTATTTCCCGACTATACAGCAGGCAGGTTAGCTGAAACACGATGAAACCTATTCTTCACCAAGTTTCCCATGCCTCTTTTTTGATCCTTTAATCATAAGTTTTAAAATATCATAAGAAAGAGAAAATCGAAATTTAGGGTATGACTTAGTAAATAGCTTGGAATACGTTTCAATCCCGCGAAACCCATAGCATCTAATTAATGCAATTAGGGCTATTAAGTTGAAAACAGCACAAAAATTAGTGCCCAGATAACTACGTTTAGTTTCAACAAAAAAAGCGTTAGAAACAAGCCGGTTCAATAAATAAGTAATATGATCCGTCTGACCAGTAATAGAATCTGAAGGACAGCCAAAGTTAACTAATGTTTGATCTATATAAACAATCTGTGGGTAGTTTATTGCAACATTTAACAAAATAAGAGTATCAGTCCCCATTCCATGTGATAAATAATCAATTCCAAATTCATTCTCAAAATCAATTTTATCTATCTCAATAAAATCTTTTCTTCTAAAAATCCACGCAGATGGCGAAACACACCAGTTATTTGAGTATGTCAAAAATCCTTTAATAACCTTTTCAGAAGGATAAATAGAAACGTTATTGGTATATCGAATTTCTTTATTTTTCATGTGAATCATTACTGATGAAGCGACCATACCAACATCAACATTAAACATAGGAAGTGATTTGCTCAAGAATAATGGTTCCAGCCAATCATCTGAGTAAAGAATTTTCACGTACTCGCCTCTAGCATGCTTCAAACATTCATACCAATTTCTTACTGGCCCTATATTCGTTGCATTACAAAATATCTTTACACGATTATCCATTTTGGCAAACTGGCTACAGACATCCCATGTGCCATCCGTACTAGCATTATCGACCACTACAATTTCTATGTCTGTCATACTTTGATTCAACGCAGATTGGATACATCTACCAATTAGCGTTTCACGGTTATATACAGGAATAAGTACGCTAACCTTAGGTTGCACTAGTTAATCCTCTCGATAGATAACGAAATATTCATTTTGTTAAACACAAGATTATTCACATAGTGTCTCGCTATTCAAACATGGCATGATTATTAATGATTTCCTTGAACCCAAACAATCATTTCCCTCACACCATCTTCCTTGGTAACTTTAGGCTCCCAACCAATAAGTTCTTTTGCTTTAGATATATCTGACACAAAAACTCTTTGATCACTGTCACGAGGGGGCAAATTCTTATAGCTCATTTTGATATCCAGCTCACTTTCTAAGAACCCAAACAGCTCTAATAACGACGATGAATTTTTTATTCCACCACCAATATTAAATACCTGTCCCTTTATGCCTTCAATCTTTTGTGCTGCACTTAAATATAGTTTTACCATATCGCTAGCAAACAAGAGATCTCTTACCTGTTTTCCATTTCCAGATATCGTAAACAACTCCTTCGATGTGCCTTCTTTAATTTCAAGCGCTTTTTGTGTAAACCAGCCAATCCAACCTTGATCAAAGGTTGCAAACTGTCGACCGCCATACATAGATGAGTGGCGAAAAACGGCAGTTTTTAGACCGAATATTCTGGCATAATCCAGCATATATTGATCTGCTGAGCCCTTCGATGTGCCATAAGGCGAATGAAATTCAAGTGCAACTGTCTCAGGAAAGCCATTAGGGTAATCTTCGCAAATATAACGACTGTCCGTTTCAGTATATATAAACTGTTCTAGGTCGCCATACACCTTGTTGGTTGAAGAGTAAATAACCGTTGATTCTGGCGAGAACCGCCGCACTGCCTCAAGCACGTTAAAGCTACCAAGCACATTCACTTCAAAATCCATTCTTGGATTTTCAATTGATGTAGTCATTGCCACTTGACCCGCCAGATGATAAATAACGTCGGGCTGATTTTCTTTAATCATTCTCTCAACATCATTTTGATTGCGGACATCACCATGAATATATCTGAAGTCTCCTTGTTCTTTTAACCAAACCAAATTAGATTCGCTACCTATACGATAAAGATTGTCAAAAACAATCAAATCATCATCATTCTTCAGGATTTGTGCGGCGATATTTGAACCTAAAAATCCACAACCACCTGTAATTAAATATTTCATTGTAATTCCTTCAATATTTCCTGTAGACCATTGTTTAGCGATATCTTAGGTTGCCACCCCATTTGCACTAATGCTGAATTATTCACGGCAGGCTCCATAATCTCACCCTTACGATAAGGAATTGCACCAAAATCAAGCCGGTCTTCAATGCTGATTCCTGTAGATGTTTCTACTACTGTTTGTAGAGAATGGATAAATTTTTTTACGGTAACAAGATGATTCGTTCCCACATCAAACTCATTCCACTTTGGAAGCGAAGCAATTTGGTTTAGGAGTAGCATGTAAGCTGACACCACATCATCAATATAAATAAAATCACGCTTTTGTTCACCTAGTGTGAGCTTGATTTCTTCGCATGAATTTATCATCTGATCTAACAACCAGGGAACAAACTTTGTCTTGTCATCTTTAGGGCCGTACATATGTTCAAGCCTAAGATTTATACATTGAATTTTCTCACTATACTGCTTTAACCATTCCGCAAATTGATGCTTTGAGAGACTGTAGGTGTTTAAATACTTCGGCAACAAGGTATCGGTATTAAAAAAGGTATCGGTATTAAAGAAAATTGCAGCTTCGAGCACTCGCAATGCAAACATTAAATTACCTTCAACCACGTCGCAGATTGAGTCTTGGCTGCGTCCGTAGTGACAAGCAGTATGAATGACTGCGTCTATCTTTTGCTGCTCAAAAGCTATTTTCACAGGCACTTTATCAACATTGTACGCAACCACTCGCTCTAATAGGTGCTCTATTCGCCATGTGTTAGATGTTGAACGTTTGAGTATAACTACTTGATGCCCCTCTTTAATGAAAGCCTGGAGCAGATGACTCCCTAGGAAACCAGTCGCCCCAGTAAGCAGCACAGTTTTCTTCATTAAAAATTCAACCCAAAGAACTCTTCTACTTTTTCGCCTATATAATCCAGATGATCCTTATTCAACCCTGGATACACACCAAGCCAAAAGGCCTGGTTCATAATACGATCGGTATTGGTCAGCCCCCCTGAAACACGATATTTCTGATTTTCAAAGTAGGGTTGTCGCGTCAAATTGCCTGCAAATAGTAGGCGTGTTCCGATCTTATTGTGATCAAGATATTTGAGAAGTTCAACACGCTCTACTCCAGCTTCTTCCCGCAGAGTGATCGGAAAACCAAACCATGATGGATCTGAGTTTTCGGTTGCTTCCGGTAAAATCAAGAATTCATCTAACGTAGCTAATCGATCTTTAAGATAGACAAAGTTCTGTTTCCGTTTTTCGACAAAGTCAGGGAGCTGTTTAAGCTGAGCAAGACCACAAGCGGCCTGCATGTCAGTGATTTTAAGATTGTAACCAAGGTGAGAATAGGTGTATTTGTGATCATACCCTTTTGGCAAGGTGCCGAGTTGCTGTTCAAAACGTTTGCCGCAGGTGTTATCACAGCCCGGTGGACAGTAGCAGTCGCGCCCCCAATCTCTAAATGACTCTAATAGCTTTTTTAACTCATTTGATTGAGTAAATACTGCCCCACCTTCACCCATTGTGATGTGGTGAGCAGGATAAAAACTGAGTGTTGCTATATCACCAAATGTACCCACCTTTTCACTATTATAAGTAGAACCTAAGGCATCACAGCAATCTTCAATTAACCAGAGGTTATGCTTGTTGGTGAATGATTTAACCGCATCAAGGTTATAGGTGTTGCCCAAGGTGTGTGCAATCATCACCGCCTTTGTCTTCTCTGATAGCGCGCCCTCTAACTGACTAACATCAATATTATAAGTAGGTATATCTACATCGACAAACACAGGAACCAGTCCATTTTGCAATATTGGATTAACCGTAGTCGGGAAGCCTGCCGCGACGGTGATAACCTCATCACCTTGCTTAAGACTTCGATCTCCTAAAGAGGGAGATGTTAGTGCGGTTAATGCCAACAGGTTAGCAGATGAGCCGGAATTGGTTGTCAGAACATCCTCAACCCCTAGATATTTTGCCAACTGCTTTTCAAACTGGTCATTAAAACGTCCTGTGGTGAGCCAACCATCTAGTGATGCTTCAACCATCAGCTGAAGCTCGTTGGCACCAATGACCTTCCCAGATGGAGGTATTACGGTCTCCCCTGCTATAAAGGGCTTCGGTGCGCATGATTCTTGAGCAAATTTTTCTACCAGCTCTGCAATGTGTTTTCTGATCTGTTCTTGAGACATATGTTATCCAATTGAATCCATGTATTCGTTTATCTGCTTTAGGCAAAGATTTTTTACTGAAACCTTATTTATGGCCTCTTTGTGCCATAAGACTATACTTTTTAAGGCCTGCTTCAATCCCCAACGAGGCTGCCACTTTAATTTTGTATGCGCCTTGGAACAGTCCAGTTTAAGGTAGTTCGCCTCATGTGGATGGTCACCGTCGTCAATACTCCAGGTGGCATGCTCGCCCCAATCCTTCGTCATCTCTTTTACTATCCAATCGACGGGTTTGGCATCCTCTTCGCGTGGGCCAAAATTCCAGGCACCTGCCCACTGCATGCCATCAGCATACAATCGTTCAGCTAGTTCAATGTATCCTGCTAGAGGTTCAAGTACATGTTGCCAGGGTCGAATCGAGTTTGGATTACGTATACGAACAGGTTTATTTTCCTCAAATGCTCTTATGATGTCGGGGATGAGACGATCTTCCGCCCAGTCTCCCCCACCAATCACATTGCCTGCACGCGCTGTGGCAATAGCTGTTTGATGACTAGAATATTCTTGCGCTGGAAAATAAGAGTCGCGATAGGAGGCGATTAATAACTCAGCGCAACCTTTACTGCTGCTATAGGGATCATGCCCCCCCATAGGCTCATTCTCTCTGTAGCCCCACTCCCACTCTTTATTATCGTAACACTTGTCAGTGGTGATCATTACCGCAGCACGAACCGATTTACACTCCCTGATTGCTTCCAGGATATGCAAAGTGCCCATAACATTAGTGGCGTAGGTTTCTACCGGTTCACGATAAGAGTAACGAACCAAAGGCTGTGCGGCCAGATGAAAGACAATCTCTGGTTGATACTCTGAGAATATGGACTTCATTTTATCCAGATCTCGAATATCAGCCCTTAGACTGCTCATTCCATGAGCTACTTCCGCCTGCTCATAGAGGCTCGGGTTTGTGGGTGGGTCTAAAGAGACTCCAACCACATTGACTTCTAAACTCTGAAGCCAGAGCGACAGCCAGCTTCCCTTAAAACCGGTATGACCAGTGATTAGCACTTTTTTTCCCTTCCAAAAAGAGCTATCCATTACCAAGACTTCCACGGCGCTTTGTTATTGGTCCAAAGGTCTTCAAGGTGATGTTTATCTCGCAGGGTATCCATGGGCAGCCAAAATCCCTTGTGCTCATAGGACATCAGCTCACCATCGCTTGAAAGCTGATTGAGTGGATATTGTTCCCATATTGTGCTGTCATCATCGATATAATCGATTACCTTGGGGGATAAAACGAAAAAACCACCATTAATCATTCCTCCATCACCCTTGGGCTTTTCCTGAAAACTCACCACTTGCCGCTCATTAATTTCTAAAGCTCCAAATCGTCCTGGAGGATATGTTGCGGTAAGGGTAGCTAATTTTCCGTGTTGTCGATGGAACTCAATGGTTTTCGTAATATCTATATCCCCTACTCCGTCACCATAGGTAAACAGAAACTCAGGTTCATCTTTAATATACTCTGCAACACGTTTTAGGCGACCACCAGTCATAGTTGCATCACCGGTATCAACCAGGGTGACTCGCCAAGGCTCTGCCCTCTTCTCATGCACCTCCATAGTATTGTGCGTCATATCAAAGGTGACATCAGACTGGTGGAGAAAGTAATTGGCAAAATACTCTTTTATGACATACCCCTTGTACCCACAGCAGATTATAAAATCATGCACCCCATGAGCCGAGTAGCTTTTCATGATATGCCACAGGATCGGTTTTCCGCCAATATCTACCATTGGTTTTGGCTTTAGATCGGTCTCTTCACTAAGCCGTGTACCCAGTCCGCCAGCAAGTATGACTGCTTTCATTTCTTTACCCGTTCTCTAACCGTTCTCAATTGGTCTGCTTAAAAGGTGTAAATGCGTCTGCAAAGAAGTTTTTCTCCAATAGGCCACACTTCAAAAAATCGCTTTTTGCCACCGTTATCATATTTGATGTGCCGCATGCATATACTTCAAATTGGGCCAGATTTGGGAAATCATCCATAACCGCCTGATGCACTAGCCCTTGTCTACCTTTCCATTCATTATCGCTGACCGAAAGTACTGGCGTAAATGTGATATTAGCGTGGTTCTTCTGCCATTCATTGGGCAGTATTGTATATAAAAAATCTATAGAACTGACACCCCAGTAAATATAGATTAAACGATGTGATTTTTTCTCAAGTAAATGCTCCACCATCGCTTTTACTGGCGCAAACCCTGTACCGCCTGCCAAAAAAATTATCGGTGCATCACTCTCACGAATAAAAAATGTTCCATGTGGCCCGTGTAGGCGTAGCAAGGTCTCTGGCTTTAACTCCTCAAACACAAATTGGCTGAATACTCCGCCGTGAACACGACGAATATGCAGCTCAAGTCCTTGCTCTCGATTTTCTGCATTAGCGATGGAATAACTACGACGCACTCCTTTCCACATCAGATCTATATATTGACCTGGAAGATATCTAAAATCCGCGTTAGAGGGTAATCGTAAATGCAAGATAGCAATATTCTGTGTAGGGAAGCCAATATTTTCCACTTTACAAGGGAAGATAGCTGGCTCAACACCATCAAGCTCGTGATAGTACGTTGATTCTATCTCAATGTCAGTAGTTGGCTTTGCAACGCAAGTTAAAATATAACCCTCAGCCAATTCTTTTTCTGAAATTCCATCTGAGTTACTTGGTTGATCCACCTGCCCCTTCAACAATCGGGATTTGCATTCACCACAACTTCCATCTCTGCAACTATGTGAAAGGGTAATTTTTGCCTGCGTCGCAGCTTCCAATACCGTCCTCCCATTCTCAACAACGAATTGCATACCTGATGGTTTTAAAGTGACCTCGTATGTCATAAATGTATCTTTAAATTAATGTATCTTTAAATTCTTAGGCTCACTGAAAAAATAACAGAAAAAAATGCAAAGTTTTTTGTAAACATTCTTGAAATAAGCTACCGGCCGCAACATTGCCAGTGTAGAGCTTTTATAGCTTAGACATAGCTTTGATTTAGGTTGCAAACCTGTATGTAAAACAGGCATTGGAGTCAAAGGATTACGACGCATTATATATGTTTTTGATCGATGTTAGTACGTCTAAAGCATGATTGATTTGCTAATATGGACTGATATTATCCCATTCTTCTTCGACCAGAATGATAACGAGGGAAAATCCTTTGATACTTTCATTTATTATTGCATTATATCATGTTTACAAAAATGCAACCCCCTTCACACTTGGTGTAGCTTTAATACCTTGCGTTACACACTTTTTCATTATCAGGATATGCGTATACCAGACTACTTCGAAGATTCCAATAAAACACCTATCCAACAACTAATTTTAAAATCTGGTTATCCTAATTTTTTCAAAATACCCCAGATGCTCATGCTGTCTTTGCAATCACTCACTCTGACCAAATATTCCTCTTTAGCACAGCAATCTTTAAGCTGCTTTTATACATAAATGTCGCCTCAATGTCGATTAAACAATATTCTTATTTAGATGTTTATGATACATTCCATCCAATACACTCATCAACTTACTTAACATTTATCACTTGATGAAAAACAACGACTTAACAGAACTAAAGACGGTTTACATCTACGAAGCTAGCTGTTCGATTGAGGATGAAATCAGGTTGATTGATTTGGCGCTGGTGCTGGTTAATAGAAAGAGTTGATTAGCCTGATATCATCTTCATTATTGTTTTGGGTACTACAGCAGCGCTTCTTACTCCTAAAAAATATACCTTTTCGCACATCAATAGAAATTGGCAGTCAGATTTTTAATGGGACTATTAATCCTTTTGAGTCACCTGAAACATTATTGGCAAAAGTACGGCATGTTTTTATCCCTCAAGCACTGAATGAACAACGGCAAACTAATCCGGAAGATAAAACAAAATACAAAATAAAAGCCAGCATACCGAAAAGCAGTGTAATTATTGTTTTGGAAATAAAAGGTACTGAAAAGAAGGCTGATTTATTGAAAAGGTTGTTGCAAAGTATTACCCAAAAAGCCACTCTTGATCATAGCCGTATTTATGACTCAGTCAGAAAAAATATTACATCTCTGTTAAATAAAGCGACTACTGAGTTACAGATACTCAAAAACTCTAATGCCAATGAAACTGAGATAGCCACACAGCAGAACCTGATTGAGGTTTACTCTTCTCAATTGGCTAACTTGCGTAATACGCACGAGATGTTACCACCAATGAAATCAATCGAGCCAACTGGCACTAGTAGGAAACTAATCATAATAATTGCTGCTTTCGCAGGTATTTTTCTTGGCGTATTTTCTGCTTTTTTTGCTGAATTTGTTGCCAAGATTAGAGAAGCCAGTAGGCAGAGTAAAGATTAGTTGGCAGTCGTTATAAAGACTAGTTTGCAGTTATCAGTAGGCAGTTTGCAGTAAAAAACTTAAAACCAGGGAATTCAGGGGACTCATTACTTAATTTTGCTGGATAGTGACATTACTCTGTTCTGTCTGCTTCTAAAATATCTACGGGTGCCAGCAAAAACTCAGTCACAAATCTATGCTGATCCGCACGAACGAGCTCAAGCACACGTTCTATATCAATATTCATATACTCATGCACTATGCGGTTTCGCAGACCGATGGCGGCATTCCATGCCGGCAAATTTGCTTCTGCAATCACCCTTAGTCGCGCAAGTGCTGCTAGTGCGTCATAAACGGATACGGGTACCGGCTCTCCCTTAGCTTTGAGAATCTGCCTGGCCTTACCTATTGCGTTTTCAATCAATACCTGGAGCGCGTGCAATACGCCGTTCTGTTCCAGACGTGATAGTGTAACGCCAGCCGACAATTGCTGACGAGCTTCATCAAGCAGGGAACTAAGCTCCCTGGCGATTTGTGCCGTTTCAGCCTGGTACAGGTCAAGCCGCATGCCGCTTTTCCCATTCATAGGTTTCCAGTTCACGCCATACCCGCCCCAAAAAATGATTCCAGGCCAGGATGTCCTCACCCTTCAACGGTATGCCTTCCTCGGCCACCAGAGCACGCATGGTAAGCCCGGCACGCGGCAAGTCAATCAGGTCGACACGATCTTCTCCTACGCCTAACGCTACTGCCAGCTTACGCCGCAAGGTTTCTGTGTTAGCCAGATTATCAAGCATGCTCGTTTCACGTACCCATTGTATGGCAATATCCCAATCGCTTTCGGGAAGGGCACGACCGTCCGCCCGACTACCAACCAGCACCGCCAATTCAAGCTCGGACTGTGTTTGCAAAACCTGTTGTATGGTCAAAATTGTCATCGTACTTGCCTTTACACGTAGTATTTAAAGAGCCTTTGGTTCAAAACCCAATTTCCGACCAATAAAGCATGTTTTCATATTTTACCAGTCATATAAAAAGATAGTGATTAGTCAGCAGACGTTAGCAAAAAGCCACTAACAAAATCCTTCATTTTGAAGATAGTACTGCCTTTAAACGGTTGCGCATTATACACTTTTCATGTGGAATGAGGATGATAAACCAAACAACTTCAGAGAAAATAAGCAACATCAGCAGTAGAATCAGCTATTTAATAACTTCAGGAATCATGGTGCCTAGAATCAGAAAAAACAGTACGATTCCCACCATAATATGTTTAAAAATAAGTTAATGAATGTACAAATATTTTTGGCTGATATTTAGCTTGAAATTAGTTGTCAGTAATTACTGATACGTTAGCCGTCATCAAATGACGGTTTACATTACCTTTCTACAGAAGTTGTTTTCCAGATATCATTAGTCAAAATAATTACAGCTTACTCTTGCAGCAAACTTTGTTTTACCAAATGTTGGGCAAATGTTGCCAGATCAACCAATTTTGAGACTACTATGAAATTGATCAGGCAGGATGTTTTTCAGTCTAAAGCAAATCTGAAATGGTTTTCGCGAATACTCTAAAATCAGCCATACGTTCAGTGGCAATTGCATAGACAACAGCCCAGTTTATTTTTTCATACTCGTGTAATGCTATATTTCGAAAACCAACAGCTTTACGCATTTTTTCTTCAGTATCGACGCTGATAATGCCTTCTTTAACCAGTCCAGTAAATGCATCAGCCATAGTTTGCGGCACTGTTTGATTACTGGAGGACAAAACGTGCAATGAAATATCGACACAGAGCTGGATGGCTCTGGAAAGATTCAGTGTGAGCACGTCCTGCGCATCAACATCATATAACAATGCATCCAGATCTTTCGGGCAACGACTCTCTACCCTTGCCAGACAACGGCGGAGAGATTCAATTTTATTCGCAATAACCGGCTTGTCCATCAGGTATCAAGCCACTGCTGACGTCGTTCTTTTAGTGTGCGGTCGATATATGGAACAAAATCAGCCTGTGCATACAGGTGCTTCAGACTGACTTCTGCATAGGCGGCATCCGAACCAAATAAACGTTTTCCATACTTTAGAATCTGACCGAGAATGGGTTCTCCAGCCACACTTAAATCCACGAGATCAACGGGCCTGCCAGTAATCAGTGCTAGCTGGCTGATCACTTCAGCCTTCTCGCCAGCATTTAAAGGATGTTTTTTTTGAATACCGATGTCAATATCACTATCCGATCTAGCTTTTCCCGTTGCCAGTGAGCCAAACAAGATTGCCAATTTAATATCATTCTTCTGACGCAGATAATTTGTCAGCTCATCAATTTCTGCCGAAAATGCACCGGAAAATTTTCTCTGAATTTTACTCATACCTGAAGATTATACTTCAGTGTGTGTGGTTTTGCTCAATTTGAAGGTGGCAAGTAGCAGTGACTTTAAAAAATTACCTCTACTTTTTAAAACTGTTTTTATCTCCATGGATGGAGCGTATTCCGCAAGGAGCCAGGAAGGCGGTGCGGTTATCTCCATAGATGGACTGACTGAAAATGCCTCCTCGGCAATGACTATATCTCTGCCATACAAACAGATAATGACTTTTTCCAACCGGGCATTTTTATAGTAAAAACACTTTCCAGTTTTGTCAGTGCTAACTGAGAATTCATTGGTCGCATAGCGGGTGTTGGGTAGTCAGATGTTGGAATTGCTTTTATATCTTTGATTGTTAATGGTAAATTCAGGCTGTTGCTTGCGATGTTAACAATTTCTTTTGTAAAGCCGTGCCAGCTGGTACGGCCTGAAGTCGTCAGGTGATATAAATCAGAAGAGAAAACACCAACGAGCTTTTCTTTAATTGCCTGCTGAACACATAAAGCAGTGGTATCTGCAATTAATCTGGCTGAAGTTGGTGACCCGATTTGATCATTCACGATGCTTAGCTGTTCTCTTTCCTGTGCGAGTTTTAGCATGGTTAGCAGGAAGTTATGCCCTCTTGAGGCATATACCCAGGATGTGCGGAAAATCAGGTAATCGCAGCCGGATGACTGGATTGCCTGCTCACCGGCGAGTTTTGTACGGCCGTATGCATTAACTGGATTTGGTTTATCTGTTTCGTTATAGGCTGATTCTTTTGTGCCATCAAAAACATAATCTGTTGAATAATGCACTAATAATGCGTTTTGTTTTTTCGCTTCTTCGGCTAGCACGCCAGCAGCCACAGCGTTAATTTTTACTGCAAGTTCTTCTTCCTCTTCAGCTTTGTCTACTGCGGTATAGGCAACAGCATTGACAATAACATCGGGACTTGCATCCTGCACGATTTGACGAAGGCTTTCTGGTTCAGAAAAATCAGCATCGTCTCGACCCAGAGCAACAACTTCTCCCAGCGGCAGCAAGCTTCGATTAAGCTCCCAGCCAACCTGGCCATTTTTTCCGAATAATAAAATTTTCATTCGAAAAAATCTGCTTCTTTGAATGATGCTCCTTGAGCATCTTTTTCAGAGACCAGGGGCTCATCTTGTACTGCCAGTCTATTGCTAGCTCACTATCATTCCATCGAATACAACGCTCATATTCAGGCGCATAATAATCAGTCGTTTTATAAAGAAATTCAGCTGCTTCTGATAACACGATAAAACCATGCGCAAAACCCGGCGGTATCCAGAGTTGTCGTTTATTATCTGCCGACAGTGTCTCACCAACCCACTGGCCGAATGTTGCAGACGATTTTCTAATATCCACCGCCACATCCAGCACTTCACCACTGCAAACACGAACCAGTTTACCCTGTGGTTGTTTTATCTGGTAATGCAGGCCACGTAATACACCCTGCGCTGATTTAGAGTGATTATCCTGAACAAATTCCAGTTTATTGGCCGCTGTTAGACCTATTGCTTCGGCAAAAGCTTTTTTATTAAAACTTTCAAAAAAGAAACCGCGCTCATCACCAAATACTTTTGGCTCGATAATCAAAACATCTGGAATTTTTGTAGGAATGATTTTCATTAAAAAATATAGCAGTTGGCAAGATTCTTCAGTATGATCAGAATGACAGTATAGCAGTAAAACTTATAAAAACCTAGTTGACAGTTATTTTAAAAAAACTACCTTTGATTAGAAAGTTGTTTTTGTTTTTGTTACTGCTATTAACTGATTACTTTATTTAAATAAATATACCTTCATTCGCACGTCGTAGCAGATATTGTCCATACTGATTTTTCTTTAATGGCTGCGCCAGTTCAATTAATTTTTCTTTACTGATATAACCCATCTCAAAGGCAATTTCTTCAATACACGCTACTTTCAATCCCTGCCGGTTTTCGATGGTTTGTATATAATTTGAAGCTTCTAGCAGGCTCTCATGTGTCCCCGTATCCAGCCAGGCGTAACCTCGTCCCATAAGCTCAACTTTTAAATTGCCCTGTTCAAGATATGTTTGATTAACTGTCGTAATTTCAAGTTCACCACGTGCCGAAGGTTTTATCTGTTTTGCAATTTCAACCACATTGTTTGGATAAAAATATAAACCTACAACGGCATAATTGACTTTTAGGCTTGTCCGGTTTTTCTTCGATGCTTAACACATTGCCCTTGGCATCAAATTCAGCAACGCCATAACGCTGTGGATCTTTTACGTAGTATCCAAATACCGTGGCCTTATTGTTATTTTGAACATTTGCTATTGAATGGGACAGCAAGGTAGTTAAGCCATGACCATAAAAAATATTATCACCCAGCACCAGGCAAACATCATCATCACCAAGAAAGTCTTCGCCCAGTATAAAAGCCTGTGCAAGTCCATCGGGTGAAGGTTGTTCTACGTAGGAAAATGACATCCCAATGTTTTTACCATCACCCAATAGTGTTCTAAACTGAGGTAAGTCCTGTGGTGTGGAGATAATTAATACTTCTGTTATGCCAGATAACATCAATACCGACAATGGGTAATAGATCATCGGTTTATCGTAGATAGGTGTTAGCTGTTTACTTACACCTTGCGTGATTGGATACAAACGTGTTCCAGATCCGCCAGCTAATATGATGCCTTTCATAAAAAAATAGTTGGTAGTTGGCAGTTGGCAGTTGGCAGAAAGAACATATACATTCTTATATCACTTTTATTGAATTCATTAGGCCCGTTAGCATTGCTGATATTTCTTTTGTTTCTGTTATCCATTTATTGCCTTTATCTCTCGATATATAGCCTATTTTCATACCTATGTAACTTTGAGTTCTAAGTTCGCCGCATGAGGCTTTGGCATATGATAAAAACTGTACTTTTTCCTTATTAGAGTTTCGCTCCATGCCTTCGGCTATGTTACTTGGAATCGATAAGCCAGAGCGGGTAATCTGGTCTTTAAAACCATAATCTTTTAAATCACTCAATCTTTTATAAATATCTGCACTTAGTCCTGCAGAACGTTTCCATACATCTAAATCTTCAAATGCCATAAAAAACTCCGTTTTTAAAGAGATAGTTGGCAGTTTGCAGTAGGCAGTTATCAGTAACAAACGTTTTTAACTGCAAACTGACGACTGCAAACTGTCAACTATGCTTTTGTGCCTAGTCTTTGTCTTTGGTAGCTTCCATCCTGTACATGCTTGCACCACTCTGAATTTTCCAGATACCAGTGAATAGTTTTTTCTATGCCACTTTCAAATGTTTCTTCTGGCAACCACCCCAGGTCTTTAGCAATTTTGTCTGCATCAATTGCGTATCGCATATCATGACCAGGGCGATCGGCGACATAGGTTATGAGTGATTCGTGCGGTACATGTGGTGAATCGGGTACTAGCTTATCCAGTAAGCCGCATATAGTCTTAACGACATCGAGATTAGTTTTTTCATTGTGGCCGCCGATATTGTAAGTTTCACCGTTTTTTCCAGTCTCAAGTACTAATCTCAATGCTCGCGCGTGGTCATCCACATGTAACCAGTCACGTATCTGATCACCTTTGCCATATATCGGTAATGGTTTTCCCTCTAAAGCATTCAGCGTTACAAGAGGAATCAACTTTTCCGGGAACTGGTAAGCACCATAATTATTAGAGCAGTTGGTGATAACGACTGGAAAACCGTAGGTTCGAAACCATGCTCTTACCAGATGATCCGATGAGGCTTTACTGGCAGAGTAAGGCGAACTTGGCTCGTAGCTAGTTTCTTCGGTGAAATAGCCTGTTTTTTCCAGATCACCATAAACTTCATCGGTTGACACATGGTGAAAACGAAAATTGTCTTTCTTCTTGCCAGTAAGTCCGCTCCAGTATCTTTTAGCAACATCGAGAAGATTATAAGTGCCGACTATGTTTGTCTGAATAAAGTCAGCCGGACCATCAATGGAACGGTCAACATGTGATTCTGCTGCCAGATGCATAATAGCATCGGGCTGATACTGGTTAAATACGCGCTCAAGCTCTTTTATATCGCAGATATTAACATGTTCGAAAGTGTATCTAGAATTTTTGTCGACATCCGCGAGTGACTCAAGATTACCCGCGTAAGTCAGGGCATCTAAATTGATAACTTCATGCACGGTGTCATGTATGTATTGCCGAATAACAGCAGAGCCGATAAAACCAGCACCGCCGGTTACGATAATCTTCATGAATGACCTGTTAAATTGGTGGAGCTAAGCGGGATCGAACCGCTGACCTCAACACTGCCAGTGTTGCGCTCTCCCAGCTGAGCTATAGCCCCATAGTGGGACTGCATCTTATATTGAATGGGCTTTTTAGTAAATACTGAATGAGCAACAACAATGCACTGGATTTTGAACTGGGTTGCATTACACCGGGATCCGCCAATGTTGCAGGTTCTGGCAACTGTTCAGTGACCAGTGTCAGCGCTGTACCGGTGCCTGCTGCTGTATGGTTGCTCTGCTCAGGGATAACTGGTCTTGCGGGCCTGGCCAGGCGGAAGCAAAAAAGTTGTTAGTTGGCAGTTATCAGTGAAACCAGTCTTTACTGATGGCCGACTACCTAAGCAATAGATAAGTTTTTGCCGACAGGGATGTTAGCAATTTATTGCTTATGAAGCTCTTAATTACTTTAGTTTACTTTCAACGGCAAATAGCCAATGTTTCAAAACAACTGCATGCTGAGGTATTCTTGATGTGATTTGTTGTGCCAGCTCTTCATTGTATGTATGAGAAGTTAAATTACGGTCGTCAGTCATCGCCAACGCCTCTCGTGTCATTTCTTCATCAAACAAACCGATTTCCATTGAAACCCGAATTACTGCTTTTGGTGAATTAGCGTCTATCCCTTCCACTATATTTAGAAACCTTTTTACTGTTTTCCAGATGGCTTCATATGAATACTCAAACCGTTGAATTAAGGCATCTCGCTCTATAGAGTTTGGTGATTCTATTGCAAGGACTTCATCTAATGTTTTTATGGCCTTATTTGCTGTTTGTATTCGTTGTTTTAATCTTTCCATATAAGACCTTCCCTGATCACTTTATCTTTAAACTCCTGAGTAACTTCACTTAAATCCACCAAATCAACATTATATATAATTTGACTATCTTCCAATTTTTCACGAATTTTTGATAACAAACCTGTTGGTAATGTTTCTTTAGCTAACACGGCAACATCAATGTCTGAATTACGTGTCACAGTGCCATTTGCTCTTGAGCCAAATAAATATACTGAAACGGCATAGGGTGTTAACAACTCAAGCACTATACGCCGTGTCTCAGACAGATCCCATTCTGGTGCATGCCGTTTCTCAATCTTATTTTTTACCTGTGTTGTCATATTCATGATTGTAGCAAATAGTGAAAGGCAGTTGGCAGTGATATTAAAACCTCTAAGGTTGAATTCAAGACCGTTATTTGTTGTTACTGATAACAGCAAGCTGATAACTGCCAGCTTATCTTTTTCTGATCACTTTTTAATACATTCAATCGCCTGATCAAGGCGCTTTAAGGTTTTCTCTTTACCCAGCAGCTCCAGTGTGACATCAATCGATGGTGACTTCCCGTGCCCGGTAACGGCTAACCTTAAGGGTTGTCCGACTTTGCCAAAACCAACTTTCAGTAAATTAACCGTGTTCTCGACAACATGATGTATAGCTTCTGCAGTCCAGTCATCAAGGTCTTCGTACTGCTGTTTTAAGCTTTCCAGGATTGGTAGCGTTGTGTCTTTAAACTGTTTTTTTGCCTGTTTCGTATCATAAACGTCAAAATCGTCATATAAAAAACGTATTTCTTCAGCCAGTTCAACCAGGGTACTGCAACGCTCCTGGAACACTTTCAGCACTGCGACCAGTTCAGGTCCGGTTTCGGTGTTATAAAACATTGCATGTATATATCCCAGTAACATTTCAGCCAGTTCTGCAGGATCTTTGGTTTTAATATAATGCTGATTTAGCCAGAGCAATTTCTCAGTATTAAATGCAGATGCTGATGTATTTACATCATATGCATCAAACAAGGCTATCATTTCTTCACGACTGAAAATTTCCTGATCACCGTGTGACCAGCTCAGACGAACCAGGTAATTGATTAATGCCTCCGGCAGGAATCCGTTCTCTCTGTATTCCAGTACACTGACAGCACCATGGCGTTTCGATAAACGTTTTCCATCGTCGCCTAATATCATTGGCACATGCGCATAAACAGGTAGCTCGGCTCCCAGCGCTTTTAATATATTTATCTGCCTCGGAGTATTATTTAAATGGTCATCACCACGAATGATGTGCGTCATTTTCATATCCCAGTCATCGACCACTACCGTCAAATTGTAAGTTGGTGTGCCATCTGTGCGTGCAAGAATCAGGTCGTCGAGTTCACGATTATTAATAACCACGCGACCCTTGACCATATCCTCAATAATCACGTCACCTTCCAGCGGATTTTTAAACCGCACCACGGTGTTATCAGCTGCGGCTAACCCCCTGTCACGGCAGCAACCGTCGTAACGCGGTTTTTCCTTGTTAGCCATTTGCTGCTCACGCAGATCAGCAAGACGTTCTTTTGTGCAGTCGCAATGGTAGGCATGACCAGTATCAATCAACTGTTGAATAACTTCTTTATAGCGGTCAAACTGATCAGTTTGATAGAAGGGCCCTTCATCATAATCCAGACCCAGCCACTCCATACCTTCTAAAATAACATTAACCGCTTCCTGGGTAGAACGTTCACGGTCGGTATCTTCAATACGTAAAATAAACTGGCCGCCCATTTTTCTGGCATATAACCAGGAAAACAATGCAGTACGGGCACCACCAACGTGAAGATAACCGGTTGGGCTTGGGGCGAATCTTGTACGAACGGACATAAGGCTTTCTTGTGATGATTGAATCGAGCGCTATTTTATACAAAAAGCTGGCAGTTTGCAGTTTTAGAAACTAGTTTGCAGTTATCAGTTGGCAATAAAAACTTAAAAATCCGGGTTTTTTTGTCATTGTGAACGTTAGTGAACAATCTTTGATGTATGCACTTAACCTGGTAGCAAAAGATCCTTCGGCTCCACTACGTTGCGCTCAGAATGACAGAAATTTTTTTGCTTTTAACTACCTGCTGCCAACTAATAACTGCCAACTTTACAGGCCATTCATTTAAAATACTTAACATGCCGACAAGCTTAAACAATATAGATTACAGCCAACTTATACAACAAATAAGCCAATGGTCTGTGGAGCTTGGTTTTCAGCAACTGGGCGTATCGGATATCGACCTGGCTGAACATGATAAACACCTGAACGACTGGATAGCTGCCGGCTTTCATGGCGAGATGGATTATATGATTAAACATGGCAGTAAACGTAGCCACCCTGAACAGCTTGTCGACAATACCTGCCGGGTTATTTCTGTGCGAATGGATTACATGCCACCAGACTGTGAGTTATCCGAAACGGTATTAGCAAATCCGGAATTGGGTTATATCTCGCGTTATGCATTGGGTCGTGATTATCACAAAGTGATGCGTAAACGATTACAGAAGCTGGCAAACAAAATTAAAAACGCCATTGGTGAATTCGGCTATCGCGTTTTCGTTGATAGCGCGCCTGTGCTGGAAAAAGCGCTGGCTGAAAAATCGGGGCTTGGCTGGATTGGTAAACATAGCAATTTAATCAACCAAAAAGCCGGCTCATGGTTTTTTCTTGGTGAAATCTACACCGATCTGCCCCTGCCCTTATCTCAAGCCGATACAAAGCTCATCTAATATGAAGCAGCAGCCTGAAAACCATTGCGGCACGTGTTCTACCTGTATCGACATTTGCCCGACGAAAGCAATTATTGCACCGTATAAAGTTGATGCCCGTCGCTGTATCTCCTATTTAACCATTGAATTACACGGCAGCATACCCGTGGAATTTCGTAAAGACATTGGTAACCGCATTTATGGCTGTGATGATTGCCAGCTTATGTTGCCCGTGGAATCGTTTTTCACAGCCCACCAGCGAACACGATTTTTTTACCCGCCATCCACTTGATGCACCGGACCTGATCCAATTATTCAACTGGAGCGAAGAAGTCTTTTTAAAAAATACGGAAGGTTCAGCTATTCGAAGAATTGGTTATTTCCGCTGGTTACGAAATATAGCAATTGCTCTGGGTAATGCACCAGCATCAAAAAATACCATTCAGATTTTAGAACAGAAAAAACAGGAATTCAGCAGCAATGAAATGCTAGTTGAACATATTGCCTGGGCGATTCAACAACATCAATAAACCACAACTACCATGCTCTGTCATCTCGACCAGCGGGAGAGATCTTTTTTTATAGACAGTTCAAGATCTCTCCCGCTGGTCGAGATGACACATACTATTTTTAATTAAACTATCTAATCTGAAAATTTCAGCAGCATGCAGTAATTAATCAGGTTATTAGTTGAATCATCATAACGAGTTGTGTTTTCTCTATTGGCCAATTCGTCCTGAATGTCACTGGCCAGCTGCTTACCGTACTCAACACCCCACTGGTCAAAAGAGTTAATATCCCAGATCACGCCTTGTACAAAAACTTTGTGCTCATACATGGCCAATAAAGCGCCCAGTGTTCTAGGGTCAAGACTTTCGAACATGATCGAATTTGTCGGCTTGTTTCCTTCAAAAATCTTGTGCGGTAAAACATCCTTTATAATGTCTTCAGAACAACCTGCAGCTTCCAGTTCAACACGTGCCTCGGCTTCAGTTTTGCCCTTCATCAAGGCGCGTGTTTGCGCAAAAAAATTGGCTAACAAAACACTATGCTGCTCACCTAAAGGATTCTTGCTGCGTGCCGGTACCAGGAAATCTGCAGGCACGGGTTTGGTTCCCTGATGTAATAACTGGAAAAACGCATGCTGAGCATTACTTCCGGTTTCACCCCAGATAATCGGGCCGGTCAAATAATCTACACGCTCGCCTTGACGGTTAATAGTCTTACCATTACTTTCCATATCGAGCTGCTGCAAATAAGCCGGAAGACGACGCAGATACTGGTTATATGCCATCACTGCATGGCTTTGTGCGTCAAAAAAGTTGTTATACCAGATACCAAGCAGGGCAAGAATGATCGGCATGTTTTTTTCAATTGGTGCAGACTTGAAATGCATATCCATGTCATGTGCACCGTCAAGAAATTCTTCAAAATGGTCCATCCCCAGATAAAGTGCGATGGGCAGGCCAATAGCTGACCAAAGTGAATAACGGCCACCGACCCAATCCCAGAATTCGAACATATTTTCTTCAAGTATGCCAAATTCAGAGGCGGCTATTTTTATTGGTGGTTACCGCAACAAAATGCCTCGCCACCGCCTTTTCATTACCCGTGGTATCGACAAACCACTGTCGCGCACTTTGTGCGTTTAACATGGTTTCCTGTGTCGTGAAGGTTTTGGAAGAAACAATAAATAAGGTAGATTCAGGTTTGATGGATTTTAAAATCTCAGTCAGGTGGGTCGGATCAATATTCGACACGAAGTGCACATTCAAACCGCGTTGGGCATAAGGCTTCATCGAGTCACAGACCACATGCGGCCCCAAATCTGAACCACCGATACCAATATTAACAACATCTTTAAACAGGTGCCCGCTATAACCACGCAAATGTCCACCGCGTACACGTTCTGTAAAATAACGCATCTGTGCAAGCACCCTGTTGATTTTAGGCATCACATTTTCGCCATCAACATATACCGGTTCGTTACTGCGATTTCTAAGCGCGGTATGTAAAACCGGGCGAAACTCTGAAATATTGATGGGTTCACCAGAAAACATCTGATCACGCCAGTTTTCAATGCCTGTTTCCCGCGCAAGATCACACAATAACTTAAAACTTTCATCGTTGATGCGGTTTTTTGAAAAATCCAGCAGAATATCGTCCATCTGCGCGCTGAATTTTTTGAAGCGCTCAACTGATAGTTCGGCATCCTGCTCAAACAAATCGCGCATATGAACATCTTTTATCTGCTCAAAATGTGCAGCAAGTGCTTTCCAGGAGGCAAGTTCTGTTAATTTCGACATAGTAATAATATTTTCAATGAGTTATTTTTGTTAGCCGGATCAGGAACTAAAGTCAATTTGAAACATTTAGTTACTGATAATTGACACTCTTTATCATGTGGCGCCGACCCCAAGAGCTCCTATTAGCTAAATCCGACAACCTTCTGGGCATTCTACGTAATTCAAGCGCCGGTGACGAGAAAAACAACAATCCAACATGGCGATTTCACCGCCACGTATCAGCAAATTCTTAAATACGCTATAATTACGAACACTTTATCATCACTCAGTAACGGCATTCGCGCACTATAGCTTATGAATAACACCTTTGATTCTATCTCAAACCATTCAGAAATGAGCGCTTCCGAAAATAAACAAATAAAAAAAAATCCGAGTAAGCACAAACTGGCTGGATTGTTAAACACGGCAAGCACGGATGAACAACTTCGCGCAAAAGTAAAACTGTTAGGCAATCTGCTGGGAAATGTACTTCTGGCCGATGCCGGCCCAAAAGTTTACGATGCGGTAGAAAAACTGCGCGTCGGTTTCATCGAGTTACACAAGGAAGATAATAGCCAGAAAAGAAAACGTTTAATGGCACTCATCGAATCGCTTGATGAAGAAACCCTGACCCAGGTGGTACGTGCATTTAGCACCTATTTCAGCCTGGTCAACGTCGCAGAAGAAGCTTCTCAGTTACAACTTCGCCGTCGCAAAATGCGCAAAGGTGGTGAATTATGGATTGGTTCCTTTGATTCTACAATACGCACTTTTATCGATATGGGCATGTCAGCCGAGCGCTTGCAAACACTGCTTGACCGGCTGGCTTATATTCCTGTTATCACTGCGCATCCAACTGAAGCCAAACGCCGCAGCATCTTATATGCCCTGCGCCGTATCTTTTTGACCAACGAAAAACTACATGATACCCGACTGGGCAAGGCGCAACGGCAGCAGGTAATCAATGAATTAGAAACACAAATTCATATTTTATGGCGCACCGATGAGGTGAGAGAAACTCGTCCACAGGTACGCGATGAAATTAAAAATGGACTGTATTATTTTAAAGAAAGTTTATTTAATGCGGTGCCGGTAGTATATCGTAACCTGGAAGAAAAGATACGTGACCACTATCCGAACGCACAAATTACGGTGCCCAGTTTTCTGAAATTTGGCTCCTGGATTGGTGGAGACCGCGATGGCAACCCCAATGTTACACCGAAAATAACAGAACTTGCTTTGCGTTTACAGTCAAGAACGTCATTACAGGAATACATAAAGCGGCTGAATAATACTTTTCAACACCTGACCCACTCAGACCAGTTGTGTACACCAAGTCGTGAATTTAGCGAAAGCCTGAGTCTAGATGAAAATTTATGCTTATACGTTTTTGACACCAATCCTCAGTCGTACATACGTTCACCGTATCAAAGAAAGCTGGCATTCATGCGTTATCGCATCCAGCAAAACCTCAATAAAACCCGCGCCCTGATCGCTGATGCCAGCGCCGACATCAGCCAATACCAACATGCTTATGCTACAGAAGATGATTTCCTGCAGGATTTAATCCTGATTCGTGACTCACTTTGCAGTCACGGCGACCAGAAGATTGCCGACCTTGCGCTTACCGATTTGATTCGGCTGGTTGAATCCTTTGGTTTTTACCTGATGCATCTGGATGTACGCCAGGAGTCAAGCCGCCATACCGAGGCAGTAGCAGAGATACTGAAATTGTGCCACGAACAAAGTCACCCCTCCTCCCTGGCTCCTGGCGTCATATCACAAACAGGGCAGCCCATCCATGGACATAACGACTACCTGGCACTGGACGAATCCGGGCGTATAGAACTACTCTCTGAGCTTATCCACAATCAGTGCCATGGCATAAGGTTTGATGAATCACAGCTAAATGAAAACAATAAAGAAACACTCGCTGTCTTTAAAGTCATCGAAAAAATGCATGATGAAATAAGCACGCGGGCTTTTGGTGAATACGCTATCTCGATGACGCATGAAGCCAGTCACATACTGGAAGTTTTGCTGCTTGCCACACTGGTTGGTCTGGCCGGAAAAAAAGAGGATCAGTGGTTCTGCAAAATTCGTATTTCACCGTTGTTTGAAACCATTGAAGATCTTAATAACATCGAACCCTTACTGGCGCGATTATTCAATGACGAAACTTACAAAACCCTGCTACAGGCATCCGGCAATATGCAGGAAGTTATGCTGGGTTATTCCGACTCCTGTAAAGACGGCGGCATACTGGCCTCATCATGGCAGTTATTCGTCGCCCAGCAAAAAGTGATTCAACTTGCAGATTCGCACCATATAGATTGCCGATTGTTCCATGGCCGTGGCGGTACTATTGGTCGCGGCGGTGGCCCAACTTATGAATCCATCCTTTCACAACCCGAAGGTACGGTGCATGGTCAGATAAAATTTACCGAACAAGGTGAAGTATTATCCAATAAATACAGTAATCCGGAGACCGCAGTTTACGAATTAACACTCGGCGTCACCGGCTTAATGCTGGCCAGCCGTTATCAGCTTATGCCGGGAAAATCGACAGCGACCGAAGAGAATATGGCCATCATGTCTGAGATCATGACTTACGGTGAAAACAGTTATCGACAGTTAACCGACCATACCGAAGGTTTTCTTGATTATTTTTATGAAGCCACACCGGTCAACGAAATTGCCATGATGAATATAGGTTCTCGCCCGTCACACCGAAAAAAAGGTGATCGATCAAAATCATCGGTGCGTGCTATTGGCTGGGTTTTTGGCTGGGCACAGGCAAGACAAACACTGCCCGCCTGGTACGGCATCGGCACAGCTCTACAACAATGGGTGGGTGATGATGCCAAATACAGCAAGCAGCGCTTACAAAAATTACGCGATATGTACCAGAACTGGCCCTATTTCAACGCCCTGATAAGTAACACTGAAATGGCTTTATATAAAGCCGATATGCGAACAGCAAAAGAATATTCAGAGTTATGTCTTTCAAAAGAGACCGGTTTACGCATCTATGAAATGATAAGAAATGAACACGACCGTACACTGGAAATAACCTTAAAAGTAGCCAATATGGCACACCTGCTGGATGATATCCCACCGCTAGCACTATCATTAATGCGTCGTGACCCGTACCTTGATCCTTTAAACCATATACAAATCAAACTGTTAAAACGCTATCGTGATGAGTCGCTGAATGATGAAGAACGTAAGAAATGGTTGAATCCCTTATTACGCAGCATCAATGCTATCGCAGCAGGGATGCGTAATACCGGTTAACATATTTTTGGACGCTCTGATTAAAGACGCTCTGAGTATAGTTTTATTCGTAACTGCTCAGCGAGTTTCGGAGTAAGGGCATACATTATTGAAAGATAAGGAAACGCGTACATATCTCAGCTCCATGGATGGAGGAACTACAACAGGATCACAGAAATAATCTATATAAATCAACAAACTACCCCCCTAAGCAACTAATGAGCTGGGTTGTTTTATTGCAAACGAGGTGTTTCATGACCTAAATCAACAATGCTGGTTTCTGTCATTGCTAACATGGCGCGATGGATATATTTACAATGATTGTTGGCGGTGCACTTGTACTTTTAGTGACAGTATTCGCATTACGCCTGTCTTATACCATCCTGAGAAACCTGATCAATGGTCGAAAATTTCACCACGCACTCGAACAGGAATTTAACAGATTGCGTTTGAGCAATATGCTCACTGCGCTCGGCATCAGCAAAAACGATTACCTTTATCAGACCAGTGTCAAAGACATACATCAGCAGATGAAGAGTTGCTCAGACTGTACAAATACCGATGAGTGTGACGAGAAGTTAGCAACACCGGATATTAATGTTACTGAAATCGAGTTTTGTAATAATGAGGCAGATCTTATAACGATAAAGCAGAATCAGGCCGCGAATAACGCAAATAGTTAAAAGCTAAACATCTAATAAGACAGTCACTTAAGTGCAATAAAGGATCCTAAAAACTGATTTTTCCACTCAGCTCAAAGTAAAATAGTCTTGCTAACTGCCGTGGAACGACATTCGGGTCTGCTTTTTTTATTTTTTAAGCTGCCTGAACAGGAATCTGATTCGAGGTGCGAATAATCTGATTTGCGCCATCTAGATAAACCAGCGTCGGTTTAAAATTAGCCACTTCATGCTGAGACAGTCGCGCATAACAACAGATAATTACCCGGTCACCTTTATTGGCTTTATGTGCTGCCGCGCCATTCACTGAAATTACACCACTGCCTGCTGCTGCCTGAATAGCATAGGTGGTAAAACGTTCACCATTATTTAAATTATAAATATGGATCTGCTCATACTCATTGATGCCGGCCGCAGACAGCAAGTTCGAGTCAATTGCACAGGAACCTTCATATTCCAGTTCGGTGAGCGTCACGGTCGCCTGGTGAAGCTTTGATTTTAAAAGTGTAATTTCCATAAATATCTAATCTTTGCTCCACTAGTTAACTCATGTGGAAACCGCAAACCTGCATAATCATCATCAATACGTATATTATCGACTATCCACGCTATTGCTTCAAGTCCCGGATTCAAAGCAACCATTTAAGCCTATGATTTAACTGCGATCAGGATGAAAGTCATTTAACGGTAAATATTATATTATCGATTAACCGTGTTTTACCTAATTTTGCTGCGGCCAGTATTACCAGCTCTTTGTTGAGAATCAGTCCATCATTTGGACACTTTTTCCAGCCCGCTAGTTTCCCTGAGGGTAACGTAATCAACAATAAATCCATGGCTAATTAGTGTCTCGATACAGCTATTTTCCGCTTGTACGATGTCTGCACCCTGCTCGATTTGACAACGACAGGCCATAATAGAACCTGACAAAATCCGACTATTTTCTCTTTCAGCAGGACTCAGGTAATTATTTCGAGAGCTTTTCGCCAGTCCATCCGCTTCACGTTTCGTCTGACCAGCAATAATATCAATCGGTAAATTCAAATCATTCACCATCTGTCGAATAACAAGTAATTGCTGAAAATCTTTTTCACCAAAAACAGCGATATCCGGCTGCACCATGTTAAACAGTTTTAAAACAACCGTGGCCACTCCTTTAAAAAAACCAGGTCGAAACTCGCCTTCAATGATATGAGACAAAACAGGCACTTCAACATAAGCGCTGCACTGCTCACCATCAGGATAAACCATCGAGTCATCCGGGGTAAAAACCAAATCGACACCAGGTGCCTCCAGTTTATTTAAATCATCGTCCAGCGTGCGCGGATAACTCGCAAAATCTTCATCCGGTGAAAACTGTAAAGGATTGACATAGACACTGACCACAACACGTGATGCTTTTTGTTGGGCAATTTCTACCAGCGATAAATGACCTTCATGTAAATTACCCATAGTAGGGACAAACGCAATAGTCTCATTGCTTCTACGCCACTGACTAATCTGCGTGCGTAGTTGCTCGATGTTTTGGCAGATTTGCATTGTCTTATAGATTAAGGTTTGTTAACTGAACACATGTTCGGCAGTGGGAAACGTTGCCTTTTTAACAGCTGATACATATTGTTGAACGGCCTCTTCAATACTGTTTGCAGATGCCAAAAAATCTTTACTGAATTTTGGTCTACTACCCATGCTGATATCAAGGATGTCATACAACACTAAAATCTGGCCATCGCAGTTAACACTTGCACCAATACCTATAACAGGAATATCCAGTGCTTGCGTTATTTTGCTGGCCAGGATCTCAGGCACACATTCAAGCAACATTAAGTCTGCACCTGCCTGTTGCAAGGTTAATGCATCAGACAGCATTTTATCGGCCGCCTTAGCATCACGACCCTGTACTCGATAGCCGCCTATTTTATGAACATATTGCGGCTGTAAACCCAGGTGTGCACAAACAGGAATGCCATTTCTATTTAAAGCAGACACTGTTTCAGCCTGATCCACCCCACCTTCAAGCTTAACCATGTGGGCACCGCCCTGTTTCAAAAACAGACCGGCATTCAATAAAGCCTCTTCTTCAGAGGTGTAACTTAAAAAAGGCATGTCAGTAATTAACAGCGCATTCTCCAGGCCTTTTGCCACACATTGTGTGTGATACAGCATATCTTCAACAGAAACCGGCAAAGTGGTATCGCAGCCCTGAATAACCATACCTAACGAATCACCAACAAGCACGACATCCACACCAGCTTTTTCCAGTAATTGCGCAAAGCTGGCATCATAAGCCGTCAAACAGGCAATTTTTTCTTTAGCCTGTTTCATTTCAGCTAAGCGACGAACGGTTACCTTATGTTTAGTGCTGGTTTGTGTGCTCATTAGTTACTCAAATATTAATTATAAGTTTTAAGTTGTAAGTTAGTAGTTAAAAAACTTATAACATACAACTTAAAACTTATAACTAACCCTTTTTATAAAGACACCTGTGTCGGATTAAAATAATGCCGTCCCGACTGCACTTCTATAACTTGTTGATGCAATAATAAATAATCCGCGTCGTTATTTGCAAAATCAATATCTGCTGCGTTGACGATTAATAAGGGTGAATTATTGTACTGATAAAAAAATTGAATATAAGCGTCACATAATCGATGTAAATAGGCTGCCTCTATAAAACGTTCATGTTTTAAACCACGCTTTTGAATTCGCTCCAGTAAGACTTCGACTGGTGCCTGCAAATAAACCACAAGGTCAGGTTTTGGCACGTCAATGGTTAAACTGGTGTATACCTGCTCATACAAATCAAGTTCATCAGAATCTAAAGTAAGCTCTGCAAATAATCGATCTTTCTCAATAAGGTAATCAGCGACACGCACAGGGTTAAACATATCCCCCTGTTTCATTGCTTTTAACTGACGAGCCCGCTGCAACAAAAAAAACAACTGCGTTGGCAGTGCCGCCGCAGCGGGATTATCATAAAACTTTTCCAGGAACGGGTTTTCATCAGCGCCTTCAAGCAACAAATCACTACCAAATGACAGTGCGAGTTTATTAGCCAGTGTTGTTTTACCGACACCTATTGGACCTTCTATAACAATAAAACCAGGAGGTTCAGACTTTAACGCTGATCCAGATTCACTATTTTTGAGCTGAGAACCCATAACGATTACCTGTTTATATTTCCTGCAAACCGGCAAGAATAATCTGAGCTTACAGCGACTGTTAATTTCACAATGTCACTTAACAACCCTGTGCCCGGTACGTTTATACCAGGCTTTATTTTCAATAACGGCAGATAAACAAAATCACGTTGGCAAATACCCGGATGCGGTAGAATTAAGTCCTCTGTTTCGATCTGCTGGTCATCATATAACAATATATCCAGGTCAATGGTACGCTCACCCCAAAAACGCGTTTTAATTCGATTTTGTTGTTTTTCAATTTGTTGGCAATATTCTAATAGTTTATTAGCGTCTAATACGGTTTCTAACTCAACAACAGCATTCACATAATCCGGCTGGTCTTCTGGGCCCATCGGCCTGCTTTTAAAATAGCCTGAGTCTGTTTTCACTTTTGCACCCGCTAAATTATTTAATGCAATAATCGCATTTTTTATTTGCTGATATGGCTGCTCTAAATTACTGCCCAGACCAATGTAAGCAACTTTGGTTTTCATGACTTAAGAACACCTTTATTCAATCTTACATCTCGCCTGCTATTCTGCTTTTTTAGCTTTTTTTCTGGTTGACGAACGGCGAGACTTACCACTATTTCCAGATCTTTTTTTCGGCGTGGAAAACAGCGTGCTTTTCTGTTGCTCTGCGCTCTGCTCCTGTATGTCCGTCCACCATTCGCAGTCCCGCTTCAAATCTTCGTGTAAGTTTTCGCTAGCAGTGTCTTCAGCAGCTTGCGCACGAATACATAAAAAATCATATCCTGCACGAAACTTTTCATGTTCTAACACAGATTGTGCGCGTTTTCCTGCACGATAATGAAACCGGGTTTGCAAACCCCAGATGTCGCGCATAGTTGAAGTAAATCGTTTGGGTATTGAAACGCTGGCTGACTGTTGACTTAATATTCTGGTTGCTACCTTTTGTATGGCGACAGAATACGGCATGCCTTTATCAACAATCTCTCTGGTGCGTGAGTTCACAGGCTGCCATAACAATGCGGCCAGTAAAAACGCTGGCGTAACACGCATATCATTTTTAATGCGATTATCGGTGCTTTTCATGGCAATGAACAGGACCTTTTTAACACTTTCATCCTGCTTGATCGATTTATCTGCCTCAGGAAATAAATATTGAAGTAAATCAAATTCCAGAAGTAACTCAAAACTGCGAACAGCATGGCCGGAATGAAACAGTTTTAATACTTCTTCATAAAGTCTGGCGGCGGGAATATCTTTTAATAAATGGCCTAGCTCATATATCGGCAATTTACTTTCTTGATCAATTTCAAAATCGAGTTTGGCTGAAAAGCGAAGCGCGCGTAACATTCTTACCGGATCTTCTCGATAACGGGTTTCTACATCCCCAATCAAATGCAAACGCTTCTGCTTTATGTCCTCAAAGCCACCGACAAAATCAATTACACTAAAATCGGAAATGTCGTAATATAATGCATTAGCGGTAAAATCCCGACGCCAGACATCTTCCGCCAGCTCACCAAAAACATTATCTCGAACAATGCGACCGGTTTCATCCTGGATACCAGATTGCGTGAGATCATGATTAGCGCGATAGGTTGCAACCTCGATAACCTGCCGGCCAAAATGTATATGCGCAAGTCGAAAACGACGACCAATTAAACGGCAATTACGAAATAATTTATTGACCTGCTCTGGTGTGGCGTCAGTCGCCACATCAAAATCTTTTGGTGTAAGACCCAACAATAAATCACGCACCGCACCACCAACCAGACAGGCGTGATAACCGGATTTATGCAACCGATATAATACTTTTAACGCATGGTCGTCAATATTGTCGCGCGATATACAATGCTCACCACGACTAAAAATAACCACATCATGTCTTACCGAATTTTTGGCGGTACTGCTGGCTGTGGTGCGCTTAGTCCTTTTATTCGCCTTACTTTTAATCGGACGCGTCGCCACATGGTTATTATCAGCATGCGACACTGAACGTGATCGTTTTAAGGTTTTTTTCTTTAATGACTTTATCCAGTTCAGCATGCTTTTATCAATTTTTCCTATTTAGCTTCTTTTAATCCAGCTTCTATTAATCAATGTCTTTTAATATCAAGGTCAGACCATCACCAATCGTTAGCAGGCTTTTACTAACGCGAGTATCTTTTTTTATCATTTCATTAAAACGGCGTATTGCACGTGTTCCAGCTTCGGTGTTTTCCGGGTCAGCAACCGCACCCGACCAGAGGGTGTTATCAACAGCGACCATTCCGCCTTTTCTTAACAGGCGCAATGCCATTTCATAATACATGATGTAGTTTTGCTTATCGGCATCGATGAAAATAAAATCAAATGATCTCTCTGCACCATCATCAAGCAACATCTGTAATGTCTGTTCTGCTGGCTGAATGTATAAATCAATTTTATCTTCCAGCCCGGCTAAAACCCAGTATTTTTCCGCAATGCCCGTCCATTGCGGTGATATATCACAGCAGATCAGCTTACCATTTTCAGGCATCGCACTGGCAACACAGATTGAACTGTAACCGGTAAATGTACCAATTTCTATTGCTCGTGTCGCTCCCATCAATTTAATCAGCAATGACATAAACTGCCCTTGCTCAGGCGAGATTTGCATCACTGAATATTCTAATTGCGCAGTTTCTTCACGCAGCTGCCGCAACTGTTCAGGCTCGTTAATAGAAACATCACAAAGATAATCGTAGATGCGGTCATCAATTGACAGCGTTCGATTGCTCAAGAAAGATACCCTTGGAAGACCTTTTATGAATATGTGTGAAAATTATACCAAAAACAGCGACTTATAAACACTATACTGGGCAAATTTGTTACCGGTATTTTGTTTCTGAAATAGTTATAATCACAGAACAAAATTCCGCGATTTTGATCGATAAATTAAGCATTTACTGTATTTTACAATGGCAGTTTAATTATCCCATTCTGGCGATATTCACAGTAATCCAGCAGGATCTGCCGATGATCAAATGCCAGTTCAACATCAACATTGAATGGATCAAACAGCGCAATATCTTTGGCATCATCAGCTGCCACAGGTTTACCGGTAGCATTAGCGATAAAAACGGCACAAACAGTGTGTCCTCTAAAATCACGCTTTGGGTCTGAATAAATTCCAAGTAATACATCCAGTTCTACTTCCAGACAGGTTTCTTCCAGCGCCTCACGTACTGCTGCTGTTGCAACGGTTTCGCCCACTTCAACAAATCCACCTGGAATCGCCCAGCCATATGGTTCATATTTCCGCTCTACCAGAACAATAGGCTTATCATCGAACATCGGCATTTCAATGATGGCATCAGCGGTAAGTAGTGGTGTGACTGGTCTGGTCATATTAATAGTTGCAGTTGGCAGGTGGCAGGTGGCAGAAATTTTAAAATAGTTTTTGTTTTTACTGATAACTTCCAACTGATGTCTGACAACTTTCTTTTCTACTGCTTTTGTTTAAAGTTTTTCAACTGCTCACGCTCACGTTTACTGGGTTTATGCTTCGGCACGGGTCTTATGGCTGAAGCTAATTTCTTAATTTCCTGTTCCTGTTCACGTTTCAACCTGCTCAGCTCTGATTCTTCATAAGTTAAACAGGCTTCTTTAGCTGGTCGGCGCGTTTTATTGATAGCGATGATTGTCACTTCATATAAATCATAACTTTTCTGAATAGATAAAACATCACCTATTTTAACCAGCCGCCCTGCTTTAACGCGCTGCCCATTTAAATGAACCTTACCGCCATTAACAGCATCGCTAGCCAATGATCGAGTTTTAAAAAATCGAGAGGTCCACAACCATTTATCGATTCTACTGCCTTCACCATTCATTATTATCTCCAAGGATGGAGTATATACTGAGAATCGTCGGGAATGATTCCAGTGCATCTCCAAGGATTGGAGTGGCTGAAAACCGCTCCTGCGTTGTCCTACTACCGTCCATCCATGGACATATGCATTTTCCGCACTTCACACGTCCATGTGGGTCGTACGCTGAGAATCGTCGGGAACGATTCCAGGCACTATTCACTCATATAAGCAGTGCCACAGCCACTACGCCTAACAACCACCACCAAAGACTGCTACTTTCTTCTTCAGGCTCGTTAACATTCGTTTCTACAACCGGTCCACTCACAGCAGGTCTAATAACACCAGGTTTAATTTTCACTTTTCTGGGCACTACTTTGGGTAATGGCACATAAGCGGTTTCACCTTTGGCGATGACTTCATGCCCCGCTTCATTAAACACATCAACCAGACCTTTAATTACTTCCAGGTAAAGCCCATCGTCTGCATCAATTGTACCGCCGCAACCTTTAGACTGGAATACTCGCAAGGCATATTCTGTGCCGCGCACACCGACACTGGCTAGCGGAGTTCTTAACTCATAAACATCTTCTGTCATTTTTCCAATCTTACCGGTTATTTTTTTCAAACTGCCCTGTAATAAATTCAGGATACTTTTACGATTGCTGGTATTTAACGCATATTCTTCAATCACCATAATACTGAGACACCCCAAATCCAATAAGGCTTCATCAATCATACGAAGGCGTACAGAACCGCTTTCACCAGAAACGACCTTATCACCTAAAAAAACCGGGTAACCTCTGGACAGTTTTCGTGATACCCCTCTTTTATCAACCGCTACTACTCTACCACTACTTTCTACGACAACCCCTACTTGATGACTTTGTAGCGGTTTTAGGGGCTCAGATCGAACCACAACTTTTTGCGGCAAAGTCAGGCGCACATCTGCTTTCATCCGCGTTGGGTCATTACCGATAAACGCGTGTGGATTTTGCCGCACGATATCGTTGATGATTTTCGGCCACTGTTTTTCCCGATTAGGATATAACTGCTTAACGATGTTGTGCAGTGTTTGCCCTTTTTGCACATGCAGGTAGCGGATATTGGTGTTATATGCTTCTTTAGCAAACGAGACTGATGGATTGAGACCAAGTATAAATAGAAAAATCAATAATTTAACTAAATGCATTTTACTTTAGGAAGGAATTTTCGGATGCACAAAGTATAGTTAGAAAAGACGTAAAAGCTACATTATCCACAGATGAACACTGATAAACGCAGATATTTTAAAAGTTTTAAGTCAGTCCGCGAAACACGCAAAAGACGCAAATATTGTATAGCTACAAAAAGCTTCTATCTGTGTTCATCTGCGTGCATCTGTGGACTACTATATGTATTATTTATCTAACAGTTTATTCACTCGTTTCACAAAACCAGCTGCATCGTCCAGTGGCGCACCGGCCGCGAGCTGTGCCTGTTCAAACAACAGATGGGCATAATCTTCAAATAGATCATCGTCTGTTATATCGTTCAGTTTTTTCACCAGGCTGTGATCTGGATTTAACTCCAGTATAGGCTCAGATTTTGGCGCATATTGCCCTGCGGCTGCCATAATCTGCTGCATTTGCGCACTCATGTCATGCTCTTCTAAAACCAGGCACGAAGGTGAATCGGTCAGACGTTGTGATATACGAATTTCTTTAACCTTATCACCCAGAACTTTTTTAGCGTGCTCAAGCACTGAAGTAAATGATTTTTCTGTTTCTTCCTGTTTTTCCTTATCTACTTCCTCGTCGATATCCAGGGTACCGCGTGCCACTGACTGCAGCTTTTTACCATCCACTTCAGTCAGATGCGATACCAGCCATTCATCGACACGGTCACTCAACAACAGCACTTCAATGCCTTTTTTATTGAACACTTCCAGATGCGGGCTGTTTTTTGCTGCAGTGTAATTATCGGCAACTATGTAATAAATCTTGTCCTGGGTGTCAGACATACGAGAAATATACTCATCCAGTGTAATATTTTGCTCGTCATTGTCGTTATGCGTACTGGCAAAATACAGCAGTTTGGCAATACGATCTTTGTTTGCCATATCTTCGATTGGACCTTCTTTCAGTACCTGGCCGAATGACTTCCAGAAAGTCGCGTATTTTTCTTTGTCGTCCTTTTTAATCGACTCCAGTAAAGCCAGCACTTTTTTCACAGAAGCGCCACGAATTCGATCAATAACCTTATTCTGCTGCAATATCTCACGCGATACATTTAGCGGTAAATCATCTGAATCGATAACACCTTTAACAAAACGTAAATAGTTCGGCATCAACTGTTCTGCCTCATCCATAATGAAGATACGCTTTACATATAATTTTACGCCGCGTTTATGATCACGGTCGAATAAATCAAACGGCGGATTGGTGGGTATGTATAGCAGTGAAGTGTAACTTTGATTACCTTCAACCTTCGAATGTATCCAGCTCAGTGGATCAGCAAAATCCATGCTGACATGTTTATAAAACTCTTTATATTCTTCATCCGAAATCTCACTTTTATCTCTTGCCCATAATGCTGCGGCACTGTTTACACGCTCTAATTTAGTGATAACATTGCCATCATCATCTTTTTTAGGCTTGCCTTCATCATCCAGCTCTTCTTCCGACATCATTACTGGAATAGAAATATGATCTGAATACTGCTTGATAATGCTCTTCAGACGATATGGGCTGGCGAATTCGGTTTCGCCCTCTTTTAGATGCAGGGTAACTTTGGTGCCACGCTCAGCCTTTTCTATATTTTCCAGTGAGAAGCTGCCTTCACCATTAGATTCCCAGTGAATAGCGTGCTCAGCAGAAGAACCTGCCCGACGAGTCTCAAGCGTTACTTTATCCGCAACAATAAAGCTGGCGTAAAAACCAACACCAAACTGACCGATCATCTGTGTATCTTTTGCCTGATCACCGGTCATCGCCTCAAGAAATTTACGTGTGCCTGAACTGGCAATAGTGCCAATATTATCAATTACTTCCTGGCGTGACATACCGATGCCATTATCACTAATGGTAATGGTTTTAGCGCTCTCATCATATTCAACTTTAATCGATAATTCAGTATCACCGTCATACAGGCTGTCATCACCTAAAGCTTCATAACGTAACTTGTCACAGGCATCCGATGCATTGGATACCAGTTCACGCAGGAAGATCTCTTTATTTGAATACAGCGAATGGGTCATCAAATGCAGAATTTGACGGGCTTCAGTTTGAAATTCGAGGGTTTCTTTACTCGCTTCGACGTTCATTTTTTACTCCGATATACAGAAAATATGTAAGATGTTTGTTAATGGCGATAGATATGGGGGTGTATTTGTTGTTATCAAGTCAAATAAGAGGAAAAAACTTATGCACAAACCTGTATTTAAGAATGCTCTGATCAAGTCCCATTATTATAGAAAAAATCGTAGCCAGTCAGTCATTCTGGCGAGTTTTTAACTATTCATAGTTCATTGTTTTCAACAAGCGTATTTGCTGCAAGTTTTGATTTATTATTGCTTTACGTGAGTCACTGGCAGTGACTATCAATAAATCGGAGAAAACTTTTTTAGCATCGTCATATATCTTAGCCAGCATTAAAGCTTTACCTGCTTTAAAACGTGCAGATTGCCCCCAAATATCATACTCTGCCTCGGCTACTGCGCGTGCAGATTCGAGATAAAACAATGCAGCTTGATCATATTTTTCAAGTGCAAAATATGACTCTGCTTTCCAGAAATAAATCTCACGTTTTAGCTTTTCATCCAGATGCTCCAAAGAGACTAAATCAAATAAATTTATTGCCCGCTGATGCTGTTGCACGGTTTGAAAATCAAAAACCACCTGCATAAATCGATCCAGTTCTGCACGGGTAATTGTCGGCTGTTCTGTAAATGTTTTACGTATTAGATCTTCACTTTCACTATATTCACCCTGCAGAATCAGAACACGTGCTTTACGCATACGCCAGTCAAATCGCGTTTTCCCCTGCGGAGGTTCTTTCAGGCTTTTCATTATTGTTGCCGCCTCAAAGTAGCTACCCTCTGATAAAGCATGATCAACCAGGCGATAACGTACTTCATCAGGCAGTACGTTTACATCCGTCACTTTATTACTGTGCAGGTAGAGCTGATTGATTAATTCAAGCCCATTTTTTCGGCGCTCAATTATTTCTACAATGGTTTTATGCTGTTGTTGTTTGGTATCAAATTTATCTGTATGTAATACCAGTGCAGCATTAAGAGCCAATGCTTTTTCCGGTTCTTTATTTATTAACTGATCGGATAGATTTTGCCATTGTTCATCGTTGCCAAATAAAAGACCGTTAGTATTAGCCGTTAGTAAACCCTGTTTATTATACGAATCCCATAAGTCATCGGCGGTTACCTGATAATTATCATCAAATAGCGGGTATTCAAGTCCCAGTGACAGCATCGCTTCGAGATTTGAAATTTGCGCTGAATTATCTAATAAGACTTTTGATGCAAGATAAGCAACGTAGGAATATGCCCAACGTGCTGATTGACTCAACGCCTGCCCATCAAGCCGTTCTCGCATCTGCTGGTTAATTTTAGCTGCACTTTTCGGATCGTTTTGTAATTTTGCAATTAACAGCAAAGCTTCAATATCAACTGCATTTTCAACAGAGATCTGCTCTAACAGCAAAATAGCCTGATGTGGCCGGTGGGTTCTGAGCAGCAACTGCGCCTGTAACAAAACCCAGTCGATATTTGTTTTATCTGTTTTATAGTCACGCTCATATTTAACCAGTGCTCTTCGCGCATCATCGTCTGCCTGCAGCTGTAAATAAGCACGAATGACCAGTCGTCGCCAGACAACAGGCAATGATGGGTCTCGAGACTCAGACTCAGTGCTCCACAACAAATGCTGCAACTGGTTTAGTGCCTGCTCACTTTGTTTTAATTGCAATCTTGCTATTACCTGCTGCGTTTCAAACCATAAACGAATTTTTTGCTGTGATATGCCTGTCTTTTTTTGCCGTATCAAACAACCACTGCGTGCGTTCAATTAACGCCTTCCAGCGCTCAAGTGCTGACAATAAAAGAATACGTTTGTACTCGAATGCATACCAGTCTGCAGAAAACACTGGCCGTTTTTTCTGTTCATCTTCTAACAGGCTTAATGCTAACGCAGGCACCCCAAGTTCAATAAGCTCATTCATTTGAGTTAAAGATTCAAAAGTGACTGACTGTTCTTTTTCAACGGCAGTCGAAGGGTTATTTGGAGTTGGCGTTAATTTTGGCGCTGCTGGTACTGGCGCGGTGATAGGAGAAATGTTCTGCTCTGCCCAGGTATTGGAAACAACACCAAATACCAGTAAAACTGAAAATAAGATACGCATCTATAACAGCCCGTTGTTTAGTTTATTGCTTTTATTGTATCAGCAACACGAAATTAATAAGAAAAACTTTTTTATCAAGGATGAACACAGTTAACAGCTTTTTTCTTTAAAACATCTGCGTTTATCTGCGTTCATCTGAGATAATATTCTTTTACTTTTTTTGCGGGCCTATGCTTTTTAAAAACAAAAAAAAGCGGCACATTAAGCGCCGCTCTCTTTAAAACTTATAAATAAGTCTGATTATTTTTTATCAGACAGTTTTAACTTTTCGGTAATACGTGCCGCTTTACCCGTTCTACCACGTAAGTAGTAAAGTTTCGCACGGCGTACTTTACCGCTACGTTTAACGTTGATCTCAGCAATTGCATTACTGTATGTCTGGAATACACGCTCAACACCTTCACCGTGCGACATTTTACGTACGGTAAATGCAGAGTGTAAACCACGATTACGTTTCGCAATTACTACACCTTCGAATGCCTGTAAACGCTCACGATCACCTTCCTTTACACGTACCTGAACCACAACGGTATCACCAGGATAAAATGCTGGCACTTCACGTGTCATTTGTTCAGCTTCAAGTTGTTGAATTATGTTGCTCATATCATTACTCCGCTTTCGCGCCTTAATCTGTGTTTAAATCTTTGTTTATCTATTAAGTATGTTAGTCCCTTTGGACTTCAACCTGCCCTTTGGCTAACGCTATTTTGTTAACCCTATGGGTATTCCGGTTTGTATTCATCCATCATATTCAGCCATAAACTCGGCTAACAAGCCTGCTTTTTCGACATCCCAGCGAGTGACATCTTTTTTCACCGCATCCAGCAAGTCTGGCCTTCTTAACCAGGTTCGACCCAACGACTGCTTTAAACGCCAGCGTCGTATCGCCTTATGGTCACCGCTTAATAAAACATCCGGTACATTTTGACCATTAATTGTTTCAGGCCGGGTGTAATGCGGACAATCCAGTAAACCCTGCATGAATGAATCCTGTAGCGCCGATTCATCATCACCTAATACACCAGGTAGTAAGCGGGTTATGGCATCAACCACAACCAGTGCAGCAAATTCGCCGCCACTTAATACATAATCACCAACTGACCATTCTTCATCAACCAGTGATTCTATTAATCGTTCATCAATACCTTCGTAACGACCAGCAATCAAAATTAAATCATTTTCCTGTGCCGCGGTATTTACTACCAGCTGCTGATTTAACTGCAAACCTTGCGGACTCAGATAAACCACTTTGGCCGACTTCTTTGACGACAGTTCAGCGACTTCTTTCGCTGCCATTATAGCTTTCGCTAATGGTTCAACTTTCATCAACATACCGGGGCCACCACCGTAAGGCCGGTCATCTACCGTGTGATGCCTGTCTTCTGTGTAGTCCCTTGGATTAAAACACTGCAAATATAATTGCTGCTGTTTTATCGCTCGACCCAGCACGCCAAATGCGACGGCCTGCTGTATTAATTCCGGAAACAGAGTAATGAGATAAATATTCACAGTGCTGTTTCGCTTTTTTAAAGCTGACTAAAACTCAGAATCCCAGTCAACTTCAATAACCTTCTGTTCCATATCAACCGCAATAATCGCGTTGTTCATTGTCCACGGAATCAAACGTTCTCTCACTTCAACTTTAGAATCCTGTTCAGATTCTATTTCAGAAACGACCACCAGTACATCATTCGCACCGGTTTCTAACAAACTTTTTACCACACCCAGCTCAACATTCTGCTGGTTAATTACTCGTAAACCAATCAGGTCTCGCCAGTAATATTCATTTTTTTCTTTTAATGATTCAAGCTGTTCAAGATTTATCGCAATTTCATTGCCAATGTAAGCCATCGCAGCATCGCGATCATTACAATGTTCCAGTTTTGCGACCACTGTTTTAGCGTGGCGCTTACCTGCATTCAGCTTTACCCTTGTCCATGGCGCCTGATTTTGGCCCTCAGCTCTTATATACCAGGGACTGTAATCAACAATAGCTTCCATTGGATCGGTGTATGAAAAGATTTTAAGCCAACCTTTTACACCATAAACTCCAGTAATTCGTCCTAATATGACTTTCTCCGAAGTTTCATCCTGCTGCGCATCATCTTGCCGCTTCACATCTTGTGTGTGTACCATGTCCTTAATAATAAGGTCCATTCAACAAGACGGTAAATAATTAAGCAGAAGCCTTGATTAAGCAGAAGCCTTGGCTACCTGTTTAATCAGTGCAGAAACCCTGTCAGATGTTTGCGCACCCATGGATTTCCAGTGTGTTACACGATCAACGTCAAGCACCAGACGCTCCTCACCACCAGTAGCACCCGGATTAAAATAGCCTAAACGCTCAATATAACGACCATCACGAGATCGTCGTGAGTCTTTAACATCGATATGATAAAAAGGCTTTTTCTTGGCACCGCCTCTTGATAAACGTATTGTTACCATTAGTTACTCTCAAAATTCTAGGGCATCTCTATTAATTTAATTCTGTGTTGAGCAGATTGAAATTCAGAATTCTCAAAGGCAAGGAGCTAAGTGCTTGTAATAGTTATTATTGCAAGTACTTAGCAACGCAGCTATTGGAAATTCTGGACTGCAAGATGCCAATCCATGAATTAATAGAGGTTCCCTTTTACTAAAAAATGACCTTTCGGCCACAGGAAACCGCGCATTTTACGTGATTATTTCGCTGGATGGAAGTCTGTTTTACGGAAAAAACAGGAATGATTCACCACAGAGACACAAAGGTCACAGAGAAAAGATTGATATAGACCGTAGGGTGCTCCGTGCGCACCACAAATCATTCGTTTATGTTTTTTATTTCGGTGCGCATGGCTCACCCTACAGCTAAATAAAACACCGTGACCTCTGTGTCTCTGTGGTGAAAGTTTTTTGATGTTATTTTATTTGCGTCTTTTACTACGCGCCTCCTGCGCTACGTCCCGCGGATCGTACTAGCATACGTTCAAAATGCTCCTGGCAATTTAGTGCCTTATCGGCCGACTAATTTTCTTTTAAAAACCCATACCACCCGGACCACCACCCATGCCCGGCGGCATACCGCCACCGCCTTTCATGGCGCGCATCATTTTTGCCATGCCGCCTCCGGACATTTTTTTCATCATTTTTTTCATCTGCATTTGCTGTTTGATGAGCCGGTTTACATCCTGCACCTGCAGGCCGCAACCTGCAGCAATACGGCGTTTTCGTGAACCTTTAATGATATCCGGAAAGGCTCTTTCTTTCGGCGTCATTGAATTGATAATACCAACCATGCGACTCATTTCCCTGTCGTTGACCTTATCCTTGAGCTTGTCTGCCATGCCCGGCATACCGGGAAGCTTATCCATCAAACCTGCCATGCCGCCCATGTTCTGCATTTGCTCGAACTGTTCTTTGAGGTCATTGAAATTAAAACTTTTACCCTTCTGAATTCTTTTCGCCAGTTGTGTGGCTTTTTGATGGTCAACTTTCTGCTGGACTTCTTCCACCAGTGAGAGCACGTCACCCATGCCCAATATACGTGACGCCACACGGTCGGGATGGAAAGCCTCAAGCGCTTCAACTTTTTCACCGGAACCCATAAATTTAATCGGTTTACCGGTAATCTGGCGAATCGACAAAGCAGCACCGCCACGGGCGTCACCGTCGGTTTTCGTCAGTACCACACCGGTTAGCGGCAGTGCTTCATTGAATGCCTGTGCGGTAATGGCGGCATCCTGGCCGGTCATACTATCCACCACAAACAGGGTCTCTACCGGATTAACCGCCGCGTGGATGGCTTTAATTTCATCCATCATCTGGCTATCGATGTGCAAACGACCGGCCGTATCCACCAGCACCACATCAATATAATGTTTACGCGCATAATCAATTGCGGCTTTGGCTATATCGGTGGGCTTTTGATCGGTACTGCTGGGAAAAAATTCTGCTCCAACCTGTGCTGCCAGTGTTTTTAACTGCTCTATCGCCGCTGGTCGATAAATATCACAACTTACCAGTAAGGATTTTTTCTTTTCTCTTTCATCGAGCATTTTTGCCAGCTTGGCAACCGTGGTGGTTTTACCGGCACCCTGCAGGCCTGCCATTAACACTACGGCTGGGGGTTGTGCGCTTAAATCAAGCGACTCATTTTGCGCGCCCATCACCTTGACCAGTTCTTCCTGAACAATATTGATGAATACATGGCCCGGCTTCAGACTGGTTAAAACTTCTTCACCCAATGCACGCAGCTTTACCTCATCGATAAAGCTGCGAACAACTGCCAGCGCCACATCGGCTTCTAACAAAGCCATACGTACGTCACGCAAGGCATCCTGAATATTGTCTTCGGTTAATCGGCCTTCACCACGCAATTTTTGCGCGGTACTGGCAAGGCGGTCACTTAGTCCATCAAACATGGTTTACCTGTTAAAAAGAGTTAATTAATAAAGGAGGAATTATAACGAATTATGGAAGCTGTCGTTAGTCGTACGTCAATGATCAAAAACCGACCATACCGAAGGTGTCATTGTCGGCTTTTTTCGATTCCGGTACCCGGGTACCCCGGTTATTGAGGTATCAGAGTCAATGAAACCTTGCCGCATACACCTTTACAGATGGAAAACATCACCACTTTTCAGTTGATGAATATCCCAGTCCGGCAAAGCCGTTTTACATTGTTCAAAGATTTCCTGCTCACATCCTGGTTTTAAATGTGAAATACAGACTCTGGTTTTATGCTTTAATTTGGCCAGGTCCTGCGCCAGCAACTGCGGACAATAATGAAAAGCGACTTTTGCCAATTTTAAATTTTTATCCAAAAAAGCACACTCAACAAATAACAAATCCACGAAATCATGCTTATTCAGGCAGGCCCAAAAATTCTCATTGCTGGTCGTGTCGCCACTAAAGGCGAACACTTTTCCCTCTGACTGAAGACAATACCCCACGCCCGGTACGCTATGATTAACACTAATCATTTCAATGTCACGACCGGAAAACGTATACACAGAACCCGCCGCCATGGTTTCAAGCTTTAATACCGCACTGGTTTTATGCGGCAACTCGGTAAAATTCGGCCAGATTGTCCAGTTAAAGATATGATCTCGCAACGCCTTTATTGTTTCTGGAAGCGCATGCACCACGAGCGGTTGACCAATTAAGTCATCGAACAGGGTATCAACCAGTAAAGCAATGGAAGTGATGTGATCTAAGTGCGAATGACTAATGAAGATGTGTTTTATGCGGCGCATTTCATCAAGCGATAAAAAACCAACGCCGGTGCCAGCATCAATCAAAATGTCATCATCCACTAAAAACGAAGTAGTTGCCGCATTCTGCTTTATACCACCGCTACATCCTAATACACGCACTTTCATTTTATAATCAACTTAATCAGAGATTCCCCAGGACAACTATATGATAATATGTCTGACAAAGGAAAAGTATACGTCGACAGATTAACCAGGGAAGCTCTGATTAAATCCAGTTCACAACCTTTTTATTATTACTGAGAACTTTGCACGAAGCATCTTTTCCGCTATGGCTGCGTTAAAAATAGTCTCGAAATGCTCATTTACTGTGTGTAAACTGCGCTTTTCGACGATTTTTGCCTTGCCATAACGAAAAATCTACACCGTGCAAAGCTCTCTATTACTATTTTTTATTACTACCAATCAGTATAAACCTGCAATTTAATTCAGTATGAATAATTACATCTTAATTTTTAGCGCCATTATTCTTTATTTAACATGCTCTGCATTATTGTTTATTCACATCAAAAAAGCGGAGTCACCAACCACTAAAAACACGGGGGCACTGTCAAAAAAACATATCGTTAGTATTGGTTTAGCTGGTTTGATTTTGCACAGTCTGGCGCTGTATAACAGTACATTTAGTACTATTGGCGTCAATCTGGGCTTTTATAATGCAATATCACTGATAACTGCTTTTATTGTTTTATTCACCTTAATCGCAACCTGGCGCCACCCGGTTGAAATACTTGCAATCATCCTGTTACCTGTTGCCGTTATCGCCATGGGCGTTGAATCAAGTAGCACAAGCAGCCATTTACTTGCGGCGGGTAGTTCAAAGGCATTGATTTTTCATATATTAACATCAATCATCGCCTACAGCCTGCTGGCACTGGCTGCGTTGCAGGCCATTTTACTCTCGGTGCAGAATAGATTTCTTCATAAACACCAGCCTGGTGGAATAATAAAACTGATGCCGCCATTAAAAAGCATGGAAATTTTATTGTTTGAAGTCGTTGTTGCTGGTTTTATAGCATTAACCATATCACTTGGTAGCGGCTTAATTTTTCTGGAAAACATGTTCGCGCAACAACTGGTACACAAAACAGTTTTATCCATACTGGCCTGGCTGGTATTTCTGATTTTATTAATCGGCCACTGGAAACTCGGCTGGCGCGGACGCACAGCTATTCGCTGGACATTAAGCGGGTTTGCCAGCCTGATGCTGGCCTATTTCGGCAGCAAATTTGTGCTGGAAATATTGTTAAAATGAACGACATAACTCTTCAGCCAGTGCGTAATTAATCCCGCTCACAAGAGACTTTTCTGCTTGAACGACTTATCGATAACCACGCTGTTTATCATCCTTGTAATACTTATTTTACTTTCCGGCTTCTTTTCGGGTTCTGAAACTGCATTGATGACGCTCAATCGTTATCGCGCAAAAAGTCTTGCTAACAAAGGCCATAAAGGCGCGCAACTTGCCCTTAAATTACTCAGCCGGCCAGATCGATTACTGGGTTTAATACTGCTCGGCAATAACATCGTTAATATTTTTGCAGCAACCATTGCCACTATCATCGCATTACGGCTTTACGGTGAAATGGGACTTGCTCTTGTGCCTTTCGCTTTAGCTTTTGTTATTTTAGTTTTTGCTGAAGTTACGCCTAAAACACTGGCCGCATTAAAACCTGAAAAACTCGCCTTTCCATCGGCTTTCATCTATACGCTAATTGCAGCACCTCTTTATCCTTTCGTCTGGTCAGTCAATATTTTTTCCAATGGCCTGTTACGACTCATTGGCATTCACCCTGACAGGGAAACAATGCAGGAACTCAGTGCTGACGAATTACGTGCGGTAGTCATAGAAGCTGAACACTTTATGCCACAGGCACACTCAGATATGCTGCTGGGCATTCTCGATCTGGAACAGGTCAGCGTGGAAGACATTATGATTCCGCGCAATGAAATTACCGGCATCGATTTAAACGATGACTGGAATGACATTGTGCATCAAATCACCCACAGCCAGCGCACACGCGTTCCGGTATTTCATGACAGTATTGATGAAACGGTGGGCGCCTTACATTTACGTAAAGTACTCAATCTGATTTCCCGCGATGAGCTGAACATGAAAACACTAAAAAAGCTAATTGCACCGGTCTATTTTATTCCAGCAGGAACCTCACTTATTCGTCAATTATTGAAATTTAAGGATAACCGTCGCCGCTCAGGGCTGGTCGTGGATGAATACGGCAGTATTCAGGGGCTGGTGACACTGGAAGATATTCTTGAAGAAATTGTAGGGCGATTTACCACCGATTCATCGACTCGTAGTCTTGGCATCCACAAACAGAATGACAATAGCTATCAGATTGACGGCAATACACACATCCGGGAGATTAATCGCGCTTTAAACTGGTCGCTTCCCATCAATGGACCGAAAACGCTGAATGGATTAATTCTTGAGCACATGGAAATCATTCCGCAAAACGGCACCAGTTTGATGATCGGAAACTACACCATCGAAATAACACGTATAAAAAATAATGCGGTGCAAACCGCAAGAGTGAAAAACACCAAACCTGTTGCCGATAAGGATAAATCAAACAATGCAGCGCAGACTTCACAAAACACCTAACAATTGTGTAACTACTAGCGTGTAGATAAACACACAGTAACCGCTCAGATTGCCCCTAAAACTTGTCAGTTCAAGGCGGAAAATGTCTAAGCCATGGATGGCTGCAGGTAGGGCAATGCAGGAGCGATTGCCGAGAGTTTAAAAGTGGAGGAAAATTGCTCCTTGCATTTTCCTCACTTCCCACATCCATGTGGGTCGTAAATGTCCATTTTTCAACGTAGAAATGGAAAATTTTAGGGGCGATATGAGTAGTTATAATAATGGCTAAAGCAAAAACCCAGTATACCTGTAATACCTGTGGAGCCAGCCAGTCAAAATGGGCGGGGCAATGCAGTGACTGTGGTGAATGGAATACCATGAGTGAAACCATCACCGCCATTACTATAAACAATCGTCAGGGATTTGCTGGCAAAAAAGGCTTTGCGAAAATTCAGGCATTAGAAGATATTCAAATGCAGGCTGAAATGCGCACTGCAACCAATATCAGCGAACTAGACCGGGTACTGGGCGGTGGCCTGGTGCATGGTTCCGTCACCTTAATTGGTGGCGACCCCGGCATTGGCAAATCGACCCTGTTAACGCAAACCCTGGCCAGCTTAAGTCAGTCTCTGCCGTGTTTATATGTTACCGGTGAAGAATCGCTACAACAAATAAGCATGCGTGCGCACCGACTGGGACTGGCAGACAGGGGCCTTAAATTACTCTCCGAAACCTGTGTAGAAAGCATCATCACCCTGTCCAGTGAGTCAAAACCAAAAGTCATCGTTATCGATTCCATTCAAACCGTTTACACTGAAGCGCTGCAATCTGCTCCCGGTGCAGTCGCACAGGTTCGAGAAAGCGCGGCACAACTGGTTCGCTTTGCCAAACAAACCGGCACCGCGTTGTTTCTGGTCGGCCATGTAACCAAAGAAGGAACCCTCGCCGGCCCTCGCGTGCTTGAGCACATGGTCGACACCGTGCTTTATTTTGAAGGCGACCCCGGTGAGCGCTACCGCATGATTCGCGCCATAAAAAATCGTTTTGGTGCAGTCAATGAGCTTGGCATTTTCGCGATGACCGATGAAGGATTAAAAACGGTCAGCAATCCATCGGCGATTTTTCTTTCCCGTCACGAAGTACCCGTGCCCGGCAGCATTATTACCGTTACCCGAGAAGGCAGTCGCCCGTTGCTCATCGAATTACAGGCACTGGTGGATGAAAGCCACAGCAACAACCCGCGACGAGTTTGCCTGGGGCTAGACCCCAACCGCCTCAATATGCTGCTCGCCGTCATGCACCGGCATGCTGGCATCGCCATGTTTGATCAGGATGTATTTATCAATATTGTTGGCGGCGTGCGCCTCACCGAAACCTCGGCCGACACTGCACTGATACTTGCCGCACTATCCAGTTTTCGTGACAAACCCTTACCAAACGACACCTTTACCTTTGGCGAAGTCGGTTTAGCCGGTGAAATTCGCCCCGTGCCAAACGGTCAGGAACGATTACGCGAAGCCGCCAAACATGGTTTTAAAACAGCGATCATTCCAAAAGCCAATAAACCAAGAAAAGGCGAATCCATTGAAGGTCTGAATATTATAGCTGTACAACGTGTTAGTGAGCTGATAGACACCGCTATTACTCTATAATAACCAGGAACCTTTTGCCGCGAAAGGCTTAAAAAAGCTAAAAGACTAATTGTCCACAGATGAACACAGATAAAACCTTTTTTTAGTTTTTAATATCCGTGTTCATCTGCGTTCATCTGTGGACTTAAAAAGTTTTTTTCGCGTCTTTCGCGTTCATCGCGGCAAAAAGGTTTTTAATATTCATCTCGACATGACTATATCAAGTTTCGAATAGTTTGCTAAAATGCGGCATGACTAAAAAGACCCCCCATTTTGAAAAAGCATTAACCGAGCTAGAAACCCTGGTCGATGAGATGGAACAGGGCAATCTCAGCCTGGAAGAATCACTAAAACGTTTTGAAAAAGGCATAGCTTTGAGCACCGAGTGCCAGCAGGCGCTGCAAAATGCTGAGTTAAAAATCAAGGAGCTGATGGAAAAAAATGGTAAGTTACTGGAACAAGACATCGAACTTGATGATTAATAAGTTATGCCACACCTATTCCAACCTCGCCTGGCGGCTTACCAGAAACGCGTTAATGTCGCTTTAGATAAATACCTGCCAACAGACGATCCACCTGAGCATAATCTGGCGGCGGCTATACGTTATTCGGTTATGGGTGGCGGCAAACGTATTCGCCCGGCAATGGTATATGCTGCTGGCGAAGCGATTGGGGTATCCACTGACTTGATGGATATTCCGGCCTGCGCTGTCGAAATGATTCACGCATACTCATTAATTCATGATGATCTGCCAGCAATGGATGATGATAACCTGCGTCGTGGTCGCCCTACCTGTCACAAAGCATTTGATGAAGCCACCGCAATATTAGCCGGTGATGCACTGCAGGCTTTGGCTTATGAAATTCTGGCAAAAGATGACCACAAAGAATTAACAGTGGAACATCGTATTGAAATGTTAAGCCTGTTAACCGAAGCCAGTGGTGCACATGGCATGGCCGGTGGACAGGCAGTTGACCTGGCATCGGTGGGCAAACAGCTTAATCTTGCACAGCTGGAACACATGCACCAGCTTAAAACGGGGGCCTTAATTCGAGCCAGTATCCTGTTAGGTGGCATGTGCAAACAAAATATTACGCCGCTGGAAATTGATATACTGGACAATTATGCGTTGTGTATTGGCCTGTCTTTTCAGATTCAGGACGATATTCTTGATGTTATCGGTAACACAAAAACCCTGGGCAAACCACAGGGCTCAGACCAGGCACAGAAAAAACCCACCTTTCCAGCAATCATTGGACTGGAGGAATCCAAACAACTGGCACAGGAGCAACATACTCTTGCATTAAAACACCTTGAACCTTTGGCTGAAAAAGCCGATAGTTTACGCCAGTTATCCGCTTATATAGTTGAACGGCAGTTTTAGCGAGTCCCATACGAGCAACATTAATGACCCTATCACCTACCTATACCGTCTAGCTCATGCATTTTTCCCATGCCCTTTTCTAACGCCAACTGGTCACTGCTAGAGTCGATAAACTCGCCGGCAGATGTTCGCAGGCTCAACAACCTGCAGCTAAAAGAACTGGCACGTCAACTGCGTGAGTTTTTGCTGGAAAGCGTTTCTTCCACCGGTGGTCACTTATCTGCCGGTCTTGGTACCGTTGAGCTCACCGTTGCGCTGCATTATGTATTCAACACCCCTTACGACCGACTGGTATGGGATGTCGGTCATCAAACCTACCCGCATAAGATCCTCACCGGTCGCCGTGAAGAAATGGCCAGGTTACGTCAAAAAGGGGGCATCGCCGGTTTTCCAAAACGCGAAGAAAGCGAATATGACTGTTTTGGTACGGGCCATTCAAGCACCTCGATTGCCGCGGCTTTAGGCATGAGCTTTGCGGCTAAACAGAACCATGAAAACCGTCATTGTGTGGCCGTTATTGGTGATGGCGCGATGACAGCAGGCATGGCATTTGAAGCACTGAATCATGCCGGTGACAGTGATGCTAATTTGCTGGTCATCTTAAATGACAATGATATGTCGATTTCAGCCAACGTTGGCGCACTGTCCAATCACCTCACCCGTTTATTATCGGGTGATCTGTTCTCGACTCTGCGCGAAGGTGGCAAGCGAGTTCTGGAAAATATTCCACCCGCATTGGAACTGGCACGACGTACCGAAGAACATGTAAAAGGTATGGTTGCACCGGGCACCTTATTCGAGGAACTGGGATTTAACTATTACGGACCGATTGACGGTCATGATCTGGATACCCTGATTCCTGTCCTAAAAAACATAAACCAGCACTCAGGCCCCCGCTTACTGCACATAAAAACGCAAAAAGGTAAAGGGTATTTTCCAGCAGAAGATGCCCCGATTAAATACCACGCAGTTAGTGGATTTGATTTAAGTACCGGTAAATCACACGTAACCAGCTCAGCTAAACAACCAACTTACACTGAAATTTTTGGTCAATGGTTATGCGACATGGCTGAGCAGGACAAACGACTTGTTGGCATCACGCCTGCAATGAGCGAAGGCTCAGGCATGATTCAATTTTCCAGACGTTTTCCGAAACGCTATTTTGATGTAGGTATTGCCGAACAGCACGCAGTAACACTCGCTGCAGGCATGGCATGCGAAGGTGTGAAACCCGTTGTTGCCATCTATTCCACGTTCTTACAACGCGCTTATGATCAACTCATTCACGATGTTGCCATACAGAATTTATCGGTGGTATTTGCGATTGATCGTGCCGGTATTGTTGGCGCAGATGGCCCCACCCACACTGGCGCTTATGACATCAGCTTTTTACGCTGCATTCCCAACATGGTAATAATGACACCCGCAGATGAAACCGAATGCCGCGGCCTGCTAACCACCGCATTTTTACATGATGGTCCCAGCGCAGTGCGTTATCCGCGTGGTTCAGTGCATAATTTATCAATGGCCGTGAGCACAGATGATGAACCCGGTAACAATAAATCCGGCAATGATAAATCCAGAAATGATAAATTGCAGGCCCTGCCCTTTGCTCAGGCGAAACAATGTCGGCAGGGCAACAAGATCGCGATACTGGTGTTTGGCTCATTGTTAACAACGTCCATAGAGGTTGCTGAAGAACTAGACGCCAGTGTTTTCAGTATGCGCTTCGTCAAACCACTGGACACTAACGCCATCAAAGCAGCAGCAGAACAACATGAACTGCTGGTGACGATTGAAGACAATGCCATTGCAGGCGGTGCTGGCAGCGCGGTATCCGAGTACCTCAACGAGCAAAATATTGCCACAAGGCTGCTACAGATAGGCTTTCCTGATAAATTAATTAATCATGGCAAACCCAATGAATTATTGTCTGACTGGAAACTCGATAAAGCCGGCATTTTGCAGACCATACAAACTCGAGTTAAGGCGAACGTTTCACCTTAACCCGGATATTTCATAGGAATGCAGAATTTTGGGGAATTATCAGTGAGTCAGTTTGTACGATTCGCCGAAAAGCATAGCCGTAGCTATGGTTACAGGGGAATAGTACAAAATGGCCGCTGATATTTTTCCAAAAACTGCATAGCGTTATCGGGTACATAGTGTACTTTTCTAATATGCCTGAACTTCTTATTATTATCACAGTATTAAGCGAAATTAGCAGTGTTCCTATGAAATACCCGGGTTAGTCACAAGCAAGGGCTCGGAGTCAATTTAAGACATCTACTGGCTGGCCATCGACATTCTTCATTTTGCGACTACCGCCCCAGAAGTTAATTGGTGGCAAAATATCGAGTTTAGAAATTGCTTATATAAGGGAAACAGGATAAAATACCTACTGTTTTACTCAGGTATTATTTAGGCGCTTCAAGAAAAATGTCAACGATGGCTGCTCGCTACCAGCTGAAAGTAGTGACCGAATTTGCTTCAGCTCATACATTGCGGGATTATCCCGGTGCATGCAGCCGTATGCATGGCCACAACTGGAAAGTTGAACTGGAAGCGATGGCAACACGGCTCGATGATGTAGGCATGGCAATTGATTTCAAAGTGATGAAAAATGCTGCCAATGAAATTGGTGATAAACTTGACCATCGGTATCTAAATGATCTTGAGCCGTTTAAAGAAGTTAACCCAACGGCAGAAAATATCGCAGCTTACATGTACAAAGAAATTTCTGCCCTTATAAACAGTGACAGCATTAAAGTGACTGCCGTAACGCTTTGGGAAACTGAACGCGCCTGCGTTCGCTATAGTGAAGAATAACGACTCAGCGAGTAGTCAAGATTAACAGAGAATGAATAATGACCAATATCCTTGATAAAAAGCCCAAAGCTACAAGCACATTACCCGATGTTCAGAACAGTGAAGACACCCGTGCGATTGCCATCAATAAAGTAGGCATTAAGGATATTCGCCATCCGGTACAGGTAAAAGACCGCACCGGTCATATTCAGCATACCATCGCCAACTTCAATATGTACGTTGATTTGCCGCACGAATTCAAAGGCACCCACATGTCTCGTTTTGTTGAAATCCTCAACAATCACGACTGGGAAATCACCGTTGACTCGTTCAAAATCATGTTAACCGAGATGACCAGTCTGCTGGACGCTGAAGTAGGTCATATCGAAATGTGTTTCTATTTCTTTATTAACAAAACCGCCCCCGCTTCCGGGGTAAAAAGTTTGCTGGATTACGAAGTCAGTTTTATTGGCGAACGTAAAAAAAATGAAAATACAATCAATATAAAAGTTGTGGTACCGGTCACCAGCTTATGCCCTTGCTCGAAAAAAATATCGGATCGCGGCGCACACAATCAACGTTCACATGTCACCGTTAATGTCGAAACAGAAGATTTTATCTGGGTAGAAGAAATTATTGACCTGGTTGAAGCACAGGCTTCCTGTGAGTTATACGGTTTGTTAAAACGTCCTGACGAGAAAATTGTTACCGAACGTGCCTACGATAATCCAAAATTTGTCGAAGACATGGTGCGCGACATTGCCCATCAATTAAACATTGATGAACGCATACTTTCCTATACCGTAGAATCAGAAAACTTTGAGTCGATTCATAACCACTCGGCTTATGCGTTGATTGAAAAAACGCGATAGTCTGATTATTCGGGTTTAGCGCTACCGGCTCACTAAGCCAATTATGCACAAAGCCATAGCCTGGACAGCTTTAATTCCGTAATCATGTTTTCTCCTCCATCAGGTACCCGGCAGCAGTCCGAACATCGGCCTGCACCGCCGAGCACCTGCCCGTAATTACGGGTTGAGGCCCGATGGTCCCGGCGCACCTCCAAACGATGCTCTAAAGATTGTAAAGTCGCTAAAGCCGACCGCACCATCGCCATCGAAGTCCGCATCAGGATCGGCCGTGCCGAATACGGTCCTGAACAGGGTAAAGTCGCTAAAACCAACCGTGCCATCGTTATCGAGATCCGCATCGCAGATATTGCCAAAACCATCCCCATCGGTGTCGAGCTGGATATTGCCACCGGCATCAGGGATCAGCGGACCGTTCGCAACCAGTGTGCAGTTGTCGAGATTGTCGAAAACGCCGTCGCTGTCGCTGTCCGTGTCGACAAAGGTGAAGCAACCCCAGCGTGTGCCCCAGCGGCCGTCTTCAACTCCGATTAGGGTGCCCCGTGTCAGGGCATATTCGTTGAACGCGCAGAACGTCAGGTCATCCGTTGGATCGACGGCAATACCGCTGTAGTCACCCCAACGGTTTCTGCTGCCACCGAAGGTACGGATATAAAAATCCTGCCCCGCGGCCAGGATTTCGCTGGGCTGCACGGTACCCAGCAGGATCACTGCTCAGACGACCCGTGTAGGCCGCGCTGGGAAAGATGGTCGGTGCCGAGGCGGCAAAACCGATGCCCATGTTACCGTTGCGGTCTACGGCGATCGATGGCAAAAAGGTATAGGTGCCGGCAGCGATGTCTTCGCCACCGACATTGCCTTGCTGGACGACAGCTGATCGATCGCCAGGGTGGACGTGTCCAGTTGCCACCAATGGGCGGTTGCCTGGCCGGCATCCGCTCCCGAGACGGGACCACCGTTGCCGTTGTCCACAACGAGTTATCCCGCCATACGGCATGCAGGGCCCGGCGGTCATTGGTCTCCACCAGCGTTGCTGTGCCGTCCTGCGGGGCGTCGGGCATCGGCAGAGCCGTGTTCTCGATGTTGCCCACATTGACAAACTGGAAGCTGAACACTGGCCCACAGTGGCACCAAGCGGGTCATCGACCCGGATGATACCGAGAAATTCCTGTGTACCATTGGTTAAGCCGGAATAGGCTACCAGGAAGGTGCCGGGATTGCCGGCACCGGGGACCCCGCCCGCGCCAAAGACGTGCGCCGGCTGTGTGGTGGTGGCAAAAACTGACTGGCCGACCTCCGCCCAGGCGTCATAAACCGCTACACCGGTTGGGCCACCGTCGTAAAAGCCGCTGCTACCCAGACCCTTATCCACAATCCACAGCAGCGATCCCCCGAAACTTCCGCTACCGAAGGCGAACATGCTGTTGGTGATATAGACCGCTTCCTCGTCCACGGCAAAGCCCGGATAATCTGCCCAGCGATCCAGACCGCCAAGATTGGTACTGGAATTAATGGCGTGAAAAAATCAGGCCCCGTTGGGATCGCTGTCGTCCGATACCGCCAGCAGGATGCGTGAGGTATTGGCCGGGGCGCCACTGGCGACTTCCTGTCGCTCCAGGGCCACCACCACGAAACGCTCGGCGTCTGGTCGTAGATGACCTTGGGATCAAACAGCGCGTTGACGGGGGACAGCGATTCAAAGAAGCTGCCCACAGCGGTCCCCGCTGGACCGAGACCTATCCCCTGGCTGTTTTGCAGAGCACCGGCTTTGGTGTGCCACTCGATGGAAGTATTGACAATGGAAACGAGATGGTCGGGGCCTACTGCGCCAATGGGGTCCGGCGGAATAAAAAGACCTCCGCCGGTGTTGATCGCGTTGTCATCTGTCCCTGCCAAAGAAGACCAGACTTACTACTGTGCATGCTCGCATCTTTTTTTACCCTGATTTTCAATATTAAAACACCCGGCAGGAACATCGGGCTTGCGACCAAAACCTCGGTCGGAAACATCATGCGCACACTTTTCATCAAGCATTTTTAGTAAAGAAAAGCTGGAATTATTCTGCTGTACGTTTTCACAGGCCTGAACACATTGCATACATTGCGTGCAGGTAAACATATTGCGTTTCAAGCTGCGTGGTGTTAAACGCATTGGGCAGGCATGCTCACAGGATTTATCACACGCTACACATAACTTTGCTCGCTTACGGTCAAATCCTACAACCATTGCACTCTTATTGCCCATCCACACCAGGCTTTGAAACAGGCCAATAGCACAGCCAAAACGGCAAAACAGATGCCGCGCTAAAGTAAACTCGGTCACCAGCAGGAAAGTGGCAACAGAAATAAACATAAACTGATTTCGAGTCAGCGTGGCATTAAATAAATTACTGTATATTTCTTTTGGTGGTAACAAATAAGTCAGAAGTACAATGGCCCAGACAAAAGAGAAAAATAAAACAAAAAACGCCGTAGCTAGCCACCACAACTTATTAGTTTTTATCTGTGTACCATCCTGCTGTTTTTCGGGCAGTTGCTCTTTATCCCAGATTGATAGCTTACCGGATGCCCTGCGCATCAGCGAATTAATCATTTCTACTACAGAAAAATGTGGACAAAGCCAGCCACAATAAAGCCTGCCCCACTTCCATGATATAAACATCCCACCACCGACAACAATACCAACCGGTAACAGAAATCGCGTCGATATATTCCAGAACAGTTCTAGCGGTGACTGCGAGGCATCAATGCCCAATACCCACGGCTGCCACAATAAAATGAAATGATTTTCGTTTAGATCAAAACGAAAAATATCCAGCACAGGCGCCAGGATGAACAGCACAAAAAATGCCGTTCTCCAGATTAATCGTTTTTGTTGCAGCGTAATCAAATCATAGCTCCACATTTTATGACAATGACAGAAATTTAAGTCCTGCTATTGCTGAGAGAATAAGTAGCAAACATATCATTCTCAACGTTTTTATTCTTTAATCCTGATTCATACCTGATTAAAGATACCCTTAAGGCTAATTTTATTCAACATACTTATTGACACATGCTTATTGACATTAACCGCTAGATTCATATCCTTAATAAGTATCAGTCAGTCTGGCTCATCTGATTTTGCGGATCCTGGCCTGTAGAGCCATCAACCTTAGGAGGCATATCATGTTAAGACGACTCTTCTTTTTGTTCCCCGATGAAAACCACGCACAGCGTGCGGTGGATCAGTTAATTAATCTAAATATCCCTGAACGACATATGCATGCCATAACTCGTGGAGGCAGACTCAGCAGTTTGCCTGAAGCCACTGAGCGACAGAAAAAAGACACCGCGTTTCACATTGAGCAGTTTTTGTGGAAGGCAAATTTGTTGCTGTTTGCAGTAGCACTAATCATACTCATTGCTAGCCTGGCTGTAGCGGAATGGATCTGGTCAGGTTTTGCTCTGCTCACGATGTTCATCACTTTTTTTGCGGGTCACCAGTTTGTCTTACGCATACCTGATGTGCACCTGACAGAATTCACCGATGCCTTATCACACGGCGAGATTTTGCTGATGGTCGATGTATCACTTTATCGTGTTGCTGAAATCGAGCACTTTGTCCATCAACAGCATCCAGAAGCAGCGGTTGGCGGTACTAGCTGGACAATGGATGCCTTCGGTATTTAATCCGGGTATTTAAAAAAAACAGATTAAAGCGTTTGAATCAAGATCACCTCTACGTAGGAGGTGATCTTGATTATATTCCGAGCAACGATTCTACTGTTTCACACTGTTTTTAAATAAACAAAGAGTAGCCCAATCCAACTGCAGCACATGCAGCAATCACGGAAACAATACCCACTTTATACCTGAACAAAGCAATAAACGCTGCGCCGCCGATCAAAGCCGAAAACCACTCAAAGTTAGCATCAAAACCTGACGGCCAAAGCACATGGTAAGCAAAAAAGGTGGCCAGGTTAAGAATTACGCCAACCACTGCCGCTGTTATGCCGGTTAACGGGGCGGTAAACTTAACGTCATCTCTGGTCGCTTCAACAGCTGGACCACCTAACAAAATAAAAAGAAAAGAAGGTAAAAAGGTAAACAAGGTAGCAATGCTTGCGCCTGCGGCGCCGGCTAAAAGTAGCGAGTCCGGTCCAAAAACTTCTTTTGTCCAGCCACCAACAAAACCAACAAAAGCAACAACCATAATCAGCGGTCCGGGTGTAGTTTCACCCAGAGCAAGGCCATCAATCATCTGGCTTCCGGTCAACCATTGATATTGTTCAACACCACCCTGGTAAACATAAGGTAATACCGCGTATGCACCACCAAATGTCACCAGTGCGGCTTTAGTGAAAAACCAGCTCATTTGTGTGAGCGTGCCCTGCCAGCCATAAGTATTGAGCAAGCATGGCCATTACCGCGCCGCCAATAAATAACCCAAGCAACAAAAATACCACAAATCGGCCCCACTTAAATTGGGCATGCTCGGGTGCGGGGGTGTCGTCATCGATAATGGCCGGCCCATATGTCGCCTTCGAGGCGCCATGACCCGATCCCGCTTTAAAATGTTCAGGCGAAACTCGCGATCCGATATAACCGATAAAACCTGCAGTCAATACGATGTACGGAAAAGGTATGTCGAAAGCAAAAATAGCAATAAAGGCCAGTACCGCCATGAGACGCAGCACATTATTTTTTAACGCTCTGGAACCGATGCGATAAGCCGCGAAAACCACTATCGCGGTAACGGCTGGTTTAATTCCGTATAAAACACCTTCAACTGCCGGCATATTGCCATAAAGCAGATAAATCCATGTCAGGCCAATAAGAATAAACAGTGACGGCAGCACAAATAAAACACCCGCAGTTATGCCACCCCAGGCACCGTGCATTAACCAGCCAATATAAGTTGCTAGCTGTTGTGCTTCCGGCCCCGGCAGCACCATGGTGTAATTCAGTGCATGCAAAAATCGATGTTCAGAAATCCACCGGCGCTTTTCTACCAGCTCCTGATGCATCATGCTTATCTGACCCGCAGGTCCGCCAAAACTGATAAATCCCAGCTTAAGCCAGTATATAATAGCTTCGAAAAATGAAACAGGTTCAGGTTGAGCTGTTATTTCCTGTGTATATGATGCCACTTAGGTTCACTCTGAAAAAAACAAAATGGCATTGTACACAAGAGACAGTGGCAGAGTGAAAATTCTTGTTATTCCTTCCGTAAATGAAGCTATTCCAGATTCTTTGCCAAAACGTCTCTTAGCTGCTCGGCAAGGGCGGTGCTGGAGATATCACCATCTTCATCCGTAGTTTGTGAATTTCTGGCATCTTTAACTTCGATTTGAATGCTGCCGCCAAGGTCAGTTAATTCAAGACGATATTGCCGACTTTGATCTGCAGCAAGATTCTTTTTATCTGAATCAGTGAACAATTGCATTAACCAGCTGGATTTTGCTAAATCGTCATCTTCTTCTTTTATCTCAAGTTCTTCAGAGGAAATTTTGCTAACACCGAAATTAATCATACTATTTGCTTTTTGTTCATTAATATCCTGCATTCGCATACGATCCAGTGCACGCAGTGATCGGCGCCAGACAAAATCCATACTGCCCTTCATGGTCAAAGCAGTTGTATTGGACCTGTCAATTTTTATCAGCGAACTATATGGACGATAGTTTTCCAGCAATGCGACAGACTGCTCTTTGCTTAAACCGGCAAATAAAGCCATGCGAGATATAATTTCACGCTCCGCTTCTAAATTACTCGGTAGCGATACCCAGATATATTCATCAGCATATTCACCGTGTACTTTTTTCTCGATTCTTGAATGCGAAACGTATAAACGTGTTTTACGGTCAAGATCAAAACGCTCAACACGAAGACGGAATTTATCTTTTGTGTCCGGTTCAAATTTCTGGAACATCGATTTAAAGAAGCCTTTTTCACCGCCTAGCCGTTCTGTCCAGCCCGTTTCCATAAAACCAAGTAGTGGCCGTACCTGCACCAGCTCAATGCCCTCTGCCTCCCAGAATTCAAGTAACCTTGGCCAGACTTTTTCAACCTCGTTATCAACTTCAATCCAGCTGTTGCCGGCAAAACTCACCATGCGCACACCATCAAATTTCGGCGTGATCACAGTTTCCAGTTTATTATTTTCACGAAAACGCTGCAGGGCTTCTTCTGTAGGTTTCGCCACTCTAAGCTGGTCACCGGTATCCGGTTCGGTTAGATCAGGTGGTACTTCCAGATTTTTATAATATTCCGCGCCTTGATAAACCGGGCGTTCATCACCGCCGAAAATGCCACAGGATGCGGCGCTTAGTCCCATAATAACCAAACTTAGCCATTTCAAAGGATCAGATATTGTAGCGTGTAACTTCATTAATGATGTGCTCCGACCCGCTTTGCTGGTCTATTGTGCCGCCTGCTGCATGGCTTCGCGCAGAGACTGGTGGAATTCTTCTGCAAACTCTGTCAAAGGTAGACGTATGCCAGGGAGAATAAGTTTCATTTCAGACAGCGCCCATTTAACGGGGATCGGGTTGGCTTCAAGAAATAACATGGTATGCAAGCCGGTTAAAGGCTGGTTTAGGGATTCTGCCAGGACACGATCACCTGCCAATGCAGCTTCGCACATAGCAGCCATGGCTTTAGGCGCAACATTGCTGGTCACTGAAATAACCCCATGACCGCCACGCAGCATGAACTCAGTGCCAGTTGCATCGTCGCCACTGTATAATCCAAATTCTGCACCAGCCAACAAGACCTGGGTCTCGGTTAGACGAGCCAGATCACCAGTGGCATCTTTTAGACCGACGATATTATCGATATCAGATAATCGTTTAACCGTCTCAGGCAACATGTCTACTGCAGTACGACCAGGGACATTATACAGGATTTGCGGGATATCGACTGTCTCAGCAATTTTTTTATGGTGTAAATACAGACCCTGTTGCGGTGGTTTATTGTAATACGGCGTTACCAGTAAACAGGCATCCGCACCACCTTGCTGAGCACATTGCGTTAGTTCTATCGCCTCCCAGGTTGAATTAGCACCAGTGCCGGCAATGACAGGAATGCGGCCTTTAACCATTTCCACTGTGCGTACAATCACATCACAGTGTTCTTCCATATTCAGTGTCGCAGATTCACCCGTCGTGCCCATTGACACAATCGCCGAGGTGTTATTCTTTATATGAAATTCAATCAGTTTAGCCAAACTTTGATAGTCGACACTGCCGTCAAGCTGCATCGGCGTGACCAATGCAACCATACTGCCTCGAAACATGCCAGAATTATTCATTAAAGGCCCCAAAAAATTAAGGCGCACAGTTAATCAATATTTAACCTTTATTTCAATGATTTATCTTGCCAAATGCAAATATTTTACTAGTCTTTATTAGAAACCTGTATGCGACATATTTTGGGTATTGGCAAGTCCATTGTAATATTTAGCCGATACATACCATCTGATTTTTCAGGTTTACAAACAGAGTCATTCAAAAATTGAAACAAAATTGGGCACAATAATGAATACATCAACACAGTCAGAACGCCGAAGTTACAACCGTATCCCTTTTAACGCCGAAATTCTAATGCAGTGTGGTCATGAGGAATGGAGTTGTAACCTGCTCGATATTTCTCTCAAAGGCATGCTGGTAGAACCACCAGAAAACCTCGACATCAACCTGGACAATCCCTGTGGCATGGCGCTATTTCTTGGTGAAGACATCTCTATCCATGCACGGGTAAATATCATTCGCAGCAGCGATGACAACTGGGGACTGAAGTGGTTACAGATTGACGTTAGCAGCCTGCAACATTTGCGGCGTTTGATTGAATTAAACACTAACAACCCTGCAATGTTGATGCGCGAGCTTTCAGAACTCGGATAATTTTTTGCCCAGGCAGTCATTACGACTAATTACAGTCGTTAATCAAGGGAAGCACTGATTTAAGTTGATTAGTGATTCCCATGATTAAACTTTCACAACTGGACTTTCTCGTCATTGCCACGCTATCACTCGCAATAACGGTTATTATTCTGCTCGGCAACTGCTCTTCGGTAACCGCTTCTGCGTTACCCTAGTACGACCACTACGGATGGTGGAAGTGCAGATATTGCAGCAGCAAATATCTGTCCGTACGTCCTGTACATATGCGTTGCCCTAATAAGTTACATGCAACGATGCAATATCTGCATTTTCTCCATCCGTGCCGGTCGTTTCTCAGCGTGCCGTTGGTTGTTGCAGCCGATTCATGTCTCGCGTTAAAGTAAAACAAGACCTGGCCTGCTACATTAACCTTTATGGACAAAAATATTTATATTAACGGACAGCAGTGATACTTTATCTTTATATGTTTTGCGTTTAAGCATTTTTTGTTTACACTGTGCCTCTCTAAAACTACGACATGAAAACATCAAACAAAAACATGACTACAAAACTTGTTATCTCGGCACTGTGTGCTGACCGTGCCGGCATTGTCGATGAACTGAGTGATATTATTTACACCCATGAACTCAATATTGAAGACAGTCGCATGACTGTGCTCGGTGGGGAATTCGCCATCTTACTACTGGTCAGCGGCGAATTGTCTGCTATCAAGAGTCTACAGGCAAAGTCAACGGACATTGAACGAGCGCTGCAAATGCGACTGCTGATCAAACAGACGACAGAGTCTACAGCTGCTGGCAACAACATACCTTATTCTGTTGAAGTTGCGGCAATAGACCATCCGGGCATTGTAAAAAGTATTTCCCGCTTTTTCTCCAGCCGCAATATTAATATTGTCAACCTTCAAACTGAACGTTATGCCGCGCCACACACCGGTTCACCCATGTTTGCACTGCATATGACTATCGGAATCTCTGCTGACACTAATATCGCTCAATTACGTGATGAGTTTATGCAAGTTTGCGATGAACTAAATCTTGATGCAGAATTGAAAACCATATAAATTAAAATATCTGGAAACTAACATGGTAAAAGCAGGCAAAAAAATTAAGAATTTTTCTCGCCCGGCTACCGGCGAGAAAACAGTCAGCTTGAACGAACTGGCAGGCAAAAAGGTGGTACTTTATTTTTACCCAAAAGACAGCACGCCCGGCTGTACCACGGAAGGACAGGACTTTCGTGATGCAAAAGCAAAATTCACCCGCCAAAACACAGTAATACTAGGCGTTTCACGCGACAGTATGAAACGACACGAAAACTTCAAAGCCAAACAAAATTTTAATTTTGATTTGCTTTCCGATGTAGATGAATCACTGTGCAAACAATTTGATGTAATCAAACTAAAAAAATTGTATGGCAAAGAATATATGGGTATCGAGCGCAGCACATTCCTAATTAGTGTAGACGGTGTGCTTCTCGAGGAATGGCGTGGAGTTAAAGTAAAAGATCACGTTGATGAAGTACTGGCTGCATGTAAAAAACACAAATAATCACTGCATTTTCAATACATGCCCGAATATTTCAAACCCCTACCTGTAATATGGACAGGTTTATTTTTTACTGTTTTTATCTGGTCGGCCATAGAACCAAAAGATTACCCAACCTGGGTGCTGGAAGTCGCACCCGGTATTATCGGTTTTATAATGTTAGCGCTAACACGTAAGAGCTTTCCGCTGACAACATTATGTTATTCGCTTATTTTGATACATTGCTGGATACTTTTCATTGGTGGTCATTATACCTATGCCGAAGTCCCCTTATTCGATACCATTAAAGAGTTGTTCGACCAGTCTAGAAATAATTTCGACAAAGTGGGTCATTTCGCACAGGGATTCGTGCCCGCGATCATCTGCCGGGAAATAGTGATTCGTTTAAAGATCATCAACGGTAAATTTTTTACGCACTTTTTTACTTTATGTTTTTGCCTGGCCCTCAGTGCCTTTTATGAAATGCTGGAATGGTGGGTCGCACTGCTGAGTGATGATGCCGCTGAAGCATTCCTAGGTACACAAGGTTATGTGTGGGACACACAATCTGATATGGCATGGGCTTTACTAGGTGCTATTAGCGCGCTGGTTTCACTCAGCCATTTGCACAATAAACAAATTAATCAGTTACACATACAGCGACAAGTACAGTCATGAACCAGAAAACTTTTATCAAAAGCAAAAACGCCGCATCGGAAGAGTCTATTGCATCCATGAAAAAAAACTAATAGATTTAAATTTTGATATTGAAGAAGTATCCTGACTAAACCCGCTAGCCAATATTTTTTCTATTGACCTTCGTTACAAAAACTGCAGTCTAATGTATACCAATGGCAAAGGTACAACAAAAAAATTCTGCCTTGCCAGTGCACTGGATAATATAAAAAGCTTCACCTTGCCAAACAGAATAATTGGCAAAAATAAACACACAGAATGACATCAAACATACTTAAGATATTTTCAAAAATAATATTGAAACTTCTTGGATGGCATCTAGATATTGCCCTGCCAGAAGAAAAAAAATTTGTTTTAATTGGTGCTCCGCATACTACTAACTGGGATTTACAGATAGGCCTGCTTTGTTTGTGGTCTGCTTCAATACACCTGACCTGGGTTGCTAAAAAGCAATTATTTATTGGCCCGTTTGATTATTTTTTCCGCGCACTTGGTGGCATACCCGTTGACCGATCCGTTCATACTGGTTTTATTGAACAAATTGCCCATCAATTTGATAACGCTGAAGAAATGATCTTTGGACTCACTCCTGAAGGTACACGCTCAAAAACAGCGTACTGGAAAACTGGTTTTTATTACATTGCGCTGCAAGCAAAAGTCCCTATCTGTTTAGCCTACATCGATTACCCAAGCCGCACGTTTGGCCTTGGTAAAATGCTCTACCCCAGTGGTGATATTCTAAAAGATTTTGAATTCATAAAAATATTTTACCAGGACAAAAAAGGCAAATACCCAAAAAATCAGGGGCCCGTTCGAATCAGAAACAGGTAATTTTAATAAAGCAGGTTGCCTTGGGAATCCTGTCATTAGCAGTAGCTAAAAAAACAAAAACTATTCACCACAGAGACACAGAGAAGTCCTTTTATTAATATGCACTGGAGGCGCTTA
>CAVWXQ010000028.1:0-28643 GCA_963759005.1 uncultured Gammaproteobacteria bacterium
ACAGACCGAAGTCGGCGTGGTCTCTCCTTCAAGTGAAAAACCACCGACGAGAGATTTAAAGCTGGAGAATTTTATCTGTTGAGAAAGCATTAACTTTACAATCTTTTCAGCATGAGAAATTATTCGTTGTTTTTTCTCACCCTCTACAGCACTAAATTCTAAAAGTTTAGAAGATGCGATCAGCGCCCAGTGGTCGGAAGGCATATCCTTGACGGCTAAATTTCTTCGTGTTTTTTCCATATAAAGTAGTGCTTTAACTCCTGCATCCAGGTATTTTTTATCTTGAGTAACTCGAAACAATTCCACCAGTCCGAAGACTGCTTCTCCCGGATAATAAAGAGATATCCAGTCTTTTTCAAAAGAACCATCCTTGTACATTTTAGAATAGAAGCTACCATCAGGTTTTTGCATATGAAGAACAGTGCTTCCAATCTGTTTTAATAAATCGTTGCTTATTAAACCAGGCATTTTGTTTACTAACGGAACAAAGCCAACCAGAACTAAACCCGCAGAACCCAGTTTCATCTGATCAATCATCCCTTTATCACCTGAAAGTTCGGCGGTAGACCATATCCCCATCATATTATCGTTAATTTTTTCAAAAGAATTATCTTTAATGAACTGGATCGTATTACCAACCTTTTCAAAATCCATACTGCCCTGTTTATAATCATTCATCATAATCAGAGAATAGATTGAACCCATATGGCGCAAAATATTATATTCAGGCTCCAGGTATTTATGTGGATCTATATGCTTTCGATAAATATATTTTCCATCAGATAAAATTTGTTTGTTCAGATAAGTATGAGCATGCTCAATTGCTTCATGTATTTCATAACTGGTATTACTCGGATGGTAACTATAAATTGCAAATAGAATTATGCCAACAGCCAGAAATATAGTAATGATGATGAGCTTAATGATTTTTTTGCTATTAATTTTTTCCATAAAACTAATTCTATGCGAAAAACCGGGGAATCTTTTTTTGATTTTTCATCATGTACATTCCATTCAGTCACTCCCCACTCTCCCCCAGCTCTTTTTCCAGTTGTAACGCCACCGCTTTCGGCGAAGCCGAATACCGGCCCACCAGGTCATAAGCTGCAGGTACGATAAACAGCGTAAACAGCGTACCCGCCACAACACCAAACATAATCACCACGCCAATAACAAAGCGGGTTTCAGTGCCGGCGCCAGTAGAGATCAGCAACGGCACAGAACCTGCCGCGGTGGTGATGCCGGTCATGATGATCGGACGGAAACGGGTATCGGCTGCTTCGATCAGTGCCTGGTGGAATTCACGCCCCTGGTCACGTAACTGGTTAGCGAACTCGACGATCAAAATGCCGTTTTTCGCCGACAGCCCGACCAGCATAATGAGGCCGATCTGGCTGTACAGGTTCAGCGTCTGGCCGGTGAGATATAAACCCAGCAGTGCACCGGTCATGGCCAGCGGCACGGTGAGCATGATGATGAAGGGGTGAATCCAGCTCTCAAACTGTGCGGCCAGCACCAGGAACACCACCATGATGCCGAGCATGAAGATAAACAGCAGCGATTCACCGGCAAACTTGTAGTCACGAGACTGCCCCTTGTAGTCGATGATGGCCTGTCCCGGCAGGTATTCCTCTACCAGTTCTTCAAGATGGCTCAGCGCTTCGCCGAGTGAGTAGCCTTCGCTCAGGTTGGCTTCCAGGGTAATGGAACGTACCCGGTTGTAGCGGTTGAGTTTAACCGAGTCGGCAAATTCAACCAGCTGAACCAGGTTGGATAACGGGATCAATTGCCCCGTGCGTTCAGAGCGTACATAGATGTTCTGTATATCACTGGGTGTACGTTGTGCTTTACGCTCGCCTTCAAGCAGGATGTAATACTCCTGCCCTTCGTCGATATAGGTCGTCACTCTGCGTGAGCCGAGCATGGTTTCCAGAGTTCGTCCGATATTGCTGACGGTAACACCAAGATCGGCGGCACGCTCGTAATCGATGACTACCTGCATCTGCGGTTTGGTTTCCTTGTAGTCCCAGTCAATGCCGGTGAGACCGGGATTGTCCTGGTTGATTTTTGCCAGCAGAATATCGCGCCACTCGGCGAGTTGCTCATAGGTGCCACCACCGATAACGAACTGCACCGGTTTCTGGATGCGCGCACCGAAGCCCTGACGCATCACCGGGAAAGCCTTAACACCGGGCAGGTCGCCGAGTCTTGCGCGCACATCATCCATAATCTTCCAGGCGGAGCGGCGTGAATCCCATTCGTTCAGCACCATAATGATAATGCCATTATTGAAAATGGCGACATTGCCGAAGCTGCGCGGTGCCCGCACCAGCAGGCGAGTTACTTCGCCCGACTCGACCAGCGGCATCAGCCGGCTTTCAGCTTCGTCCATGTATTTTTTGATGTAGTCATAGGAAGCGCCTTCCGGGCCGTTAACCAGCACGAAAAAAGCGCCGCGGTCTTCTTTCGGCGTGTACTCATCGGGGATGTGCGTTAACAGCCATGAAGACGAGGCGCCAACCGCGATGAATACCAGTACGATGATCCACTTGTGTTTTAATGCACCGGCAAGCACGACATGGTAACCGCGCTGCAGGCGCCGAAAACCGGCATCGACCAGTTTTGTCGCAGCATTGTCCTTGCCGCTGGGGCGTAGTACTTTTGATGCCAGCATCGGCGATAAGGTGAGCGCAACAAAGCTGGAAAAAGTCACCGCCGCTGCCATAGTAATGGCAAACTCGGAGAACAGGCGACCGACATCGCCCTGCAGAAAAGCGATGGGAACAAACACGGAAACCAGCACCACGGTGGTTGCGATCACCGCAAAAGCCACCTGTCGGGTACCGCGAAAGGCGGCGACCAGCCTGGTTTCACCGTATTTATCCATGCGCCGGTGAATGTTTTCCAGCACCACGATGGCATCATCCACCACCAGGCCGATGGCCAGCACCAGCGCCAGTAGCGTCAGCATGTTGATCGAGTAATCCAGTACCAGCAACACCAGCGAGGTGGCGATTAATGAAATGGGAACAGTTACCGCCGGTACCAGTGTCGCTCGCAGGCTGCCAAGAAACAGGTAGATAACCAGGATGACCAGGACAATGGCAATGGCCAGCGTCTTATAGACTTCGCTGATCGCACCTTCGATAAATACCGATGTGTCATAGCTCTGGTCAATGTTCATGCCCTCGGGCAGAGTCGGATTCAGGCGCAGCATTTCAGTCCTGGCCGCGCGCGCCACTTCAAGCGTGTTAGCGGTGGACTGTTTGATAATGCCGATGCCGACCATGGGAGTGCCATTGCCGCGAAAGAACAGTCGGTCTTCCTCTGCCGTGCGTTCAACGCGTGCGACATCACCCAGGCGAGTAAGGTGATCATCATCTCCCTTGCTGATCACCAGTCTTGAAAACTCGTCCGCAGTGCGAAACTGGCGTTTAATACGCATGGTAAACTGGCGCTCTTTGGAATCGATACTGCCGGCCGGCAGTTCGACATTTTCGCTACGCAATGCATCCTCTACATCAGCAACGGTCAAACCACGTGCTGCCAGGGCATTGCGATTTAACCAGATACGCATGGCGTAGGACTGCTTGCCGCCGATGCGAACACGGGCCACACCGTCAAGCACAGAAAAACGGTCCAGCAGGTAACGCTCTGCATAGTCGGTTAAGGCCGGAACGGTGAGCCGGTCACTGGACAGGTTAAGCCACATAATGACATCGTCATCACTGCTGGCTTTCTGAATATCAGGTGGTTCGGCTTCTACCGGCAGACTGGCGAGTACGCCGGAAACACGGTCACGAATATCATTGGCGGCGGCGTCAACATCACGGTCGACATCGAATTCGACAGATATATTTGAACGGCCGTCTTCACTGCCGGATTCAATAAAACGCATACCTTCGATGCCCGCGATACGGTCTTCGATGATGCGAGTAATACGGCTTTCGACTACATCAGCCGAGGCGCCGGGGTATACTGTTTCGATGGAAACTACCGGTGGATCGATATTAGGAAATTCGCGCAAAGGCAGGCGATCAAAGGCGAGCAGGCCAAAAGCGATGAGCAGGATGGATAATACTGCTGCCAGTACCGGGCGCTTCACCGACACATCAGAAAGTATCAAGGGGTTTTACCTTTCTTGTTCTGTTTTTTGATAATGCTGCTGATATCAACACTACCATCATCGACAGCCAGCACATCAAGATCATCGCCCGGTTTAACTTTGCTGTTGCCATGGGTGACAACCTGCTCGCCAGAACTTAAACCCTCAATAATTTCAACATAACCTGGTAGCCGCATGCCGATTTTCACCAGCCTTTTCTCTACCGTGTCCTTGCCGTCTTTATCGACACGGACCATCACATATTGCCTGTCTGCCAGTGGCAGTAATGATGCTTCTGGAATCACCAGTGCCTGGCGGGTATTACGCAACAGGTCAACATGCATCAGTAAACCAGGAAGAATGCTGCCATCGGGATTCTCCAGCAAGGCACGCACCTGGATGGAACGTGTTACCGGGTCAATCCGGCTATCTATGCTTTTAACCTGGCCCAGGTATTCTTTATTACCCAGCGCTACCGCGCGTGCCCTGATCTTCAGTCCGGGTTTCAGTTCGGCGAGAAATACCGACGGCACGCTGAAGTCGAGTTTGATCTGGCGGGTATCATCGAGAGTGGTTATCAGGTCGCCGGTTTCGACCAACGCGCCGACACTGATGTGACGCAGGCCAACAATGCCGTCAAACGGTGCACGGATGACGCGGTCGCTGATGCGGGTTTTAATGACAGCAATGCTGGCGTCAGCCTGCGCCAGCTCAAGACGAGTGCGATCAATTTCATCGGGCGAAGTCAGCTTGCGTTCTTCCAGCTGCTGCAGACGTTCAAGTGCCAGTTTACGTTCACTGCGAAAAGCCTGTGCCCGTTTCAGATCGGCCTGCTCTTCTGCCTGGTCAAGCACAGCGAGTATGACGCCCGTCTTGACCTGCTGGCCATCCTCGAAGTCAATCCTGGTGACCTTTTCGGTTATGTTGCTGGTTATATTGACGGATTCAGTAGCACGGGCCGTACCAAGCGCTTCAACTCGATCAGAGATCTCTTTTAGCACTACCGGGGATACAATGACATGGCTGGCTTTGCCTTTGGATACATTTGCTGCATAGGCAGTCTCAGTCGCCAGCAGCAATGCAGCCATCATCAATACTGCTGCCAGCAGATAACTCTGCCGCCGATACAGTCGACATGGATAAACATGATAAGGATAAAGACCTTGATAGCTAAACATATACATCTCTGTTGTGACCCGAAACCAATACCGAAGTTTCGCTAAAGCCTACTCTCTGTTATCAGTCAATACAATAAACAGTTACGACAGTATCTTAACAGGTGAAATATTAAAGGTAGATTTAGCAGAAAACCATAGTGCTAATTAAAACGGCTTTGAATTCATCATTATTACCTGGTCTCAAATTTAAATTTCGGCTTCTTATTAGCGCACTCATAAACAAAAGGATCTGACTCGGGCGCACTAAGAAAAGCATGCGCAGTCCAGTCTGCACATTGAGAAACAAGCATAACCGCGTGTGCAATACCAGGCCACTCAAAATCCCACGATACTCTTGCATTTTCAATAACAGTTTTAGCTAATTCAGCTGGCGTTACTGGATCTAGTTCACCTGAGTAAATCAACACTGGCGCATTAATCTTATAGCTTTCCTTAAATTCAGCTGTGGCTACAGGTACATCCCAGACTTCACACATTGCCTGTGAAATATCAAAAACATACTTATTTGAATAATATTGAAACGGGTACTTTTTAAGCGCGTTTCTTGCTATGTCAAAATCAGTAAATGGAATTTCATCAAAGCAGGAATAGGACGCGTAAGCACCCTCATCCAGTGAATCAATAACTATGTCATTAACATAATAATCGCGCACCATTTCGGTTAAATAGTCTGTGTTTCCTTTGAAAGTGGCATACATATACTTTGGTATATAACTTATTACAGACTCATCGTACATCATCGCAAACAGGCTATCGAAAAAAACATCCGGGGTAACAAGCACATCAATCGGGCTATAATCAACAGGACTGGTCACACGGATAGTTATCGGATTTTCTTCCAGTTGTTTGAGAAAATTTGAAAGACGTTGTTCAAGATTAAATCCAAACTGATCGTAACAGGCTTTGTCTTGCTGACATTTGTTAATAACTCGCATCATCGCCTCTGAATTATGCCTTGGCTCATTTTCATAAACCTTCAATGACTGAGGATAAATGCCATCAAGTATTAAGGTCCTGGTAGAGTCAGGGTAAAGTCGTTCAAATTCCAGTGCTATCCGGGTACCGTAGGAGACGCCATAGACATTTAATTGAGCAACACCTAAACCTGTACGAAGCATTTCAAGATCCTTTGCCGCATTAATAAGATGATACTGGCTGATATCAATACCCTGCCCGATAAGCCTGTTCCTGCAAGCAGCAAAAGATTCCTTTGTTAATGTAACAATATCATGTTGATTAAGCTGTTTATCTAGAGCATCCATACTCACTTCTTCTACTTCATAACAGTCAAGTACTGGTAGAGAACTGCCTACACCGCGGTTATCGATAAGGATCAGCTCACGACCGGCATCAATGGTTGAAGAATACCAGGGCAGCCATGTTGACTCATCAAAGGTAAATGAATTTTCTTCTGCGATACCCAACGCACCGCCAGGCCCGCCACCACCAGCAACAACCAGGGGATACGTTTTATTATCAGGATTTTTAGCTTTAAAAATAATAAATGGAAGCTTTACCTGCCGACCTTCAGGCTTGCTGTAATCTTCCGGGACTTTAAGAACACCACATTCAGCTACCGGCCAGTCATCCTGCTGTTCAAACCAGCAATCATTGATAGTGATATTTTCTGTATAGGTTTTCTCTGGTGAATTCCCACACCCCTGCAAAGTAAAACAACAGATAAAAAAACCAGGTAATAATAATGTAGTGTTGATTTTATTTTCTCCCTGACGGATACGTACTATGCCTTACTGCATGTCCAGTTCACAAGCTTTTATGTCTTTAAAAATAAAGTAACGCTTCAACTTGACCCTGTATTTAAATAATGTATGTCAAGAAAACGTATTATAACGCTCTAAAACCTCAAAAGTTCTCCAATTAGATAGAGAAATCTGGAACTTTTAGGAACAACATTGGTGGCTAAATTTTACTAAGTAATCTCTTGTCAGTTCTGGTGATATAGAGCGCATTATATTAATCAAAATTGATTAGAAGATCCCATTCATTCCATGCAACTTTGACAGGCTGAATATTCCTATGGAGCTAAAAAACATCAATCAATTAGATAATGCAGCTAAACCTGGCCAACGCGAATTATTCCGTCTTGGTATGGCTTTCCTGTTTATGTTAATTATTCTGCTTATTGCCGGTTATTCTTTTGCTGGAATACCGGGCGGTTATTATGTTCAATAATAAGTTCGAGCTTGTTGCTGGTTACCAGAGCCAGGATTCTGATAACTACACGACCAGCTGGAACCGGACCTCATTGGGCGCAAACTGGTTCATCAAGGGCAATGATGTAAAAGTGCAGCTATCTTACAGAATTGGCGAGAATCTGGATGGTGTGTCAGACAAGGACAAGGATGAAATCTTCTTACAGACCCAGTTTGATTTTTAGCTGTCCTAAACCAAACTCACATCTGATATACAATATTTTTTCTTCTTTCTCTTTCGGAATGCGAATCTTAGAGTTTTGGGACAAGGCCTAGAGTTGAGCAAAGCCTTGAATCTTCCCGCATCCTTATTCTGTCATTTCGAACGAATGTGAGAAACTTGTACGCTGGAATTTCATACAGTTATGAAACATAAGATTTCTCCCTTCGCTCGAAATGACAATAAATCAGAGATTCCCTGATTTTTACGCTGACTCAAAATATAGTGCAAATTATCAAGACGATATAAGCGCACATCTTTTTATTTACTGACGTACTTTAAAAGGCCTCATTCATCAACAGTGAAATCTGTTAGCTCTAATATGTCAGAAGTATCAAGCGAATTACCTGCTATACCTTTTATTGAACCAAATAAAGCTGAAACATTTTCCTGTACAACCCATATTTGTTTTTCTCGTATCGCCCAAATTTTGTTCATGGCTTTTTTTTCGGCATTCAACTGTCCTATCATGCCATCATAATTCTCAACTATCCTTTTGATATTCTGAACAAATTCATTGCTTGTTAAGTAATGGTACAGGAGCTCCATTTTGTCGCCTTTATTTTCTTGCGCCATCTTCACTGAGTTTGTTTTTATCAGCATCTCCCTAAGAACGAATGACAAACTCTTTACTTCATGAAAACCACAAATCCATACTCCATCTTTTTCTCCAAACCTGTCCATGTCACTCGGAAGCACTTCTGTAACCAGAACGGCAATATCCGCCTTACATGTAATTTGATCCTGCTTTAATTTATCAATCCAGTCATTAGCAAAACTCTTAGTTCTCTTGCTTTCATACACTATGGAGCCACATTCCTGTTGGCTTGCATTAACGACAGTTTGAATCGAATCTGCTCCACGAACACCTTTGGGGACTTCTGCAATTTTGTCAAATGGATAAATTCTTGCAAGAAGATCTTCCAGTGCCAGCTCCTGAACCTCTCCCTGCAATTGCATAGAACCTTGTTCAGCCTTTCTTTTCATTTCTTCCGCAAGTTTTTTATTATCATCGATTTGCTTTAGCAACTTTACTTTTTCCAGTTCAAAACTTTCTCTTTCTTTAGCCCTGCCTTTCTCCTCTATTTCTTTTTGTCGCTGCAGAAGTTCTTTTTCCATTTGAAGATTCAGATCTTCCTGTTTTTCTACTAATTCCGCCTCTCTTTTAAGAAAAGAAATTTCTTTTTCCTTGAGGCTTTTATTCTCAGCTTTCCTTTTTTCGTTCTCATGGCGAAGAGATTTCATCTCACTCTCAACTGATTCACTTGCTTCTTTTTCTATTTTTTCTCTTTCTTTTTTTAATTGCTTATCAATTTCTACCTTTAATAACTCATCCTGTTTTTCTTTTTGCAATTCAAGCTGTTCTTTTTCTTCCTTGAGTTTTCTTTTTTCATCATTAAGTTTTACAGATTGCTCAGCTATTTTTTTCTTGTATTCAGCTTTATAGTGAGCTTCTATTTTCCCTGAAAGCGCTTCTTCTATTTCGAATTCATGTCCGCAATTAGGACACTTTATTTTATCATTCATCTTTTTCTCTTTTTTAAAAAGACACTATAACTTACACATGTGTTCGTTAAGTTTCTCACTCAACACTATCTATATAAATACAATTACTATCATAACTATACACTGTAGTGATCTAATAGCACCGGACCTTTTAATAAGAGATAATAACTATCAATTATTAAGGTGTCATTATGGAACAGAAACGAATATACAAACAATATTCTAAAGAATTTAAAGAAGAAGCGGTAGCTCTGGTACGAGAACAAGGCTATTCAGTGCCAGAGTCTGAAAAATCACTGGTATAGCCAATAACATGTTGTATCGATGGAAGGAGCTGATAGAATCTCAGCTTGAAGATAAGTCAATAGAAATCACAATCCTGTATTAGCTTGATAGCAGACCAGCAAACCAGAAAGTCTAACTTGAATGTTCCGAGTTTCCGGCTGTAACCTGGATGAGAAAAATTCAGCCTGTAGGAGAAGTATGATCTAGCTAATCAACAGAATACATTAGCAGAATTTGGCGCAGACTACACAAACAGGATTTCAGTAGTTGATGTGTTTCAGGCTAAAAAAACAGCAATCCTTATGGATGCTAAGGAATGTTCAAAATAGTTGATTCAAATCAACGTCTGTACTGGTGAATTAATTATAGTGAACTTTATAGAGGTAAACACTGTGGTTCGCATTTTATCGCAAGCTATTGTCTATATCACCTATGCTAAAGCTGAAGGTTTACTAGTCGCTTAATATTCAGTGTTTACCAGCTATATATTTTGCATGTCTAGCTGTTAAACAATTATAAAAGGATCACCATGAACAACTACAAATATATTCTGCTGGCTACTGATTTCTCTAAACCAGCCGAAGCCGCTGCAAAAAGAGCGGCTAAAATTGCCACCTGTTTTAGCGCCAGACTCTGTTTGCTTCACGTGGTAGACCATTTTCCTGAGGATATTTCGAATGACTGGATAGCACCGGAAGATAAAAGTCCCGCGACCTATATGACCGAGCGTTCGCAAAAAACGCTTGAACAGCTTAGTTCAAAACTTGAGTATGACAATATCGAAACCCAGATCATACTCAGTGAGCATTCTGCGGCTTATGAAATCACACAATACGCCAAACAGAATAAAGTAGACCTTATTGTCACCGGACGCCATGGCAACCACGGTATTATCAACATGCCCGGATCAACCAGCAGTGCTGTTGCGCACCGCGCTGAATGTGACACACTGTCAGTCCAGTCATTTTGACGGCATGTGTATTTTTTAAGCCTGCCTTATGAGAAAGCAGGAGTGATCAGTTTGTTAGCCTCATGAGGCATTTTCTGACAATAAAGACATCACTTTATATAGATCAACTATTTCCTGCAATAAGGCCTTTTTTTTCAATCTAGCTGAATTAGAATGACAGAATAAGCAGAAATTTATACAAAAATTCATTTACGAGTTCAGATGACAATCTGATTACAGCTATGGTTAATGAAGCGACTAGGACAGATACTCAGCACGAGTATATTGGTAACACCGTAGGTGTCCATGGGCCGGTTGTTATCATTGCCTGTAACAGGCTGCCGCCATTGCATCAGGCCCTGACAGCCCATATAGATCATGAAAACTATCTGTTTGAGGTGCATCAGCATCTTGATGAGCGCCATGTTCGCGCCATAACCTTACACACCTCCTCCGGTCTTAGACGGGGTATGCCGGTTTATGATACCGGCTCACCTGTCCAGGTACCGGTTTCCCCCGACTGTCTGGGTCGTTTGCTGAATATTTTCGGTGAACCGCTGGATGATGGCCCGCCCTTACCCCAGGATAACTACCGTCATATTCATGGCCAGCCAGTCTCACTGAGTGAGGCCGTGGGCATGAGCGATGTGCTGGAAACAGGCATCAAGGTTATCGATTTACTCTGTCCCTTTGTAAAGGGAGGAAAGACCGGGCTTTTTGGCGGAGCCGGCGTCGGCAAGACGGTGCTGATTATGGAATTCATGCATGCGGTGGCGACACTGCATAAGGGGGTATCTGTTTTTGCTGGTGTCGGTGAGCGCATCAGGGAGGGCCATGAATTATGGCATGAACTGAAAAAAACCGGTGTCTTGCCACAGACACTGATGGTCTTCGGCCAGATGGATGAGTCACCGGGTGTACGCTTCAGGGTGGGGCTCACTGCCCTCACCTACGCGGAATATTTGCGTGACACACTTACAGAAAGAAGTACTGTTTGTTATGGATAACGTATTTCGCTTCGTCCAGGCCGGCAGTGAAGTCTCCAGTCTGCTTGGTCGAATGCCGGCCATCGTCGGCTACCAGCCGACCTTAACAACCGAAGTGGCAGAAATGCAGGATCGAATTCTTTCTACCCGGCAGGGCAATATTACTTCTGTACAGGCGGTTTATGTGCCGGCAGATGATATGACTGACCCCGCTGTCAATGCCATTCTTAGTCACCTTGATACCAGTGTCATTTTATCCCGGGTACAGGCCGGAAAAGGCATTTATCCCGCCGTGGATCCATTACAGTCGAGTAGCTCCTTGATGGATCGCCATACCCTGGGGGCAAAACATTATGCCATTGCCGAAGGCGTGCGTGAACATCTGGCCCGTTATAAAGAACTGGAAGACATTATTACCATGTTGGGTATCGAGGAGTTATCAGCTAAAGATAGTAAAATTGTTTCACGAGCACGTAAATTACAGCGTTATCTTACTCAACCTTTCTGGTCTACCTCTTCACGTGCGGGTATAGCGGGTGTATCCGTGCCATTGAAACAGACGCTTGTCGACTGTGAGGCTTTTTTACAGGGTCAGTATGATCACCTGCCCGAGGAGCAGTGTTATATGCGGGGTAGCATGAAGAGTCTGGCATCATGAAGACCTTTAGCCTGATAATTCAGGATGCGACCCATGCAGAAAAAATCGACGGTTTATCATCTTTTGTTGGTGAAGATAGGTCGGGCTCTTTTGGTGTTCTCGCCAACCATGCACGTATGATGACGACATTGGTTATCGGACTGGCGCGCTATCGTATAGCTAATGAACCCTGGCAATACCTGGCTCAGCCCGGTGCTGTATTATATTTTCAAAATAACCTTCTCACCATCAGCACCCGTCACTATTTTCGCAATGAAAACTATATGCAAATCAGCAATGATTTACAGAAAAAACTGCTGACCGAGGAAGAAGAATTACATTCTGTAAAACACAGTCTGCAGCATATGGAAAAGGAAATTCTCAAACACATGTGGGAATTGCGTCGCCACCAGGGGTAATATGATGAATCAGCAACAGGAACTTCGAAAACAGGTCGAGCAACAGGCCCGACGCATGAAGCAGGCTGAACGGGACCGGCCCACCCTGATTGGACAAACTGTTTATGTCGGTACACTGGGACTGCTGTTTGTGCTGCCTGTGGTGGCTGGTGCCTATTTAGGCCACTGGCTGGATACTATGGCTTCCGGTTACTCGGTTCGCTGGACGGTTAGCCTGATCCTGCTTGGAGTGTTTATCGGTATGGTTAACGTTTATTATTTTATTAAGGAATAACATCATGGGTGAAGACAGTCTGTTTATTCGGCCCATATTTGAACTGGGGCCAGTACAGCTAACCAATACGGTGTTTACCACCTGGGTGATGATGGCCATCATCGGCGGTCTTGTCTGGCTGGCAACACGGCAACTGCAAATGAGCCCCAATCGATTACAAACTCTGGTCGAAGCAATTGTGTCGATTATTGAAGAATCAATACGCGACATTGCCCCCCAGCACGTTCAGCAGATTTTGCCCTTTATCGGCACCCTGTGGGTGTTTATTGTGATTGCCAATTTGATTGGACTGATACCCGGTATGCATTCACCGACACGGGATCTGTCGGCCACCGCGGCCATCGCGTTTCTGGTTTTTCTGTCGGTGCACTGGTACGGGATTCGCATACAGGGCTTAAAAAACTATCTACTGCATTATCTAAAACCCAGCCCGATCCTGTTACCATTTAACTTGATCAGTGAAGTAACACGCACCATTGCCCTGGCGGTGCGTCTGTTCGGTAATATGATGAGCCTGGAAATGGTGGCACTGCTAATTTTAATGGTAGCCGGCTTTCTGGTGCCCGTACCGATACTCATGCTGCATATAGTTGAAGCACTGGTGCAAGCTTATATCTTCGGCATGCTGGCACTCATCTATGTCGCCAGCGGCCTGCAATCTCAACAACTACGACAACAAAAACAAGGAGAAAAACATGCCTGACTTAACTGTCTTTGTGCAAACCTCTACGCTGACGGCCATTATTGGTATTGCAGTGGGCATCAGTATGCCAGCCATTGCAATGGGCTGGGCCATCAGTCGAGCGATGGATGCACTGGCGCGTCAACCGGAAGCAGAAAAATCTATTATGCGTACCCTGTTTATCGGTCTGGCGATGATTGAATCGCTGGCCATCTATGTACTGGTCATCGTGCTGATTGTATTGTTCCGCAATCCGCTGCTTGAGTACCTGACGCAATAAGCAGCAGCCGTAACCATCTGTAATAATTATGACCAATAAAATCAACAAAAGGAGAGCAGGTTTTGGAACTTAACTGGTCGACCTTTCTGTTAGAAATTTTCAATTTTCTGGTTCTGGTCTGGATCCTGAAACGGTTTTTATATCAGCCGGTACTTGATGTCATAACACGACGTCGTACTGCTATAGAAAATCAGCTGGCAGACGCCAAACAGATTCATGCAGATTCTGATACCTTAAAAGAACAGTATGAACATCGTCTGTCTGACTGGGAACAGGAACGTCAGAAAGCCATGGACAAGTTGTCGCATGAACTTGAAGAAACCCGACTTCATCAACTGGAAAGCCTGAAGGCAGAACTTGCTCAGGTAGAGGAAAAAACTCGCGTGGCCAGATCACGACAGGATAAACAGGTCATACGGGAAATTGAACAGCGCGCATTGCAACAGGGTGCAAAGTTTGCCTCCCGACTACTTACCGAGGCAGCGGGACCGGAACTGGAAAACCGTTTATTTGATTTACTGCTGGATGGTTTGACAGCATTACCAGCTGATCAAATCAATATGCTTAGTAATAAATGGGGAGAGTCACCTGAACGTATTCTGGTATTCAGTGCTTACCCGCTTGCAGACGATAAACGACATCAGCTGGAAGAGACCCTGTCCAGGGCAACCGGTTTGTCAGCTCCTGTGTTTTATGAACAGGATGCCAAATTACTGGCGGGTCTAAACATCACCATCGGTGCCTGGGTACTGCAATTGAATGTGCGAGACGAACTGCAGGGCTTCACGGAATTTGCCAGGGAATTTACACGAGCCTGCCCATATTGAACACTAATCTCACAACGGCCGAGTTAGTTGATCGACAGGCGGACTGGCTAAAAGATTATCGCCCGTCGATACGCATCAAAGAACAGGGTAAAGTGATTTCAATCGGTGATGGCATAACCTGGATCAGCGGCCTGCCCACGGCGGCTATTGATGACATACTGGCTTTTGAGGATGGCAGTCGGGCCATGGTGTTTGATCTGACTGAGAATCAGGTCGGTGCCGTACTGCTGCACCAGACAAACCAGTTAACCGCCGGTATCACGGCCTATCCTACCGGTAAGCTGTTAAGCGTGCCGGTAGGCAACGGCCTGCTGGGTAGAGTGATTGATCCACAGGGCCTCCCTCTCGATGATCTACCCTTGCCGCCCCACCTGCCCTGGCAACGCCTTGAAGCAAAATCACCGGTTATTATGGCGCGTGATTTTGTGCATGAACCCCTCTACACCGGCATTAAAATTATTGATACATTGATCCCCATCGGTAAGGGTCAGCGTCAGTTGCTTATCGGTGATGAAGGCCTTGGCCGCAGTTCGATTGCGCTAGATACAGTAATAAACCAGCAGGGTAAAGATGTGCGCTGTGTTTATGTGCTGATTGGCCAGAAGCGCAGCAAGGTAGTAAATATTATTAATACGCTGCGTAAGTACAATGCGCTGGACTACACCACGGTGGTGGTCGCAGAAGCCAGCGGATTACCTGGCCTGCAACATTTAGCCCCTTTTGCCGGTTGCGCCATTGCCGAATTCTGGATGCAGCAGGGTCATGATACTCTGGTGGTTTATGATGATCTGACGTCACATGCCAAAACCTACCGTGAACTTTCATTACTGTTGCGAAGGCCGCCCGGACGGGAAGCATTTCCCGGTGATATTTTCTCTGTTCATGCCCGATTACTTGAACGTGCCACCTGTCTTAATGCTGCCCATGGCGGTGGCAGTATGACAGCACTGCCTATTGTTGAAACGAAACAGGGCGAAATAGCAGCCTATATTCCCACTAACCTCATTTCCATTACCGATGGCCAGATTTATCTGGATCACACGCTTTTTGTTAGCGGTTTTCGGCCAGCTATAGATATAGCCCGATCTGTCTCCCGTATCGGCGGCGCGGCACAACATCGTCGCATCACAGAAGAAGCGGGACGAATGAAACTCGACTATCTGCAGTTTCTTGAACTGGAAATTTTTACACGCTTCGGTGCTCGCCTTGAAGCATCTATGGAAGAAACCATTAAACGTGGCAGAGTTTTACGAGAAATACTTAAACAGGAACGACTGATGCCCTTGCCAGTAACCGTCCAGCTGGCCTGGCTAGTGGCCTTCAATGATGCTTGTTTTGACAACGTGGATCCCGAGGACGTCGCCAAACAACTCGATATCCTGGTACAGCATACACGACACACCGATCTGAGACTTGATAGCCCCAGAGAACAGTGGTCGGATCTGATCGCCAGTTGCTTAAGCTGTGCTGAAAAGAAAACTAAAACATGACCCGGCGCCAGGACATTGAGCAGCATCGCCGCAGTCTCAATGAAATTCGTGACATCATGAATTCCATGAAAAATCTGTCTTTTATGGAAACGCGCAAGATTAGCGAGTTTTCTTGATGTGCAACATGCCGCGGTCAAACACATTGAAACAGTCGCCGCAGATTTTCTTAGCTTTTATCCTGATACCCTGACAAAAACCACAGGCACGGCTGTTGACGAAAATATTGATGTGTATCTTTTAATCGGTGCCGAACGTGGATTTTGCGGTGATTTTAATCATGCTTTGCTGCGCCACTTTGAAACCATACCGATAACACGTGATACGGATAAACTGCGACTCATCTGCGTAGGCCACAAATTAGAAACGCTTCTGGAAAATGATGAACGGGCAATAACATTTATCGATGGCGCCAGCGTCGCGGAAGAAGTGGGTTACGTCCTCAATGAGATTGTTAAACAACTGGCTCCCATACAGGAACACTATGGCTCTCTGAATTTACATGTACTTTATCATGATGAACATCAGCTAGTTAATCAGCAGCTGCTGCCCCCTTTCCAAAATTTGCTTAAGCATCAGTCACAGGAATCGCATGCGCCAGAGTTAAACCTTGAACCCAGAAATTTTTTACTTGATCTGAGCTACCATTATTTGTTCGTTGTCTTAAATGAGATTCTGTACACCTCGCTTATGGCAGAAAGCCGTCAGCGCGTGGCGCACCTGGAAGGCGCAGTTCAACACATGGATGAACAATCTGAAGAACTACATCGACAAAGCAATATTTTACGTCAGGAAGAAATCATTGAAGAAATTGAAGTTATACTGCTGAGCGCGGTCAGTCTTGACGAACAATCATTTCAGGGATAGCGAACAACAAATTATCACTGGTCTACTCTTTCGTTGTTAGCTTGCTGTTTGAATGCAGTTTTTTTTCTCGCTGTTCTTTCAAATGTTCCATATGCTTAATGAGTGAATCTGTCGTTTCCATGAGCAATTCCAGTTCGTCGATGGTTAAGTCATCAAGCTGTTCGAGGTTATATTCAATGGTATCTATAATTTGCTTTGATGGTCGATGCAATGGACGCATAAAATAAGCAGTGACTGTAGCCACAATTGCGCCAAAGAAGAGTACAGAGCCAAGGATGATCCATATAGCACCAAGGAATTCGGATATTCCATTAACCGGCATATCTGCAATGCCGGCGGTCGAAAAAGCGGCCACTCCCCAGTATAAAGCTTTTCCATAGGACGTTATTGTCGTATTCTCAGCACCACTTTCAGCAAAATAGATACCGGCCGAGAAAAGCATCCATAATATCACCAGCAATAATGTCATCTTTAGGATTGGCGTATGCGAGACGACATCTCGAATAAACTTTCTACCTCCCCTTTTCAGGCTTCGATTTTTCTTATTCAATTTTCAGTACTCATTATTTAAGCAAGTTATTATGTTCAGCCTGATTCAATACAGAATAACGAATCATAACCGTCGACACCACGCTATAGCTGTCGTATCCAGGCTATAAGTTCACTAACTCTGCCGTACCTGACCACCACAGAATAAGATTGTTTTCGGTCGGGATGCGCGCCTGCGGATGATACGCCACCATACGCGGGGTAAAATCGGTGTAGGGCCGTTGTGTGTGCAGGTAACCTTGATACAGGTAGCCGTTCACGGAACCCGGAATGGCAGTATGTCGCTTCATGTTTTCACAGACCGGTGTTTCCATGTCCGCTATATCGACATCAAGAGGGTCGGCAAATAGTTGTGCCTGCACGGACTCCGGTGAAACTTCCCCCAGATACACCTGCACTTCAAATATCCAGCCATCGTCCTGTTTAGACACAAGCAGATTACCCCAATGCACTTCATGCCATTGCTGTCTTATTCGTTCATCCCACTGACAAAGTTGTTTGGCAACTTCACCGCCCTGAGCGGCCCGATGGTGATAGGTGGTGGCTGATGGAAGGTATAGCTTTTCGACATATTCCCGCACCATTCGGTTAGCACTGAACTGTGGTGTCAGACGGGCCATGCTAGCGCGCATTTTAGCAACCCATGAGCGGGGAATACCCGCAGCATCGCGATCGTAAAACAGGGGTGCGATCTCTTGCTCCAACAACCGGTAGAGTTGATCCGCCTCAATTGCATCCCAGCCAGGTTCGCTATGTTCTTTTCCGTCACCCAGCGCCCAGCCAATGTCCTGCGCATAGGCTTCGGCCCACCAGCCATCCAGTTCAGACAGGTTCAGTCCGCCGTTGACCAGGACTTTCATGCCGCTGGTACCGCTGGCTTCCCAGGGACGGCGTGGGGTATTGATCCACACATCGACGCCCTGCACCATTTCCTGCGCCAGGCTAATATCATAATCTTCCAGAAAAACCGCGTGCGCGCGAACCTCGGGGCGTTGCACAAACTGCACCCACGCCTGCAGTAACTGCTTAGCCTCCTCATCCTGCGGATGCGCTTTACCGGCCATAATGATCTGCATCGGGCGTTCGGCATTGGTCAGCAAGCGGATTAGACGTTCCGGGTCATGCAATATCAAGTTAGGTCGTTTGTAACTCGCGAAGCGCCGTGCAAAACCCAGGGTCAGGATATTGGGATCCAGCACTTGCTGGACCAGTGCCACCGTCTCTGGATTCGAGCCCCGCTGACCCATTTGACGGGCCAGTCGCTTACGTGCATAAACCACCAGATCTGCCCGCTCCTGGCCACAGAATGTCCACAATGCCTCATCACTCAGGTTTTCGATTGCCTGCGCGAGAGGCTCCAGACCACTCAGCCAGCGGTCTTTGCCAGCAGCTTTAGTCCACAGATCATCAGCCCAGGTTGAGTCCCAGGTCGGCATGTGAACACCATTGGTAATATGGGTTACCGGTACTTCCCGCCGTGGCCAGTCAGGATAAAGATCCTGGAAGATACCTCGGCTAACTTCGCCGTGAAGCCGGCTTACGCCATTGGTCATGCCACAGGTGCGTATAGCCAGGTAGGCCATATTGAAGGGTTCATCACCGTTATGGGCATTTATCCGCCCCAGGGCCAGAAGCCTGTCAGGTGCTACAGCCAACTGATCCGCATAATTCCCTGCATACCTCTCAAGCAGGGCCTGATCAAAGGTATCGAATCCGGCGGCTACCGGAGTATGCGTGGTAAATACATTGCCTGGCCTGGTCGCACTCAGCGCGGCCCAGAAATCACAATGATTTTTCTGCATAAATGTCCGTGCCCGCTCAAGCGTTACAAATGCAGCGTGCCCCTCATTGAGATGGCAAACATCAACGTCAAGATCCAGTGCTTCGACCAGTCGCCAACCACAAATCCCCAACGCAATCTCCTGAACCAGCCGCAACTCCCGCCCCCCGCCATAGAGTTTCCTGGTAATACCCTGATCGGCAGGGCTATTGAGTGGATCATTGCTATCCAGTAGATATAAAGTCGTCCGCCCCACCCGCGCCTGCCAGACACGAAAACGCACTCTGCGACCAGGAAAATCACTATCAACATGCAACCAGGCACCATCCTGTGCCTGTACTGGCCTTACTGGTACACTGGTCGGGTCATTGTAGGAATAGATTTCCTGCTGCCGACCATCCGAGTCCAGTGTCTGTCGAAAGTAACCTTCCTGATACAGCAGGCCCACACCGATAACCGGCACATCCAGGTCACTTGCCGATTTAAGGTAATCGCCTGCCAGGATACCAAGCCCACCGGCATATATCGGCAGTGCTTCACCAAGGCCAAACTCCATACTGAAATAAGCAATATGTTTAAGCGCTGAACCACCGTGGGTCTCAGCGTACCAACCCGGTTGTGTACAATAATCTTTGTGTTTCGCTATCAACTGTTGGAGTTGCGCCTTGAACGCGTTATCTCGATCCAGCGCCTGTAGACGATCCTCGGTGATATTTTGCAGGATAGCATACGGGTTTTTTATCAGTTCCCAGACTTCCGGATCCAGCTTTTTCCACACTGCATCTCCGGCATGACTCCAGGTCCAGCGCAGATCTATTGCCAGATTGGCCACATCATCTGCCAAAAGTCGCAAACCGACCGGTAGTTCACGTTGAAATAATCGGAAAGTCTTCATGGTATGGTCATATAGTATTATCCTGTAACATGAAATAGAACATTATATAGACATGTTCAGTATTATCTATAAATAATAATACTAATGGCTCAACCATGCTCAGACTTATATTCTTTATGATTAAGTCTCATTGTAAATCAATGATGTAAGCATCTAACATAAAAACACTGACCGTCATATTCCACCCGCTTAAGTATGTTTTCCGCCAGCAAACGTTGAATCAAATCCCAATCTGCACCGGTTTTTGTCAACAACATCTTCACCGCCTGCTCACGCATCGGATGCACTGCCGTGATTGCAAGCAGTTCCTGTTGTGAAGCAAAAAGCAAATGATCCCGGCGAAAGAAACTGCGGGATTAGTTCGATGAAGTAACTTCCTTTGAGCAGAATACCCCGGATAATATCGGCAAAATAAGTAAACGGAATAATATATAACTCCGACTGAATGTACCAGGACACGGCTTCAACCGGAAAGACAAAACCTGATGTCCAAACTCTAAAATTACAAAAAACCACAGAGTCCTGACCCACATCAATGAATCTGTTTTGACTCTGATCTATATTGTTAACGAGGTGGAAGTTTCAAAATTGTGAAGTATTCCATTCACAGTTTATTGAACTATTTAATCAGGAAACCTTTTTATTATTACTAATGGAGACAATACAATGAACATAATCAAACAGCTTGTTCAAAAATCCGAGACCCTTTTCAAAGAGCTTCAAAATGAAAGAGACCAAATTAAACTGCAGGCTCATTTACTGGCGATGGATACAAAAGAAGAATGGAATGAACTGGAACAAAAATATGAGCAGTTCAAAAGCAAAACATCAACGCTAGCAGAGGTAACAGAAGATTCTGCAGCTGAAGTAGCAGAAGCGATAAAACTGGTTGGCGAGGAGCTTCGTGAAGGTTATAAACGCATTAGAAATTCGCTATAGAAACTGAACACTAGTTTTCGTTTGCTTGTAAATTCCCTGATACTGACGAGCGACTTCAATCACCGTTTTATCAAGGCTCGAAGTCAAATTTGAAAGATGGCTTTTGCCCTCACCAAAACCTGAGGAAATGACGATTACTGCACTTACCCCATGCTCACCATATGCACGAATGATTTCAGGAATTGTTTTCGCTGGCGTAGCGATAACAGCAAGATCAACAGGTTTCCCAATTGCTGTTATAGACGAGTAACAGGGCTGCTGAGACGATCGTGTGTATTTCGGATTGATGGCATAAATCGGACGGGGAAAACCGCTATTAACACAGGTTATTGAAAACGTGAGTTCCAACTGCCTCAGGGCGTTTACTAGCACCAAATACCGCTATTGCCTTTGGATCAATAAATCGATCTAAAAAATGCGTGCTCATATCCGTTTTTCAATTAGCCTGTTATTATCCTGAAAGATCAGTTACTCATCCCAGTCGCAATAAGGACCAATAAAATTATTATGACACTTTCCTACGACCACATTCTGCACACATGGGAAAAACACCTTATGAAAAACTTAAACAACGTATGTTAGGATAAACACTACTGTCAGCCCAGGTCGGATAAAAGACAGCTAGCTGTCTGGTATGATAAGCATGCATCGATTGCATTTACAGGGAAAAAATCATGAAACAGAGATGCGATGTTGACATTAAAGATATATGTCTTTCAGACAATGGCCTGAAGCGTATCGACTGGGCATGGAAGGAAATGCGTGTGCTGCAAGAATTGAATACTCGTTTTGTTGATGCCAGACCATTGCAAGGTATTCGCATTAGCGGCTGCTTGCACATCACTACTGAAACGGCCAATCTTGCGCGGGTATTAAAAGCGGCTGGTGCAGATCTGGTGTTATGTGCGAGTAATCCGCTGAGTACGCAGGATGATGTCGCCGCAGCGCTGGTCGAACATTTCCATATTCCCGTTTATGCCATTTGCGGCGAAACTACCGAACAGTATTATCAGCATATCAATGCGGCGCTAGATCACCAGCCGGTTATCACCATGGACGATGGCGCCGATCTGGTTAGCGAAATTCACAACACCCGCACCAGTCTGATTGAAAACATGCTGGGTGGCACCGAAGAGACCACCACCGGTGTGATTCGCCTGCGTGCTATGGCCAGTGAAGGTGCACTAAAATTTCCGGTGATCGCGGTCAATGATGCGATGACCAAACATCTGTTCGATAACCGTTATGGCACCGGCCAAAGCGCGCTGGATGGCGTGATTCGTGCGACCAATATTTTGCTGGCGGGAAAAACTTTTACGGTAGTGGGTTATGGCTGGTGCGGGCGTGGTATTGCAATGCGCGCCAAAGGTCATGGTGCGCATGTCGTGATTACCGAGGTCGATGCTTTGCGCGCTCTGGAAGCGACTATGGATGGCTATGAGGTGATGCCGCTGAAGGCCGCAGCGAAAATTGCTGATTTTATAATTACCGCCACCGGCGACAAAAACGTGGTGGATAAAGTGCACATGGAAGTGATGAAAAACAATTGCGTGCTTGCTAATGCGGGCCACTTCAATGCCGAGATTAATATACCTGCGCTGAAAAGTCTTAGTGTGAGTAAACAACACCCTCGGAAATCGGTGGATGAATATACCTTGGCTGATGGTCGGCGACTTTGTCTGCTGGCGGAAGGTCGTCTGGTTAATCTGGCCGCAGCGGAAGGTCACCCGTCGGCGGTGATGGATATGAGTTTTGCCAATCAGCTATTGTGCGTACTTCACCTGTCTAAGCAGAGCGCCACTCTCGACAATACAGTGCATAAAGTGCCAGATGAGATTGATCAGGAAGTTGCACGACTCAAACTCGCGGCGATGAATATCAACATTGATACCCTGACTGCCGAACAGATTAAATATCTGTCTTCGTGGCAGGAAGGTACATAGGTACCTGAGGTGTAATCGATGCTCGCCATCAGCAAAAATTTGCAACACCTGATTGATGACATTGAAGGTGAAGTTCGTTACACGGCAAGTTATATAGGCAAAATCAAACTCGGTAAAAGAGTGATGCAGGCCATGGCGACGGTGCCAGGAGAAAAGTTTATGCCGATGCCCTTGCAGTCTTATTCCATTACCAATGACTCGGTACCGATAGGGTATGGACAGACAATTTCTCAACCTTACATGGTCGCGCTGATGTCTGGTTTGCTGGCACTCAAACCTGAACATAATGTGCTGGAGACTGGCACCGGCTCAGATTATCAAACCGCGATCCTGGCGCAACTGTGTGCAAAATTATTCAGCGTAGAACGCATTACCGAACTCAGCAAACTGGCGGATGAACGTTTTGCACAGCTCAGTTATAAAAATATTGTAGTGACGCCAGGCTGGCTAGTCAGCAAAATATTTAAAACATCACTGCTGCCCCGTTAACGAAAAAGAAATTATCTAAACAGGCTGATGTAGCAGGCGTTGACAAGGGTAGTTCTAATCCGATACATGAATTGGGACCAGTTGTCTGAGACACGCTGTAAATACGTCCATGTACGCTCGGATGCCGAGTCCATGCGGCATACGGTCTCAGGCAACGGGTCCCACTCCATGCCTCTAACAGTTAACGGGATAGCAGTGTTAAAATATAATTAGTAAAGAGTTTGTTATGACACAAATAAGTCTGTCGTTAACCACCTCCGCCTACAGTGAATCGCCGGTCGAAATTGTGGAGCGTAAAGGTATTGGTCATCCGGATACAATCTGTGATGCACTCGCAGAAGAACTGAGTCGTGCGCTGTGTCAGTTTTATCTGAAAAATTGTGGTTTCATCCTGCACCACAATGTCGACAAGGTGCTGTTGCGTGGCGGCTCATCAAAAGCGGTATTTAATGGTGGCGAAGTATTAGTGCCGATGGAAATTTATATGGCAGGGCGCGCTACCTTCGAATATAAAGGCATTAACGTACCAGTGGACGAACGGGTAGAAAGCAGTTGTCGAAACTGGCTGAATAGACACATCAGCGCGCTGGATGCGACTCAACACGTAATCATTCACAACCTGATAAGACCGGGTTCCAGTGATCTGGTGAAGTTGTTTTTGCGCCAGCAAAAAACCGGCGTTGCGCTGGCGAATGATACTTCCTGCGGTGTCGGTTACGCACCTTTGAGTGAACTGGAACAGATGGTACTGGAAGTTGAACATGCGCTGAACTCGGTGGCTATAAAAACGCAACACCCGGAGATTGGAGCTGATATAAAAGTAATGGGAGTAAGACGGCATCAACATTTTGATTTAACTGTTGCCTGTGCTTACGTTGATCAACACATTAAGAACATCGTTGATTATCAGGTAAAAAAAACACAGTTAAGCAAGCTGGTTAAAAGCATTGCAGCAAAACATACTGACATGACTGTAACGGTCGTAGTGAATAGCGCTAATGATATTGCCGCACAAAGTGTGTTTTTAACGGTCACCGGTACTTCCGCAGAAGCGGGTGATGACGGTGAAGTCGGGCGCGGCAATCGCGTTAATGGCTTGATCTCCCCGTATCGCCCGATGAACATGGAAGCGGCTGCGGGCAAGAACCCGGTGAGCCACGTTGGCAAACTGTACAACATTCTGGCGCAGATGATCTCCAGTGAAATCGTCGAACGGTTGGCAGGTGTCGAAGAATGTTACTGCTATCTGGTCAGCCAGATTGGCTGCCCCGTTGATGAACCCAAAATCGTCGACCTGAAACTGCATCTGCAGGCAGGGGTAACAATGGATAGCGTGCAGGTGCAGGTTGAGAAAATTATCAGAAACAAACTGGCAAGGATAATAGATATTCAGCAGGACGTAGTGCCTGGGCTGCTGGTGTATTAGCATATAAGAGGTTTAATCTCTTATACGCTTCATACTGGATGACGGATTTAGAGCTTGAAGTGCATTGATATTGTGATTGCGTTTACGTTTTAGGTTGGGCTGATTTACCAACAGGATCGAGGGGTCAGACTCGTTCGAGCACTTTGAAGTTGAATTCACCATTCATTTTGTAGAGAAAAAAAATGACAGGATGGTAAATCAATTTGGATGGAAAAGAATTTAGCTCAAATTTAAACTAACAATCACCCTAAAAAAACAGGTAACTGTCAGATCAAGTCTAAGCTACTACATTGGACTACTACATTGGAATAAATGCTTACCTGATCAGGCATTTTTAACCAACGATATTATGTTTGCCAATTAAATGTACCGTGCTTGCCTGCGGGCCTTTTTCACCGGCTTCTTCGACAAACCTTACTTTGTCGCCGATATCCAGGGCGTCGAAATCACCATTGAGAAAACTATTACGGTGAAAATAAACTTCTCTTCCATCTGACGTTTGTATTCTGCCAAAGTCCTGAGATGGAATGATCTCCAATACAGTGCCATGTGCTGGTGTTTCATGAGTCTTAACATCACCACGCTGTTTCCTGGCGAAATCCTGCAGCTTTCTACGTGCAGCATCAAACGCATCCCGGATGGCGACATAGGCATCTTCATGAGCGTGGTGTTCTTTTGGATCACGGTTAATGACAATTTCACCATTTGGTACGGTTAAATCAATACGGACATGATACAGATAGCCCTGATGGTGATGACCATGTGGTGCTGCTATCACCACATGGCAAGCCATGATCTGGTCATAAAACTCATCTAATTTGGCGGCTTTTTCACGAATTTTTGTTTCGACCGCATCCGAACGAGGAATGTCTCTAAAAGTGATTTGTAATGGTTGTTTCATCGAAAGAACCTCCATTGATATTAATAAAGAATTACATTTATATAATAACTATTTTATCCATCAAGTGGCTTTTTACATCTTTGAATAACTTGATGCTGATCAAGAAGATTTTGAATAAATACTCTCTGCAAAACAAAAGGCAAGTTATAGCGATAATTACTTTCATCTGTCACCTGTTTCTTATGATGGCGTGCATTCAAGACACTTTCGTGGCCGATTATTAATTCTTCGGATGGCACTTGCAAGATGAATTTTCTGAGAAAGACTTTTCGTATTCATATAGATAAAATAGCTCAGCGCTCATCCGGTTCTGGGTGAGCGTGCCGGTCTTGTCGGTGCAGATATACGACCGAAACGGATCAGTCGCACCTGTAGCGGTGTTTTCACACCGGCCTCACCCTGCAACAGTCCGGCGATACGGCCAATCTCTGTCTCCATACTGGTTGCCACTACCACTCCCTTACCACGCCCGCGGATAAGCAGCAGGGAATGTTTTTGTTTTTCGGGAATGGCATTCAGGCCGTATTCGGCCAGAGGTTTTTGCGCCTCAATTGAAGTCAGGCCCGTTAGCAAAGATTCGAGGTACTGCAAAACCTCATCAGACTCCATACTGTGCCAGATGGGCAGCGACTGTTTACTTTCCCACAAACAGATAAATAAGCACAGTGGTCACCACTGCGACTAATAAAGTCTGGAGGCCGCTGCGCAGCCACGAGATATCCGCAATCCGCCCCAGAAAGACACCCAGTAGAAAGATTAGAAATAACGCAATAATAATGGCTGAGTAGAGCGGTGATAGTGGCAGAGCGATGCCGGAAATAGACAGCCATATTGGCATCAGAATCAAAAATGAAATAAGCAACGGTGCCAGACCATTAACCAGTGCAATCAACAGCGGCACCCAGCGTGAGGCATCACCATGTGCGCTGCCCGTGAGATCACTGATCATTGCCTGCTCCAGTTTACCCAGCGCCCGTTTTCGTTCTGCCGATTCGCTGATGTAGGCGCTGCTCAAACCACTCATACCCAGAGCAATAGCCGCGCCCAGACAGACGTTAATAACCACCGCTAAATCATCCGATTCACTGACAATAAAACCGATGACCAAACCCAGCATAGTGAGTGCGCCATCAAAGCCGTTGACCACAAAATAGCGCCGCACAATGTCGTGCGTTCGAGTGATGTCCAGCAAAAATTTTATCTGGCCCAGCATACTTAGAAAACCTTAAGCGGGATCGGCTTCATTTTGAACTTCTACTTGATCAATGCTGTGCAGCGAACCGCCTAAATCTTTGATTGCCGCTTGAATCGCTTCAAAATCAATCGCCTCACCCGTCACCTCGATTTGTATCGTTTCGGTGTTTTCATCCATTTCAAGCACGATTAAGTGCACCCGATAATCACTACCAACTTTGGCGATGGTCTGTGAAAAATCTAACGCGTTCGGTTGATGAGGTTTAAGCACATCCAGAACAATCTTTTTGACGTAAACCATAATCGTTAGCCTCCTTAATTGTCTCATTTTGATCAGGCATAACTGAAAAAAAACCGGGACGTTATTTTTTCAGCTAAAACTTTCTATGTAAGCAAGTATATACTTCCTGTGTATGAAACACAGATTTGGCGTAATTGCTTTATCTTTGGGCCAACACTCATTCGGGCACATAACTAAGCGACCAGGCAGTTATAGTTGACAGTAGCGCCTTAACAAATCAAGCGAATGCTATTGAGCATGAACCCCTGCACAGGTAAATGCGTCCTTGTTAAGGGATAGTATCAATGCGTGAGAAATTTGGGTAAATGTTTACGTATATCCTCGGGATCCAGATGAGTAAGATCTTTATCCAGTTCAAACACCACTTTTTCACTCGTCTGTGTCGATATAAGAAAATTATACTCCAGAATGTGCATGATGAAATTGACAGGCATATTTCTGATACCATAAAAACCTACGAAGTATCGATAGAATCATTTTCCAGCCTGCTCGCAGCAAAATCAAATAGCCATTTAATGAAAAGTACTATTTATTTGAGACCACTTAATTTAAATGCATCTGACAAAATCTGTATTGGTGCTTCTATGTTGTGTTCTGATCTGAGTTTTTGCGCTACTTGTTTTGCACTGCTAGGTGCGGGTTGCATTTTTTTTATGAATGCTGTCATATCTTCCATAACGGCCCAGGGATAAGTTATCCAGTGCCACTCCTTGACTTCACGGGTGTAATAATCTGGTTTGTATCTGGAAACAGTCTTGTGATGTAGTACAGCGCTTCTTACTTCGGTCGGGTTTGTGCATTCGTTTATGTGATCAATGGCGACTTCGAATGTATCACCAGTATCACTGACATCATCAACTAGTAATATTTTTGCCCGCTTACATCTGCGGCAAGCGGGTGTTGAATAACTGCAATGGGAGACTTTTGAGTTGACTTATAATGTTTTACTTTGAAGCTTGCTATGTCCATTACACCAAGATAGTCAGACAGAATTCTAGCTGGAGTGTATCCACCACGCGCAATGGCAATAATGATGTCAGGGCGATAATTGTCATTATGAATCATAAACGCCAGCTGGCGTGCCATGTCATAAAATAATTCCCAGGAAACTAACTCCCACTGCTGTGATTTTTTATTCATAAGTAAATTTTTTTGTTTAAAGTATTTAAATAATAGGCCATGTTTTCCCTTACATACGAACCAGCCAACTATGGTTCGATGCCAGTCGGCGCTTACTTTTTACCGACAGGCATTAAACTTAACGGTTGTATATCGCTGTCTAAATTTAGAACTTCCCTTACCTCATCATCA
>CAVWXQ010000029.1:0-36787 GCA_963759005.1 uncultured Gammaproteobacteria bacterium
AACCAGTATTTTCCTAAATTTTGATAAGTCAGACATTAGCGGCAGCGAAAAAAGTGAGCTGATTTCCACTGCGGCCCCATACATGTAACGATGAAATATCTGCTTTTCCTGCATCCGTGTAGGTTGGTTCACGGTGTGTCTCAGTGATGAGCTAAGTTCAACTATTCCTGATAATAATAGTCGTATTTATTCAACGTTTCGTTCATGAAGGTCCAGGCTTCATTGTAAGTGAGACCACTTTCCTTTGGGATAATAATTTTTATATACAGTTTTTTCTGGTATTTCTTTTTAAGATCAGCGAGTTTTTTGTGCAGTTGTTTATTACTCACAACGGTGTAATTATCCTCACCGGAGTCTTTAAAACGAATGCGCTCTTTGCCTTTAACGCGCTGATAATTAACGCTGACCACATATTTGCCTTTGGCAGTGCGTGAGGGTTTTATCAATTTATCATATTTAACTTGTAATGAGCCAAAATCATCTTCAAGGCTGGATAGTCTGCGCGCCTGATTATCACGCTCCTGGGTGATGATAATGATTTTCTGGCGCTCTTCATTTAGCTTATTTTGTTTTTGCTCGATATCAATATTTAGTAGCGCTAGTTTGTCCTGCATAGATGAAAGTTGTGAGCTTAAACTGGTAATTTGATTTTCATTTTTATCAACAAAGTTTTTCAACTTCGCGTTTTCGGATAACATGATAACTATCTGTCTGTCTTTATCGTCAAGCTCAACATTTAATTGATTGGCCTGCTCGCTGGCCTGTAATAGTTGCATACGCAACATGGAAATCTCGTTTTGCGCCTGAGCCAGCTGTTCTTCAAGTGTGGCATTTTCCTGGGAGGTATCATGAATGATTTTCTCAGCCTGTTCTTCGGCGGCCATGCTGCTGCGTAACTGATCCAGCAGTTCCCAGTTTTTCACCATCAGTATCATAGAAGTTAGCAGAAATATCATGACGACTACCATCATGATATCGGTAAACGACGGCCAGAAACTTTCGCTGCTTAAATGACCTCGACGTAGATCAACAAATTCTTCGTTCACAATAAATTCTCTAATCTGCGATTAATGTGATGACAGGCGGAAGCCTTCGCGCAACAGTGATTTAATTTCATCGATATCGGCACTTAAACGCATCAGGCTTTGATCATAATTGCCAGTTAATGCGCTGAGGTTACGACCTGCTTCAGCAAAATCAGCCTGCGTATTCGCCATAACACGGGCTGCATCATGTAAGGCTTTCACCAGGCTGCCGACTTCATGCAGCATACTATCAGTTTGATAGGTAAAGCGAGGCATGATGTAAAGTGTGGTTGCCTGCTCGATGCCGCTTAATAGTTCAGTCTGAACATCGGTGAGTTTCATGTAGAAATAACCAAAGAATAAATAACAGACAATGGCCGTGGCCGTAGTTGAAAGCGCGGTTGACATGCCATGAATGACAATGCTCATGCCACTAATACCATCAGCGCTGTCAATAATGTCGGACGCACCGAGCAGGGCTATAGATAGTGATATGATGGTGCCAAAAACACCGGTAAGAATCAAAATGTTACTGATAAAACGTGGCAAACTTAAGCGGGTGCTTTCAGTGGCAGACAGTGTAGACGCAAGCGCACTGTGGTTGACGGCAACGTTGTGTTTGCTGATTTCCAGTACAGAAGCATAACGGTTATGTATCAGGCTTTTTTTGTTGATGCGCTTTGTCGGTAAGGTTTCATCAGTATGTACATTTTTTATAAATCGAGCCAATGCATTTTCTTCCCTGCTGTAGCGTACAAGCAAAGAGATGAGTCGAGATATACCGACAATGAATAATCCAAGAATGCTGCCATTGACGATATAACCGGTATTGGTTGCCTGATTTTTAAAATAAAAGCTGAACAGGAACTCATGATTTATCAGTAATAAAAAACCAAGCATAAGCGAGAGCATTAAAAACTGAAATATAACGTTGCGACTGTAATTTTCTTTGTATTGAACCATAAACGTGCCTGCTATTGCCTGATCCTGTTGTCTTCGGGTTTTAAAAAATGCGGAATTTTCAAAAGCGCTTATTGTACGCTTATATGGCTAGCGATACATTAGTCGAAAGTAATAAATGAATTTACTCAAATGAAAAATGGTTGATGCTGGCCTGTGGATGTTCAGCGTTATTTTATACTTCTCTCTGTCCAAAATTTATACCGATAGACAGGCGGTGCTCCGTGCTGTTATTTTTGCTCACTTCATGGCGAATGTCGGGTTTGAAAAAAATGAAATCCCCCGTCCTGGATGGTATTTCTATTGTTTCCCTGTGGCCGCTTTTCAAGTCATCGTAAAGGATTAAATTTCCTGAATTTTCAGGTACATAAACATAATATACTGCTGATAGCAGCTCGTCATCATCATCGTGTGTATGTAATGTCGTAGTCGCGCCAGGCGGCATGTAATTAAACCAGTAACCAGCACGTATATTTTTTTTATGAAGAATACTCTCTGCCAGGTCGATAGCTTCATTAATGATGAATTTTAATTCCGGGATGTGCTGCTCATTTAAATAGATGTTTTCATAACGGCCCTCAAATAAATGTGTTTTACGAATGTCATTTTTGTTCTGCTGGACTAGAAATTCTTTAAGTATTTCTGAATTTATATGTGAGGCGGTTTTTGACGTTATTTTTTGAAAAACAGGCATAAGCAACGGGTTTGAAAATAAGCACTCAGGATGACGAAAAACCAGAAAGTATGTAATTCTTCATATCACCCGTGAAAAGCGATTATTATTTTTTTCCTGTAGATAGCGATCAAATTGCATGCATATTGAGCGTGCCAGCAGGCGACCGCTGGTAGTGATGGTTAGTTTTGTTTTTTCAATGTTTAGCAGTCCATCGTCTGCCATTTGCTGTAAATTTTCCAGGGATGATTCGAAATACTTTTTAAAATTGATTCCCCATTTCTTTTCCAGTTTTTTAATATCCAGACTGTTATTGCACATCAGCTGATTGATTATTTCTCGACGTAGAATATCGTCATTTTCAAGTTCGATACCGCGAAAAACAGGAATTTTATCCTGCTTTAAATAACTTTCATATTCATCAATGGTGCGTACGTTCTGGCTATAATTATTACCAATGCGGCTAATTGCAGTAATGCCCATGGCAATCATGTCGCAATCTGAATGAGTTGAATAACCCTGAAAATTTCGATATAAGCTACCTTCCTGCTGTGCTTTTACCAGGGCATCAGAGGCTTTGGCAAAATGATCCATGCCAATGTACACATAACCCGCATTCTGTAACTTGTCGATACATAACTGCATAATATTTAACTTTTCTTCTGCTGATGGCAGTTCTTCTTCGTTAATTCGGCGTTGCGGTTTAAACATTTCAGGTAAATGAGCGTAGTTATAAATAGCAATGCGATCCGGGTTTAACTCAATCGTGGTGTCCAGTGTTTTTGAAAAACTGTGTACGCTCTGGTTAGGAAGGCCGTACATTAAATCAATATTAATTGATTGATAGTGCAGCTTTCGTGAATCGTTGATGTGTTGTTTAATCTGTTCATTTGATTGCTCACGGTTAACAGCTTTTTGAACACTGCTATCAAAATCCTGTATACCAAAACTGATTCGATTAAAGCCAAGATTGTTTAAGTTTTTTAAGCGTTGCTGGTCAACGGTACGCGGGTCGACTTCGATGCCGAATTCAACTTCATTGTCAGCAGGGACATTAAAATTATCACGTATACATTCGATGATTTCGTAAATTTCTTTATCGCTCAAAAAAGTGGGTGTGCCGCCACCCCAATGTATTTGTGTGACTACTCTGTCTTTTGCAAATAGCGCACCCTGCAATTTAATTTCCTTTTTAAGCAGCTTGATATAGTGAGCTGCTTTCGATTTATCTTTGGTAATGACTTTACTGCAGCCACAGTAATAACAAATGGTATCGCAGAAAGGAATGTGCAGGTACAGCGAGAGCGGAGAAGGAATCGGGTCCTCATTACTGTGTTTAACCCCGTCCAGATAATCTTCCAGATTAAATTCTGAAGTGAACTGCACGGCGGTTGGATAAGATGTATAACGCGGTCCAAACGTGTCGTAGCGACGTATTAAATTTTTATCAAAAACTACTTTATTGTCCATAAGTTACTGGCTATATTTAGAAGAGTGTAATGTCAAACTATAATGCTATGAAATAAAGAGTTTTACTTATATGACATACATCAAAAGATTGATTGATTAGAAATAGACGAAATACCTAAGTATAAGTATAGTTTAATATGTTTATATGCTCATATATTGTGACTATGTCACATGTAACTCATTGATAATTTAGCTGTAAACAATATGTTTTAAATCTTTGATAAGGATTTCTTTGTCTTTTTTATTAAGAAAAGAGCCTAATTCGAGTTCTTTGCCGTGGGAGCGAATAAATATTTGTTTTGGATATCCGCGTGTAACTGGTTTTTTAACAAATATTTTTGCCCACATACGGTGGTATTTCCAGGTTTTTTCAGCATGGTAACAGCCGCGCTCAACAACGACGGTGCCTTCATCGAAAGTGATGACTTCAGTGTTGATATTAGCGCGCAAGCGTAAGTATAAACAGATAAAAAGAAAGCCAATTTCCAGACCAGCGAAGGGGAAAACCACCCATAAGCCCTGTAGCGCTAAATAAGTGGATAGACAAAAAGCAATAAATGCCAGAGAGGCTACAATCTGCATGTTGAATCGCCAGCTTGCAGAGTTGTTCGGCCTGAGCACAATTTTTGCTAAACCGGTATTTTCATTGATGCTTGTTTCGACCATATTGCGCCTAATATATCTATTATAGAAACAGTTTAATTATAGCACCATCAATTATGCTTTTTTAGCTGGCAGAAAAAAGGCATTCTGGCTAAACCAGCGCTGTCGACCCTTAAGTTCCCGTTGGCAAAAAAAAATCTTTTAGATTCTTCCGCAAATGAACGCAAATACACGCATATTTTTAAAAGCAAAAAAATTAATCATCCACAGATAAACGCAGATAAACACAGATAAAGCGTTTTTTAGCTTTTAAACATCTGGGTTCATCTGCGTTTATCTGTGGACTTAAATAATTTAATTTGCGTGTATTTGCGTTTATTTGCGGAATAAAATTGTTTTTTTGAACTAGCGCTAATGGCCAATTTTTCCCTGTCAAGCATGGACTTGATGTTACAGATTATGTTTTTTAAGTCGATACAAAAAGGCATCTCGACTCAGGCCAAGTAGTTTAGCGGCTTTTGACTTGTTACCGTTTGAGTATGTGAGCGCTTGTTTTATCAAGTCAATTTCTAGTGATTCCATGTTGATGCCGTGTTCTGGCAGGGTGTATCCGGACTGACTTATGGGGTTGCTCTGGCGGATATCCATAGGCAGGTTGTCTTTATTTATAACTTCCCCAGGTAACAGCGCGGAGACATGTTCACAAACGTTTTTCAGTTCACGAATATTGCCCGGCCAGGCATAGTGTTTTAATTGGTTGAGAGCATCCTGACTGAACGTACAAATCTTTGCGTGGTTGTTTTTCGCTGCCTGTTGTAAGAAATGTTTTGCCAGTTCGGGGATATCACGTCGACGTTCCCGTAAATTAGGAAGGCGTAAAGTTACCACGCTAAGGCGATAAAATAGATCCTGGCGGAATTTGCCTTCATCCATCATTTGCAGCAGGTTGTGATTGGTGGCCGCTAAAATTCTGACATCTACCTTTTCAAGTTTGTGTGAGCCCACGCGTTGGCACTCGCCGTATTCAACAAAACGTAATAATTTAGCCTGCAATGAGAGTGGCAGCTCACCTATTTCGTCGAGAAAAAGCGTGCCGCCAGATGCTTTTTGTACATAACCGTCTTTGCTTTCATCGGCACCGGTAAAGGCACCTTTTTCGTGTCCAAACAGTAGTGATTCAATCAGTTCAGCAGGCAGCGTTGCACAGTTAATAATGATAAAGGGCTGGTCAGCACGTTTACTGCTCTGTTGTAAGGCATGCGCCATGAGTTCTTTGCCGGTACCGGTTTCGCCCTGTATCAGGATGTGTACATCAGCTGCCGCCACAATTTGTGCAGTACGAATGACAGACTCCAGTGCGGGGGAGTGTCCGACAATAGCTGTGAAAGCGTTTTTGTTACTCAGAGTTAAACATGCTGCTTAAATAGTCAGGTCATAAAATATTAATGGTTATGATGCTCCATTGGTATAAACAGGCTGCCAATGGCCATAACAATGATAAGTAATCCAACAAGTTGCCGGGTTCGTGTTGAATGTGCAAAGCGAGTAATCCAGGATGTCATAAATCCTGCGGTAATCAGTGTTGGCAGTGTTCCCAGACCAAATGCCAGCATAGTGAGAGCACCATGAACTGCATCACCGGCAGTGAGTGCCCAGATAAGAACAAAATATACCAGGCCGCAGGGTAGCCAGCCCCAGATAAGGCCATAAGCTAATGCTTTGGGTATTGAAGCCACAGGTACAAGTTTTCTGCCAATGGGTTCAATGTGCTTCCACACCGGGATACCAATTTTTTCGACACTGGCAAGCTGTGGTAGCCAGCCAGTCAAATATAAGCCGATGGCGACCATCATAGCGACACCAATTATTCTTAATATGGCATGCCCTTGATCAAAACCAGTGGACTGTAATACACTGGTACCTACTGCACCGGCAATTAATCCGGCAACACTGTAGCTGATCAGTCGTCCTATGTTGTATGACAGGACGAATGTGAACAGCTTTGCTTTATTATTTCGTATTTCAACGGGCAGGCTCAGGCTTAAAGCGCCGATAATGCCACCGCACATGCCAATGCAGTGCATAGTACTGAAGAAGCCTAATAAAAAAGCCGAGGTTAGGGTGACTGGATCGTTCATAACAGAGAAGTTGGCAGCTTAAAGCTGGCAGTAGATAATTTAAAGAAAAACGGTTAGCTTTATTTTGTTGCCCACATGTCGTATTCGTCGGTATCTGTGATTTTGACCTGAATTATATCACCTACCTGATAGTTATTATTATCGGGTATTTTGACATAAACTAAACCATCAATATCTGGTGCATCAGAACTACTGCGACCGATTAGTTGTTCATTACCCACTTTATCAATAATGATTTCTCGTGTTTTACCGATGTTCTTTTTTAATTTGTTTGCGCTAATACCTGCCTGTTTTTCCATGAAACGTGCAACACGTTCCTGTTTAACTTCTTCTGGTACGGCGCCGGTCAGTTCATTAGCTTTGGCTCCATCGACATCAGAATAAGCAAAGCAACCAACCCGGTCGAGTTGTGCTGCATCGAGAAAATTGAGCAGTTGTTCAAAATCTTCTTCTGTTTCGCCGGGAAAGCCAGCAATAAAGGTGCTGCGGATAGTTATGTCTGGACAGATCTCACGCCATTGATTGATACGTTGCAAGGTGTTTTCGGAAGAAGCCGGGCGCTTCATGGCTTTTAATATTTTAGCACTGGCATGCTGAAATGGAATGTCCAGATAAGGCAGGATTTTGCCTTCTGCCATTAATGGAATGATTTCATTGACATGCGGATAGGGGTAGACATAATGCAAGCGTACCCAAATACCGAACTGGCTTAATGCCTGACATAGTTCAGTCATGCGAGTTTTTACCGGCATGCCATTGTAAAACTCGGTTTTGTATTTAACGTCAACACCGTAAGCACTGGTATCCTGTGAAACCACCAGTAATTCTTTAACACCAGCGGCCGCTAATCGTTCTGCTTCTACTAAAACATCATTTACCGGACGGCTGACCAGGTCACCGCGCAAGGATGGAATAATGCAGAAGGTGCAGCGATGATTACAGCCCTCCGATATTTTCAAATAAGCATAATGTCTGGGGGTGAGTCGAACGCCCTGTGGAGGTACCAGATCAATGAATGGATCGTGTTTTGCAGGCAGGTATTGGTGAATGGCCTGCATAACTTCATCAGTGGCATGCGGTCCGGTCACCGCAAGTACATTAGGGTGGGTTTGTTTAACGATGTCGCCTTTTGCGCCGAGACAGCCGGTGACAATGACCTTACCGTTTTCATCCAGCGCTTCACCGATAGCCTCTAAAGATTCTTCAATAGCGGCATCAATAAAACCACAGGTATTAACCACCACCAGATCGGCGTCTTCATAGCTGGGCACAATATCGTAACCTTCAGCACGAAGTTGTGTGAGAATATGCTCTGAGTCTACCGTGGCTTTGGGGCAGCCGAGACTGACGAAGCCGACTCGGTGTGGTGTTTGTTTTGTTGTGCTTGAATTCATGTGATGACTGTTTTTTTTGAAAGAGAGTATTTTACCTTAAATGAGAGGTTGTAAGTTTTAAGTTATAAGTTGGTAGTTTTTATGTCTGGGGTGAAAAATAAGGTGATCAGAATCTTTTGACTTATAACCTACAACTTTTAACTTTAAACTACGTTTTATGAATGAAGAACGTTTCGCTGCACTCGCTCGTCTTTATGGCGAGGAGCAGCTGCAAAAAATACAACAGGCCCATATTTGTGTGGTCGGTATCGGTGGTGTCGGCTCCTGGGTGGTTGAGGCATTAGCACGGTCTGGTGTTCAGCGGATGACCTTAATTGACGGTGATGATATCTCTCGAAGTAATATGAATCGTCAGTGTCACACACTGGAATCAACCATAGGGAAAATGAAAACAAGGGTCATGAAGCGACGTGTGCTGGATATTAATCCCGATTGTCAGGTGCAGGCAGAAGAGCAGTATCTAAATGAGAATAACATTTTTGATTTATTGTTAGCTGATGCTTCATCGCCCTTTGATTGTGTTATCGATGCAATTGACCGCATCAAGTATAAGGCCTTGATGATCTATTTTTGTAAACGAAACAAACTTCCAGTGGTGACCACAGGTGGGGCGGGCGGTCTGATTGATCCTTCACAGGTAGAAGTGAAGGATTTGTCACGCACGTGGAATGATCCATTGGCATCGTCCGTTCGTCTGGCACTGCGACAGGTGCATAACTTTACACGCAATCCCAAGCGCAGTTTTGGCGTGCCTTGTGTTTATTCTACCGAGCAGCAACGTTATCCGGATAAAGAGGGTAACGTGGGTTATCAGAAGCCGGGTGTGGCGGGGTTGTCACTGGATTGCAGTTTTGGGTATGGTTCATCGGTGATGGTAACCAGCACTTTTGGATTTGTTGCAGCAGCAAAAGCAATCGATATTATATTAAAAACATAGCCTGTAAATTGACTATGATTATTATTAAGCCTGATTATTTTTGCCGCAGCTGATGTATACGATTTGCTGTTGCTCAGCAATGCATAAATTATGGTGTCGTGGTGCCCGGCATCCGCAATGACTTCAATAATTTCATTGCGGATTATTGTATCTTTTTTTTTATATCATTGATGTTAGAGGGTGCTATTAAGAATTAAAACAATTAGCATGACAGCAACAGCACCCGTAAGTATGAAAGGAAGTTTTAAACATATGCCAGGCAATTCAGCACAATGTTTTTTCTCTTTACAATTTAAACAAATTTTTTTCATTTAATTTACTCCGCAATAAGTGGTACGTTCCCTAACGTTGGCACAGGCCTCGTTCGTCAGGGTCTTCTACTGCTTCCGTAATCGCACATACTAAAGTATTCAGTTCATCCGCATTGATACTTTGCATCACCGTAGTTTAATAGATCCAAGTGATACACTGGCATAAACAACACTCCCATCTTTTAACTGTGTCGTTATACCTGCTGCATGAATATCGTCACTTGAATCTAGCTGTTGCTCAGTTAGATCTCTATCTATATCTATTAATTCTATATCCATTAATTCATCGTAGTAATTTTCGAGTTTTTCCAGGATAACTTCGTCTAAATCTTCCGGCAGTCTAACGATAAAACTGTCATCTGCGTAGTTGACTTTACCGGTTTTAGTTCCTGACAATATGGCAGTTTTTTCAAATAAATGACAGGTTTTTTTTATTAAAGAAAATATATTCAAGCATTTAAGGTGATTAATTGATCTGGATCAAGTTTTAACTAGTCTGCTTTATTTTGCAATTGATGTTCAATTAGTATGGTTGTGAGCAATTATTGTCGCAAAGAACGCGAATTTTTTAAAGTTTTTTCTTTACGCCTTTCACATTCTTTGAGGCAAGAAGTTATTATAAATAAAAAAGGCGATGAATATTCATCGCCCTTAAGATTCACCCCTGCCTCCCCAGGCTTATTATTGTATCCTTTTCCTACAGAGGCATTATGCTATGTAGCGGGTGTCTTGATTGTAAAATTTTGTATATATCTACCTTCTTTTTGTTGTTTATTTGAGTTTACGGTATCCGACTATCTATCCTGGTTACTTTCAAGCTTGAGAGCAGAACCCTGTCAGTGGAAATACTGATAGGGTTTTGTCTTTGCTATCACATCTCAGATTATTCGCAGCCATCAAAATCCACTACTATTGACCCTGTGACATCCGCTAGCGCCGCAATTCTTGTTCTGTTCGATGGTACCATTTCTTCCGCCATTGTGATCGCCTTCACTTTCGAAATCACCCGCATGACAGCCGGCACAGGCTGGCGCGTATCTTAATTGATTAGGATAATTGCCATATTGATACGACACCTATCGATCCTTTGTGACAGCCAGTACAGCCAGGATCCCTTCTGTGGTCGCCCGGGTAGTTCCTCCTTGAGATTTAGTTATGTTTGAAGTTGGTCGGCGCCCAGCCGTTTGTTGTATGACATACGTCGCACTGTTCATTCGTGCTTAAATGACCATTTGGCTTGAAGGTCGCGCCGCCGGTCGTACTGTGACAATTAGAGCAGTTGCCAGTACTATTAGAATCGTGCGTCCAGGTGCCGCCTTTGAAGGTTGCGGTGGTATGACAGGAGCTGCAATCCAAAGCAGTCGCAATGTGGTTGTTATCCTTACCTGTCGCGGTAACCCCATGGCAGGACGAGCAATTATCAACGATGCCGGTATGATCGAACACCGCGCCGGTGAAGCTAAGCGGGAGTTTTGTGGTATGACAAACACCGCAATCCTGGTTTGTTTGTAAATGGTTGATTGATTTACCTACAGCAAACGCATTATTATGACAGGATCTGCAGTTATCCACGATACCAGCATGATCAAAGGTCCCCGGTACAAACCCCGTGGTTTGGTGGCACACGCTGCAATCCTGAGTTGTTGGCACATGGTCTGGCGGTGGTATTTTTCCTCTGGCGCTTGCACCATCGTGGCATGAGGCACAGTTATCAACAATACCCGTGTGATCGAACCTGGCACCTGCAAAAGCCGTGGTGTTATGGCACACCGAGCAATCCTCAGTGGTACTTTGATGAATTAGCGTATTGGTCTCCCCGGTCGCCGTAACACCATCGTGGCAGGATGCACAGTTATTTACGATACCGGTATGATCGAACACCGCGTTCTTAAAGGTGCCGGTTACGTGACAGATACTGCAATCCTGAGTGGTCGGAACATGGCCGATATTCTTCCTGGGTCCTGTCTGGAGTAGCCGTAGGATTATCACCGTGACATGATGCACAGTTATTCACAATGCCGGTATGATCAAAAGTGCCATCGATGAAATTGTTGCCAATTGCATGGCACGATCCACAATCGGCGGTCGTGGCAGGATGAGTTGGTGTTTTTCCTAAGGCACCGGCCGCAACATTGTTTCCGCTGCCATCATGGCACGAAGTACAATTACCGGTGATACCCGAGTGATTGAAATTCATTGTTGGGTTGAAGGGGATTGTTCGTATGGCAAACGTCACAATCCTGGACCGTTGGTAAATGGCTGCCTGGTTTTCCGTAGAGCATTAGCGGAGGTCGTGCTGAATTGACCACTGGCTGACAACCTTCACAACCACTGGTTATGCCTAAATGCACAGACTAGAAATAATGACAGCCGATGCAAAATCACCGGTACTGGTGTCATTGTGACACTGACTGCATTCAGCCTGTGCCGGGATGTGATTTAGCTTCTTGGGCATTGCAATACCGGTGTTATGGCAGGACGCACAATTGTTGTCAACTACAAGCGGATTATGGTCAAAAGTGCCGACGAATGTATTAAAGGTGCTGGTAATGTGGCAAGAAGAACAATCCAGGTTAGCTTGTATCAAATCGGTCTGTACATGGCCAATAGATTTGCCAATACTGATTGAGCCATCATGGCAGGATGCACAATTGTCAGTGATACCTGAGTGATTAAACGCCGCACCAACAAAGGTCGTGGTGTTGTGACAATCGGCGCAATCCTGGTTGTCGGGAGTGGTCGGTATGTGATTTAGCAGTTTACCCACGCCTATCACATTGTCGTGGCAGGAATTACAGTTATTAATGACACCGACATGATCATAGGTGCCAGTGCTGAAAGGTGCCCGGGGTATGGCAGTCGCCACAATCCTGGTCACTGGCTGTACCAGGGTTGTCAGGATTGGTTGGCATGTGCGCATAGAAAGCTGTGGCAAATGGTTTGCCTGTGGCAGTAACCTGCGGTGATACCGGGCTGTTATTGCCATGGCATGTCTGGCAGTTGTCCACAACACCGTCATGATCGAAGCCGAAGGCTGGCGTGAAGCTTTCGATGTTATGGCACGATCCACAATCGGCGCTGGTAGTCACGTGGCTGGGTACTGCTGATGCCTTTCCGGGCGCGTTAATACTATTGTTATCATTGTGGCATGATTCACACGATTGTACCGTTGGATCAAGCACGCTGTGGTTGAAAATGCCGCCGGGCATTTTGAAACTCAAAACGCTATGGCAGGTATCACAATCGACACTTCGTTAGCGGATGGCCGACCGATTGACCCTGTGCTGTTCCTGCACCATGGCAGGAGTCACATGTTATACCCGGACCCACAACGTCAGGGCCGGTATGGTCGGGGTAAGGCATCCAGAAAACTGATAGTAGTATGACAGTAACCGCATTCAGAGTTGGTGGGCGGGTGGGTGCCGGGTGGAGTGTCAGCAGTGGTGGCTGTCATACCGGTGGCTACCTTGCCGTTGTGGCATCCGGCGCACGCTCTGGTAATATTCGAATGATCAAAGCTGCCGTCCGGTGCCAGCTCCAGAAAACTGGTGGTATTATGGCAGTCATCGCATTCGGCGTTCGTTGGTGTATGAAATTCAGACATACCGATGGCCACGACATTATTATGACACTCGCTGCAATTTCCAAAAACTTCCTGATGATCGATAAAGGGGATAATGGCAAAATTCTGCGGGGTATGGCAGGCCTGGCATGTATTACTGGTAGCAACGTGATCCGGTACTTTATGCGGAAGAAATTTGCCTTTCCCATTAAGGTTTACGCCATTGTGACAATTCCCGCAATTTGATGACATGCCTTGATGACCACGAAAACGGCCGAGTAAACTTTCGCCTGGATTGGTGGCAACGACCATCGCAATGGCGCGCTGGCTGGTAACGCCTTCTGCGCTGACCAGCAGTTCCACCATATAGATACCAGGAACATCGGCGATGAAACTGGGCTCCGCTGTTGTGGCGCCTTGCAATATGGCAAGACTGGCATCCGGTTTATAGGAGAAGGACCAGCTATAACTCAAAGGTGCAGTTGATGTGGTAGATGAAAGGCTACCATCCAGCATAGCTACTTCATTAACTCTAACGCCAACCATGGGCCCGGGTACGGCCGTAAGCTCATTATAAATTGCGGAGAAAGGTGATGGTGTTGTTGGTGCAACTGCGGCTTGATCTCCAGACCCGCCTCCGCACCCCGCGACAAAGATAACGAGCATACATGCAAATAAATAAGCAACGAGTGTTCTGTACGTATTTTGGTTTAGCATAGTTTTTTGAGTCGGCATAATAATCACTTTTGATGATAGTGAGTAGTGAACAGCGGGTATTCACAATCGGCTTAGGTTTTGTTTTTTTTTGAATTTCTTTTTCAGACACGAGAACCATGACTGACATTTGGGTACGATAAACACGATGCGCTTAAAGTTATACGGAGTCTACACTAATTGCAGAAAAATCTGCCATTTTTTCGACAAAATTAAAATAAAAATGATGAATGGTTTCTGTTTTATCAATGCAATTAACATAATTAATTCAAATAGTTGTAAGGAAAACGTAAAGTAATACGCGTAATTTTGTTACCATGTTTTGATCAAAAAATTTTATAGCGAAAGTGACTTTTATGAAGCTGACGCTAATTCTTTCTTATTGGTAACACGTATGAAAAACCATTAAGGTTCCCTGCATTATCTGAAATAGTACAAGCATGAATATGCTATTGTGTTGATATGCTCCAGCTAAAACAGGCTGTCTTAATTATAAGCGTTTCAATTTTTCATGATTATTAAGGTGGATACTTAGTGCCATGAATTTATGAACGATTAAAATAAACATAGATATCTTGCTGTCGTTAGGATTATACCATTTGGACATAATGATTTGACCTGTCCAGCCGCAACGTGCGTGGATTACCATAGACCTGGCTATATATAGCCGAGGCAGAGCCATAATTGAGGAAGGCAGGCATAAGCAGGTTTGTCCTGGTAACTAAAAAGGTATCTGTCTTATCAGCTTTCGAAGACATACAGGCACAACCATCCGTACTGGAGTCTCAGTTTTTATTTTTAGCTTGCCAGGTTTTAATTGAAACGAATAGTCTTACTGCCAGATAAAAATTTGAGTTTTACATTTAAAGGCTCTCAAATTTTTCTCTAATATTTTTATGAATCTTAATTAAATTTATTTTGTTCTCAGCAGGCAGGGTTTCCAGGGAATCTATTTTTTTATCGTAGCCGTCAGTTACTTTTAATAAATGCTCAACTGAATTATGCAGCGAGGTTTTACTGATACCCAGATTTTTTCTAAAACGTGTGTATGCCTCATTAAAATTAATAACCTCATTATTAATCTCATCGCCATAATCGCCAAATCCCATACCTGTTGGAAATAATGCGTTATGTATTGAGTACGCCCGCATTGGGACCGGGTCGTATACCGGGCTAAAGGCCAGGCTTCCTTTACGTTCTATGATTGACAGGTTTTCCAGGTGTAAATCACCATTTCCGGTTAACATCGCTAATATCAATCGTTCCAGTAAATGTTTTTTAGCCTGTTTTCGGTTAGTTACTAATTGAACTCTAGGGTTGTCAATTGCTGCGCCTATATGATCATAGGTTGTACTGTAATGATTCGTTATTTTGTCATTACCTGATGCGAGCACTGAATAAATTGATTCCATAAAAACGGTGCTGCCATTTTCCGCACGATCAAAACGCTCAATAGCTAAAGCGTTTAAGTTTTTTACTGTTACTGGCCAGAAACGAGGAACATCAAAACCAGCATCTTTATGAATAGTTAAGCCGAGCGTCTCCAGCTCGATTATGCCCGGATACTGTGCTGAATTTTCTAATTTAAGCAAAATATCAGTGCGGTCGGTATCACCAAAGCGTGTCGGCAATCCAATACGACCGTCCCAGCCGTTACGATCTATTGATAGTGGAAGTTTAGGTATGGCGCCACCTACAGTAGGCGTTGGACCAAGAATATCAATAAGGACTTCAGTATCTCCATCGAACCATGTCATGAACTCTTTTAAACTAAAGCCAAACTTATCGTCCAGTTCAACTAGCCCTTTTTTTGAAGGCGTTGAATACCATAGATTTGCCGCACTATCGCTTTCAAATACGTCCAGGTGTCCAATGGCGCCATGGCCAGCATGCATCAGGATGTTCCAGTCTGTATCAAAACCCGGCTCGGGTTTTATATTGATTTTTTCCAGGTATTTTAATAACAGGGCGCGTTGAAAATTGCGCTCTTCACGTGATGGAACCAGTGATTTTAAGGGCGGATGAAAATCAAAGTATTCATTGCGTTGGCGAACGATAGTGCTGGTGAATACGTCAGGCGGGTAGACCAGCCCCAATCCTCGTAAGCCTGTCTTGTCATAATCTGCTTCATAGGTAAAACGAGATTCTTTATCCGTGACCACTAATGTACCCATTTTTACGGGTTGAGTGCCAAGACGGGTCCAGATGACAGCGTTACGATCTTTCATCGTTACACTCTAAAAGAGCTGGCCCTTACTTACTAATTCAGGAAGGCTTGTTTTATCATCAACCCAGATCAGTTTTTTTCCAACGCTTTTACCCAGCTCCTCCAGGGTGCTGAACCTGGCATCATTAGCCTTTTTTAAGCGAGATAAGCCAACCTCATCGAGAGAAGAAATTTCCGCGAGGTCTTTTTGAGTCAACCCTCGCGCTTTAGCGGCATCTAGTGCCTCCTTTACTAATTCGTGTAATTTTGTATTCATAACTTATCTTTAATGATAATTAATAGGTTATTCTATAATTAATTAATATGAAAGGCAATTTATATAATTATCATATGTGATAATTAATAAGTAAATTATAGCGTAAATTATCATTTATGATAATAATATAGTTTTTGCAATGGTATTTTTTGCTGTAATTTGTAGAAAAAGCAGTTTTTTAGTAGCGATTTTGGTAACTCAGGGTGACTTTTACGGAGGATACAGGTTGTTGATTTATCAGGCTTCTGCAACAGGATGTTGCTGCAGAGCTTATATGGATTTTGTCAACTTAACTTAAATTACAGCGATTTTCTTGAAAAAATCTGGCTCATCTAAACCAAGAATCAATATGTTACAGGTCTATTTTTGACTGAAATTACTATTAATCTATATAAGTTGAAAGTACCCTTTGAATATTCAGGTAAGCAATTACATGCTGAAGGCAGGACAGGTAAGTACTGTTTTATTTACAACCAGTCGCTGATTGCAATACCTATTCCGATTCGATTGCTGCGAGCGTTATAGTCGATAAGGCTTTCTCCATAACCGTTGAAATACTGCACATAACCTTTCAAATTGGCATAAAGGGAGAAACTGTAAGTCAGTTCGATTGCACCCAAACCATTGGAAGTAAGGTTGTTGCGAGACATTAATGTGAACACGCGGTTGTTTTTTTTGTACATGAGTCTGGTTTCTGCATAACCCATGAAATCGAGTATGTCGGGATTGTCATCACCATCGGCCGCCAGAGGATCTGTTTTATCCTTCTCCGGGATTCGATACCATGGTTTGAAGCTCATTAGCCAGTCGCCACGGTCAAAAACAAATGTCGCGTAGAGACGATTCCAGCTGCGGGAAAGTGGCACTGGGCGACCATTGGACTGGTGCAGGAAGCCAAATGATAAAACGGAGTTTCTCCATCCAAAAATTTCCCAGTCATTTCTCATTAAAAGAAAAATTTCCGGTTCATGACTGGTTTCACGAAAAGGACTTGAGATGTTATTGCTGTAGAGTTGCCAGTAAGACTGATTGGTGTAGGCGAAGAAGACATGTGCGCGTTTACTGAACAGGTTTCGGATTACCGGGAATTTGAAGCTGACCTGGAATTTGACCTCGGTTGCTTTAAATTCGTCATTAAACGACTCAAAGGGAACATTATTTACACTGCTGTTATAGGTCAGTGGCAGCAGGTAATTGGGGCGATGCGGAGTGATTACCCAGGGGTTCGTTGCCACGACAGATTCCAGACTTAGACGTTCGTCGACAATGGATTTTCCTGAAGATGGTGGTGTGGCGTCCGGTTGTTGTTTGAGGTTTTGTTCAAAGTTGCAACGTTCACGTATCTCACCGAGCGTGTCTGCATCACTGGCAGTTTCCAGTTCACGGCTAAGGCACTGCGTAAAGGCATCCTCTGCGTGACTTTGGCTAACAACTTCAAAGCTGGCAACGAAACCAAGCAACGGCAAAAAATTTCTCGAGGGTAAAAAGATCATAGAAGTGTAGAGCTTAACAATTAAAGACACTACAGGATTGTAGAAATGTTTTTTTGTGATTAAAAAGCAGCTTTATGATAGTTGAAAGCCAATACTAAAAATGAATAAGCTACGCTCACTTGTTTTAATTTTCCTGATTTTCATTACAGACGCCATCCATGCAGAATCACTCGATCACCGTTTTGGGATTGGTTGTTCACAATGTGTTTTTCTCGATGATTCTAACGTGGGAATAATAAGGATAAAAGGGGGCGCTACCCTTTGTTCAGATTTTGAGGGTGGTAAATGAAACTAAATTCAAGAGGAGTTAGACTTGAGTCGAGAGGTTCACGTACCGTTCTGCGAGAGGCTGCAGGGGAGGTTCCTGCGGTCTACTCACCAACTCTAAAATCATACAAAGCCAATTTTTCATCTAATTTGAATTTTCACAAAAACACAACATAAATATTGCTTATAAGTTATTGTGCGGATTTCTACCGTGAGATCGACTTCATATTACCTTCCCGTATCTAAATATATAAAACTTGTTAAAGAAGCTTAAATATTTTTAACAGCCCGCAAAAAAGAGTTTTTCAACAATATCGGCCGGTTTTGCTATGTCACTCATAATCTCTGAGCGTCAGCTTAATGATCGTTATTGGACGTTCATCATCATGCTGATTTGTACGATGTGGTATGGGACTATTTTATAATCTGTGAGAATCATGTTCAGACATTACAATTAAAAAGCACCATTGTGTGGATAAACTTTCATTCGAGCGTCAGAATATCATATACATCCAATAAAAAGGCGATGATTACTCATCGCCTTTAACATTCACTCCAGCCTCCATGGCTTATTTTTATATCCTAAACTAGGCTTTTATACTAATCTCATATTATGTGTTGAAGTTGCACGAGATTCTCATTTATTAGGTCTGGATTCTCATTTTATGTGTCCATTAACGGCTATTAAATCTTAATCCCAGCTCAGTGCACCACCTGTTTGATACTCGGTTACTCTTGTCTCAAAAAAGTTTTTCTCTTTTTTAAGGTCAAGTACTTCTGACATCCAGGGGAACGGGTTCGTTGCGCCGCTATATTGTTCAGATAAACCAATTTGTGAGCAACGACGATTTGCGATGAATTGTAAGTACTCTTCAAACATGGGTGAGTTTAAACCCAGGATGCCACGTGGCATGGTATCTCGTGCATATTGTGTTTCGATGTCAACGGCATCACGAATAAGTTCTACCATTTCCTGCTGGAATTCTGTAGTCCATAAGTGTGGATTTTCAATTTTAATCTGGTTGATAACGTCAATGCCAAAGTTCATGTGCATGGATTCATCACGCATGATGTACTGGAACTGTTCGGCAACGCCGGTCATTTTGTTGCGTCGGCCCATAGACAGGATTTGGGTAAATCCAACGTAGAAGAAGATGCCTTCAAATACCACATAAAACGCAATTAACTCACGCAGTAATTTCTGATCATTTTCTGCTGTTCCGGTGTGGAAGTTTGGATCAGCCAGATGTTGCGTGAAAGGTAATGCCCATTCGGCTTTACGTGCAACGGATGGCAATTCACGGTACATATTGAAAATTTCACCTTCATCCAGGCCTAGTGACTCAACGCAATACTGATAAGCATGAGTATGTACCGCTTCTTCAAAAGATTGCCGTAATAAATACTGGCGACATTCCGGGTTGGTAATGTGTTTGTACACTGCTAGTACTAAATTGTTTGCAACAAGTGAATCTGCGCTGGCAAAAAAGCCAAGGTTACGTTTAATTACGGTGCGCTCATCTTCAGTCAGCCCATCTGGATTACGCCATAAGGCGAGATCGGCAGTCATGTTGATTTCCTGTGGCATCCAGTGGTTGGCGCAACCGTCTAAATATTTTTGCCATGCCCAGTCATATTTAAAGGGGACCAGTTGATTTAAGTCGGCACGACAGTTAATGATTTTTTTATCATCAACCTGAATGCGTGAAGCGCCCATTTTGATTTCTTCTAAACCGGTACCGATTAAGTCTGCAGCCGTGTCGGTATTGGTATCTTCGATAATCGGGTTAACCTGTGGTGCAGCACCAGCGGTTGCCATCAGTTGATCATTTGTTACTAAGCCATCACCGGCATGTGGTGCTTTTTCTACAGGAGGTAGGTAAGGGGCGTTGTGAGCATTTGTAACAGGATGTGCAGTATTAGGGCAATGCAGGAGCGATTGCCGAGCAGCGGAAGCTTTGCCTGGGTCTACAGGGGTACTGGCTGCAGGTTTTTTTTGCGCTGGTGATGTTGCTTGAGTAATAACCGCAGGTTCAATACTTTCTAATGTATGGCTATTTAAAACTTCATTGGTGGTGTGGTCAGCTGTCGTGTCAGTAACACTGTTTTTTGTTTTGGCGAATTTTGCGAAAGGATCGTCCCAGTTATTAAGCATTTTTTTGTTTCCTCTATGTCTTTAGCTGTTATTTTTTTTATTTTTGAGAGCTTTGCATGAAGCATCTTTTTCAACACAATTGCTTTGTTATGACGAAAAAACTATATCGTGCAAAGCTCTCTTTTATTATTTACCCGCTTTACTTACCTTATTGTTTAAAAGTTTTCACCTTTGTGTTTATTTGCGTTATTTGTGGCAAAAAATATTTTTAGTTTATTGGCAAGCATCGCAATCCGGGTCCAGTATTGAACAGGCCTTGGGTGCTTCAGAGCTAACTGTTTCTGTAGCGGTAGTATTGCCCACCGCATTCAGTCCGCTGCTGCGACTAACATCCATGGTTGATTTCTCTACATGGGTTGCGCCCATTGAGCGTAAGTAATAAGTCGTTTTCAGGCCGCGAATCCATGCAAGTTTATACAGTGCATCCAGTTTCTGTCCATTTGGCTCAGACATATACAGGTTTAAAGACTGACCCTGATCTATCCATTTCTGGCGACGTGAAGCGGCTTCTACTAACCAGCGTGCATCCAGTTCAAATGCAGTTTGGTACTGTGCTTTAAGGTCTTCAGGTACGCGGTCAATTTGTTGCACACTGCCGTCATAATATTTAAGGTCATTTGCCATGACTTCATCCCACAATCCGCGTTCACGTAAATCGCTGATTAGATAAGGATTTACTACAGTGAATTCGCCTGACAGGTTGGATTTTACAAACAGGTTCTGGTAAGTCGGCTCAATAGATTGGCTGACGCCGCAGATGTTGGAAATGGTTGCGGTAGGTGCGATTGCCATGGTGTTGGAATTGCGCATACCAACTTTCTGTACGCGGTCACGTAATGAGTCCCAGTCAAAGGTAAAGCTGCGATCAACTTCGAGATAATTACCACGACCTTCTGCAAGGTAGTCTATCGAATCAATAGGTAAAATACCTTTACTCCATAGTGAGCCATCAAAAGAGGAATATCGACCACGTTCTTCTGCCAGGTTGGTTGATGCCTTAATTGCAAAATAACTGATGGCTTCCATGGTGCGATCAGCAAACTCAACAGCTTCTTCTGAAGCGTAAGGGGTGCGTTGTTTATACAGTGCATCCTGAAAACCCATTACACCCATGCCCACAGGTCTATGGCGTAAGTTGGAGTCACGTGCTTCCGGTACGCTGTAGAAGTTGTAGTCAATCACGTTATCAAGCATGCGCATCGCGGTATTGATGGTGTTTTCTAACTTCTCGGTATCCAGACCATTGTCGTTAATATGGGCAGGCAGGTTTACTGAGCCTAAATTACATACAGCTATTTCCTGATCGTTGGTGTGCAACATAATTTCTGTACACAAATTTGAGCTGTGTACAACACCGACATGCTGATTGCTGTAACGCATGTTGCAAGGGTCTTTGAAGGTGATCCAGGGATGACCTGTCTCAAACAACATACTGATCATTTTTCGCCACAGTGTTGCAGCTTTTATGGTTTTATAAACACGTATTTGACCTTTAGCTGCTTTCTTTTCATAAGCGGTGTAGGCTTTATCGAACTTTTTACCGCACAGTTCGTGTAGCTCTGGTGTTTCGTTGGGGCTAAACAGCGTCCATTCTTTATCTTCGGCAACACGTTTCATGAACAGGTCAGGAATCCAGTTTGCTGTATTCATATCATGGGTACGACGACGGTCATCACCGGTATTTTTACGAAGGTCGAGGAATTCTTCAATATCAATGTGCCATGATTCCAGGTAAGCACACATCGCGCCTTTTCGTTTGCCGCCCTGGTTAACCGCAACCGCAGTATCATTAGCGACTTTCAGGAATGGCACAACACCCTGAGATTTTCCATTAGTACCTTTAATGTGTGCGCCCATGCCACGTACTCGCGTCCAGTCATTACCCAGACCGCCAGCATATTTGGAGAGCAGGGCGTCATCTTTAATTGAGCCAAAAATACCATCCAGATCATCTGGTATCGTGGTCAGGTAACAGCTTGATAGTTGCGGACGCAAGGTGCCAGAGTTAAACAATGTGGGTGTTGAACTCATAAAATCAAAAGAAGATAGCAGGCGGTAGAATTCAACAGCACTTTGTTCGCGGTTGATTTCGTTCAGCGCCAGTCCCATGGCTACGCGCATGAAAAAGGCCTGAGGTAGTTCAAAACGCGTATTCTCAAAATGAATGAAGTAGCGGTCATACAGTGTTTGCAGGCCTAAGTAGGTGAACTGCATATCACGAGAGGCATCCAGTTGTTTACCTAAATACTCAAGGTCATATTCGGCCAGACGCGGGTCGAGCAATTCCTCATCAATAGCACGTTTAATGTATGCATCGAAATAACCGGCATACTGTGTTTTTATTTCTGTCTGTGTGGCGTTGCAAGGTTTGTTATAAACGAAACTGAGTGCTTCGGTGCGTAAATCGTCAAGCAATAAACGTGATGCAGCATAACCGTAATCAGGCTGTTTTTCGATTAAGGTGCGTGCGCTCATGACTAACATGCGTGCTACATCTTTAGCCGGGACACCATCAAACAGGTTACGTTCTGCGTCATCTAAAATAGCTTTGGCATCGACGCTTTCAAGACCTTCACATGCTTCGGTTACAATGGCATGTAAACGTTTGCTATTTAGTGGTGTTATGCTGCCGTCTTCCAGTGTAACGTTAATACTGCTGGTTGTCGCTTCGTTTTGCTCTGCTTCGAGAGCCTGTTCCTGCGCACGCGCACGTGCGTGTTGATCACGATAGATGACATAAGCGCGTGAAATCTGCTGGTGTCCACCGCGCATTAAAGCAAGTTCAACCTGATCCTGAATATCTTCAATATGGAAAGTGCCGCCATCGGGAATACGACGGGTTAGGGCGTGAGCTACCTGTGCAGAAAGATCTTTAACAATTTCATGAATACGATTACTGGCCGCTGCATTACCGCCTTCAACGGCGAGAAAGGCTTTAGTCATTGCTATTGAAATTTTATCACGGTCGAATGCGGTGACTTTACCATTACGTCTAATGACGCGGAACTGTCCCGGTGCCGTTGCTGCGATATCGACTGCGATGCTAGCGGTATCTGTTGCTGATATGTTTGGCTTGGTTTGAGTTGATTCAGTATTCTTGATGTTCTGGTTTGGTGTGTTTGCTTGCATTACTTTTCCTGCTCCTGCGATGATGTAGCTGTTATTATGGTGTGGCTGTTTTTATATTCGCACTCCGCAAATGGAGTGCGGATACTATAGAGTGTGGTCAGGCATGAAGTCAAGCACTATATATTGTGTATATCACGGTGGAGATGATTCGGAAAAACTGTGGATAAGTCGGGTTTTTTTAATGATTTCCGTGACTTAATAATTTTAGTAAAAAAGACTGTTAGAACATAAGAATTTACCCATATAAAAAACTTTTGGGGTAGCAATAAAAATAAATATATGTGTGAAGAGGCAGGAAGAAACTTGTGTCGAAAAGAAACGGAAATTCCGCAAAAGACACGAAAAAAGCAGGAAAAGTTGGAAAAAGCAGGAAAAAAGCAAGAAAAAAGCAAAAGAAATAGTTTCCACAGATGGACGCAGATAAACGCAGATATTCAGAAAATCAAAATGTTTTTATCTGTGTTCATCTGTGGATAAAAATGTTTGTAATTTTTTGTAGATTCAGGTTAAAGGTTTAGTTATCAAATTTGCTTCATTAACATTAGTAAATTAATGTTTGCCAGCATTGCCAGCATTCAAATTAAAAATCCCAGCGATAGCCCATGATGAAAAATAAATTATTATTCCCCAGATCTTGTCCGTTGACAGTTTCAAAGGTTTCATCGTAACCAATTTCAAAATCGAAACGTGCCTTGTTCAGGTAGCGATAGTCCATTTTGAGTGCAGCGCGAAGCTTATCCTGAGAACGGTCATCGCTGAATTTACGGTTGTCATATTGCAGGCGAGGGTTGATACGCCAGCTTCTGGTGATGGGGAATCTCGTATTGGCAATTAAGGAAATAGTGTTTGAAAAATCTGTATGGTTGTAGCGTATGCCTAGAACAACGGTATCGTGTTTTAGTAAAAGGCTGTTACCTACCAGTTGTGTATTAAGAAAATAATTTGATGTACTCTCGGTGGCCGGGATGTCTTCTGAAGCAACCCTATCGTCGACCTGATAAAGCGTAATGTCAGCGGAAGCCTGATATTTTTCACTTATCGGCTGTGTGCCACCAACGGTTATTGACTGGCTGTTTGCTGTTCGGTCTCGTGCAAGCTGGTATATCTGCTCGACATTTAATGTCTTTTTCAGTTCTTCTATGGTTCTTTCAGGCCTGCCTATCAATGCATTACTGGTTTCCAGTAACGGCGTTTTGCGCATGAAGGCGTTCAGGTAGGCAGTGCGTCCATGAGCAAGCAGGAAGTTGGCATTTAATTGCAGGATGTTCAGTTCTTTGTAAAACGTGTCATAGTCAACAATGCCGAATATTGATTTTGTTTTATCGTAATAGCGCACTTCAGTCCCGGCCCTGGTGCTATCTTGCAGGCCGTCAACTTTCTGATCGAAATAAAACAGGTTCATATCCCAGTGATTGAGGAAGGTGCCGGTTTCAAAGGTGAAGCCGTAAAAGGTTTTGTCTTTATTGATTGAGGTTTTGTTATCAACATCTACCGGTAAACCACCAAGAAAGGACAATCGCATATCCGGATTGATCTGGTAACCTGCGGATACTCCGTCAAAGCGTTTATGTATGCCGCCTATTCGTAATAATTGACGACCGAATCTGCCGGAGGTGCCCGTTTTTCTGTAACTCAATTCGTAATAGGTTTCAATAAAGCGGAACTCGCTGGAGTCGTCATCATCAATGAAGTCATAAGCATGGTCAGCAGTAAGCTGGTAACGCTGATCAAATCTGTTTGTCTTTTGTAGTGTTGTCACCTCAAGAAACGTATTGAGTTGTGACAGTGTTGTTATTGTGCCGATGTCATCGGTTGTCGTTCTATTATTAAGATAGAATTGTGACAGGCTGCCGTATGTGCTTACGTCATTTATCTCTTCGGCTTCTGTAACCTCGTGTATTTTTTTTCTGGGCGCACTGCTGGCAGTGAGCAATCCAGCAAGACGCTGGCTGACTCTGACTGGCACCATCAGAGTCTGGATACAGCTTCAGGTATTTTTCATAAGTAGCAACAGCATGAGCCTGCTGCCCGTTACGCTGTCTTGCCAGGCCGAGCAACTCGAGTGCTTCCTGGGAATCATTGTGCTTGCCGGCTTCGGTGAGTGCGGTTAGATAACGAATGGCGCTTGCATAGTTTTTATTTCTGAAATCTGTTTTCGCTCTTTGCATCAAGTTGTCAAGTTGCTGTTCTGACTGTGCAGAGGCTATTGCTACTGGTATTGCAGGCGGTACTGATGCAGCGCTTTTTTTGGGTTTGCTACTAACAGATGGTTTAATACTGGTTGATTTACTACTTTTCTCGGAAACTTTAATGATCCATGCACCAGGGTAGATTTTTTGTATTTTATTCTGCATTGAAGCAGCCTGTTTATGGCTATCAAAATAACCTAGGCATAATCTTTCCCATGCTTTACCTTTTACCGTTGTCTGCTCGACAAAAAAAGTTTTGCCGGTAAATAACGAATGTTTTTTGGCTTCCCATTTTAAATTTGTACCAGGCGATGACACCACCACGATGGCATAGCGGGTGCTTTTGGCAGTCGCTTCAGACGTTGCTGGCATCAGTAAAAGACACAGAAACATGCACAGGAATATGCACAGTGACGGTACAGCAGAATAAATTGGCTTAAGTGAAAGTTGGCGCAACATAGCAGATGGCGTCGAAGACGAGTTAATTATTTTGTTAAATGTTTGTTATGGCAGCGTGATGTCTATCTGCCGGAAGCCACGAAAGTGTCGTATGGCAAAAACCGCATTCCAATCAGTAGTAGGCAAATGATTTGAGGGTTTACCCGTTGCTATGACGCCATTATGGCAGCTGGAGCAGGCTCCGCTTACATTTGAATGATCAAAAAAAGCACCAAGCCATGTAATTGTACTGAGATGACAAAAATCGCAAGCGGCAGTCGTAAATACGTGTTCGGCACTTTTGCCCGTGGCAGTCACCCCATTATGGCATGACTCACATTCACCTATAACCTGTGTGTGATCAACTCTGGCGACACGATCGAAAGTAATTGTGTTATGGCAGTCCTCGCATATTTGTGTGGTGGTAATGTGTGAAGGTGATTTACCGATTGCAACACTATTGTTGTGGCAGTTTTGACAGTCACCCAGAACATCCGAGTGGTCATATCTGGCACCTAACCATGAATATACTGTGTGGCAATCATCGCAGAGATTACTGCTGATAACATGTTGTGGGTGTTTACCGGCTGCGCGGCTACCATCATGGCATTGCCAGCAATTCAGCGGTGTGCCTTTAAACTGGCCGAACAGGTGACAACTGGAGCAGTCAACGAACTCGTGTTTGCCTGTTAACGGAAAACCGGTGGTAAAGTGATCGAATCCACTGTCGTCAGGTTCAGCTGCCTGAATCGAAAAACTTAGCGAAAAACTAACAAGCAGTAATATTGGAACGAGTATCAGGCGGACAGTTTTCATATATGTGGTCAGGTTCTATTTATTATTAGTGTAAGGCTCGTGATAACAAGCACGTACGCCTGGATATAAAGGTTCCAGACTTTTGTGTTATTTTTGAGCAATTACAAGCCTGATTTAGCTTGGGTTTGGGTTCCACGATCGTGGTCTGCACGCATTACATTAGCAAAATGTATAACTGTACAGATCCTAACTATAACTATGGAATATCAAAAAATCTACTATATTATCGAATAATGTTAATGTCTTTAAAGCTTTTTGTGCCGTGACAATCGCCACAATGCCGTCCAAATTGGCGATTGTGCTTATCATCACTACGGTGGCAGGCGATACAGTCTTTTGATGCTTTTAGTTTTCCTTTTGAGTCTGTCTGGTGGCAGTTGTAACAACCGAGCTCCTTATGCGCACCTTCAATTTTGAAATCAGTGTCTTTGTCATGATCGAACAGCCATGTTTCCCATGAATTCGGATTGTGGCAGGTTTCGCAGTCAGTACCCAGCCTGGTTTTATGAACGTCATCATCTGCATGGCAGTGATTACAGTCCGACTTGGTGTCGCCATATACGGCTGAAAGGTGGCATTCTTCGCATTGTGCAACTGCGTGCATGCCGATGAGTGGAAAGCTGGTTAGATCATGATCGAATAATACGTCGCTGTTCCAGCCTTTTTCATTATGGCATCTATCACATTTGTCTCCCTGTTTGCCTTTGTGAACATCATCAATTTTGTGGCAGTCAATGCAGTTGCTAACTGTTTTTTTCTTTTTGCCAGTTTTGTCCTTGTAAAGATTGCCTTTGTGACATTGGGCACAGGTTACTTTTTTATGTTTGCCTTGTAACGGAAAATCGGTTTTTTTGTCGTGATCAAATTTCTGCTTCTGCCATGATTCTGATATGTGGCAAGTCTTGCATTCTTTACCGTATTGTCCTTTATGGCTGTCGTCATTTTTATGGCAACCGTAACACTCTTTTGGCAGTTTTTTCCTTGATTTTTCGTCTTTTAAATCACCCGATGTGTGACAGCTGTTACAAGCGGCTTTTTTGTGTTTTCCATATAGTGGAAAGTCGGTATTTTTGTTGTGATCGAAATGAATTTCGTCCCACTTTTTTGGATTGTGGCAGCTCTCACACTTTTTGCCAAAGTCGCCGCGGTGTGCATCGTTAATCTGGTGGCAGTCAAAGCAGGTTTTTGGTGTGTCTTTGTATTTCTGGTTGATATGGCAGGCAGCGCAACTGGTGTCTTTATGGGTGCCTTTTAACGGAAAGTCTGTTTTATCGTGATCAAAACCTGTTTCTTTCCAGCTGGTTGATTTATGGCAATCACCGCATTTTTTACCTAGTTTGCCTTCATGTCTGTCTACTTTTTCATGGCAGCTATAGCAGTCAGATGGTGCTTCTGAATATTTTTTATCAGACTTATGGCATGCATCGCATGATGCTTTTGTGTGTGACCCTTTTAGCAGAAAATCAGTCTTGCTATGATCAAATGTCGATGGGTCGAGTATTATGATATTTGCGTTTCTTCCTATGTGCTCTGTATGGCAATGTTTGCAGTCGGTTTGTGCGGACTTGGGTAGACGCCCATGGAAGCCGGTTTTGTTAGCTAAATCATCAAGAATGTTTTCGTGGTCGTGACACTGCACACAAAGTTGCCCCTGTTTCTCCTTGTCGGAAGTGTCATGGCATTGTGTACATTCCTGTTCGTATTTTTCATGTGCCTTGGTGACTTTTCCTGGCATGAGCAGAGATTCAAGGGACTCTGCATTAATGACAGTTGAAACCGTTAGCAGACATAAAAACAAAGTAAGACGAATAAAAACCTGAGTAAATTGATGCATAGGTAAATTTAGATGTGTGTGGCCAGGAGCTTGTCTAAGTATAGAAGCCGTTTTGAGAGAACGCTGTTTTTGAGGCAGATTTATTCATAATTTGAGGCGTATAGCATCGATTCTTATGAGGTATTCTGGACAAAATCTGTCTTTCCGTACGACTTGCACGAATGCAGGCCAACGCAGGATAAATTGCCGAGCAGGCTTTCTATTCTCGGGCTGCCTGCTAGTACAAATGTACGGCAAAAATGTGGATGACGGCTGTCATGATCATCATAAAAAATAGTGGCAGGTGAAGCATGTGCCAATTTGAGAAAAGCCGTTCGTATACTCTGAATGCTGCAACCCGCCTAAGCGCCAGCATATAGCGCTTTATTAAACCAGTGACAACTTTACTGTCTGGCACAGGCTTGTTTTCGCTGTTTTCCTGATAAATTTTATTCAGTAAACGCAGTACTTTTCTTTTTAAACGTGGCGTATTGACTGCCAGGTAAATAACATGTGAAAGACTTGTTGCCATACCGGTATAGGGGCGCAGTGCCATTTCCTCCATTTTATCCATGAGACTGCTTAGTTTCTCGTCTTTTGCGTAAAACTTGAGTATTTCAGCGTGGTCATCTTCGGCTTTCTGTTTGAGCTCCTTAAATTTTATGCGTGTTCCGTAAAGACCATGATGTATCCTGGTATAAAAATAACGACCCAGAATCCCGCTTCCGGCGGACAGTAACATGCTGGCCAGTGCAACCGTACTATTGGTAGAGCCTAGCTGGAAGTTGGCGTGAAACAGAATCATAGCAGGGCCAACAGTGCCAAGTAACATGTGAAAGCCAAACCAGTAACGTATCGGTATAAGACGGGTTAGTAACGTAACCCGCTTGCTGAGCGGGTAAAACAGTATGGCAAGCATCAGGCTGCCGCCAAGGATACCTAACAGGTAACCAGCACCGTCTTCAGCAGTCAGGTAATTATCATCACGCAGCGTCCAGCCATATAACAGTACAATAGCCGTACTGAGTAATAAAAGATTGCTACGTAGAAACTGAAATGGGGTGAATATTAGCCGTTGTATATACATGGTAAGGTCTTGAGCATTAAATAGTGTTACGAAGTAAAAATGGTTATTAGTTTTTTAGTAACATTTTAATGTGGCACAAACCGCAGTATAAATTGATTTTAATCAAATTTCCACCACGAAAATACTACTAAATCTATAATCACTCACGTTTCAGACTCAAAAATAGTTCCATTATCTGCGTGTTTGTTTATCATTTTTAGTCAGTATTACTCTAGAGTGTAGATGGAAAACGTAAACTTGTTTTTAAAAAAAATGAAATTTGCCAAACCTTTTCACTAATTTGATCGTGTAGAGTTATACTAATTTAGTTAAAATTTTTAACATCATTATTAAAAAACCATGAAATTTATCTGTTTAATACCTTCCCGGTTAATGCTGTTTCTGGGTAAAAGTCGCGTTAATGGGGGACTGCAATGTCTAATTTGATGTGGTTATACGTTCTGCCATTACTTTTTTTCTGGTTTTATCGTCTCTGGAAACGTTCAAAAAGACACCGAAAAAGTAAGGGTGTTTTTGATGAGGCCGTTGCTACCGGTATGATAGAACCAGCGTCGATACACCCGGTGATAGATCATGTACGTTGTCTGGGCTGTGCTACTTGCGTAAGTGCCTGTCCGGAAAGAAGCAAAAATGTATTAGGTGTGATTGATGGCAAGGCGTATCTTGTTAATCCAACTCACTGCATTGGCCATGGTGCGTGTAAAACGGCATGTCCGTTTGATGCTATCGAACTGGTTTTCGGTACTGAGAAACGGGGTGTTGATATTCCCCAGGTAAACGAGAGCTTTGAGACTAATGTGCCGGGTATCTATGTTGCGGGTGAGCTGGGCGGTATGGGGCTGATTCGTAATGCAATTACTCAGGGAGTGAAGGCGGTTGATTCTATTTGCAAGCTCGATGGTATAAAGCAGGGTAAAGGCAGCGCTGGTGTGATTGACCTTGTTATCGTAGGTGCAGGACCTGCAGGTTTAGGGGCGTCACTCGCCGCTAAAGATAAAAAACTGGACTTTGTGACCCTTGAGCAGGATTCAATTGGTGGTACCGTGTCACATTATCCGCGTGGTAAAATAGTTATGACGGCGCCGGTAGTGTTGCCAATTATTGGAAAAATGCACTTCAAAGAAACCACAAAAGAAGCGTTAATGGATTTCTGGGAAGGCATTATAAGTAAAGCTGGATTGGAAATTAAAGATAGAGAGCGGGTTGAAAGCGTAGAAGCTGAAAGCACAGGATTTCATGTTAAAACCGGCACCACGGAATATCATACCCGGGCAATTTTACTGGCGATTGGCCGTCGTGGCACGCCACGTAAACTTGGCGTACCCGGTGAAGAGCAGACAAAAGTGGTGTATCGATTAGTCGACCCTGCGCAATACAAAAATCAGCACGTTCTGGTTGTTGGTGGTGGTGATAGTGCGCTTGAAGCGGCAGTCAGTATTGCAGACGAGGAAGGTACAACAGTCGCTATCTCATATCGAAGCGAGGCTTTTTCGCGTGCCAAGGAAAAAAATCGTATTAAAATTGCCGATGCGGAGAAGGACGGTCGTTTACGCGTATTGATGAAATCGACGGTAAAGCATATAGAACCCGATAAGGTAGTGATTAACACCGATGATGAAGAGATCTGTATCGATAACGATGCAATTATTGTCTGTGCAGGTGGTATTTTACCGACGGGTTTTTTAAAGAGTCTTGGTGTCGCTGTCGATACTAAATATGGTACTGCATAAATTCAGGTTATCCTGAAGAATCAATTCTGGTGAAATAATCGTGGTAAAACCGTTTTTAAACATTGTATGTATAACGTTTCTGTTGCTATTTACCGCAGAGGTTGCAAGCCAAACCGCGACCCTGGCAGACGCAAAAATGGCAATTCGCACGCAGAATTTTGACAAGGCGGTGAGTATTCTCAAGCCATTGGCTAAAAAAGGAGATAAGGAGGCGCAGTACCAGCTGGCAGTGATGTACGGTAATGGGCAAGGCTCTGCAGTAGACCCGGCAAAGGCCGCAGAGTGGATGTTAAAGTCAGCCAGGCAGGGGTACGAGCGAGCGCAGTATTCCATGGGAGTATTATACGAGGAAGGTGCTGGAGTAAAAATCGATAGGTCAAAGGCGGTTTACTGGTACAGTGTTGCGAGTAAAAAGGGGCATAATAATGCCAAAAAGCGATTGAAGAAAATTCAGTCCGGTGATTCAGAATCAGTACTAATCGATAATGCCCGTAATCCGGAAGAAGCGTTAGTACATGCGGTTAGTACCGGTAATGTTAAAGCAGCTGAACAATTACTGGCTAAGGGAGTGAGTGCAAATACTCGTAATAAGTTTCAGTGCCCTGTTCTTTTAGAAGCCGTCGCACAAAAAAACAGCGCCATGGTCAAGATGCTGATTAAACACGGTGCTGATGTTAATGCTGCTGATAAGTATAAAGACCGGCCATTACTGGTTGCAGCGTCATTAGGTGAAACAGCTCTGGTGCGTACTTTTATTGGGCAGGGTGCCAAACTGAATAACAAAGATGCAAATGGTAATACCGCACTAATGCTGGCAGCTGCAAAGGGACATGATGCTGCTGTAAACGCTTTACTGGCAAAAAAAGCGGCGTTAAAAATAAAAAATCAAAAAGGCCAAACAGCCATTATGTTAGCTGACAAAGGTAAGCATAACTCAACTGTGAAGTTACTGAAGAAACATGGCGCCAGACTGCCTGTAGCAAAAAAAGACGGGCTGACCGTTAATCAGAAACTGGCAGTTCTCAATAACAGTACAACAGGTGTTTATAAAAACTGGAAACCGTTAATGATAGCGGTGTGGCGAGGCCAGTTAGATGTCACCGTTGCATTATTAAAAAAAGGCGCTGATCCAAATCAGCTGGATCACGAAGGCCACTCGCCACTATCACGTGCTGCGCTACAGGGACACGACAAAATTGTCGACCAGCTTATCAAAAGCGGGGCGAATGTTAATGGTACCGGCAAGAGTAGAAAAACGCCATTGATGTGGGCTTCCGAACAAGGCCAGGAGAAAGTCGTAACAACATTGCTCGCAGCTGGCGCTACGGTGAAGGCAGTAGATAAAGATCATCGTAGTGCGCTGTCGTATGCTATCCAGAACAAACATGAAGCAATAAGTAATCAGTTACTGGATAATAAGGCACGCCCCGATAATTCATTACATAAAGGCAAAAATGATTTGATGCGGGCGGTTACAACAATGTCATTAGCGACAGTAAAACGTCTGGTTGCTGCTGGTGCAGATTTAACAATACAGGATGATTCAGGTCATGATGTTCTGTGGCATGCTATTGAATCAGCTAAAGCTACTACCGTTGACTACCTGATTAAAAATCATGGAAAATTAAACAGTAAAGATAAAAATGATGTAACACTGTTGCATCATGCAGCTGTGATGAACAACACGAAAACCGTGTTATTACTGATTAACAAAGGACTGGCAATAGATGCCAAAGCAAAGGATGGTAATACACCGTTATTAATGGCAGCGAGTCGAGGGCACACCGAAACAGTCAGGGTTTTGATTGCCAAAGGTGCGAATGTAAACAGTAAGAATAACATCGGCAACACCGCTTTGATTCTTTCAGTGATAGCAGATAACGTAGATGCAGTAAAACTGTTGCTGAAAGCCGGCGCTGATATTGATCTAAGAAATGATAAACGTGAACAGGCTATTAATCTTGCCGAGTTGAGCAAGAACAAAACAATTGCTAAATTATTGCACAAGCACAAGGAAGAAAACAAACTGTTTGGTATTTTTTAGAGAATAACCAGGCATCTGCTTGTAAGGACAGCTTGTTATTAACGATATAATTGAAGCACGGAGAATACAGAGTTATTCATGTTCGCGCATACACACCGAATATAATATGCAGAAACTTAAACCCTGGCTGACTATTTTTGATAATCGGGAGCATCTGATTAATTTATGTTTTTTCTCTGTTACCTCGTGTCCTCTTAGGTAAAAAATATGTTTGTTGTTCCAGGATAAGATCAAATGTTTTTGTTGCCAGTTCAACACTGTTAACAATAATAGTTAGTTGATGTTTCCCGGCATAATATTTTCGTGTCGATATTTTTTTGAACGAAAAATATTTTGTTACCTGTTTTTCTTTTTCAGCATAATTGCCTTCAGAAACTTTAAATACTTTCCGGCTTAAACTGCCGTTAGCTTTTTCAAAGTCAATGGCGAATTCAATGCGGCATTTTTCTAATTGCTTTTTCTGGTTTATTAGTAAAAAGGAAAACGGCAGTTTATTGCCAGAGTTTATCCTGTTCTGGATTATAAAGTGACGGACCTTAATATGTTCAGGTTGCGCAAAGCCAAACAGGTTTTAAGCAGTGCGTTAGCTGCCTGGCTAAGATTATAAATTACGTCCATGTAATTTACCCTTCGGATCGCACAAAATGCGTTCAATTTTTCTCCATGAAAAATTAGTGCCACGCTCCGCTCGCAATGACGTAAAATTATTTATTAGCCACTTAAAGTGGCTTCTGTAACCAGCGTATTTTCCATTTTTTTACGTGTGGCAGATACTTGCCGTATTCATAAATTGTTAAGCCTGTAAGAATCAATGTGGTGCCTAGCCAGACTTTACTGCTGATGATTTCATTATTTAAAAATGTGCCTAATAATAACGCAGTAACGGGTGTTATCAGCGTTACAATGGCAACCCGCTCTGGAGCCAGGTTTTTCAATAAGTAAAAATACAGGGGAAAACCAACCGCTGAGCCAAGCAAACCCAAATACAAAATAGATAAGGCAGACTTAAGTGGAATAGTTTCAGGCAAGCCACCGACAACAAAACAGTTTAATAAAAATAATGGCAGCGCCACTACAATACTGCCTGCTGTTATCGCGATTGGGTGAAAGTCAGGCTGTTGCTGTTTTATTAATACGGAACCTAGTGATTGTGTGGCTGCGCTTATTACAACCGCTGATATACCAAGTAAAGCAGCTGTCGAAATAGACATGCCTTCGATAAAAATAACCATTAATCCTAGAAGACCAGTCGACATTCCAGTTAAACGTGTGCCTGACAGATGTGAATCTTTTAATATTATACTTGCCAATACGCTGGTGATTATTGGCGACAATCCAAAAACCACAGATATCCAGCCACTAGGGATGTGTTGTGCTGCCCAGTAAACAAAGCTCATCGCAACATAAAGTGTTGATCCACTGATGAGGTATATACGTCGCGCTTTTTTGTGCCAGGGAAGTTCAATCTTCATCAAATGTAACAGCATGAGCAAGGCGATTAATCCAATTGCCATACGCGCTGCGACACCAAACTGAAAACCAACATCATTGCCGCTCCATTGTATGGCTAATGGTGTTGTACTCCAGATTAGAATAACCGAGAGATATGAGATTGGTACTGACACTTGTGTTCCTCCCTTATAATGTTGTTAAATTGTTTTACCTTAGTGTGTCACATCACCTACATGGCTCCTTGCGAAATACCGTCCATCCATGGACATAACCGCACCGCCTTCCTGGCTCCTTGCGGAATACCGTCCATCCATGGACATAACCGCACCGCCTTCCTGGCTCCTTGCGGAATACCGTCCATCCATGGACATAAAAAAGGCCACTAATTTTGTAGTGGCCTTTTGAAATATTCTATTTGCTTATGTTAGTGATGAATAGACAAAGGCCAGCGCATGCGTTTCCAGTGAAAACGTACAATCATGGGGCGAACGGCGAGTTGGTAAATTTGATTCATCACGCTTCGATAGTGATTTAATTTGTTCTGGCTGTCAATAGGTATTTAATCGTTTTATTGAAGGCCATGTGGCTTAATATTCGAGTTGACTAGTTAAGTTTAGATTGTAGGTTCTATCCGCGGTCTACTATTAATGTAAGGAAGCGGGACATAAATAGGAATATCTAGCAGTGTTTGCTTATTTACTTATATTGATTGCTGTTTTAGCTTGAGTCTAGTGACTACGCAGTAGAGGTTGTGAAAGTATTTTTATAATCGTCAGCTAAAAAATATTTTTGCGTCCTTATTGGCCAAATGTTTTGAATTCTTTCAAAGTCTTAAGTAACATGCGATGATTTGAGGATTTTAGGTGGCTGAGATTATAACGATTTAGTAGTTCGTGTTTCTGGTGTGCTAGTCGTACCTGTGCCAGCGGCATTATTCTAATTTGGTTCAGGTTTACTGGGCCTGGTTACTTTAGTCTGGCGCCGTATTTAATGAATGACAGGCCAATAAATTATAATATAATGATTTTTTTATACCATCGTCATATAATAAAGAAGATGGTTTTATTATAGCTAGATGTGGAAGAAAGCAAATGACGGTAATCAAATTTGTAATATTCGTTTTCATATTCATTGTTGGTGCTTTATTTTTTACTTTATACGAAAACGATGCGAACCTGTTCGAGGAGCCTGGGATAGTTAAACGACTGGCTGTTTTCTTAACAACTAACACTGCAGCTACAGCTGATGACCATTCATTCAAGGAATTACGTACGCCCGTTTTTAATGCAAATACAGAGCGTCTGTATAAACGCGTAATTTATGCTGCCAGTGAATTAGGCTGGGATATTATTGCATCGGATAGTGATAATCAGAATGCTAATATGGTTGCACATTCTCGATTATTTTTATTCGAAGATGATGTATTTGTTCAGGTGAAACTCGTTGATATGGATCACTCATCGTTGTACATACAGTCAAGTTCGCGCACAGGTTCTGCTGATTTTGCATCAAATTCTGGAAATATCCAGGCATTGATTAACAAGATAAAGGACTAAACTGTGATACCTTCTTGCTGTATAGGTAGTTATATAGCAAAAAACCGTATACCACTCGTTCTCACGCGGGCGCTAAAGTTTTAGATATATCCAGCCTTCACTCATTCGTTTAGCCACCTGCTGGGCAGCGGACGGTGTAATCATGATTGATTCATCAGTTGAACCGGGTTGCCAGAAGCGGCAAGGTCTGCCATGCTTTTTGCGAAAACAAACAAAGACACCCATAAAAAACAATTGACAATAACGTAACGATTTTTTACCGTTAATGCAACGACTCGCTAAGGATAGCCACATGCCAAAACCCAGGAAGACATTGGTCTCACTCGATGCCACCCCGTATTACCACTG
>CAVWXQ010000030.1:0-47424 GCA_963759005.1 uncultured Gammaproteobacteria bacterium
GGTGGGCGATGCGATGACAATTCCCTGCAATGCCACTTCGATGTCTTTCTGATTGCAGGCTTTACCGTCATTGATCACATCGAGGCGAAACAGCTGCCCATGGTGATAGACGATTATATGGTTAGCCTGAGCACTGCCGGGCTCCTCGAATGAATAAGGTGCGCGCGCCATATCCTGTTGTTTTCTGGGTATACGTGTACTAGAGAACAGGTTTTTGTACTCTGACATACACAGCGGGGTGTCACATTACTGAGATACCTGGGTAGGTAGCGATTCATCATCCAGCCGTTGCTTGAAATCAACCGCGAGGCGGCTTAACTCGGCGGCACACTCGATTTGGCTTAGCTGACGCTCTTTGAACAGGTAGATGAAATTAGCATTGATAGATATCGGTGCCCTGCGGCCCAGATAGCGAGCTGGCCAGAAATTATCGAGCCAGCTATCCGTGTCATCCCGCTAGTCGAAGTCTACGAGGAGCTTATGAAGTTTTTGCCCGGCACCATCGATAGCGCCGAATCGGTTAATCGTATCACGGGTCTGTGCCAGTTCTTCCGATGTAAGTAGAGGAGCGCACCATGTTTCAAAGCGACCCAGACTCTCATCAAGCTGAGACAGTGGAACCCTGGGTAGTTGGCCTAGATGCTGGAACGTGCCGTTATCCCGCAACCGTGTACCAATCAACTTCATCATATTCATCTGGAATAATGCCTTCACGCTGTGTCTACTGCTGGATAGATCGGAGTAATCACGATCTGTGAATGCCTAAATATAAAACACTTTTAGAAATAATACGCTACGACAAACGTCTAAGTCGCTGTTGCGGCCTTAGTAAGCAAAAAACTACGGGGTCAGGCCTTACAATTTACATTATGTGAAATGTTAGGCCTGACCCCAATGTCAGTAAGTTAAGAATGTTTTCCAGTGTAGGGTGCGCCGTGCGCACTGTAAAAATTCTTACTGGCTTGGATTTTGGTGCGCACAGCGCACCCTATGATACTTATCTCCCTTAACTTACTGGCATTGGGCCTGCCCCCCTTCTTTTTGTTAACAAGAAGATAAGTCTGATCAAGTAGAAAGTTTCATCTGACCCCACTTATTTACCCCACTTATTTCTGACCCAAAATATCGAAAACAAGGTTACGCTATTATTTTTTCATTTTGAAATTAATGAGAACGCCTGCGAGGGTGACTACAGATAGTAATACCAATGGCCCGTATGTAGATATATCTAACAGGTCTTCTAACGATGCAGATGTTGTTGCGTTATAAATTACTTTTGAATATATGTAAAACTTTATGGAAAGTCCTAATATTGCTGCCGATATGAAGTGACTCAGCTTAACGTTTAATATACCCGAGCTGTAATTAACCATGGAGTGCGGTAAAGCTGGAAAAACTCGCAAGGCAAATAACGTAAAAAAGTTATCGTGTTTGCGGAGAAGCTTGTAAGCATGTGATTTTTCAATTTTGACTACCCAGTCATCGGTGAGACGTTTTGAAAAAAAGTATGCCATTATACCACCCAGAGTACCACCGACCGTAAGGATAAAGGTTGCCATTACAGGCGGGTAAAGTGGCGCTGCAATCCAGAGAAAGAATGAACCCGCCAGTGCAAAGGTGAACATGGTAGTTTGTAGAAGAATGAGTACCAAAACCAGCCACCATTGATCTGAATACCCTCTAGCTACGGCCAGCATCTTTTCGGCATCGAGTAAGCCAATCACTTCCAGCAATATTCCTGCAGCGATCAGCAAAGCTATGATAATTAGTTTTTTGATGTGACCTTTAATCATGCGCGGATTTTAATCATAAGTGCGCCACGTATATTTCATGACGCTAATTTCATTTTGGCATAAACTTCTTCAGGTGTTTTAAAGCCAAGAAGTTTTCGCGGTCTTTTATTCAGTCGAGTTTGCACGAACCACGGGGTCAGGTGCTGCTGCGCATTGTTTTTTCTGTCGCCAAATGGCGACAGAAGGGGAAGCGCTGTAATAGCGGCTTATGGTTGATTAGGAGTTTTCAGCGTCTCCTATGGGTGACAGATTGAGCATTTTATAAAATGCATAAAATAATATAACACACTGATTTATATGTGTAAAAAAAGGTTGGCACAAGGCATGCATTAAAGCTTAACGTTGACGAGTCATTAAACGTAGAGCTTTCCCTACCGATTTTAGATTTATGCTTGGGTTGTTGGTTTTGAATAATTAATCAACATTTTTGTTAGGCGAACAACAATAGAATCTCGAAATGCAATGCTCCTAAACATCCCAAATTATCTAGTTCCTAAATATTCCTAAATATCTAGCTTCTATATATCTAAATTAAATGTTCTCAAAAAATACGAAAACAAATAACATTGTACAGAGCAAGGTCATATTTTTGGATAATTAATGCTGACTATGCTCTCCTTATCAAGGAGAATATTTATGAGTGATATTGAGTATTTAAAAGATTTTTATGGTGTGGTGAAAAAGCCGAAACTTAACATTGAAGTAGAGCGGGTAGCTAAACTACGTGAACGTCAAAGAAGAGAGAGAAAGGAAAAGTTATATTCATACTTTCCCGAAAAGTCATCAAAGTTGTGATGACAGTAACAAATATAAAGGATAAAAATAGTGAAATCCAATAAAGATAACCTGCGAGAAACAATAACCATAGAATTAGGTGCATGGGTATTTATCTTAGGTATTGTTTACATATTAGTTAAGACAGTTTTTTAATTTGAGTAAAAGCAAGGATGCGAAATGTTAATGCTGACAAGAAAAGTAGGTGAAACAATCATTCTAGATGATGGTATTGAAATCACTTTAATGGACATTCAGGGCAACCACGTCAGTAAACAGATCGGGGGCAAGTCTTTCCATGCCACATTAATAAGTCGCATAGTAAAAGAAAATGAACCATGTAGCACGGAAAGGCCTGACCCCGTTTTTTTCCGTTGTGAAATTATTGCTACAGCACCGTGACAATTATTATAGAAAAAAATTCCTATTAAAAATTATGGAGTGATTAAGTTATGTTTATAAAAAAACCACTATTTATTCTGATTGCCATGTGCGCGATGATGCTCGCCGCCTGCGATGACTCCAAGAATGCGGTTGAAAATGCTGCTGACACAACTAAGGATACGGTTGAACATGCTGTTGACGCAACTAAGGAGGCGGGTGAAGATGCTGCTGATGCAGTCAAGGAAGCTACCGAATAGTAAACTTGGGTGCGGGTTTTATTATTGGTATTGTTGCCGCTGGCTCACTGATGATCTTCAACCAGTTTATTACACTGGGTTTGTTGACACTGGCTGTCGGTGGTGGTGCGCTGGGTGGTTATCTCATGCGCGTTCGGCAAGAAGTCGTATCGCGACATAAAGAGGCTTTAGCCATTAGCACTGAAAGAAAACCTGTTTTTGAGGCTCATCCTGTTAATAGTGATTCCAGCTAAATTCACTTCCAGGTTAAAGGGGAAAGAAGTGGTTAAAATTTATTACCCTCCGTCCCTAATGCCGCTTACTTAAGGAAAAATATAGAGATTTAGGCCAAAGAAAAAGACTGCCTCAAGTGTTAGGATTTAGTTACGAAACAAGACCCTGATACCAACTGGAGACAGCCTTTTATGCATACTAACTATTCGTCGGTTAAACATCAACAGCATCGAATTTCTGATCATCATAGCAAGCTCGATGCTCTGGGTTTTTTCAATCAACTTACATCAGATCAGTTGCTTGAGCGAGTCGAATCTCTATTGCCTGATCATCGAGAACGAATGTTTCCTCCTACGGAAACATTATCGTTATTCCTGTCGCAAGCCGTAAGCGAGGATCGATCTTGTCGAAACGTGGTGAATCAATCGACCATAGCAAGACTGATCGGTGGACGTCCCAAATGCAGTACCGCGACGGGAGGGTATTGCAAAGCTCGAGCAAGATTGCCGGTCGATATGGTGCGAGATTTAACTCGCTTCACCGGGCAATTAATTGACCAAAAAATGCGTGACAAATGGCGCTGGCAAGGGCGTCGAGTGCGCATCGTCGATGGCACAACGGTGACACTGCCAGATACGCCGGAAAATCAAAAGAGGTACCCACAGCTGAGTTCTCAAAAGTCTGGACTTGGCTTTCCAATGTGTCGACTAGTTGGGATTACGTGCTTATCAAGTGGTGCGCTGCTTGACTCAGCGATGTGTCCGGTTAGTGGCAAAGGTAATGATGAGCAATCACTTCTTCGTACCATGATAAAAACGTTTGAAAACAATGATATATTATTAGGCGATGCTTTTTACGCTACCTATTTTTTGATTGCTGAATTAAAGGAGATGGGCGTTGATGCGGTATTTGAACAGCATGGATCTCGAAAGCGCAGTACCGACTTTCGACGTGGCAAAAAACTGGGCAGTAAGGATCACTTAATTGTTATTAATCGACCCAGGTCACCGCCAGCCTGGATGAGCCAGGAGAAATTCGACTCGATGCCTGAGACGTTGACGGTGCGAGAGTTAAATGTCAAAGGAAAGATTTTAATCACCACGCTTTGCTGTCCAGTCACCGCCACCAAAGAAGACCTTAAAAATCTTTATAAAAGTAGGTGGAACATCGAACTGGATATCCGACATATCAAAACAACCATGGGCATGGATGCCTTGAGTTGCCTGTCCCCAGACATGGCAGAGAAGGAAATTTGGGTCTATCTACTCGCTTACAATCTGATACGTTTGATCATGATTGAGTCTGCCTTATTATGCGACGTCATTCCACGTCAATTGAGTTTCAAACACACTATCCAGCTATGGCTAACATTTCACCAACAAACGGGGACTGCTAATATTGAATTAATAAAAGAACTCTTGTTGTTGGTTGGACAACTACGCGTTGGAAACCGAACACGCAGGGTTGAACCCAGGGTAATAAAAAGAAGGCCAAAAGCCTATTCAATGATGGTTAAATCACGGTCTATTCTGAGGCAAGAAATTGTTCAAAATTGGACATGATTTAGCTTAAGTAAGCGGCATTACCCTCCGACCCCTTTAACTCGTCCCCTTTAACTTGCCATTAGGGGAATCTAGCATAGAGAATGTGGCATGGAAAGACCCCGTAATTTTGCGTAATTTTGCGATATATCGAATTAAATCCTGTAAGAGCCGACATGGTTGATGATCCAGGTGAATATAACTGGTCAAGTTATGCCTGTAATGCCCTTGGAATAAAAACTGAATTACAAACACCGCATTCAGAGTATCTTTCATTAGGAAAGACAAAAGAAGAAAGAGTAGAAAATTATCGCGCATTATTCAAAGCGCATGTGAACGCTGAATTATTGAAAGAAATAAGAGAGAGTGCGAACAAAGGATTGGTTTTAGGTAGTGAACGTTTTACATTGCAAATAGAAGCATTAACGGATCGAAGAGTAACACCAGGAAAAGCAGGGCGCCCACAAAAGTGTATAAAAAACACTGATTAATGTTACTCTGACCCTAATTATTTTGACCCTAATTATTTCTGACCCTAATTATTTAGTAGTGCAACCCTCAACTTTATTTCCCTTTGTAGGTAACCCAAGAAAAGATATGCCTGAAGGTATTCCATTTAACTTAACCGATTACCTCGAACTAGTTGACTGGAGTGGAAGAATCATTCGTGAAGATAAGAAAGGCGCGATTCCTGCACATCAACCCGTAATATTACAACGTCTTGATATGGATGCCAGACATTGGGTCTATCTCACTAGGAACTTTGAACAACCCTTTAAAGGCCTGGTCGGTGCGGCGCATCATGTACGCAAAGCTTGTGATGACATGGGTAAACGTTGGGTGCATGGCCTGGATCAGTGTGAAAAGTATTTCTCGAGTAGTTAAATACTTTTAAAAAATCAATGATAAAGGATGATGAACTTGAAATATGACAGTTCATGGGTTTCTATTGTCGCGCTTTAAGTTATTTGTTGTAACTTCACTAAATAAGACCTTCCTTTAGTCTGATTGACTGTTTTTTTCTAGAAATATTTAAAACAATGAAACGAGGTGAGCTAATTTTAGTAATTTATCGTTTTTAATAGATGGGTGTCTATGTTTGCCGATATGGATGCCAGGCACTGGCTTTATCTCAACAGGCATTTCGAGCAACCATTCAAGAATCTGGTGGGTACCGCCTTTCATGTTCGCAGAGCCTGTGATGAATTAGGAAAAAACTGGGCGCAGGGCATTCGTCAATGTGAGCAGATATTCTCAAGCAGTTAAATCTTCCTAAAAAAGTAGAATATTGTGAGCTTGAAATAATCCAGTTCTGGTTTTTCTTGTGCCTGGAGTTTTGTTTATCCGCCGTTGAACACCTCAACAAGTAATACTGCTTAAAAAATCAGCGTCATCTAACATAAAACCTATGAAATCAATGAGCAGGTTGAACTGGATTTCCGTCAATTACTTTTTTAAACAATGGGTGTCTTTGTTTTTGGTTACCGCCCCTTTAATTTAAGTAAAAAGTTTCATCTGACTCCACTTATTTTATTCTCTTATTAATATCTTCTTAATCAAATATGACAGCAACTTCATTACAGGTCTTTTAGTTGGTACTTGACTCATTGGTCTTAGATACCTTCCGAGCTTTTTTATCTACTTCTTTACGCTTTTTACCATGTAATAACTCAATTTCTTCAGTTAACGAATATGTTAATACATTAATAATATTTTGAGAATATTCCGGGCTGTTTTCAGTCAACACTGAAACACATTTTTCATAATACTGTTTAACTATATCAGGCTTTTGCTTCTTTAATAATGAAACTAAGAATGTCCCACAAACAGTTACTGCGGAATTAATTTCTACCGTAGTACTTCTAAATGTTTCTAAGGCCGAAACAACTAATGGAGACAATGCAGCAGGTTCATTTTTTGCCGCCCACAGAAGATCATTAGATGAGATACTTGTAAAGCTGTGATTTAGTGATAACTTCTCTAAGAATATTCTTGAATACTCGCTATCATTAATAACTTCATCATCTCGTAATTTTGCTAATAAAGGTTGTAACCATAACAATCCAACAACACCTGCCGCACCTGCCAAGGTTCTAAGAGCACCATCTTCAGTAATTAAGTAGGCATTGTGCTCTAATGCTAGATAGACACTATCCAGTGAAGGCCTATCGAGAGCATTCGTTAACGCTAGATGTCCACTTGATACATCAGATGGACCGTAAGTAGGCAGCACCTCGCAAAAGTCATTAACGTAATTCAACATACTCTCCAAAAATAGCTTTCTTTTTATAAAGTATTCACTCGGAATATCTACAATATTAAAGCTTCCATTAACCTCGCTCATCATTGACGATGCCCTTGGATCATCTACTCCTTGAATTAAAACTAATAGCTGTTCCTTTATTGATTCAGGAACAAGTGGCACACCTAAAGTATTTACAGTTTTTTCAAATAGATTCATGCGAACAAGCTCAACCAACATAGTCAAATCTAACACATACCTAAATCGTTCCTTATTAAATAAAGATATCGCTTGGTTTCGTTCTTCATGTGTCCCTTGACATACAAATAATCTATTTTTTTCGAAAGGCCATTCCAATAACAACGTTACAGTATCTGTACCTAAAGCATCTGCAAGAATAGATATAGGAATTGGCTGTTTATTGTAATAACTAAAGACACGATCCACATGTTTAGACCGTTCACGGAGCGATTGAAGTATAGGATCAAAATCATAGTCACCATCATGCGTAACCACACTGACACTTGTTAAAGGCCCTGATGAGACAGCTGTTTTTTTTATGATTTCATGAGCTTTATCTGCTGCAAATCGAATAATACTTTCTAATCTTTTTATTTCACAAACAACCGAGCCAATACCAATTAACAACTCTACTTTATCACCCACCTTTCTCCCAATAAGATTTTTCGCATTTTTTGAATTTTCTTGGATAATCTCTGGCCATGATAATTGACCATCTTCATTATCAATAACAAATATGTATTCATCTGTATCAGTATGAATATACACAGCAACTCCTGGTGTTACTAGCTGCGGCACTGGCAACTCTAAATCTTGAGTTAAAAGTAGTACTGTAAGAAAGTAACCAGCCACATTACTGTCATGGGGATTATTGCGAAACAACCTATATAGTCTATTTATTGCTTTATACTTATAACCATATTTAGCTTGATATTTTGCAAACTCGAACTCATTCTCAGGACAAGTATTTTTAAATATTGGATCACTACTTAGATAACTATTTAATGACTCTTTTTCTTGAAGCCTATAAAGTGCGCCAACATAACCTACAGCCGAACTAGAATCTTCAGGGTCACGCTCAATCTCTACACTAAGAATATCTCGAAGCTTGGTCCAATCTCCTGCTGCACGTGCTAGACTTGCCTCAATTCTACGAAATGGAGGTAAATCACGAGTTTCATCGGGTAACATTTCAACAATTTCATGCGCCTTACCTCTTTGATCAGAACCAATCAAGCACATCAAATATCGCTGAGTTAAAAGATCCTCTCCTACTGTACCAAGCAATTTTCTATAAAAAATCGCCGCATCTGAATACTTCTCAAAGTCAAAAAGCAAATCTGCAACTTGCAATGTATCATCAGACGACGAAGAATCTCGTGCCCTTTCAATACACTGTTGCATGTAATATTCCGATTCATTTTCCTTACTAAGCTTATTCAGCATCCTAGTTAGTAAGACTGACACAAGAACATTACTTTTATCTTGATCAAATTCTTTTTTCGCTTTCTCGACAGCTTCATCTCGCCGACCAGTCATCCATAACATATGAATAAAGAGCGAACAAACAGTCATAAACTCCTTTGGTTTCAGCTCTCTTGATTTCAGTAATTCGTGTATTTCATTAAACCATACATCATCACTATTATTTGTAGATATTTCTGCCAGCATTATCAATATATTATTTGTTAAACGCTTCAAATATGGGTCTGTTATTTCACGAATATTTTTATAATCACATTGATCACGTAATTCATTTATTCTAATTCTTAGCAACCCTTCTGCAAGAGGATGTTTGTATAATCCACGTTGTACAATATAATTAACTCGCTCAACATCACCCAAAATATTTAGCGCAATTGCAACATTATTAATAATTTCCAACGATACTTTCTGTTGCTGAATTTTTTCGATACTTTCTTCTAACGGCTCCAATGACTTTATAGCTGTATTAAGCGCGGTTATTTTTACTTGTGAAATTTGCCCCATATGGACTGAAACAGAATCTTCGGTTGCCCATATGACAGCAGATGTTAAGAGTGTGCGTTTCGACTCAATTTGATTTCTGTCCTTTTCAAAACATGACAAAGCGAAATCATATGCTTCTTTTAATCTATTTTGTTGCTGCCTAACGTGCGATAAAGCATACAGAATTTCTTTCTCATCATATAGTGACTCTGGCAATCCAACGTCTGGTTCTGATTGGCCAAGTAACATTCTTGCGCTCATTTTCATCGACCACAACAGTGCGCTGTTAGGATGTTTTATTAATCCTTCTTCACATGCCACCAACCCCTCTTCATATTTTTTTTGTAGTAAAAATGCACGCGCACGATTTAATAATGCTTTTTCTTCCTCTGGTGCAAAATCATAAGCTTTCAAATACTCCTCAGCAGCACGCTCTTCTTTCTCATTAGCTAAAAAACAAGCCGCATTACATGTATGCCAACGAAAATTATAAAAGTTATCTAACGAGTACAATGACTCCTCAAGACTCATAAGTAGATTCTTAGCTTCTCGATAATTACCTTTTTCGATATCGTCTTTTACAAGATCTAATTGTTTCGACACTAACGCATTGACCTGCACACCATCATGTTGCGATAATTCCTGTCGATCAAATTGCTCTATAAGGTAAGTGAGTTGCTGTTGCTGTAATGCATTGTCCTGTAGGACTTTAGATTCAAACTGTCGTTTTTTTATCTGATCTTCTGTATATAAATTTACTTTCTCTTCAAAAATATCACTTACACGATCTATTTTTTCTTCAACGTTCTTGACAATCTGATTAGTCTCATCAATCTGCCTACTATTTAATATATTCTGTAGAGCATCTTCTTTTTTTAATTCCTCTTCAACAAAACCAATAAAGTCAGAGATTATTTTCTCAATATCAACATTTAACTTTATTGTGAATTGTGATTCGTAGGCAGACACTATTAGTGAGATATTAGGCTCATCACTACGTGTCAATAACTTGATCAGCTCAGGCCCTAGATTTTTTTCTATGAAATTTTCATCAAAAAATGGAGCGGCAGAAGTTGCATACAGTTCGACAAACCTTTCGTATGCTCTAGATACTGCTTGAGTCAAAGAATCTTTAACTTTTTTATCTTTATCTTTTACGTATGCAGCATCAGCAAGTTTCTGCCAAAGCCATCCCGCTAAAATTCCAGCAACCTCAATAGCCACTATTAACACCAACTGTTAAATTAATATGAGAGAATAATCCCACTCTAGTACACACTATCATAAAAAAACACATGGTCAGGTCTTTCCATGCCATAAAAAAGTGACCACGTCTTTTACTATCATAGATCACTCACTCTCTTTAACTATTCGACTGATTGTTGAGTAATGTTTTTGATAATAATCACCGATCTCTTTTAAAGTATAACCGCCAGATAAGTAGGCAGTACAAATTGCTTTTTTTGATCGTTATATTTTCTTTCGTAATATTCAAGTGACTTAGGTATTATTCTTTTATCGCGTCGAGGTACTTCACTTAAAGATTCTTTTTTATTAGAGAATGTGGCATGGGAAGGCCTGACCCCACGCACTTCTTTCTTTCGTAAAATTACCATGTGTCGATTAACTTACAATAATCAAAGCTTATTGATAAGCTTCCAAACATGCCTGATACAAAACATTCGAATTCTATTACATCTCCTCTTTTCAAAGGCAATACTGAAGTTCGTTGAGATGAGTCAAAGTATATCGCTGTCGGAGATGTAGCTGGTTTACTAGGATCAATTACCACGGCCAATAGTGAGCCGTCGTCTCTTACGCCAGCTGATATTGATGCGATTTGTGCAGTCCATTGTACATTTTTACCTAGCATTGATTTTGCCAATTCTTCCTTTATTGTAAAATGTACTTCATAGTCATAATAGACTTCAGAAAATTTCTCAAATGTTAAGTCAATTAACGGACCTGATTTCTTCTCTTGACTATTTGTTTCAATATTAAATTTATGCAACTTTATATTTTCTTTCTTAGGCAATTCTTTTTGTATTCTGATGGCCTCTATAAGTTTTAATTCTTTATCTTCTATTGTATCAATGCACTGTTTTGAAACTAATTCTGATTGTTTTAACTCGTCTAGCTTTTCTTTAGATATGGTGGTTCTATCTGTTGCAGAAATTAGAAAACCATATGTAGCGATTCCTGCAATATAGCCCACAAGCAATGCACCTAGAAAAAAAACTACAGGATGTCCTTCTACTCGCTCTTTAACTGTACTCAAAAATTACTCCTTTTGTCCGCGTATATCAGGGCCGGACCTAAGTAACTGATTAATGTTATTATTATCTACTCGACTAATATTGTCTTTTCGGTACTTAATATATCCATTTCGAACCCCAAATGAATACCGTAAGGCATACCGCGCTCTTATAACTCATGGGCATCATTCCCTTCTACTACTGACCTGAAAAATATTTAAGGACAGACCTGAATGGTACTTACTTAAGCGTAATCATCTGAATTAATTATAAAAAAGACCGGGCTGGTGGTAGGCTTCAAATCGCCAAACCATCCACCATCACCAGAGGCCGGTCTTTTATGCATCCTACGCTTAGCACTGTTCGTACTCAACAAAAACTTCTCCAATCTCAACGCCGAAGAAAACAGGGGACAGACCAGAATGGCACTAAGTTAAGCCCTTCTAGCATGAGATAATAGTGTTCAATATTAAGTGAATATGGTGCTATTATCTATGCAAAATCCTACCCCGTTGTTTCCTGGTTTTCATTTACAAACGCTCCGTAGAAAACCTCGTTCAGACCAGCAGAAATTAGTCGATAAGATTCGACAATTAAAACTTAAATCGTTTAGCCAGCTTAGCGAATGCCTTGGTAAGTTTATCCCAAGCAGCTATCTTCAACCTGCTGTATCTGAATAAAGTGGGGTCAGAACACAGTTGTTTCTAATATTAGCGCAATCTGTGTTCTGACCCCACATAATTCTTATCCTGTGCGTATCCTCTGCCTCCAGCTGGCCATACTTCAGGAAGCAGGCGTATTCACTATCAGCTGTAGTATTTTCGGGGCGTTACTGCAGGATAAAAACAGCTTTGCTATTAATCATATAAAGATGAAGCTGGCGAATATCGAGTCAAAGAAATAATGATATATTAAGGCAAAAAAGCGAAGCTTATCTAAAATTAAAAAGAGTCAAGCATGCCTAAATCGATACTTTTACTATTTGCTCATCCGGCACAGAGTCATTCAAAGATCAATCGGCCTCTGTTTGAAATAGCACAAGCACAGCCAAATATTACCGCTGTCGACCTGTATCATGAATACCCGGACAGCCACATCAACGTAAGAAAAGAACAGCAGCGATTGCTTGAGCACGATCTCGTCATCATGCAGTTTCCATTTTACTGGTACTCCACACCCTCCATACTAAAAGACTGGCAAGACCTGGTGCTGCAATACGGCTTTGCCTATGGCAAGACGGGTACTGCGCTGCAGAACAAACCCCTGCTCTGCAGTGTCAGTACCGGCGCACCGGATCATGCCTATACGCACACCGGCGCAAATCGCTACACGGTACGCGAACTGCTTCGCCCCATCGAAGCCACCGCACATCTATGCGGCATGCCCTACCTGCCTCCCTTTATTCTGCACGGTGCACTTACCGCTTATGAAGATGGCCAGCTGTCGATTCATAAAACGCACTGGCAAACCTTACTCGACCAGCTTGCGCAAGATGAAATTGACCTGAACGAAGCAGCAAAGCTCGACAGTATTAACGAATACCTATTCCCCACGGGAGCGTAAACAAGATGACTGACTATTTTATTTCCGCCTTCATCTACCTGGCTGCCGCCGTCATCGCTGTCCCGCTGTCAAAACGATTAGGGCTGGGCTCTGTGCTTGGCTATCTCATCGCCGGTGTCGTCATCGGGCCGTTAACAGGGCTTGTCGGTTCTGAAACAACGACCATCCAGCACTTTGCCGAGTTTGGCGTGGTCATGATGTTGTTTCTTGTCGGCCTGGAGCTGGAGCCGAAAATGTTGTGGACTATGCGCCATCGACTGCTCGGACTTGGCGGCTTACAGGTGGGTCTTACCGCAGCGGCATTCATGGGTATCGCCCTGCTACTGGACCAGGCATGGCAGACCGCACTCACCATAGGCATGATACTGTCACTGTCTTCAACCGCTATCGTTCTACAAACCTTCAGTGAGAAAAATCTCAGTAACACCGAAGGCGGTCGCGCTTCTTTTTCGGTACTGCTATTTCAGGACATTGCCGTCATTCCCATGCTAGCGCTCATTCCACTACTGGCACTGTCCGAACTGAGTCAGATGGGCGGCCATGGTGTCGTTGAAGCCCATGGCCATGATTCATTCAGCCTGATCGATAACTTACCCGCCTGGGCCTATGGTCTTACCCTGTTGGCAGCCGTTTCTGGCGTTGTACTCAGCGGCCACTATCTCAGTCGACCTCTGTTTCGCATCATTGCTAAAAGCGGCTTACGTGAGATGTTTACCGCCACCTCTTTAATGTTGATCATCGGCATTGCTGCCTTGATGAGCCTGGTGGGATTGTCGCCAGCCCTGGGAACTTTTCTTGCCGGCGTCATGATGGCCAACAGCGAGTTCCGCCATGAACTGGAAGCCAATATCGAACCGTTCAAAGGCTTATTACTGGGGCTGTTTTTCATTACTGTGGGTGCAGGCCTGGACTTCGGTGTCATCGAACAAAACCTGGCTTTCGTGTTGCTCGCCACGCTTGGCGTTATCGCCGTCAAAGCCTGTCTATTATTTGGCCTGGCAAAAATATTCAAACTTCACCAACACCAGGGCTGGCTGCTGACCTTAAGCCTGGCCCAGGCCGGTGAGTTCGGATTTGTCCTGCTCAGCTTTTCAGCACAGAACAGCGTACTGCCGCAAGATGTGGTGCAATTACTCTCTCCCGTCGTTGCACTATCCATGTTTCTGACACCGGTGCTATTTATCATTTACGAGAAAGTTATTCTCGCGCGTTACCGAACAGAAGAAGAAAAACCGGATGCAGACACCATCGATGAGAGTGATCATGGCCAGGTCGTTATCGCCGGCATCGGCCGCTTCGGCCAGGTTGTTAACCGGATGCTGGTTGCGAACGGCATCAAGACCATCGTTCTGGATCACGATCCCGACATCATCGAGCGCGTAAACCGGGTAAACGTTAAGCCCTATTACGGCGACGCCAGTCGTCCCGACCTGCTGCATACCGCAGGTGTTGCACAGGCGAGCATGGTTGTGGTGGCGCTTGATGATATCGAGCAGACCAACCAGATGGTCAGCCATATCAAGCAGACGTACCCACAGGTAAAAGTGTTAGCCCGCGCCTGGGATCTGGCCCACGTCTACAAACTGGAATCACTCGGAGTCGATTACGCGGTGCAGGAAACCTTTTACTCTGCGGCGGATATGGGGCGAGAAGTACTCTCCGCGTTAGGTCTTCACTCCTTTGAAGCAAAGCATCGACAACAGTCATACATGGCGGTAGAAAAGGAACGTCATAGTAAGTTATACGACCTCTGGATTCACGGACACGAACCTAACAGTTTTGATCGTGGCTATATTGAGTTATTTAACCTGCTTGAAGAAGAACTGGCCGATCAGATGAAACACAGTAACAGCGACTTCAAAAACACAGATGATAGCGCATGGATGCCACCGCCGAAGAAGTATCTGGATGAAGTGTAAATCGATTAAAAAAGTCTAATGGGATTAAAAAGGAGACGTAAACTAAAGCGGACAGATCTATTTAAAATCTAAAAAGATCCGTTCCCTTTATTATCCTAAGGCGCTAGTCAAAACTATGCACTTTAGTGCAAGGCTTTAGCTGCTACACAGATATGCTACGCTATGAGTCATGAAAGAACAAAGGCGAAGTAGTCACACAGTTAGTCAGTTAAAGGTACATATAGTCTGGGTTACAAAATACAGATATCCGGTTTTAATAGGAGATGTACAAAAACGTTGCAGAGAACTAATAATCCAGATATGTGATGCAGAGGACGTGCAGATATTGAAGGGAGTAGTGAGTAAAGATCATATCCACATGCACATAGAATACGCGGCACGATTAGCGGTGAGCGACTTAGTCAAGAGGTTGAAGGGGCGTACATCGCGAAGATTGCAGGATGAGTTTCCAGAATTAAAGAAGCGGTATTGGGGTAGGCATTTCTGGGCGATAGGATATGGAGCCTGGTCAACCGGAAATATAACGGATGAAATGGTACAAGAATATTTAGAGCATCATAGAAATCCATCAAATGCTGATACAGGAAATATTATATTGGAATAGTCGGGAAGGACTTTTAGTCCTTTTAGGGCAACCTATGGACTTTCAGTCCATAGTTGTTGAGTTAATTCCAGACGCCTGTCTCGGATATTTGGGGTCAGAGTAAAAACGAGTAATTTATAATATTTATACGCTGACCCCGGTTTATTTTCATTTCCACATCACGTCACTACCTTCCCGTGCTGCAGCTGTAAGTAGATTGATAAGAGGCAATGCTCGATTAGACATACTCACCCGGGGTTCATCTTCATCCTCATCATCAACGGACGGCGCTGCCTTAACGACAGATTGGGTCAGGTCTTTCCGTGCCACATGATTCATTTTCTTTTACTATGTTACTTATTAATGTGGCGAGGAAAGACCTAACCCCGTTTTTTTAGTGATAAGAAAGTTGTTTTTTAATGTGTGGGTGTCTGCTTCATTTGGGCTACCTGTAAATGTTAACCACCTGATTATTTATCTTTCTCTATATTTTTGTCTAAATCATCAGAACCAACGGACTTATTCGTACGATAAACCTCTGGCAAATAATCACTGAATGCTATGCCATAAAGCTCCCAGATGGTGACAAACAATGATGCAATCAGCGGGCCGATGAAAATTCCGGCGATGCCAAACATCATGATGCCGCCCAGGGTGCCGAAGAAAATCATCAGTTCGTGCATTTTAGTGTCCTTACCGACGAGGATTGGTCGCAGCACATTATCCAGGCTGCCGACAACAACAGCGCAGAAAATCAGCAGTCCTACCCCACTCGCAACACTTCCCTGGGCGATAAGGATGATCGACGCAGGAAGCCACACCATTGCTGAACCCACACTCGGTATTATCGACAGTACGCCCATAACGGTACCCCAGAATACGGCATTGTCTATGCCGGCAATGGCAAAAGCGCCGCCTGCCAATCCACCTTGCAGTATACCGATTAACATCGTTCCTTTTATCGTGGCCCGTGTTACCGAAGTAAACTTATCCAGCATCAGGTTTTCATCGTCACTGTCTAATGGCAGGTAGTAAAGGATCTTTCTGATCAGCTTGTCGCCTTCCATCTGCATAAAATACATGGTGTACAAAAAAACCATGCTCATAAACAGGAAGTTGGCCGTGCCGAGTGTTGCTGTCGAAAGACCACTGACAATCCACTTGCTAATCGAAGCAACGATTTGCCCTGCTTTTTCCAGGATGATTTCACGGTATGGCACCAGCTCTTCGTAGAACGGCAGGTGCTGTAGATAGGCAGAGATCTTGTCGGGCTGTTCTATGGTCTGCTTTATCCAGGGTGTTACCGACTGGCCAACGTCGATCGCCTGCCCCACGATGATACCGATCAGCAGCATCAGTGGAATCAACACCACGACGATCATCAGCAATAACGTGGTGACCGAAGCCAGATGCCTATGGCCTTTGAACATTACCTTCAAGCGACCGTAAACAGGACGCGCCAGTGCGCTGAACAAGCCGGCAAGGAAGATAGCCATCAGAAACTGATGAATCATCGAGAAGAAAAGTGCCGATATGGCAATCACCATCAGCGCTAAAACGGTTTTATTTACGGCATCCTGATTCATTCACCAAGCTCCTGGACGATGATAAATTAAAGGGGAAATCCCGTGATATTTTTGGTCAGAGTAAAAACTAAAGATTTATAAAATTTATGCAAATTAATGTATATACGCTAACCCCGGTTTATCATTTCCACATTACATCACAACCTGCTCGTGCTGCGGCAGCAAGAAGATTGATAAGAGGCAATGCTCGATTAGACAGACTCACCTGGGGTTCGTCTTCATCCTCATCGTCAACGGACGGCGCTGACTTTGCTGCCTCGATCTTTGCTGCATCGATACTAGCAGTTAATCGACTCAGTGCCGCTGGCACATCTGCCGCCAGAATTGCGCTGGGTACGGTTCCGCTGTGCCCCATCATTTTCAGCAAAGCCAGCAGCGACATCGCCAAACATGGTGATGTCGGCATAGGCATCGGTGGTAAATGTGACCAGCATATCGTTCTCCTCGAATGAATTATTTGTCTCTTAAGTCGGATAATAATTCATCTGGTCATTGGCGCTAACAAACGTTTCATCTCGACTGTTTTTATTGTGTTCAGAAACCCCTTATCATTGTCCGGCGAAGCTGCTGGAACGTCGCGCCGGAACATCATTACCGTCCGGATTCATCCCCTTGAGAAATTTGAACAGGTCACTGTCGGTGGACAGAACCAGCGTGGTGTTATCGGCGATGATTGACTTGTAGGCCTGCATGGTGCGCGTGAACTCGTAGAACGCCACCGCTTCAGGGCTCTGATTGTAGGCTTTAGCGTAGATCTCGGTGGCTTTCGCATCCGCGACGCCGCGGATTTCCTCGACCTGCCGGTAGGCTTCGGACTGGATCTTGTTCAGGTCACGCACCCGGTTACCGCGGATTCGTGCAGCCTCGCCGTTACCTTCCGAGAGAAAACGTTCCGCGATCTGACGGCGTTCGCTGATCATGCGATCGTAGATCTTCGGGCGCACGCTTTCGTTGTAGTTGATGCGCTTGAAGCGGATATCGAGCAGTTCGATACCGAACACGCGAACCTTCTCGGCCGCTGCGGCAAAGATCTCCTGCTCGACCATTTTGCGTCCCTTCTGGATCGGCACCAGCGTGCCCATATTCAGCTTGCGTTCGGCATCGGTCAGGAAGGTGTCGCGTAGCGGTACGCGGTCCTTGGTGGTGCGGATAATTTCGATCAGCTCGTGCTTGGCGATGGCGTTACGGGTTTCGCTGCCCAGGATATCATCCAGCCTTGACTGTGCGCTGCGTTCATCGCGCAGCCGCAGAAAGTACTGCAGCGGATCGGTGATGCGCCAGCGTGCGAACAGGTCGACCGAGATGTAGAGTTTGTCCTTGGTTGGCATATCCGATGGATTGCCGTCCCATTCCAGAACCCGCTTGTCGATCGGATTGACTTCCTGGACAAAGGGCACCTTGAACTTCAGGCCGGCGGTTGTCACTGGGTCGCCAACCGGCTTGCCGAACTGGGTGATAATCATCTGCTCGACTTCGTTCACCGTGTAGAGCGAACTCATCACGACATAGCTGCCGATGACCACGATTACCAGGATTGCTATTTGACTGATCTTCATGGCTTCACCTCTTTCTGTTGATCGAGCCGCTGTGAATCGAGATTGAGCAACGGCAGGATACTGCGCGCCTGTTCATCGATGATTATTTTCGAGCGTATAGCCGGCATCACGTCCTGCAGGGTCTCGATATAGATGCGGCGGCGGGTAACTTCCGGGGCCTTGCTGTATTCCGCCAGTAAGGCGCTGAAGCGGGCGACATCGCCCTCCGCTTCGTTGATACGCTTGAGCCGGTAACCGTCGGCCTCGCGGATGCGCTGGTCCTTTTCGCCTTCGGCCAGCGGGATCACCTTGTTGTAATCGCGCCGGGCTTCGTTGATCAGTTTCTCTTTTTCCTGCTGCGCCTGGTTGACCTCGTTGAACGACGCCTGCACCGGTGCGGGCGGATTGATGTTCTTCAGCTGCACCTGGTCGATGCTGATGCCCATCTCGTATTTGGTCGACAGCGCCTGCATCTTGGCCAGCGCTTCGGTTTCGATTTCCTGCCGGCCGATGGTGATGACCTCGTCCACGGTGCGATCGCCGACGACTTCCCGCATCACGGATTCGGAAACATAACGCAGGGTTTCACTCGGCTCGCGCACCTCGAAGAGGAATTTAACGGGATCAGAGATACGGTATTGCACCACCCATTCAACCAGCGCGGCATTCAGGTCACCGGTCACCATCACTGTTTCCCGCTTGCCGTCGCGGGGGCTCTGGTACGGATCACTGGCGCCCGGTGTGGCGAAGCCGAATTCCTGCTTCAACTGCCGTTTGACCGGAACGATGATCGCCGAATCAATGCCCAGCGGCAGCTTGAAATGCAGTCCAGGCGGAACTTCCTTGAGATATTTACCGAAACGCTGCACCACGGCAACCGAATCGCTGGGTACCGTGTAATAGGCCGTCCAGGCACCGAGCGCAATCACAGCGATAATGGCAACGACGATTATCCCGCGTGGCCCGCCACCCGGCATGAGCTGGCTGAACCAGTCCCGTGCCTGCCGCAGCAGCGCTTCTAGATCGGGCGGCCCCTGGTTACCCCTGCCACCTGCACCGCCGCCCCATGGACTCTGGTTACCGTTGTTTATTGCCATAATGTTTTCCTGTGTTGTGTTCGTTTGATGGTTTACTTGTGATTTACTTTATTGCCCCAGCTGCGTGCTTAGTCCGGCGTCACGGTCATCGGGGAAGGTGTAATAGCGAGATGTGAGCCCTGGAATTCGCCACCGGGCCTGGCTGTATGCTTGCTATTAGTTAACTCGATGCACTCAATAGTTAGTGCCCGATGAACCATCGATTGCGCTTGCGGGTGTACTTTACGGGATCAGGTCTTACATTTCACATGTTTCCATACAGCTTTACTATCCGACTCACTTTAACATAACTTGCACCAAACCATTTACCTACTTCAGACTCTCTAACAGCATTCCTTATTATTGATCGTCCGTTATAGCTATCCTTACTTTATAGAAATTAAAACTTGCACCCGCAATCCGTGACCATCAAAATACGCCCCATGGAATTCACAGCCCAGCAGCGCAAACAGGAAACCAACCGTATCACTCTATGGGGCGTAGCGGTTAATCTTGTCTTGACCGTAATAAAAATTGCTGGCGGCATTGCCGGTCAATCACAGGCCTTACTTGCAGATGGCATTCACTCTCTTTCTGATCTTGCTAGTGACGCCATGGTGCTTGTAGCAGTCAAACACGCAGGCGAGGATGCTGATGAAGATCACCCCTATGGTCATGCACGCTACGAGACTCTGGCAACGGTTACTCTGGGTATCTTATTAATCTCGGTCGCTGTCGGTATCGCTTACGATGCCATGCTTCGGCTTCAACATCCCGATGAAATAGCTGTACCGGCACTGTTCACGCTGATTATCGCCGTGATATCAATTGTCAGTAATGAAGGCTTATATCACGCCACACGTGCAGTCGCTAAAAAAATCCGTTCGCCATTACTCGACGCCAATGCCTGGCATCACCGCAGTGATGCAGTGTCATCCATCGTTGTCCTTATTGGTATTGCCGCCACCTATATTGGTTATCCGATGCTAGATGCGATTGCCGCTATTCTGGTGGCATTAATGATCGCCAAGATCGGGCTGGATTTAGCTCGTCAAAGTGTACAGGAACTGGTTGATACAGCACTGAATCCTGAAATGGTAGAACAGATCAAACAAACTATTATGAGCATAGATGATGTCCGCGAGCTGCATATGTTACGTACACGCCGTATGGGACATAACGCACTGGTAGATGTGCATATACAGGTCTCACCCAGACTTAGCGTCTCTGAAGGGCATCATATTACCGAATCAGTTGAAGTCAGACTGAAGAATGAGTTTGAGGAGATTAATGACGTAACCGTACACATCGACCCTGAAGACGATGAAACCAGTGCCAGCTGCAAACATTTACCACACCGCAGTGAATTGCTGCTTACACTGAGCAATGAATGGGCAAAACATGATGTACTAAAGCATATTGATGATGTGACCCTGCATTATCTTGATGGCCACGTTCATGTTGAGGCATGTTTACCTTTAAGTTATTTACAAACTCTTGAAGATGCCGATTCACTTAAACAGGATTTTGCTCGCTTGAACAGCCAGATAAGCTATATAGGCAAGAGCCATCTGCATTTCAGCTAATATTTCAGGATCTGTTACTATTTGAACAGTAAATTGCGCTCATAGCTTCAAGATACTGCTTTATTGTGCATTATTTATAAATTACAGCTAAAAAGCACATACTATGGGATTTCCCTTATTGTTATGTTTGGTGCAAAATCTACCCCTGTAAAAAAGGACCTTTGATGAGTTCTGTTTCAAATAACTTTTTTGTTAAAAGCGAACAGAATTGATTAAAGGTTCTTTTATCCGGGCTATAGTGACTAACTGGCTTTCGGATAAACACAAAAAAACGAACACCGGGCTGGCAACCGAACGGCATCACCAAAGATGCAATATGTTCTCTGCACGGATTATTTTATTTATATATTGATAAGAGGCTCTAAATAATGGCTGCAAGCGACGTAATGAATATGATTAAGGAAAAAGACGTTAAATTCGTTGACTTCCGTTTTACTGACACACAGGGTAAGGAACAGCACGTTTCTGTACCTGCACACACTATTGATGAAGATGTGCTGGAAGAAGGCAAAATGTTCGACGGTTCTTCAATCGCCGGCTGGAAAGGCATTAATGCCTCTGACATGATCTTGATGCCAGACTGTGATTCACAGGTTATCGACCCGTTTTGTGAAGAAGTCACCATGAACATTCGTTGTGACATTATCGAACCTACTGATATGACCGGTTATAACCGTGACCCCCGCTCCATTGCCAAACGCGCTGAAGCTTACTTAAATTCAACCGGTATAGGTGATACTGCTTATTTCGGTCCTGAAAACGAATTTTTCGTTTTTGACGGCGTTCAATGGGGCGACGAAATGGGCGGTGTCTTCTACAAGATCGAATCTGAGGAAGCGGCATGGAACACCGGTAAAGAATACGATGGCAATAACATGGGACATCGCCCTGGCGTAAAAGGCGGTTACTTCCCGGTACCTCCTATCGATTCATTACAGGACCTGCGTTCGTCTATGTGCCTGGTAATGGAAGAGATGGGTTGTGAAACTGAAGTGCATCACCACGAAGTAGGTACAGCTGGCCAGTGTGAAATTGGCGCGGTATTTAACACCATGGTACGTAAAGCGGACGAAGTACAGATTTACAAGTATGTTGTACACAATGTTTCCCATGCATATGGAAAAACGGCTACTTTCATGCCTAAACCAATGGTAGGTGATAACGGTAACGGCATGCACGTTCACCAGTCTATTTTCAAAGGCGGTGAAAACCTGTTCTCTGGTGACCTGTATGGTGGTTTATCACAAACTGCGCTGTACTATATCGGCGGCATTATCAAACATGCGAAAGCATTGAATGCGTTTGCTAATGCATCAACCAACAGCTACAAACGTCTGGTTCCTGGTTTTGAAGCCCCTGTTATGCTGGCATATTCTGCACGTAACCGTTCTGCTTCAATTCGTATTCCACACGTTTCAAGCCCTAAAGCTCGCCGGATCGAGGTTCGTTTTGGTGATAACACAGCAAATCCTTACCTATGTTTTGCTGCTATGCTGATGGCAGGCCTTGACGGTATCAAGAACAAGATCGATCCAGGTGAAGCTGCAGATAAAGACCTGTATGACCTGCCAGCAGAAGAAGAAGCAAAAATTCCACAGGTTGCCTTCTCTTTTGATGAAGCACTAAAAGCACTGGACGTAGACCGTGCCTTCTTAACTGAAGGCGGCGTGTTTGATGATGACGTTATCGATGGCTTCATTGAGCTGAAGAGTAAGGAAGTTCAGCGTTACCGTGCTGCTGTACATCCTTGCGAATTTGATATGTATTACAGCGTATAAATCACTGAACTTCCTGTGTGAATGCACAGGAATGACTTGATATCAAAAAGCCTCGCACTAAGCGGGGCTTTTTTATGTCCATGGATGGACGGGTGGATATTTGCTCCTGCAATATCCACACTTCCACCTTCCGTGGTGGTCGTATATCGCAAGGAGCCAGGGATGGCGGTGCGGTTATGTCCATGGATGGCGGGCTGAAAATTGCTCCATGCATTTTCCGCACTCCCCACGTCCATGTCGGTCGTTTCCGCAAGGAGCCAGGGATGGCGGTGCGGTCATTGCAGTTCAGCTAAGCAAGGGTTATGCTTCACTATATGAAAAATACATTATTTAATAGTTTACTGATAACACTGATATTTAGCTTTTCCGCACATGCCGGTTTATATAAAGGTCTGGATGAATCGGGCAATGTGGTTTATTCTGATACACCATTTGAAAACGCTGAAATGATCACACCACCAGCAATAAGCGTTGTTGACGCCCCTAAAGTTAAACCCAAACAGGAAGTTGCTAAAGAAGAAAAACCAGCAGAAACAAAATACACAAAATTCAGTATCACTGCACCTAAAAACGATCAAACCATCTGGAATGAGCCTCAACTAATAGTTTCACTGCAGATTAATCCTGCACTGGCCACGGCTGATGGTCATAACATCTGGTTAATGATGGACGGCAAACCTCTGGTTAAAAAAAGCCAAAGCATGTCACTGCCAATTGGTCGTGCCGACCGTGGCAGCCACACACTTCAGGCACAGGTGAGAAATAAAAAAGGAAAAATCATCAAAAGCACAAAATCCATCACGGTACACATTAAAAATACGGTTATTACTAAATAAGCACTGCGCTAATCAATAAGTGAAAATAGTTATTAGTAAACCTCATTCTCATTCCAATATGGCTATAGCCTGGTTCTAGACATCTTAGCAATTAGGTTCCTGCTAAAGCCATACTGGAATGACACAAATTAACCAACAGTTACTCACCTAGCATTGAAATAAAACCAGCCGCGCACTAATATGGTGCGGCAAACTGGTGACATCTTATTAAGTTGATATATTCTTGTTTCTAATAAATCGTAACTTATTGAAATATTATATAAAAAATATATATTAATGCATCCCATAAAATCTGGTCCAATTCTTGCATTATCGTCATTATGGTCGCTTCTGAACACAATTCTTCACAAACAATCGTTGACAATCTGCACTCTGCTGTCATTGTAATTGGCGAAAATCTGCAAATTATGTGCATCAATCCGGCCGCTGAGCTGTTGTTTCATATCAGCAATAATCGCGCAGTTAAAAAAAATATTCGCCAGCTAATCATCAATGAACATGAGTTTTTTGATCGCCTGGAGCGGTCACTTCTCTCTGCGCACCCTTATACCGCGTATGAATGTCAACTGCGCCTGCATCATCATCAGATCATTGATGTTGATTATTCTGTGTCACCGATTCAATACCAGGACAAAGGCAAATTTTTATTACTCGAATTTATTCGTTTAAAAACACAACATAAACTTTCACACGAAAAAAGCATACTTAGCCAGTATGAAGCCAGTAAAAGCCTGTTACGTGGGCTGGCACACGAAATAAAAAACCCACTTGGTGGGATTCGAGGCGCAGCGCAATTGCTCGAAAGAGAACTTGAAAAAGCGCCAAATAGCAGCGAGAACAAGCAGTTCACTCAAATCATTATTAATGAAACCGACCGTTTAAAGAACCTGCTCGACCGAATGGTTGGACCAAAAGATATTCCTACAAAAAGCGAAGTCAACATTCACAAAGTTTTAGAACATGTACGTCAACTGGTGCTGGCAGAAAATGATCAGATTTTAATAAAGGCTGATTATGATCCCAGCGTCCCCGAATTACACGCTGATGAATCAATGCTGATTCAGGTGATATTAAACATTACACGTAACGCAGTAACCGCTTCAACTATCAATAATAAAAAAGCAAACGCCCCACATGGACGTGGAAAGTACGGGAAATACATACGTCCACGGATGGACGGTAGTGGGGTAACGCAGGAGCAGTTACCGAGGAGCAATCTTCCCACAATTATTTTTAAAACACGGACACAGCGTAACTGCAATATTGGTTTACGCAGCTACCCACTGGTGGCCAGAATTGACATTGAAGACAATGGTATTGGTGTTAAAAAAGAATTACAGGAAAAAATATTTATGCCGATGATCACCGGTCATGCTGAAGGCACCGGACTGGGTCTATCAATCGCACAGTCATTAGCACAACAACATAATGGTTTAATCGAATTTACCAGTAAACCGGGTAAAACGATTTTTACTATTTTATTACCCATAAACATACATAACGGAGCGGATAAATGAGCGCACCCACGACATCACAATCGCATATCTGGATTATTGATGATGACGACTCTATACGCTGGGTCTTACAAAAAGCACTTGAAGGCGCAAATTTTCTGGTTACCAGTTTTGACAATGCCAATACTATTTTAGACAAATTAAAACATGAAGAACCAGACGCCATCATTACCGATGTGCGCATGCCTGGCATTGATGGCCTGGAATTACTTTCCCTGCTTTCCTCAAATTACCCTGATTTGCCTGTTATCATTATGACCGCGCACACCGATTTAGACAGTGCAGTTTCAGCTTATAAGGGTGGCGCCTTTGAATACTTACCTAAACCATTTGACATCGATGAAGCCGTAGAAGTTACTCAACGTGCCTGTAATAAAAAACAGTTAAATGGAAATCACCACCTGTCAACAGATAAAAACGGTCCAGAAATCATTGGCGCTGCACCCGCAATGCAAGAAGTTTTCCGCACCATCGGACGCTTATCAAAGTCCGTCATCAGCGTTTTAATTACCGGTGAATCCGGTACCGGTAAAGAACTGGTTGCTCTCTCACTTCATAAACACAGCCCGCGAGCAGATAAAGCTTTTATTGCTTTAAATACCGCAGCCATCCCAAAAGAGTTGTTAGAATCCGAATTATTTGGCCATGAAAAAGGTGCCTTTACCGGCGCACAGGCATTACGCAAAGGTCGCTTTGAACAGGCCGATGGTGGCACTTTATTTCTGGATGAGATAGGCGACATGCCCGCCGAATTACAAACCCGTTTATTACGTGTGCTGGCTGAAGGCGTTTTTTACCGCGTAGGTGGTCACACACCGATTAAAGTTAATGTACGAGTGATTGCCGCCACACATCAAAATCTTGAACAGAATGTTAAACAGGGATTATTTCGTGAAGATTTATTTCATCGTTTAAATGTAATTCGTATTCAGCTCCCTGCTTTACGACAACGCAGAGAGGATATCCCGGCATTATTAAATTTATTTCTGCAACGTGCAATAAAAGAACTCGCCATTGATAATGAACCAACAGAACCTAAAACCATTACTGATGAGACCATGGCCTTCCTGTCATCACTCAGCTGGCCGGGCAATGTAAGGCAACTTGAAAATACCTGCCACTGGCTTGCGGTTATGACACCAGGTCAGGTTGTCCATATATCTGACTTACCCGCGGAACTAATAGCAGAAAATCAGAGTGTCGATTTTGAATCAGGCGAAAACTGGAAACAAAAGCTCACCACGACAGTACAACAACAGTTACTCTCCGGTGAAACTGAGATAGCAGCACAGGTTATTTCCGAAGTTGAAAAAGTTTTAATCGAGACTGCATTGCAAAAAACCAATGGCAGAAAAAATGATGCAGCCATGTTGCTGGGCTGGGGCAGGAATACGTTGACGCGGAAAATTAAGGAGCTTGGTCTGTAAGTTTTAAGTTTTAAGTTTTAAGTTTTAAGTTTTAAAGTTTTAAGTTTTCAATGACGCTTTTTTCGTTTTAAACTTTGAACTTACTACTGACTACTTTCAACTTTCTTTTCAATACAATTCATATACGCCTGCTCAACATTCTCCCCCTGGTACTGCTGTTTAAAGCTTTCAGGCGACCCTGAAAAATAAATTTTACTATTATGTAACACCGCCATGGTATCGGCCATTTCTTCAACATCGGCAAGTACATGAGAACTAAAAAATACGGTCGCACCTTTTTGTTTTAATTGCGCCAGCTGCTTTTTAAATAATACACGGGCACGTGGATCTAATCCGCTCATCGGTTCATCTAAAATTAACAGTAATTTACCACTTAACAAACAGGACGCCAGTCCTAGCTTCTGCGTCATGCCTTTTGACAGTTTATTTACCGACTCGCTGCATGACTGATTTATCCAGCTCCAGTCCATCCAGCACCTCTTCTATTCTTTGCTGACTACAATCATTACCATGTAACCTCAACATATACTGAATAAAGTCCAAACCTCTTAAATGCGCAGGAGGTGAAAAACGATCAGGCAGGTAGGCAACGTTTTCGCGCGCATTCACCTTTCGGTGCGAACATCCATGGATAGTTATGTTTCCTGCATTTATACCAGTCAAATCCAGGATAGATTTAATCAAGGTTGATTTACCACTGCCGTTCATCCCAACCAGGCCAAAAAATTCGCCCTGTTTCACCTCAAGACCAACCTCGTCCAGAACTATTTTCCTGGCATACCTTTTAATGACTTTTTGACATTTTATAATCATCTTCACATTACACATCGCACCGCCATCCATAGCTCTTTGCCACATACCGCCCACCCGTGAACATAAAAAAGAGCCCAATTGGACTCTTATTTAAATCAAACATATAAATACAATTTAGAAGTTTCTGAAAACCGCGGCACAATTTGAACTTGGCGTCTGTAACTGATACGCGCTGCCATTAAGACAAGCAGCAGTACCTGTCCAGCTACTACCATCTCCATTACCTAATTGCATAGCACCTGAATCTGCGGCGCCATCATCAATTTTTCTATCTAGTTCAGCCAGAACCTCTACTGGTATACCACGGCCTGAGATAAGTTCATGCGCAGCAGTTGCTGCTACACCACCGTTATATATCTCACTACCAAGACTTACTACCATACCAGAACCAAAACCATTATCGGGACTATCAGTAACAGAACTTGCATATTCATCCAATGCTATTGTTACGGCATCATTCGAATAACCACCGGTTATGTAACCAGCTGCCTCCAGGTGCACCCAAAGCCTGCCGGCTTCAGCAGTAGTATCAATCTGGCCATTTGCATCACCGCCATCAGGGGCACCTGGCAAATTAATATTTGATTGTGCGGTTGCATAATCCCCAGGAAAAGCACGATAACGATCCTGAAAACTAAACCAGGCAGCGGTAATGCCATCAACGCTATTGTTTAATGCTCTAACCCTGGCCGTATTAATCAGCTCCTGTCCCTTTAACACGCCACCTAATAAAAGACCGATAATCACTAAAACAATAGCAATTTCAATTAAGGTAAAACCATTCTGTCCAGTGCTAGAAAACTGTTTGCGGGGGAATCTATTATTTGGTATTGCCAGCATTTTCTGTTTGGCCACTTTTTTTTTCATATCATTCGTCTCTACCTTAATTGCATGATATTAAATTATTCTTATATTTAATAGATTGCAATTACTATACCAATCTTTTATAGCCCATAAAATGCAGGTTTGCAGTGAATATTCCGGCTTTTTTTAGAAATACCTGTCTATTTTTCAACACTTTGTCGATTATTCAACAGCTTTTCTTCTAGTACCGTGATTTTTTGCGTCAGAAAATTCAGCTCATAGGGATCGGTTATCACCTTACTGTCAATCAGCGCGCCAACAAGGATTTTTGCTGCTTCCACCTGCCCCATATCTTCTAATACGATAATCTTCATGTCTTTTGCCCAATAGGGAACATGTTCACCCGTTGCTTTCTCGGACAGCGCATTGGCATATTTTAACGCCAGATCAAAATCTTTCAGTTCATGTTTTGCTGTAATAATAGCATGTGCCAGCCAGCGCCAGTATTTGTTCGGATATTCATTAAATTTATTAAACACGTAATCCATCATAATGCGTTGTTTTTCTTGATCTTTTACACTACCGTAGACCCTTGCGGCAACCAGCATCGGATAATGTCCTCGCGGATCTAACTCAAGGCTGGTGTCCAGCCATTGTGTTAGTCGATGATAATCAAGCTGATGAAAAGAAATGCTGGCACCGGGCTGATTATCAAAGGCCTGCAGCCAGAGGTTTAAAACCCTGGATGCCGCTATTGGCTCACCCAAAGAACTCAATACATAGGTACGTGTTGATAAAGGCGGGGGTAGATCTTCTGCCCTGGCAACAACAGGTTCCTGCATATTGTGCCAGAGTAGCTGCATAATAAGCGCTAAAACAAGAAAACCTTTCACCGATTTAGGGACATCAGACACTGGCCGGTCTTTATGTAAAAAATGGTGATAATGCACTAGGAGACTATCCAACAATAGAAGTCGAGGCGAGGGAAAGCTGTTTTGAGTCAGATTTTTTCATGATTTGAGGCGAATAGCACCGCTATTTAACGAATATTATGGAAAAACCTGGCCAAAATCAGCTTTTCCGCAGTAGGCTTTCTATTGTTGGTTAGTCTCCTGGTAGTCCCTAAAAATTTTTCCTGTAAAAATCAAACAGTGCAATAAAAGACAGGAAACAAAGGTAAACCATGGTTTGTCCAAGCAGGGGCAACAGCACGCCCCATTCAGCGGTATTATAAGTTAACCACTCGGTTTGCGTAAAACGATGTAAATCAGGTAGTAGCCAGGTCATTAACTCAATCACACTGTCCATAAAATTCTGCGCCATCGAAGTATGCGCAATGATAGGGAATTTGGCCATTAAAAAGATTGAAGTGACAATGCGTGATGCGCCATAAATAATAAACACCGCGGTTAATGCAGAAGGCACCTGAGTAAAAGTGAACAACATAACCAGGCTCAAAGCAACCACCAGGATCAGCTCTAAAAACAAAGAGATCATCCAGATAAAAACCTGTTCGGCATCTGCGTACAGTAATAACAGAACTGCAAAAATTATGGAGACTAATAAAGCAATATAAAAATAACCAATTAGTTTTCCAAGATAGTAATTACCTCGACGTATTGGCATTGCCAGAATCATTTCCAGGGTTTTATCCTGCAATTCTCGCACTGTACTGGAAACAACAAACAGCGTTACCATGACCACTGCACTTAATCGCAGAAAGGCGGCAAGAATCGCTACCTGGGTTACTCGGTGTTCTGTAATAGCAAGGTCGCCGATAAATTCAACCAGCGCAAAACTGATAGCGATAACCAGGAACGACAGCAATATAAGTCGATTTCTTAACGACTCAATAATAGTAAATCTTGAGATTGTTAGAACCTGGGCAAACATTTTTTTACATTTATACCTTTTATATAATAGTACAGTATTGATTATAGCGACTAATCATATAAAGGCACTAGCCTTGCTCTACAATCTGCTGAAATGCCCTGAAAATATTCCATAAAAATAACCTATGACCGCAAACAAACAACTGTTACTCAAACATGAACACCGCTTATTAGGCTTAATGCTGTTTTGTTTGCTGGCGGCCATCCATTTGGGTGATAACGACACTATCGCACTAAGTTTTTTAATTGTTCATTTTGGTTTTTTTCTGCTCTGGCAACCCGTGGTAAAAAAGCAGTCCACATTTAGCACTAAACAGCTAATTATTTTATCGATTTTAATCTTTGCTTTTATTTACTGGTTTAATCCCTGGCTAAATGTTTTCTGGTCCTTACTGCTACTAACATTATTAACCGGGCGAATATTTGCTCGTGGTCTTTCACGCGCGGCTTACGGCTTCGCTGTGATTATTCTCTTTCTCGAGCTCGTATTAATTACGACCCCTGAGCTATTTCATCTTGCTGCACTTTCATCATCAATACAGTCAAGTTTTAGCATGACATTAGTAATACTACCGCTAACCTTACTGCTCATACCGGTTACCGACACCACATCAAAGCAGATCGATTTTATTCGTGGTTTTTTAGTGGTGTTACTGGTTATCTTTTTATGTATGAGCAGTGTATTAATCAGTTTGACCGCACAGCAGCCATATATAGAATCATTAGCGATTAGCGTCATCATCTTAAGCCTGTTTTTACTACTAACCGCAATATTATGGACACCACGTGGCGGATTTTCCGGACTGGCTCGATTATGGGAAAAATACATTCTCGATATTGGCGGACCTTTTGAAGAATGGATTACCCATGTATCTTCACTGGAAACGAATACCAGCCTCAGAGCTGACAATTTCCTTTTTGCAAGCCTGCGTTACCTGATGCAACAACACTGGATTTGCGGCGTTCACTGGCAAACAAAAACGGATGATGGTTTTGAAGGTATTAAATCATCGTATCAGGTTAGCATCAATGATGAGAAACTAAAATTAATCCTGCACACATACACCCCTGTCGGTCCTTCATTAATGTTACATGCAAAATTATTACTAAGTGTTCTAACGTTTTACTATCGAGCAAAATTACAGGAACAGCAGCTCATCAAACAGGCGCATATGCAGGCAATTTATGAAACCGGCTCCAAGTTAACACATGATATGAAAAATATTTTGCAATCCACACATACCATGACACAGATTATTAATGATAACGATTCACAAATGTCAGAGATTATTGATGTCCTGAAAAAACAAATGCCTTTATTAACGCAGCGCCTGAACACTACCTTAGAAAAACTGCGTGCGCCGCAAAATACAGACCTGGTGACAAAAAGCTTAAGCGGTTCATTACAGCATTGGTGGAAGCAGCTTCAACATCGCTATACTGATCGTCATATACAATTTACCACTGACCTAAGTAGAGATATGGAAATACCTCTTGATGTTTTTACCACGGTCATTGAAAACCTGCTTGATAATGCAAGAAACAAGCATATACGTGAACCTGAGCTAAATATTGTCGTTTCACTTTCCAGCATCAATGAGCAGTTATGTTTATCGGTAAGCGATACCGGCAGCGCGATACCTAAACAGATTGCTCAGCAATTATTTAGCGAAGTTGTTTCCTCACAGGATGGTTTTGGTATTGGTCTCTACCAGTCGTATGAACTGGCAAAAAATCATGGTTATGAATTGAGCATTAAAAACAATGCTGAAGGCCACGTTTGTTTTGTTTTAAAACAACAAGAAAAATAATTACTTCATCAGGGCAGCTGCCCTGCTTCCATCATCCGACTATATAAAATATACGGCGACTCCCAGACTATCAAATCATCAAATTGACCCGCCGTTGAACCAGCACTGCTGTAGCTCTTGCTTACAAAAACACGGTTATTACCCACTGTGTAAGCCAAATTTTCACCTGCCGCATTTGCCGCTACAGCCAACTCACCGGCATTCTCTCCCTGATCTGTATTAGGCGCTACTGTAGTTAGAAAATCACTGCCGTCTTTACCCAGTGATAAAATAACAAATGGGGCGGTGTCTATCAGTTTATCAGATCCGCCTGAACAATCATCCCCAGAAGTACTGTTTCCATTGCATATTATTAAATCTGGATTTAAGACGGCCATGCTAATATCTTTTATGCCACCTGCACCGGGTGGGTAGGTAAATGCATTCGAGTTATTTTCAGTAACACTGTATCTAATTGGATTACCCCAACTATCAATTAACAAAGCATCACGATTATAGGCACCATCTATTCCCAGAGTTCTTCCTGGTATAAAACCATGTTGCAATGTACAAACACCACCTGCTGGTTGTGGTTGCTCTAGTCCTGCACCATCTGTTGTTGTAGGGCAAGGCAAGCGACCTTTTGCACTGGCAAAACCTAACAGCGCCGTCTTAATATCTTCAAGCTGTTTTTTTGTATTATCACGCCGTGTCGTTTCAATTCTTTGAGTAAGGGAACCAATAAAACTGCCTAACAATACGCCAACAATAACCAGCACAACGGCAATCTCGATAAGGGTAAAGCCATTTTCCTTTTTCGTATTAGTTTTCAACATGCAACTACACTCATATCGACTGCAATACAAAACACAATATCATTACTTCCAGCAGTAACGACTGGATAAACACCATTACCAGTATTATCTGTAAATACGCCTTCTCTGCCTTCTTCAAGGTAATTACTTATATTAGCTTTTTCATTGACCGCTTCTAACGGTAGCGCATAACGCGATTGTCCAACTTGCTTCAGACCAGAATAAATAACAAGTGCTGCATATTCGGTACTATTGTAATTTACACAACCTCCTGCACAGCCTGTTACCGCAACATCAGGCTTAAACTGCGCTGAAACGGCATAGAAAAAATGATCTTTCCAGTTTTGCCAGAGGTCAAAATATTCACCATTATCTGAACCCATATCATCTGTGAAATTAATATTTTCAGGAATAGGCTGTGCCAGGTAAATCCAGACCATCACAAAATGCATTATCAAAAATGTATGGAGCATTACCATTAACTAACTCGGTGTTCGCCCTTGAAACATCATATGGCAAGCGGCCGGCAAACGCTGTAGAAAATGCTCCACTGTCATCATAATCAACATTTCTTCGGTACTCACCCCCGTTGAAATTCAAAGGTGCTGGCATAGGCAAATTATTATTGGTATTACTTAAACCGTATTTTGCAAAACAAACTGCAATCGCCTCGGTCAAGTGTGCCATTCGATCATGAAATTCAGTACCTGTAACAGCGCTTTGCATTGCGCTCCAGAACTCTCTGTGACTAATTGTAATCAATCTGTCATTTAGTGGATTATTACCTTGTTCAGAACCTGCATACTTCGCCACAAAATTTTCGATGATATTATTAGTACTGGGATCAATGGCGGCATTATTTGTGGTACCGTCATTATCAAGGTACGCTTCAATTAAATCTAAAATATTATCACTGTAATAGGAACCACATATAGCAGGCGGGTTGTTTTCTCTTGCCTGACCAGGCAATGTAGACTCCGGCGCAATAATGACGGCCACCGGTCGATCTTCAGGTAACACGCCCTGCACAGTCGCACCTGTGTTATCAACAATTCTAAATTGTCCATAACTATCTGGATTTAATGCTGCAGCCGGACTTGTTTTATAGGCAGGCGAAACAGCATACAATAAACAGCTGCCACTACTATCCTTAGTAATTTCAATGCCTAGGGTACGCCACGGGAAGTAACCTATGCCATTAGCGTATGCGTTGCCACAATTACCATCCTGCTCACCATCAACCCCACTACTACTGATATAATCCGGACACGGTAACTTGCCAATTTTTCCCGCCTCTCCAGCCAAATGCTTTACTAATGCATAATCCAGCAGCGCCTGCTTTGCGCGTTTGAGTAATACCTGTGTTTTTTCAATCTTATCAACCTGGACCGCAACCAATGAAACAGATGAGAAATAATACGTAGATATTGCTAAAAAAATAACGATAACCAAAACCAATAGCGCTAAGCCATTCTGTTTTTTTTGACCTTTTTGTTGATTACTGATTATCAACAATCTTACCCGTTTCTTTATACCAGGTTTCACCCGGCCTTAATCTTGTGGTTTTATTATCCACGCTAATCGTTACTTTTTTATTTTTACCGATACTGGATTGGTGAACTTTTACATCATCTATCCTTAAACTATCCAGTGTGTTTTTATTATTTATCCAGACAACACTTTTACCGTCACTTCGCGTCACATACCCGGAAACCTTTATTTTTTTACTCGTCGGTGCCTGGATGTCTGATTCAGTGTAACTACCTGAACGTTTTGCATCTATTCGTGCACGCTGTTTTTTATCGGTAAAAAGTTTCTGCAAATCCGCTGCGTCATAATCCGCATGCAAAACATTGCTGCAAATCATACACAACAGCCCCGTTATAATTAGCTTAAGTTGCATAGTTCTTAACCTGACTTATTACGACTCTTATTCGTTTTAGAGCCTTTAAACGTATACCAGCCAAGCTCACAATAAGCTTTCATATAGTGTTGATATCAACAACTTCTTTGCTGATTTTTTCGATATCACAAGAATCTACTGCAAACAGCCCATCCGCTTTTTCTAAGTCATTTAATAATGCAAACAGGTCTCCTTCATGCGCCATCTTTATATCCAGTGTCATTACACTTTTAAACACATCAATACCTCGGTACTGGTTTTTTAAATTATTTTCCTGCAATAATTTCTGTTCAGATATGCTGTATTTAACCGATGGCATGCCACGTTTTTTAGCTGTTTCCTGAATTGTCTCAAACCAGCTCAGACGATCTTCTGCACCAACAACGCCCTGATTAACCAGCTTTAAAAAATTACTTTCGAACTCATCAATAATCTGATTATTTTCTACTGAGCTATTTATTTTTCCCTGCCATAAGCGCATTGCACGTTTTTCTGTCTGCTGATCCTGATAAACATCGTCCATATAGATAGATGAAATAGATACAACAATAATGCTTAGTACCAGCGTTACAATAAAAACGCCTGCTGCACGAATTAACATCGGTGTCAGCCTGTTAAACATGGTCTGGTGCCTTCATGATTATTTTTAGAGTAAAAGCACCGGAGCTTTCCCTTGTCTTACGTTGACTTATCTCCAGACCGGACTCCGTAGAAAATTTGCTTTCTGATCGAAGATCAACCGGCATTTTTATCACTTCGGCATTTTCAATTCGCGGATTAGTTTTTAGAGAATAGAATTATTACCTGTATCTGCTCAATTGATTCACGATAATCTCTGCTCTGACTGATCAATGCGCCCGGTTACTATGGCGTTGTGCTTAACCGGTAACTTAGCAGTAAAATTTGCTTTAGCTGCTGGTTTATTAAAAGAGCCATTTTTCTCATCGATGCTAACTGCCTGCCACTCAATTTTGTCTATATATACTGTTCCAACTGCTTCCTGGCTAATAACTCACTTAAACTAATTAAAAAATCCAGCGGTGAAGTCGCGCTGTTTATTTTTATTTGCTTAGCCAGCTCAACCGCAGAGTTCATTACCCCGGCATTTTGAAAAACATCTTCAAAATCTTTAAATTTCTTTGCATACAGATCTTTATAGCTTTTCTCTTCCTTGCCTAACAATACAATAGACTTTTCATGCTCTAACGCAGCAGAAATATTTGATTCAGTTAACAACACGCCGGAAATCACCACTAATAAACTCGCAACATACAGCGTCGTTGCCGCCAGCATGTTGTAATAACGATTAAAGGCCTGCCGTTCTCCGTAATGACTAGCAGACAAACTCTGACTCACACATAACCAGGCAAAAATATTATCTGCAAACTTTTCAGCAATGCCTTTTAAACCTAACTTATTTTGAATATCTGCAATAGGGTGAATAGTAACCGTTTGACGACCATCGGTTTTAAATGACTGTTGCAGTGATAGCAGTTGCTCGTTACTACCAAGAATGTGCAAGTTTATTGTTTCATCGATAGCAACCAGATTTTGCGCACGCAAGAACTCCATAGTGCGATTAACTTCGGGTACGGCAAGTTTGCCAATAGCAGATATGTCACCCATATCCTGATTAATAATGGATTGACGACTGGAAATTAATTTACCATCTCTAAACAATGTCTGCCTGACATTACTGCTTACCTGTTGACTGACAAGCAAGACTACGCCTCTCGTTGCCTTTATGGTTTTTAGCAGTTTTTTACTAATAAGTGGCAGTGTCCATATGCCTGACAATGGAACTTCACATTCATCCAGAACACTTAGCCACGGTTGAATTAATTGTGGGTTTGTCATTGCACCGATAAGCACAATGTCATCTTTCCTACCGTCTTTTACTCTGCCTATAACCTCGCTATAACAATACGCCTGGCTTGATCGGTAATAACGGTCAATCAATCTGCTAATGACAGAATTTCTGTCCTTACTACCAACATGTGGTATTTTTTCATTTCTAAAGTCTTCTTCAATAACATCAACAAGAAATTTACCGGGAATATTTCCTGTCTGTGTTAAGTAATCACGGAAACTGTCCAGGCCGTGCTCTGTTGGTTCAAAAGAGCTGCTGCCCACTAGCTTCCTGCCTTTCCAGTGCAATACACTTAAGCGGTAACCGGTAAAATAAAACAATCGTTTTATTAGCACTATAATTTCACTCCGGCCACCGCATCATACACAGGACCCAGCACTGCCATCATTATCCACATCATAATGCCACCGAGCAGAACGGTAAGTATGGGTAATATTGCCGGTTCAATTTTTTCAATCGACTCTTTAACTTCTCGATTATAAAAATAACTTACATTCAATAATGCATCATCCATAGCACCCGTGTCTTCACCTACTTTTAACATGCGCACAATCATCGATGGAAATACGCCAACCGCTTCAAAACTTTTGCTAATGATGACGCCATCAGAAATGCTGGCTCTTGCTTGTTTGATTGAGGCTTCAAGCACCAGGTTATCAACCATATCTTCTGATATTCGTAATGCGTCAAGAACAGTAATGCCTGAGCTATACATCATGGCAAAATAATTTGCGAATCGTGCCAGTTTAATTTTTGTCATCAGGGGGCCGAATAGCCAGACATTTAACTTTAAGCCATCAAAATAATATTTAACTTTACTATAATTTCTTGCCAGCATTTTCAGGCCAAAGACAAGTACAAAAGGCAGGCTAAAAATTAAATACCAGTACTCTACAAATACGTCTGATATAACAATTAGAATTTTTGTATGCAACGGAATTTCTGAGCCAAGATTTTTGATGAACGGCAACAGTTGCGGCATTAAATACATCATTAGAAAAGAAACGACCAGCAAAACGATGACAGACACTATGACAGGATAAATCATTATTTTTTTTGTCTGTGAAACCAGCTCGTCCTGCCAGCGTATGGTTTCGGCAAGATCTTTTAGTACTTCTGCCAACTGCCCTGTTTCTTCACCAACGCGAACCAGGGTGACATAAACTTTATCGAATATTACAGGATGCTCAGCCAGTGCTAATGACAGGGTTTTACCACCTTCAATATCATCGATAACGGTTTGTAAAACATCGGTAAAATGGCTGTAATCAATACTGTCTCGTATATCTTTCAAGCTATCAATTAACGGTACGCCTGATTTTATTAGTTGTTCTATATGAAAAGTAAAGTTGATCAGTTCTCGTCGACTGATACTTTTACTGCGAAGTATTTTTTTTGCTGCCTTATTTTGTTCTTTATAACTTAATAAATCAAAACCCATTGTACCCAGACGCTTTTCCAGCTCCATGGGGTTACTAGCAACCATGGTGTCACTTCGAATCTTACCGCTTGCATCAATTGTTTTAAATCTATAATCAGGCATAGTACTTAGCTAACTCACATTAACCGCTGTGTTAAATCAATAACACGTGCCACTTCAGTTAATGATGTCCTGCCTTCAAGTACGCAACGAACCGCATCATCTGCCAGTGTTATATAACCAGTCTGTTTTGCTGTTGCTTTTAACTCACCCAACGTAGCTCGTTTTGCAATTTGCTCATCAAGTTCATTATTAATTCTTAAGGCTTCAATGATAGCAACACGGCCTTTATAGCCGGTATTATCGCAGTGTTCACAACCTGCAGCTTCATAAATACGGTGTACTTTACTCTCGATCTCAATATCCAGTAATTTACTTTCTACTTCATCCGCTTGCTTTTCCACTTTGCATTTCGTACACAGCAATCGAATTAAACGCTGACTAATCACACCAATAATATTACCCGTCATAATGTCGGGTAAAACACCAATATCGAGCAATCTCGGAAAAGTGCCAACCGCAGAATTAGTATGCAGTGTCGATAGCACCTGATGACCGGTCATCGCAGCACGAAACGCCATATCGGCGGTATCTTCATCACGAATCTCACCGACAAGAATAATATCCGGGTCCTGGCGCATCATGGAGCGAATGCCGTTGGCAAAATCCATGCGTGCAACTTCATTAACTGACGTTTGCCTGATCATATCCATTGGATATTCCACTGGGTCTTCCAGTGTCATGATATTTACCTGCTCCGACTTCACATAATTTAATAGCGAGTATAAGGTGGTAGTTTTACCGCTTCCTGTCGGCCCGGTAACCAGAATTATGCCCTCAGGTCTGGCCATCATAAGTTTTAAATCATTTAAAGTATCTTCATGAATACCCAGCTGGTCCATCGGCACAATACCTTTCGCGCGATCAAGTACACGTAAAACGATATTTTCACCATGGGTTGTTGGTTGCGCCGAGACACGAAAATCAACCCGGTGTCCCTGCACCTGCAAACTTAAACGTCCATCCTGTGGAATGCGTGTTTCTGCAATATTCATTGCGCACATTACTTTTAAACGCACCACAATGGCTGACCAGTAGTCTTTATGTAAACTACGAATTTGTCTTAGTACGCCATCAATACGATAACGCAATCGCAGGAACCCTTCTTCGGGTTCAAAGTGAATATCCGAAGCTTCACGTTTTACCGCATCGGCTAAAATAGCATCCACCAGGCGAACCAGTGGCTGGCTGTACTCATCCTCCGTTGCATCGAGGCTACGGTAATCAATTTCACCGGTTTCAATTTCGTGTAATATTCCATCAACCGACAACTCATAACCGTAGAACTGGTCAACCGCTTTTTTAATTTCACTCTCACCTGCCACCATGGGGACAAGTTCAATTTTTCGTCCAACGAGTGCATGCACTCTATCGAGTATCATTAAGTCAGAGGCGTTTTTCATCGCTATACTTAACTGCTGATGCTCTTCGTCAAAACTAACCGGCACGATGGTATAACGCTCTGCGGTTTCTTTTTCAATCAGGTCTAAAGCAATCTTATCGGGAACGACACTGGCCAGGTCGACACTGGCAATACCCAGTACCTGGCTTATTGCGTCACGCATAACGGATTCAGAAACAAACCCTAAAGCAACTAGCACCTCACCTAACAGGCGGCCATTTTTTTTCTGCTCGGTTAAACCAATATCAAGCTGGTCTATCGATATTAAACCCTTGTCCAGCAATTGCTGACCAAGCTTTTTTTTCACACTGATTAGGATAGGCGCATTCATTAACTTAAAACTCTGACAATTCACTAATTCGTTTTTTCACAGCATCTGGTGAAAAACCAACCTGTTTATTATTAGACTTAAGCAAACTATCTTTATAAAATTTAAGCGCCTGTGCCTGCTTGTTTAACTGATCCATGCTCACCGCAAGATTAAAAAGATAGTCTGCATTTTCACTATCCTGCTGCCAGGCATTAAAGTATGATTGTTGCGCTGCTTTCCATTCTCCCTTTTGTGCATAGATATTTCCCAGAGCAAAATTTAAATGCGCAGCCTTCGGATTACTCTCGAGCATAGTCAGCAGGTATTCTTCACCTGATTCGATTGAAGTTTTATCACTATGTAAACTTGCGATTGCTGCTGTGGCTATCGGGTCACGCGGATCCAGTTTTAACAACTTTATATAATATTTTTTTGCTGTCTCAAGGTTTTTTTTATGGATGGCGATGGCACCCAGGCCCAGCATAGCATCGCGATTATTCTTTTCAAGATGCAAGACCTCAGTGTACAGCTTCTCAGCTTCATCATACTGAGCACTTTCATACGCCAGCCAGGCAGCATCAAGTTTTTCACCTAATGGATCTGATTTATTCGTTTTCTGTATAGAAACAACGGAGTTATCATTTTTGACCGTATTTGCCTGGCCTGTAATATTCCGGGCTGTATTTGTCTGTTTTCTAGCGGCAGCCTTTGCTTCAATCATCTGCTGTGTGTTTTTCCCGCTCGCCAGTCTTTCACTGACTATATGTTTTTTTGCCAGCTTCACTGTGTCTTCCGGCTCAGATTTATTGACATAACTGCGTATTATTTCTGATTTTTCGGGCACTTTCTCATCACTGGTTTTTGCACGCATCTGCTGCATGGCGATCTGGTGCGTACGCTCTAAAGATGCAATCTCTGACTGCATTTCAAAATAATAATAAATGCCGCCGGAAACCAGAACAGCAAAACTTGAAAACAAAACACTTATAACAATAATCCACTTACCCTTTTTCGCATCACGGTTTGTTTTATGTATCAATAATGAAAGCGCTTCATCAGACACGGTTTTATTTCTAACAACTTTACTATCGGCTGGCTTTTTATCTTTTTTGTCTGCCTGTTGCTCAAAACCAGCGTTTGCGCTTTGGTGCTCAATCTCAATTTCATCAAGAGTTAAAGCTGATTCATTTTGCACGCTATCAACAGGATCAAGTCTTAATGCTTCACTATCATCTGGATCATCTGCAACAGCTTGCTGTGGGACTTCCTGTAAAAATGATTCGCTGAGACTCAAGGTCTCATCTAATGACGATATTTCATTTTCTGTTGTCAGGCCTGACTGATAAGTCCTCTCTTCAGCGCCCTGAACTGCGGCAGGATCTTCATTTAGTGTTTCGCTCTGAGAAGCTTTTTGTTTGTCGTCAGCCGCTTTTTTTAGGGCATCTAGTAATAAACTCATGATCGTTACCTGAACTATCCCTATTGATCAGAAAGTTTATTATTCGTATCATCCCTGATACTCACTCCTTCGGGGCTTGCATGATAAATTGTTCCTGACAATTTATTCGATGTTGCCTGCTGAAGATCCTCTAACAAATACTTTTTATAATCAGCCAGATCGCCATCAAGACTGGCATTCTCTATTACCACCGGACGAATAAAAATCACTAGCTCAGATTTAACATATTTTTCTTCAGTATAGGAAAACAAGGCACCCAGTAATGGAATACTGGATAAAATCGGAACACCGCGATTTTCTTTATTAATTTGATCCTGCATCAGACCACCGATAACCGCTGTCTCGCTATCATCAACTTTCAACATGGTCTCAATCTCACGAACCTGTATCACCGGTATCTGGCTGACAACTCCTTCAGCAGCAAGTGCCGGGTTAGGATCATCAACAAAACTGATGATTCTTGAAATCGTTGGCCGTACATTTAATGTGACCGTGTCACCTTCATCGATATAAGGCGTTACTGCCATTACAATACCGACTGGCACCGTATTTACTGTGGTATCAAAAGCAGTGGTTGCATTGGTATTTGTATTACCAGGAATAACAATCACATCGATATTAAAATACACTTCGTTATCAACTACTTTTAATATCGCAGTCTGGTTATTTAAAGTCATGACCTTTGGACTTGATAACACCTTAACATCGCCAAACGTCTCCAGTGCTTTCAGGGTAATGTTTAGCGGGTTGCCATTTATGGTACCTGAGCTTGCCAGCTGGAAGAAAGGAGAAGAGCCTAAGCTACCGCCGATCACATCCTGTATGCCACCTTTGGTTAACACCTCGGCCCCACCCACTGTAGCAGTCTCACTTACCAGTGACCAGTCGATACCAGCCTGATATTTATCGCTCAGCTGAACTTCGGCGATCGTCGCTTCGATCAAAACCTGACGCTGAGCGCTACCGACAACCTGGTCAATAAATTTTTTGACTAATTTATGTTTTTTCCCCGTTGCCCGTACTGCAATTATTCCACTCTCACGGTTAACAATAATATTACTACTGCCTTCAGATTTTAAGCCCGATCCGGGTTCTATCTCCTGCCCGATTATGTCATCGATGTTTTTTGTTATCGTGCCCCAGAATTCATTGACGCTTTTATTTTCTATTTTTGAATTGGCTTTATTATCTCCGCTGCACCACCGCTTTTATTGCCGCCACCACTACCGCTTTGAACACCTGAACTTGTCGCCCCAATCTCTGTTGATATACTAACGTTGCCACCACTGGTACGACTGATATTCAGGTAATCGATATTGTAAACATGCAGATACGGCTTATCTGCTCTTACTTTTAGGGCCCCATCTTCAAGAAAATAAGTTATGGCAGCCTGAGATTCGATACGTTCCAGTATTTTTGGCAGGGTTTGATCAATCGCGTTCATCGTGATCTTGCCTGAGATATCATTATCAATATCAAGATTTAGATCAGCATCTCTCGCCATAGAAAAGAGCAATTCACGAATCGGTACCTGATTAACGACAACGGTATATGTTTCCAGTTTTTTACGCTTACCCGGCCGTGGTAAAGCAGGCACCTGAGTTACCGGTTGCGGAATTGACTCATTATCAGCGGCCAGGTCAGGTCTCGATTTAATATGCCCCTGTGAAACCGTAGGCGGATTGGTTGCACCACATGCCACAACAGTTACGGCAAAAACCGCAGCAAAACATACATGTTGAATTTGTTTAATTGTATTTTTTATTATCATTATTCGTTGCAGCATTATTCATTGCGCGTCTTGTCTTTTTTCAATGCCCTGATACGACGTAAATATGCACCACTTGCCTTTAAGGAAAGCGGCAAACTATCAAGGCTTACAGTCGCTTCGCTATGCGTAACAAATTCGTTGTACAGTACGCTATACCATTTCTGCCCGTTTATTACTGTCTCATAGATGTAAATCCTGGTGAAATCAAGCGTTTTCGGGGCATCCTGTAGAAATGCTTCGACTTTATCTGCTTTGCTTATTCGGGCCATAAATAATTGAATACTATAGTGATTGTCTACCGCCTCAGCTAACCATTTTTTTGTTTTTTTGAGCCGCTCAGCAACACCACTCGGCACTACATTATTCTGCCTGTTATCATTTATTGATAACGGGTTTTGAGTGCGAACTGCCGGCGCTACCACCACTTGTTCTACGTTAGCAGGTAACGCCTGTTTTAATTGTTCAGGTGCTTCCCGGTTCGGCACACCGCTTCGCTGCTCCTCGGCAATTGCTCCTGCATTGCCCTTATACCGTCCATCCATGGACATAACCGCATCGCCTTCCTGGCTCCTTGCGGAATACCGTCCATCCATGGACATAACCGCATCGCCTTCCTGGCTCCTTGCGGAATACCGTCCATCCATGGACATATCCACGGCCCTACTACCTGCCATCCCTGGCAGTATCGGCAATCGCTCCTGCATTGCCCTACTACCTGCCATCCCTGGCAGTATCTGATTTTCCGTATTGTGACTTCCCATGTAATACCCGGTGATTAATGCACCGACAAGCAAAATAATACCGCCCGCAAGGTACAATCCATTTTTATTATTGCCATTAAAGCCGATCTTTTTAAATTCGCTATCTAACGCGGCCAACTTTATATGTGACGGGGTAACAGTATGCTCGCCTTCAGAAAATGCAGCCAATAATGATTTGTCTGCAAGAATATTAATACGGCGAGTCAAACCATCCGAGTATTTTTTTACAACGCCTGCTGTTTTTTTATTAAAGACATCCGGCCCTTTATAGCCGACCGCACGTAACCTGAAATTCAGATACTGTAAAGTATCATCCGGCGGAAACGGTGATAAATTAAAGCTATGCGTAATACGTTCTTTTAACTGGCGGATATGTGGCGCTGACAGTTTCTCATCCAGTTCTGGCTGGCCAAACAAGACCATCTGCAATAACTTGTTTTCATCTGTTTCCAGATTACTTAATAGCCTAATTTCTTCCAGCGTTTCTATCGGCATGCTCTGTGCTTCTTCAACAAACAGCACAACCTGTCGATTATCTGCATGTTTTTTTAGCAGATGCGTCTGTATCTGCTGCATGACATTAACTTTACTCATCTCACTATTCACATCGAGATGCAACTCATGCGCAATGACATGCAGAATATTATCAGGAGACAGACTTGGATTTGCGATGTAAATAACATCGATATTGCTGGACAATCTAACTTCTAACATGCGGCACAACATGGTTTTACCGCTGCCGACTTCACCAACAACTTTGATAATGCCTTCACCACTGTTAATGGCATACATCAATGCATCTAACGCCGCACCGCGCTGACTGCCTTCAAAAAACAGGCTGGTATCCGGCGTGATTTTAAACGGTGGACGGATTAGGCCAAAGTGCTCCTGGTACACTAGTAGCCCACCAAAGTTATATTAATGTCCACTAGGAACCTGTTCCTAGTTTTTGCACACGGCTATATAACGTTGTTCGGTTAATCTTTAATGCTTTAGCCGCTTTACTTACGTTATTGTCATTCATTTCCAGGGCAATACGAATGCAGCGACTTTCAATCTCCTCGATTAGCTTATCCAGATCAAATTCAGCTGAGCGCATTTTCTGTATAATCATATCGTCACTTACTGAAGTAGCATTTTCAACTAATTCGGTTGCCGACAACTGTGTTTCTAATTCATCTGTTAACTGCGTTTTATTAACGCTTTGACCGGGGTATTTTGTACCAAGGCGTATAACGATGTTCCTTAATTCACGCACGTTACCCGGGTAATCGTACTGCTGCCAAAGCTCTCTGGCACTTTCATCTAATACAAAAGGCGATACCGTATCAGCATAGGCTTCAATAAAGGCGTTTAACAGCAGGAAGACATCATCACCCCTTGAGCTGAGCGCTGGCAGTTCAATGTTTAAGATGCTTAGTCGATGGTACAAATCATTTCTGAAGTTACCGTTTCGCACTTCTTCAGACAGATTTTTATTGGTAGCCGCCACTATTCTTGCCTGCGAATGCAGCTCTCTGGTTTCACCGACACGATAGAACTCACCACTTTCTATGACGCGCAAAAGTTTGCCCTGCAGCGCCATCGGTAATTCACCAATTTCATCAAGCAGTAAGGTACCTTTACCTACCTCCATAAAAAATCCTTTATGAGCCTGCACGGCACCGGTAAACGCGCCTTTGGCATGGCCGAATAATTGCGCCTCCAATAAATCTGGTGCAATCGCTGCACAGTTAATCGCCATGTAAGGCTCGCGACTACGTTTACTGCGCTCATGCAACGCACGAGCAACCAGCTCTTTACCGGTGCCTGATTCACCTTCAAGTAATACCGGGAAAGGTGAGTCGGCAAATTGTGAAATCTGGTTATCCACCATTTGCATGGCAACACTGTCGCCAATAATCGAAACTGTTTTTTGCGCATCACGCTGCTGGTCAATTTCGTGAAAACGCTGATGATGCTGTAATCGTGCCAGCAACAGGTCAGGTTCTGCCGGTTTGGCAATAAAGTCGACCGCGCCGATAGTAAGAGCATGCTGAATATTTACGTCATTATCCTGACCCGACAGAACTAGTACTTTCATGTTAGGCTGCAACGATAACAGTTCACGAATAAGGGTAAAACCTTCATCCGGCTTATGCGGGTAGGGTGGCAGACCTAGATCAATCAAAGCCAAACCGGGCAAATCCCGAGCCTGGTTAACCTTCTGGATTGCGTGATGGCGTGACTCGGCGGTTATAAGATTATAGTGTTTGCGCAACAAAAAACCCAGACCTTCAATAATCAACGGGTCATCATCAACCAGCAATAAACTGGCTGGTATTTTTACTGAATCGCCGGTATTTGCCGATGCATTATGTTGTTCACTTTCTACCATCAACTTCCCCAAAAGCTTTTGATACGGATATCACACCATATATAGCAGAAATGTTGCCATGTTATATCCTTGTGGCACTGAAAAACCTGAATTTCCAGTATTTAGGAAAACTCTGATAAATCCATTTATTTAAGGAGCCTCTAAACAAGTCATGATTTTCAATATACTGTACAGAAATTCCCTGTCTAATGTGACTTATAATATCCATCGCTAATGGCACATTTTATTGTGAGCAATAGCGATAAATATCGAATATAATTACGTTTTTTTCGCTGTCTCTGCGGTAAATACGTTTAAACTCACATGTTTAACATTGTTCTCTACCCGCCTGAAATTCCAGCCAACACATCTAGGTTCAACAGATATCGAATTATCGATAACGCCCCTGAGTAACCACGTAAGCTATACCTATACGCGGCCGCAATCACCACAGAGCAGACGCCTGGGAAATAAGTCCGACAGAGAAAAAACGGCCCAGGCCGTGTGAAAAGTATTAGTGATATTTGAAAGTGGCAAATGGAAGCCGATATTGGGCAATAATTTCATTCAAGTTGATTTCACTATCACTATATTGATACTAAACCTTTAATATTTAGGGCTGGCTCACCACCGGCCCAAATTTTTCCGACTATTCACACAGCCTGGACCAATGACGGACATTAACGACCAAGCTGTGCGGTGCAAGCACAGCGTAATGAGCGTCACACACGAGCGCTTTGATATGTGATTGGGTTGTTACCAATTGGATGTTGAAATTCCAATATTTTATATGCTTCGCCATTTTTGTAATGTCCCGCCAGTTCAATAAAAAGATTTAGATTCTTTTCTGCCTCTTCTAAAGAGTCTATAAACTCATTAACCAATAGTGTTTTTCTTAATTCGAAGCGCCATGACTAATAAGACTTTTGATTTCATTAGCCTTCGCAGTTGGTTTACTTATTAGTTCATCAATTGCCTCCATCCAAAACAACAATGCATCCAGGGCTTGTTTCTCATTTGGAAAATAAATAAGTCGTTAACTAACTCGTAAATGTGTAGATGAAAAAGCCCCTCCTGAACAGGAGAG
>CAVWXQ010000031.1:0-14029 GCA_963759005.1 uncultured Gammaproteobacteria bacterium
AAATGTCTTTGCCTGATGCTTCGATCCAGCGTGGAATTTCGAACGCTGTACCACAACAAGCCATACCACCACCGATAAGAAGAATGTCTACTTCTTCTTCGACGACATCTGGATTACCAAATTCGGCCATTTTATTTTCCTCTATATTCTAAAATTGTTTAATGATCTTGTTTGCAATAATTACTTACAGATCAGTTCGCTTGGGTCGCCAGCGCGGAAACCGTTCTGTTCCATGTGATTGAAGAAACCAATTTCTTCGATCTTAGCCATGTCAGCTTGTGGTTTACCCGCATAAGGATCAATAGAACCTTCAGCAGTAGTACGAATAGGGAATTTGAAACGCTTCATGTTTCCATTACGGAACTTGATAGTCCACATAATTGAATCAGTACCGCGTAAAGGCTGTACAGAACCGCCCAAAGGTACAACGTCAGCATAGTGGCGACATTCGATAGCATTCTGAGGACAGATTTTAACGCAAGAATAACATTCCCAGCATTGTTCTGGTTCCTGGTTATAAGACTTCATGGCGTGTCCTGTTTCAGAACCGTCTTTGTCCAATTTCATTAAATCGTGTGGGCAGATATACATGCAAGCTGTACGGTCTTGACCTTTACATCCATCACACTTTTCAGTACGTACAAAAGTAGGCATTGTTATTAACTCCTAGAGTTTTAAAGTTTATGCAATTGCAATTGCGATAGTTTTGATGAAGATGGCAACATGGCCATCTCACTCTCAACTACCTTTTTTCATCTTTCTGGCTGCCTCTAATAAGATGGCGGCCGATAGAATCAAATTTCGTTTCTAGCTAATTTCTAGCTAATCCTGTCTAGCTAACTATTCCAGCAAGGTAACAGCTGCTGTGCTAAAGCTTTCAAATGCCCATTGATTATTTTTGAATCATAAATCAAGAGCTCAGAGTGCTAAAGTTGGGGCACATATTGTATGCCTAAAGCACCTATAAAAGCAATTATCCACTACTGAATAGGGTATTCAACTGGCGTGAAGATTAGACCTAAAGAGTCGAAACGCCAAACAATAATACTGTGGTTGCGATAAGTTTTACTTATGGCCGATTCTATTTGTTTATATCTATGCATATCAATAAGTTACAAGCCATGTTTTAATTTTTTAAGTGAGAATCATTATCATTACGGGAATTAATCTTGTAGCAGTTAAAGAAAAGGTTGCAATTCTTGCAAAGGACTTAGACAATTTGCTACCAGACACGCCTTGTATTTGTTCACTTCAGGACTCGCACGGACAATATATAATTAATTAGAGGAACCTTAAGGTAGAATAAGCGATTTTTTTACCTCAAATAGTCACTCAAGCAGAGTACAAGTAGTATTTAATATGTCAGAAAGCAACACCGAAAAAGATAATAATCACCTCAGCCCGACTGAGATCAACCTCCATCAAAAGTCTCGATTACTTGAGATCGCTTTTTCAGACGGTTTTCGATTTAACTACCCATGTGAATATTTACGAGTATTTTCCACGGCAGCTGAAGTTAAGGTGATGGACAAACCTGTGCACGGAAAACAAATGGTTAATATTTCGATGCTCGACCCGCAAGGGGGCTATGCATTGAAAATAACATTTGATGATGGGCATGATACCGGGATTTATTCCTGGAGCACACTGCACGAGTTAGGTAAAAATTACCAGGCTAACTGGCAGGATTATTTAAAACGTCTTGAACAGCATGGTTTGAGCCGAGGTGATGCTCGTATTACTGATGCAGAAGGTAAGGTAATTATAAAACTACTGTATTTTATCGAGCTGGCAAAAATATCAGGGAAAAATGAAGAAGAAGTGACTGTCCCTGAATCGGTCACCAATGTTGAAACCTTGCTCAGCTGGATGCGAAAACGCGGTGAACGCTGGAAAGAACCGTTTGCAGATAATCGTTTGCAGGTGACGGTCAATAAACAGTTTTCCGAGCCTTATACACTGATTGAACATGGTGATGAAGTGGCATTTGTGCCAAGGCCAAAATAAATGTATTTTTCCGCAAATGAACGCGAATTAACGCAAATAAAAATTGATTATAAAAGAACAGGCGGAAGTTTAGTGAAATCACTATCGACCTGGTTTTATACTTACCTTAATTTTACTTTCTTAATATTTGCGTTTATTCGCGTTCATTTGCGGAGAGTTGATTTTTTCTTCTCAAGTACTGTATAAACATTCATGCGAGCAACAGAACTAAAAAAGGAAAACGATTTCTGGAAAGGCTCTTTCATGGCGATGGCTAGCCCATGCGATATTTTAATGGAAGTCGAAAATGAATCGCTTGCGCTAGAAATACTAAATTCGATTGCGAATGAAGCATGGCGCATTGAAGACAAGTTCAGTCGTTATAAAAAAGACAATATTATTTTTCAGATAAATCATTCAAATGGTGATGTCGTTGCCATTGATGAAGAAACCTCACGTCTGCTTGATTTTGCTGATGAATTATTTGAAATAAGTGAAGGTTTGTTTGATGTTACTTCTGGTGTACTTCGCCAGTTATGGAAGTTTGATGGTAGTGATAATGTGCCAGAAAAAAAACAGGTAAAAAAAATATTAAAGAACATCGGCTGGCAAAAAGTAAGCAGGCAAGAGGGTAGTGTCGCTTTACCTGAAGCGATGGAAATTGATTTAGGCGGGTTAGGAAAAGAGTACGCGGTTGATCGTTGTGTACAGATCGCACGGCAAAAAACAAAACAAAGTGTACTGGTGAATTTCGGCGGTGATCTTGCTATGACGACTGCACGAAAGAACAAATCATACTGGTCAGTTGGGCGTTTAATTACGGGTTCTGATGAAGCCTGTGGTATCTTTCAGTTATATAGTGGTGCAATTGCTACCAGTGGTGATGCCAATCGCTATTTATTAAAAGACGGTAAACGTTATAGTCATATTTTAAATCCAAAAACAGGATGGTCAGTAATGGATGCACCGCACACGGTGAGTGTTGCAGCGGTTACCTGTATAGAGGCGGGCATGATGTCAACACTTGCTATGTTACAGGGTGGCAAGGCTGAAGAATTTTTGAAGATACAGGAAGTTGATTACTGGATTGATTGAAAAGATATTATCCACAGATGAACGCAGATCAACCACAGATACAGGCAACAGTATTTTTTGTTATCTTGACATGAGCGCAGCAAAATAGAAGGATTTTGTTAACCTCATTGTTTCGGTGCAACAGTCTAAGATGCATCACTAACGTTCAGGACGACAGATTATTAACAAGGTGTTACTCTGTGTCATCTGTGGTAAACAATGTTTTTTCTCTGCCAATAAAAAACGGCGCTGTTCATTAAGAGACAGCGCCTTTTTTGTTAACAACCAGGTAATGATTATTTAGTGTCTAATGCCTGATAGTAATCGATCAGAATCTTAGCCACTTCAGGACGTGAGAACTCTTTAGGCGGCGCCATGCCCTGACCTAACATTTCACGAACTTTGGTTCCTGATAAAAGAACAAAATCTTCTTTTTCATGATCAGGTGCTTCACACATCATCACAACTTTATCTAATTTCTTGGAGTAAGCAGTGTGGTCGGCTCTGAAAATTTCGATATCTAAAGCGCCGGCTGGAACTTCATTATCAAAAATTGTCTGTGCATCAAACGCACCGTAATGATCACCAACACCAGCATGGTCACGACCAATGATAAAGTGCGTTGCGCCCATGTTCTGGCGGAACAGGGCGTGCAGTACAGCTTCACGCGGACCCGCGTACAGCATATCGAAACCGTAGCCGGTAACCATTGCACTGTTTTCAGGGAAGTACAGTTCAACCATTTTACGAATTGCAGCATCACGAACGGGTGCTGGTATATCACCTGGTTTCAGTTTACCTAATAACATGTGAATAACCAGGCCATCACAACCTAAACGGTCCATCGCCATGTGGCATAGTTCTTCATGTGCAAGGTGCATAGGGTTACGGGTCTGGAAAGCGACGATTTTTTTCCAGCCGCGCTCTGCGATCTCATTTCGAATTTCAACAGCAGTACGGAAAGTATCTGGGAATTCTGTCAGGAAGTATGAGAAGTTCAATACCTGGATAGGGCCGGAAAGACAAACTTTTCCTTGCTCAACAAACGCGTCGACACCAGGGTGGTCTTCACCAGCAGCAGGTGCATAGACCTTATCAGAGATTAATTTGATATCGTCATCAGAAAATTCTTCGACGGCTTCAACATCCATAATGGCTACAACAGGATTGCCTTCAACGTTAGGATCTTTAAGTGCGATACGGTCACCGGCTTTAATACCAGCTGCATCTTTAACCAGGTTTAATACTGGTGTTGGCCAGAACAGGCCAGATGTGGTTTTCATGTCTGTTGCAACTGAAAGTGCATCAGCTTTATTCATGTAACCAGTTAGTGGGTTGAAATAGCCTGCGCCCATCATTACCGCATTAGCGGCTGTTGCCGAGCTTACAACAATAGAAGTTAGCGTTTCTGCTTCTTTTTGTAAGGCTTCGTTTTCTGCAGAATCGTATACGAACAATGGATTGAGTTCGTCTGAACCATGAGGTTTAATCATGTATTTTCTCCAAGTTATTATCACGCTGACCTTATACATTTGCCGGGCCAGCCCAATATTTAAAAAATCTGTGTGTCGTCTTTTGGTGTTTTGTGGCGTATCAGGAGATTACTGCTGCGTTTATCGCCAACTACCATCACCTACCATACAAAAGCGCGCGTATTCTACCTTAAAGTGAGCGGTTTTCGTAGTCAGCCAAATTGAGTAGTTTGATAATTTTTTATGTAAATCAAAAAATACTTTTATCAGTAAGCAGATGTTTATGGTTTGTTGATTTACATCAAAGTGTTAGCCATTGATAGTTGTATTATATACGGTGAATCCAATATTCAATATTTTTGGTGACACGAAGGTTATAAATTTGTAATATTGACTAGTTACATTAACCTTGAAAATTTACTAAATTGTCTTGACGGAGGAATAAAGATGAAATTTTTACGTACAGCTACAGCCGCAGCCTTATTAGTTGCATCAACGACCGCCAGTGCATGGTGGAATGACGATAACCGTAGTGACTGGAACAACGACTGGCGCAATGACTGGCGCAATGACGCATATGGTTCCGGTTATGGTGACGGTTATGGCGACGGATCGGGTGATGTCGATGGTAGTTTTAACTTCGGAATGAGTGGTAACGCACGCGGTAGCGGTCGTGGTGATGCTCGTAACCGATACTACGGTAGTGGTTATAACAACTGGGATAATCGTTGGGATAATCGTTATAATAGTGGTTATTACAATCGTCCATATTACGGTCGCCCATATTATGGTCCTGGCCCTGGTTATGGACCTGGTCCTTATGCAGCGCCTGCTCCAGCACCTGCTCCTGCACCTGCTCCTGCAGCACCAGCACAATAAGTTCTGGGAATTTGATCAGCTTATAGTGGCGGGTCATTCAGGCAGATTTCATTTGCCTGATTAGATTTATAAGGCTGATTGTCTAATTAGACAATCAGCCTTTTTTTAATGCGTGCTATTTTATTCCCCATATCTCTTGCAGTCGTTGGTCACGACCACAGCGGTAACGGTAGTATTTGTAGCGAATGGGGTTCTTCTGATAGTAATCCTGATGATAGTCTTCGGCAGGGTAGAAGGTACTGGCTGCTACTATTTCTGTTGCGATATCGCCTTCAAATGGCCTGGTTTTTTCAAGCTGCTGTAAAGATTGCTTGGCAACCATTTCCTGCTCCTTATTAAGATAGTAAATACCTGAACGATATTGTGTGCCAGAATCACAAAACTGGCGATTTACTGCTGCCGGGTCGATATTTTTCCAGAATACCTCAAGTAATTCAGCATAAGATATTATTTTCGGGTTAAAAACAATTTCTATTGCTTCGGTATGACCGCTACTGCCTGCTGATACTTCACGGTATGTCGGGTTCTTTTTATGTCCGGCGGTATAACCCAAGGTGGTTGAAATAACGCCGTCAAGTTTGTCGAAAGGGGGTTCCAGGCACCAGAAACAGCCGCCTGCAAAAATGGCTGTTTCCTGTTTCATAGCAGCTTGAGCAGATGTTGTCAGAACACCGAATAGTAAGAGTAGTGGTAATTTCATCGTTGCCTCCAGGGCAACTCTAATTAAGTATCATAACTTCTGGCGCTACCCAAAAGCCAGAATCAAGGCATTGCTTTGACAGATTTTTGCTCCTGCAAAATCTGCATTCCCTCCATCCATGGAGGTCAAAGCATGCTTATTGCCTGGTGAGAAGCAATAACGCGGAGTCTGGCTTTTGGGCAGCGCCCCATGGGGCGAGCGTTTAAGCACACATCTTCGGCGTTATGTTCCTTATGAAGGCAATAAGCATTCATTGCGAAACATGCCTTGAATATGTGCGCTTAAAAGCTCGCAGAATTTATGATACTTAATTAGAGTTGCCCTTAAATATATTATTGAGGGTATGACTACGAAATAACCTGTTTGTTTCCTTGCAAGCAGACAAACATCAGGCGTATGTGTCTGATTTCAACTGATTAGAGTTATGCTAAGACTTGAAAAAGATTTTTACTGTGATTGTGCTGCTGGCAGACGCGGCAGAAACTGACTTCTGATTGAGTACCGCTATGGGGTAGATGGAAGGTGTTGCCACAGGCAGTGCATAGTTTTTCATTCAGTCTGATTGTTCTGGGCGTAGAAAGTGAGTGCTTGTGAACGGTTATTGCCTGTAGCTCGCACACCGTGGTACAGATACCACAGCCGGTACAGTCTGCAGGATCAAGTTGATATCCGCTAGAGGAAGTGTCTTCATCCTGGATCAGTTGTAGTGCATCGGTCGGACATAATTTAATGCAGGCATCACAGCCGTTACACAGGTTTTCGTCCAGGCGAGGTGACCATGGCCAGTGCTGTTCTGTATTTTCTGTTATCGGTAGCAGTCTACCAGGGGGAATGGTCTGTAACCTGGGGTTGTTGAGTGGGTCTGATACTGATAGTAGCCGATGTAGCTGTATGGCTCCGCGCAAAAAATGCCGCCGAGGCAGCTGGAGACTCTGCTTGCTCACATCATCGGTATTGAATATTGTCTTCCATAGCTTGCTGGAACGCTGAAAGATTTTCATCACTGGTTTCTTACGCTCGTGCAATAAGCTGTTTAGCTGTTCCAGTTGATGGTGTATGTCTGGCTGTTGATGGCGGGTGCACTTCCCGCACTCAGCAGTATCAACTAGCAGGTGTTTGATGCCTGCGTTGTACAGCTGCAATAATTGGCGAAGACCTAAAGCATGGATGCAGGGAAGGGTGTCTACATTCTCATTGCTGTCGCTATATTCACAGGCCAGCAGTGCAATCCGTTGGTCACCGAGTGAGCGAATCACCCATGGAAAATGAATATGCAGTGCACCGCCGGGGCAAACGGGAACACACAGACCGCAACCATCACAGGCGTCGGCATCCAGACCCAGTGCGTCGTCATCAAGTACCCAGGCTTGTCTAGGGCAGGCATCTACACAGGCCTTGCAATTTGCCTGATCAAAGGTTGCATAAACACAGGCATCTGCATCTATCTCTGGCAGGCGAGACTCATGCGAAATTGTAGCCAGCAGATGTTTATCGTTACTGTGCATTACCATGATATATTCAGGCTGAAGGCGTTCACCTTAATTCTTTAGTGTGCGGATGTAGGCAATGAGGTTACTGATTTTGCTGTCAGAATAATTCGCCTTTGCAGGCATGCCTGCATTACCACCATATTTAGCCGCACCATTTTTTATGATATTGGCAAGGTCTGTGTCAGTTCCCGTTTTACCATCGCCATCGGTGTCGATACGAAAAGCTGCGGCAGCAAAACTTGAAGGTTTTGGGTTAAAAGCTGCGGCGGCAACACCATCGCCTGCACCCTTAGCACCATGACAGGCAGCGCAACCACCCTCTCCATTGTATATAGCCTTTCCGGCAGCAGCATCACCTGCTGCTGCAGATAAGGAAATACTGTTTGTGGCAAAGGCAAGTGGAAGTAACTTCAATATATCTCGTGTGATTTTTTTCATCGACAAAAGACCTTTTTTATTAAATAGTTAAACCACCGGACCGATGCCCGGCGTGAATGCCACGGGTATTTCTTCTGGCGCCTGTCGCGGTTGCATGCGCTCATCAATTTCTTCACGCGTGGGACGGGGTTGTTGTAACACTTCCGCTATGATGTCGCGCAGCTCTTCACAATAGGCGGCCGTGAGGGCTGCGGCACCTGCAAAATAAGCGGTATCACAGCGTTCTGCTACTCGTTGGCCAAAGTTTCCCAGCCAGCGCAGCAGATGCTCATCCATAAAGGTAGCTACCTTTTCCAGTGTTTCTACCTGGTTGTCCTGGTTGAGTAGCCTGGCGACAAATTGCAGTTCATAGACCAGGTGATCATCCGGTCGACACCGCCAGTCAGGAATGCAAAGTCCATGAGACTCGTACCAAGAACGTACCTGGAACATGCTCTGCTGACACATCAGGCTATCTTCATCCAGCCATACAGACTCTTCTGGTGAGGCACTGATATTATGATTGAGATAGATGCTGGCATAATCTGCTGCCAGTTCATCCAGAGTCGTCTGATCGGGATCATCGGGCAGACTCGAAAGAGCATGCTGCATCAGAGCCATTGACGCTTTACCGGGTTCGGTGTTTAGCACCAGGGTCAGGTTAGACTTGAGGTTGAGTGCCTTGAGGTCTTTTAACAATGCCGCATCAGGTTCATGATCATGTAACGCGGCCAGTAACTGGAGGTCTTCTGCTACATTATCACGGAAGCTATCGAGTAAGTCTGTTTCGGTAGAGATTGTTTGGCTGGCGCAGGTCATTTTACTTTTCCTTTGCTGTGGGCGATAAAGCCGATAGAGGGTATGGTGAGTTTAATGTCGGCCATGTTCTTCACCTGGCGAGAGACGACATCAATACCACCCATTGCGACAGTCTCTAAACTACCGTCCCATATCTTGTCGATGGGGCCGATGTCCAGTACCCGCATCATGCAGGCCATGACGCAATAGGGTTTGCGACCGGCATCGATCTCGTCCACACACATGTTGCATTTCTTGACGATCTTTTCAATTGGATCGAACTGCGGTGCACCATAGGGGCAGGCGGCCTCACACCGGCGACAACCGATGCAGAGAGTAGAATCAATGTCCACGATGCCGTCTTTTTTGCGCTTGAAGAGTGCACCGGTGGGACAGGTGGGCAGGCAGGCCGGTTCTGCGCAATGATTGCAGGACATGTTGACCTTATAAGCAAAAACATCGGGATAGGTACCGCCTTCAATATATTGAACCCGGCGAAATCGTGGCCCGGGTGCCAGGCCGTTCTTGTCCTTGCAGGCGATTTCACAGGCGCGGCAACCGATGCAGTCCACATTATTGTGGATAAAACCATACTGCATTTCCGGTTTGACCGGTGTGTAGGTAGTACGCTTGTGGCGCTTTACTGCTTCCCGGATTTTCTTTTTATCTTTTTTCTGAGTTGTCATTTTTGTCTCCTCAAATCCGATTAGAGTTCACGTCTGAAAACATGAGCTCGGGAAGTAGCCAGCTTGTCCCATCCGGGACGATGCTCCAGGTCAGTTTTACGTATGTTGCATAACACCGTGTTATAGGTGAAAGCGCCCGCCGGGCTGGGTTCGTCCAGGGTAAGAAAATCGGGGTTGCCTGCCCGGTCCACACCATTTTTATCCAGATCCATCCACACGCCTTCGTACAGTACCAGCACGCCCGGCATGCAGCGTTCAGTGATATAAATTGGCACCACTACTTTGCCGCGATCGTTCCATATCTCCACGGTGTCGCCAGCTTTCAGCTTTAGCTTCCTGGCATCTGCAGCGTTGATGGTGACCTCCTGTTCATATGTCTCACGCAGCCACGAACAGTTGTTAAAAATCGAGTGAGTACGATGACGTGGGTGAGGCGAAATGAGATGGAAAGGCCATTTATTGGTCTTCGGTGAATTTAATGATTCCCATGGTTCGATCCATTTTGGGATCGATGGAATATGGTATCCGTATTTGGTTTTGGTCCAGTCGTCGATATTGGCCAGTTCGGAACTCAGGATTTCTATTTTCCCCGTAGGTGTAGGGAAGGCTACGCCTTTTTCTATCTGGTCCTGAAATGCTACATGCGGACGATCCAGAATGAACTTGTATACTCCTCTGGTTTTGAATTCATCCCAGCTCATATCCACGTGCTGGTGTGCCATCACCTTCTGTTCCCACCACTCACGTAGATAGGCGTCGTCAACATTGTCGTTGACATTAAAATAGTCGCGGTTAGCCTTTGGATTGTAGGCCTTGCCAAAGACATCACCACCTATACGGTAAGCCAGTTCTGTAAAGATCTGCAGATCGGTTTTTGATTCACCCATCGGTTCGATAACCTTGGGACGATGCAGGTAGTAGTGACCCTTATACCAGGGCAGAGCGGCGTCATGTCGTTCAAAATGAGTCGCCACCGGTAGCAATATATCAGCCCAGATACCTGAAGGCGTGATGGTGGAATCCATACAGACTACCAGTTCCAGCTTCTTGATCGCTTCGATCTCTTTGTTGATATTGGTTAGCTGATTGAACCAGTCAGAGCCTTGCCAGAAAATGCCCTTGATGTTGGGTATCTCACCATCGGTTGCGTCCTGACGAGGCCATAGCCCGATCTCCTCCCGCTTTACGTTAGGGTAATTAAGCACGCAGTGAGCCCAGCGATCCGATTTGATCGCCTGGAACCAGATATTTGCGTATTGATCGTATGGGTAGGCAATTGCCTCCGCATGCCAGGCTTTACCTACGCCTTCAGCACAGCCGCCGAGCTTGCCGATATTACCCGTCATCGACTGTAAAGCGGCCGCCATGCGACTGTATTGTTCGCCATAGGCATTACGGCCTGCAGCCCAGCTAGCCTTGAGGGCTGCCGGTTTGGTTCGGGCATACATGTCAGCCAGTTTTATGATGTCTTTTGCCGATACACCACAGATTTCTGAAGCCCATTCTGGCGTCTTGGGCTGATTGTCGTATTTACCCAGAATGTAGTCCTTGAAATTTTCCTGTCCATTGACAGACTGGGCCCACCAGTCGGGCATGGTTCCAGCATCCATACCCATACAGAACTTGTCGATAAATTCCTGGTCGTGCAGGTTGTTGCTGAAGATGTAGTGCGCCATGCCCGCCATCATGGCGGCATCAGTATTGGGTTTGATGGGAATCCACCAGGCATCATAGGCAGCAGCCGAATCGGTGTACTGTGGGTCGATTACGACGAATTTGCAGCCGCGTTGCTTGGCCATGCGCAAATACATAAAGGTATTGCCACCATGGAAGGTATAGGCGGGATTCCAGCCCCACATGATCATCAGTTTGGATTCAGCGTATGTGTCATCCTCGTTACCATCTTCAATAGTACCGAAGGTCCAGCGGGAACTGGCGGTGGTTGCCTGATAGGATGGTACCGACCAGGAGTTGGTACGGCAGCCAAACATACCCATAAAACGGCCCAGCAGGCCTTCGATCTGATCTGATTTGTGCAGCACTCCGTATGATGCACCGGCATAACTCTGATCCAAAAGCGCTGTGGGTCCGTAGGTATCCTTTATGTGAACCATCTTCTTGCTTACGAAATCCAGTGCCTCGTCCCAGGAGATCCGTTTGAATTTACCTTCACCCCGTTCCCCGACGCGCATCATCGGGTAGAGGAGTCGCTCGGCAGAGTATATACGCTCGCGATAGGAACGACCACGAAGGCAGGCACGCAGTTGCGGCTCTTCGTTACTGTCCTTGCCGAAGTGACCGTTACGCTGGTAGCTGCCATTATCGGTGGATAGCCGCACAATGACATCTTTCCACTTGTGCGCCACCAGCATATGGCGTGAACCACAGTTATGGGCACAACTGGTGACAATAGTTTCCAGTTCATCATCTTTGGGATAGGGTTCATAGGCAAAGGCTTTGGCTTCTTTGCTTTGTTTGATTTCCATCAGGCCACCGGCAGCGAGGACTCCTGCGCCAATAGCAGTCGTTTTCAGAAAAGAACGCCGGGATAGGTTCAGTCGTTGCTGAATATTTTTATCAAAAGAATAACTACTCATTTTTTCTTCTCCTGTGACGCACCAGACGATGTTGATGCCTGTTGTTTTAGGCGGAAACGTGGTTCGGATTCAGTTGGCCGGTCTTTGGCCCAGTCCGGAATCTCTTTTGCCATGCCTTCCCATGCATGACGTGGATAGGGATAACTAATGTGAAACCACTGGCGTCCGCCATGGCAGCCATAACAGACATCGGAATCTTTTTTACCGGCTTCTTCGATAGCATCCGCTTTAAGATAATTGACCTGGTGGCGTGTCTTGCGTATGCCTGCATGACATAACAGGCAGTTGTTCTGGAACATTTCTCGTGACTCGTTCCAGTGAGATGGCAGTCCCATCACTTTATAATCTGAAAATGCACCATGGCATTTCAGGCAAATATCAGGATTAACCTGTTTACGCAGTGTGAAGCGTGTTTGCTGAATATCTGGAGGCACAGGTGCTTCCTCACGAGAGTCACTACCCTGATGACAGGTGTTGCATTTCATGTCCATTATTTCTTTGGCATAGGACGTGGTCAGGTGACGCCGATGAAATGTTTCCTGCGGGCCGTCATAAGTCGTCAGTGTCTGATACCACGCCAATGTGGAATCTGTTGGCACTCCGGCTGGTAATTTGGATAGAACCTTGTGCTCGAGGATTTCCTGGTGACAAGCGAGGCATTGCGCATCATTTGCGGAATCAATCGCCGGTGGAAAATGAATGGGATGCCACATGGCACGTTGGTAATCTTCGGGGTTTATTTTTTCTGCTGCAAGCAGCGTTACGTTTGCAGTTGTCAGCAGGATCAGTGCCAGGATCTGAAACTTTTTTTTCATTTTGAGTCAACCTCAAGCGGCTTGTTTAGTAACTTATAGATACGCCAGATAAATATGGCTTAGGTATAATGATGGCGCTTTGCAGCGCCATCAACTTGAGAATGGTGAAGTTTCTACTTCCAGCCGGACATTCCTTGCATTCCGGACATACCACCCATTCCGGACATACCTGACATGCCACCCATGCCGGACATACCGCTCATTCCGCCCATGCCTGACATACCGCTCATGCCGCTAGCAGGATAGAAGAAGATCTGTCCCTGAGGGGTGATCTGGAAATAACCGGACATACCAGACATTCCGCCCATGCCGGACATACCACTCATTCCGCCCATGCCGGACATTCCGCCCATGCCGTGCATGCCGGACATTCCGCCCATGCCTGCATGCCGGACATTCCGCCCATGCCTTGCATGCCGGACATACCACCCATGCCGCCCATGCCGGACATACCACTCATTCCGCCCATGCCTGCAGGTTGCCATACCCAATTTGCCGCCCATACCGGACATGCCGCCCATGCCTTGCATACCAGACATGCCGCCCATGCCTTGCATGCCGGACATACCACCCATGCCGCCCATGCCGGACATACCGCCCATGCCGCCCATGCCGGACATACCGCCCATGCCGCCCATGCCGGACATACCACTCATTCCGCCCATACCAGACATACCGCCCATACCGGACATACCGCTCATTCCGCCCATGCCGCTAGCAGGATAGAAGAAGATCTGTCCCTGAGGGGTGATCTGGAAATAACCGGACATACCAGACATTCCGCCCATGCCGGACATACCAGACATTCCGCCCATGCCGGACATACCAGACATACCGCCCATGCCGGACATTCCGCCCATGCCTTGCATACCAGACATACCACCCATGCCGGACATACCATCCATGCCAGACATGCCATACATGCTTGCGGATACAGGTGCGGTCGCCAGGGCACCAATTACTGCAGCCAGACCTAACGCTTTTTTAATGCTTTTTGTAAAACCAAACATTCGTGATGTAGCCATTTTTAATTCTCCGTATTTAAATAAATTATATTAATGATGATTGGATCAAATAATGCTTTTATCGCTGAACCATTCAATTTCCCGCTATCG
>CAVWXQ010000032.1:0-21085 GCA_963759005.1 uncultured Gammaproteobacteria bacterium
ATAAAACAGAAGGGCCACTAATAGAGCCGGATGGTAGGGTCGCGATCCCTTGCCTGAGTATACTGACGATAGCTTATTCAGGTCTAGCTCTTCTACAATGTCCACCACAAACCGAGCTAAGTGGTCTTCTGCTAAATAGTCCTGTACGCAGGGTGGGAATATATAAGGGGTATCTCGATCTATGGGAATGAATTCAACAGCCACTTTGCTTCCTCATGATTCGTTTTTCGCTAAACGATTATTATACCAGGCTTATAGTTTGGAAGTCCGACAGGCTCCTAGTCGATGGCTTGATGGATGCAGATTATTCTGTTTCTCTCGTCAACACCACTGCCGTTAAACAATACGAGGGACTCAAACACACGGATGATCAATACGATGCCTATTGGCTAGCACATTTAATGCGACTGGGTATTTTACCCACTGGCTATATTTATCCAAAAGAGCAACGTAGCCTTAGAGATTTAATGCGCAAACGTATGCAACTTGTCCAGTGTCGAACCGCTCACGTGATTAGTGCACAGGCACAATACTGGCGTAGCACAGGTTTTCGGTTAAGAAGCCAGGATATTAAAAAATGTCCTGATAATTTATTGTCTGCCATTTCAGATCAGAACCTGTTTCTTTCCATTCAAAGTAATTTGAATGTTATCCAGTTACTAAACAGCCAGATTGAAACGATAGAAAAAAGCATCCTGCTTCAGTGTAAAAACGTAACGGAATATAAACAACTTCAAACGGTATTTGGCATCGGTAAAATTCTAGCCTTAACCATTACTTTGGAAACAGGTGATATTAGTCGTTTTCACAAAGTAGGTAATTACGCCTCCTATTGCCGTTGTGTTGATAGTAAAAAGACCAGCAATGGAAAAAAGAAAGGCTCGGGTAATAAAAAATGTGGCAACAAATATCTGGCCTGGGCATTTATGGAAGCGGCCAACTTTGCCATTACGTTTTTATGAACCGGCCAGAAAATTTTACCAACGAAAATCGTCTAAACGCAATATGATTGTTGCACGCAAAGCACTGGCACATAAATTGGCAAGAGCCAGTTATTATGTAATGAGAGATCATGTTCCGTTTAAACCGGAGAAATTGTTTATTTAAAAGATTTGAATGAAACAGTGAACCAGGTAAGGGGTGTGGAGAAACCAGGACTCTGATTGGACGCTGTTTCATTCATTATTAACACAGGTTAACACTGAGATGCCTAAACGCTAAGCCTTTACGGGTGTGGAAACTTTCGTTAGAAAGACGACGCAAATATGGAAGCCCACAAATTAGGTTGTTCATATATTATTGATTTACGAATAAAAGAGAGGCTTCAGAGGGATTAATTTTTGAATTTACAGAGGCTTGATACTTGATAGCGATTTATTGTTGATTTTACAGGTGCGAGATGCATTCAAATAATGAACAGGCAGTCATTAATATTTTTGAATATAAAATATATATTCACCCGCTAATTCGGATGATGATAGTAATGTGTTGTCTGTCTGGTTACAAAAGGTTTTGATATCCCTGACTGAACCGGGATCAGTGGCTATAATCTGTAGTACTTTTCCTGATTTCATTTTTTTTAAGTCGGCGCGCGTACGCAGTACCGGCTGTGGGCAGTGCAGGCCACGTACATCCAGTCTTTTTCTTAATTCAGCCATGTCGTTTTCATCTTAATTATTTTTATAAAAAGGGTTAGATATATTTAGAGTTGAAACTATCCACTTTTTCTTTATAAAAATCAATCGTTCTATGGTTATATGTAATCGGCGTATAAGTAATAGAGGACAGACTCAATGCCAGTAAGTTAAGACTTTGCCGGCAATACGCTCATGAGTCATTACCTTAACTTACTGGCATTTCTGATTAATGTTATCAAACCACTAGTTGACTCTGGAAAGGTCAATAACTAGTGTAATAATGAGCTATATTTTGCTCATTTTTCAGTGCAAATTAATAGTCGGCAGCTTACATTGCTTTTTGGCGCTTGATTCATCAAGTAGATTCTGACTAATATATCACCATGTTGAAATATCTGTCTGGCATTCTGATCATACAAGCCGCTACTGTAGCTATGACGCTTGCGGTAATAAAATCTGCTGACCAGGAGCTTTGGCTGGCAGTGTTATTGCTTGCTTTGATCATTGGCCTGGTTACCGCCTTCTGGTTTGCCTCCATCGCCAGCCATGCTAAAAAAGATGCACTGGCGCACGCCAAAGATGAATTTTCCAAAGAGCGGGAAAATTTGCGAGTTAACGCTGAACGCCAAAAGACCAGACTTATACGCAAAAGTCATGAAGAAATCCGCAAAGAGACCAATCGTGCACACGCCAGGTCCAGCTTCAAACTGGGTGCGGGTTTTATTGGTATTGTTGCCGCTGGCTCACTGATGATATTCAGCCAGCTTATTACACTGGGTTTGCTGACACTGGCTGTCGGTGGTGGTGCGCTGGGAGGTTATCTCATGCGTGTTCGGCAAGAGGTGGTATCGCGACAAAAAAAAGAGGCTTTTGCCATTCGTGATGGAAGAAAACCTGTTATTGAGATTCAACCTGTTAAGGGTGATTCCAGCTAAATTCCCTTCCAGTACTGAGCAGCACAGATCTTTAGTGTTAAATTGTACCGAAAAATTAGCCAAAAACGGCTAATATTTGCATTCGTCATTGTCCCATCAAGAGGTGTTGTGTGGATGTCCTTTTTTACTGTGCTTTTATACTAATATGCCGGTAAGTCAGTTACACAAGTTGATCGGCATGGTTTTTTTACTGCTCTCAGCATCGGTCATCGCAACACCTGTTATAGCTGAGACGGTACGGGTGCCGATTAAACTGGATTATCCAGTTCTGCGGCAATTGATGCTGAGCCAGCTGTTCAACACACCGGATAAAAGCGTGGAAATCCTGCATGATGCGAGCGGTTGCAGCAACATTTTCCTGTCTGATCCCCAGCTGGGTAAATATCAGCAAAAACTGGAAATCACCACGCATGTGAGGGCTAGCATAGCAACGGCTGTTTTTGGTAACTGCACCCACCTGTTCAACTGGGAAGGTGATGCCCGATTTCTCACTGAACCCGTCATTCTGCCGGGAGCTCGATCGGTCAGGCTGAATATCCTTTCCACCCAGCTCTACAATCCGCAGGGCCAGTTGGTCACCGGACAATTATGGGACCTGGCCAGCGGGCAGCTACAACCGCTTATGAGCCGCTATCAAATAGATCTCTCGCCGACCATCGATCAACTGAACATACTGCTACCGGATATATTGAGCAAACGCTCCGTTGCGCAGATCAAAAAGATCACCGACAGCCTCAGATTAGCCGCAATATCAGTCGCAGCAGATGGCATCGATGTCGCCGTCAAGTTCCAGATCGACAGACTCCCGGCCACGTCAGAGCCAGTAGCAATACTCTCCGCCGAGGAGATACAACAGCTGGAGACGAAGTGGCAGATGATGGACGCCATGGTCACCTTTGCCGTCAAACGTTAGAAGCGACCCATCAGCAGGATCTGCGCGATACCCTCGCGGAAATATTGCTCGATGCCCGTTATCGCTTGCGTGATGCCCTGGTGATGCCGGTTACCCGAGCGAATGATCCGGTGCGCCACTGGTTTATTGACAGTTGGCAACGATTGGGGCGGTCCTACGCCAGATCAACCTGGAAAACTCCGGTCAGGAACCCATGCTGCTGATCAGTCTGCTGACCGCAACCGATGCTCTGGAAATCCTGGACCGGCTGGGTCCCGCCATCGGTCTGGATATTTCCGCAAATGGCCTGCGCCGCATGGGTCGCATACTCATCGATCAGCCTGGCATGAATCCTTTACGTTATGACGATGCCGTCGACCCGGAACTGCGCCATCTTTTCCAGCTTCCGGCATTCCCCGTATCAAACGAGCAATCGGGATTCAAGTTCGACTTCTGGCCAATCCGTTCCGCCTGGGCAAAATCATCAAACGACCATCCGCTGTTTCCATCAGCAGCAACGATGATAAAGTCTGGAGCCTGGCTCAAAACAAGAATCACTATACCCTGCAGCTGGCTGCTTTCAGTTCATACAAGGCAGCGCAGACATTCATCACCGATACCCACCTAACGGGCACAGTCGCCATTGCTCCGCTGGGCAAGGACAAACCAGGCCAGTTTGTTGTGCTGAATGGTAGCTTTGATAAAAAAGCAGAGGCTGACAAACACAAACAGCAATACAAGAAACTCAAACCCTGGGTACGTCAATTTAAAGACATACAGGCGTCTATAAAGCGATAATCTACGACCAGACTCACGAAAAAAAAGACATCCATTAGTGAATGAATAAATCAATAAACAAGACACCCATAGTTTTAAAACAAAAAAAACTGAAGAATGAAAGGCGTAGATGATTGCTAATGGCTATTAACGGCTTGAGGAGACCCTGGCAGCAGTGATCGCTATCGCGGTATCTCTTCCCATGGTATCAGACATGAGCGGCCGTTCGGGCAACCAGGCTGTTGGTATCAGCATGCGCGAACTGTCGCTGGAGCTTACCCGCCCGATTGATCTTTTTCATGTTTTAAGAAAAGAATTAAGTGTTGGGTATTATCAATGGCATAGTACTCGGCATCCTTATCGGCATCGTTGCATGGGGTTGGAAGGACAATGACTACCTTGGATTAGTGATAGGACTTGTTCAGTCTGTTAACACCCTGATCGCAGTGTCGATCGGCGGCACAGTGCCATTGATACTAAAATATTTCAGTATTGCCCCAGTAGTTGCATCGGGTCCGCTGTTAACCACGGTTTTGGATATGGCGGGCTTCTTTTTGGTATTAAGCCTTGCATCCTTTTTCATGCCTCAGTTGCTGGCATGAGCAATTGCCCTCTCAATACCTTGCACTGTTAAGAGAAATTGCAGAAGGTTTAAATTTAAGGTGATATGAGTCGTTTGATACCAGATTAGTAAACCAGTTATGTATAGGTAAAACTTGCAGGGCAACGTTAAATATACAGCTGGCGAGTATGCTTTTTATTATTAGATGGAAAAAGATTGGGAATTTATCTGTTTCACTATATTAGTTAGCCTTGGCTTTGCGGTTTGATGATAAAAGGCCTGGTGTTTCAGTGAGTAGCTTCAGATCATCGCTGCAACGACGTTGTCTCCTACGACAAAACAGCGTATATCCGCGCCTCCGGCTTTCTTTATATATTCCTGTATCAGAATGTTAGCTTTCAGCCCCGTAAAGGCTTCAATAACACTTTCTGCCGCTTTTTTTGTTTCCGCTAAAACAACGCCGATACCCTGGGTGCCTTCAAGTAATTTGATTACCAGAGGTGCGCCACCAACCATTTTAATTAGACCCTGAATATCATCAGGGTGATGGGCATAGCCGGTTTTAGGCAGACCAACACCTCTACGGGCAAGAAGTTGCAAAGAGCGATGTTTGTCACGCGAACGGGCAATGGCAACCGACTCATTCAGCGGAAATGAACCCATCATTTCAAATTGTCTAAGTACCGCTGTACCGTAAAAAAAGTGACTGATGCTCCAATTCGGGGAATGACAGCATCAAACTTTCCCAGACTTTCACCTTTAAAATGAATTTCGGGTTTACTTGGTACGACATCCATATAACTGCGTAATACATCAATGACCATTGGTTCGTGGCCTCGTTGTTTACACGTTTCAATTAAGCGACGGGTTGAGTATAGGTTTTTGTTGCGTGATAAAATTGCGATTTTTATTTTGATACTTCTATTTTGTATGTTGGTGACGGTTCGCCAAGTAAAAATGATTCGCTGGGATTGACGATGATTTATTGTTTCATGGCTGTTCGCCCGAGCAGTAAACGAAACAGCATGTTATCCCTGTTGGTCAGCGTGATTTCGATAGACCAGCGTTGATTGGCTATAACCAGGTCTGTGGTAATGACATAACGTTTTTCTTTGTGTCCACCTGAATCGATGACTTCAGCTTCACTTAAAACTTCAGTTTCAGTGTCATATTGATGAGGATGAATGCCAAAACGTGCCCACTCTTTTCGATCTTTTTTAAATGGCTCTACAGAAAAAGCATGCAGGCAGGATGTCAAGGCACCAGTATCGATTTTAGCTTTAACTACGGGTCAGGTAACAAAACCCACTCTCGCTAGCCAACAATTATTAAAGGTGAAGTAAGGTGATGATTTTTCATTGTTAGTGCGTTTTAATTACTATAGCGGTAGATTGATACCGATCTCATTGAGATTAAATTGTACCTGTAATTTTGGTTTTTACCTATATATTTCATAACAGGACGCTGCGCACAGTTCAGCCGATTTGTATCGGCAAGCTTGCTAATGTGTAGTACCATTTAGCTTTAATGCACTGTTATTATAGTTGCCAGCCAGGAAGATAAATATGCCAGTAAATAAACCCGAAAATTTTGACCCAATTGCTATTAGTGAACAACAGTTTGATCATGCAGTTTGTTACATTCAGAAGCTGAAGAAAGGGTTGATTGAATTTTTAAAAAAACCGAAACGCATTACTATCGTTAATTTTCCAATTGAAATGGATGATGGCTCAGTACAGTCAATTCAAGGTTATCGTGTCATACATAATCGTGTGTTTGGTCCGGGTAAGGGAGGTATTCGTTATCACCCTGATGTCACCATAGAAGAGGTTGTCGCGCTGGCAAAACTGATGACATGGAAATGCGCCCTGGTGAATATTCCTTTTGGTGGCGCCAAGGGCGGTGTTGTCTGTAATACCAAGGAGCTTACCGAAAGTGAACTGCGTCGTATCACGCGCCGCTTTACCTCGGAGCTTGCCGATAATATTGGTCCGTATACTGATATCCCGGCGCCGGATATGTATACCAGTGAGCAGACCATGGCGTGGATATTTGATACTTATGATGTTTTACATCCAGGTGAAAATAATCGCCCGGTGGTTACCGGAAAACCAGTTGAAATGGGAGGTTCGTATGGCCGGCATGAGGCAACAGGTAATGGTGTATACCATGTAACCGAGCGGTTTTTATCGAAGGCACTGATAGCTGAGCAACAAACGGTAGCCGGTGCCAGCATAGTAATTCAGGGTTTTGGTAATGTTGGTGCGATTTCAGCGCAGGCCTTTTTTCGTAACGGTGCAAAGATCATCGCAGTCAGCGATAGCCAGGGCGGAATTTATTGTGCGGAGGGTTTGAATCCTGACGAGTTGCTGGCGTTTAAAAATGAACACGGAACCGTAGTTGGTATGAGCGATACAATGACTATAACTAATGAAGAAGTGCTGGAACTTGAATGTGATATTTTGATTCCCGCTGCATTAAGCCATCAGATACATGCTGACAACGCCCATAAGATAAAGGCTAAAGTGGTTGTTGAAGCAGCGAATGATCCGACCACGCCTAAAGCAGATGAAATTTTAGCACAACGCGGTATTTACCTGCTGCCGGATATTATGACAAATGCAGGAGGGGTTACTGTCAGTTATTTTGAGTGGGTGCAGAATCAGGCAAATCAGCAATGGGATATAGAAGAAGTGAATGCTCGATTACAAAAAAGGATGTATAAGGTCGTGGATACGGTCTTTGATCGCTGGCAAGGATTTGTCGTCGGCGAAGAGATACCTTCTGGTGAAGAAAGTATTAATATCTCTGGCGGAAAGAAACCGGACTTTAGAAGTATTGCATTATCAATCGCAATAGAGCGCGTTGCGAAAGCGACGCTAATTCGTGGTATCTGGCCTTAGTTTTATTCTTTGTGTAGTTAGACAAGAAACGGAATAGCTCGAGCCTGGTAGTGGCTGTTGTATTTCTGTTCAGCAATAAATTGTTACTGCTGTCCCGTTAACAAAAAGAAATTATCTAAACAGGCTGATGTAGCAGGCCTGGATAAGGGCTGCACTAATCCGAGACATGAGAACCGGACGCAACCACCAACGACACGCCGTGAAACGACCTGTACGGATGTAAGAAATGTAGATATTGCATCGTTACATCGATGTAATTTATTAGGGCAATGCAGGAGCTATTGCCGAGGAGTAAATATCTGCCATTCATGGTAGCTCAACACCCGCATCCATGCGGGTGATGGTCGTTGCTAGATACCCCGATTTATGTCTCTAACCGTTAACGGGACGGCAGTGAGTTTATTTAATAAACAACATTTCCTGGTACTTCGGAAGTGGCCATAGTTCATCAGCAACTTCTGTTTCAAGCGCATCGGCATGTAAGCGAACTTCATCCATCAGGCCACGGATGTCATTTGCACAGAATTGCATATGCTCTTCTGTTGAAGCAAAGTCATGTTTCTCCATGGTTTCGCCAAGTTTCGCTACAGCAGCCATCATTGCATTTGTTTCAGTCGCAACGGTCTTGGCGATAGAGTCGTCAGCGTCGATACCCATTTCAACCATGCTTGCATTAGCTATAGCTAGATCAGTTATATAACGAGTTGCCGCTGGATAAATAAGGGTTTTAGCCATATCGATAACCAGTTTGGCTTCGACTTCGATCGACAGTACATATTGCTCGGCATAAACCTCAAAACGACTTTCCAGTTCGACGGGAGACAGTACGCCGGTGCTTTTAAACAGTTCCTTAACAGATTCTTCACGCAGTGCAGGTAAAGCATCAGCCGTGGTAGGAATGTTCTGCAGGCCACGCTCTTCAATAGCCATTTCATGCCACTCTGAAGAGTAACCATCACCACCGAAGACAACATTGCCGTGTTCATCCATAAGCGCCTTAAGTACGGTAATTACTGCGGCTGCCAGCTTAGCGCCACCATTTAATTCAGCTTCAAGTTTTTCAGCAATCCAGTTTAAAGAATCAGCCAGCATGGTATTCATGGCAACCAATGGACCTGAAACAGATTGTGCTGAACCTACTGCGCGAAATTCGAAACGGTTGCCGGTAAATGCGAAAGGAGAGGTTCGGTTACGATCACCTGGATCACGTTCAAATTTAAGAATTTGACTCAAGCCCAGGTCCATTTCTCCGCCTTTTGCCGTTTCAAGAAGTTTTCCATCTTTAATATCCTGGAAAACTTTCTCCAGCTGGTCACCAAGGTAGACCGAAAGAATAGCCGGCGGCGCTTCGTTTGCACCCAGGCGATGGTCATTTCCGGCTGACGCGATAACCGCTCGCAGCAAAGGACCGAATTTATGAACACCACGAATAACCGCACCACAGAACAACAGGAAGTTGAGGTTTTCATGCGGCGTACTACCCGGATCCAGTAAGTTACCCTGGGTAGCATTACCGACTGACCAGTTAACATGTTTACCCGAGCCGTTGATGCCGGCGAATGGTTTTTCATGCAGCAGGCAGGTAAAGCCATGTTTTTTTGCTGTCGCTTTCATCAATGTCATCATCAGCTGTTGATGGTCAGCCGCCACATTAGCCGCTTCAAAGTATGGTGCAATTTCAAATTGTCCCGGTGCTACTTCGTTATGATGTGTTTTAGCAGGAATGCCCAGTCTGTACAGCTGGTCTTCGAAGTCCTGCATGAATATCTGAACGCGAGCAGGAATTGCACCGAAGTAATGGTCATCGAATTCCTGTCCTTTTGCAGCAGGCGCACCGAAAAGTGTGCGACCGGCTAGTAAAAGATCAGGCCGGCTGTTAGCAAAGTTTGAGTCAACCAGAAAATATTCCTGCTCTGCGCCACAGCTTGAGTTTAATGGTGCTATATCCGTTTCGCCCATTAAACTAAGTACTTTTTGTGCCGCTTTATTCATTGCATCGTTAGAACGTAATAGCGGAATTTTTTTATCCAGTGCTTCACCTGTCCAGGACATAAACACACAGGGAATCATCAGCACCGCGCCATTATCTGTATGCATTATGTATGCAGAACTGGTCGGATCCCAGGCCGTATAACCACGTGCAGCATTGGTCATACGGATGCTGCCGTTAGGGAATGATGAACCATCCGGTTCACCTTTAATTAACATACTGCCGGTAAAGTCGGTAATCGCATTACCATCAGCATTAGTAATAATAAAACCGTCATGTTTTTCAGCGGTGATATTTGTCATTGGATAGAAAATATGAGAGAAGAATTTGACGCCTTTTGAAACCGCCCATTCTTTCATTGCTGCTGCAACTACATCAGCGGTAGCCGAATCCAGAGGCGCGCCAGTTTGCACGGTCTTCTTAACAGACTTGAAGGCGTTTTTAGATAGCGCCCATTCCATTCTCGCCAGGTTAAATACATCATCTGCCCAGATTTTTCCTAATCTTTCGGTCATTTTTACGGGTGTAGGTTCACGGTTTGTTATTTGATAGATTGCTTGCAGGCGGGACTCGTTACCACTCATTTTCTTTTCCTCAACTAAGGGTTATTAATTTATTACTGGAAATATTTTAATTGGATTACCTTCATCTGTTAGATAACAGGTTTCAACTAAACAATTCCTCATTGCTGTTGCGTTAGATACACTATCGGAAAGATGCATATTTGATATGCATACAAGCAATAAGCATACCAACTATGTCTCGGGTCTTATCATTTGGTATATAACGCATACAGCTACATATAAAATGGTAGTCATAAGCTTTTATATGAGTACACAATGGTGCATTTTTCAGTTTTTATGAACCTTTAAAGTGCGTTACGCACAATATCAGTGCGTATGCAGTGTAAATATCACAAAATAAAGGAAAGTGAACAAATAACGGTTCCCCGGTATTTATTTTCTGTTATAAGTTAGTAAGGTCATAACAAAATATCGTTACAAAACTAAATACAATTTCTATCATCAATTTCTATCGGGCGTAGTCATTAAAATGGAAAAAAACGTACTGGATACATACCACAAGGCGCTGGCATTCAATATGGATAAAGCGCCATACGGCACCATTGCTGAAATTGGTGCCGGCCAGGAAACCTCTCGCTGGTTCTTTAAAGTTGGTGGTGCTGCTGCAACTATCGCGAAGACAATGTCGGCTTACGACATGAAGTTTAGTGATTCGATATACGGCCCTTGCAAACGTTATGTCAGCCGTGAACGTCTGCAGGCCATGCTGGATAAAGAATATGGCCTGGTCGTGGAGCGACTTGATGAAATACGCGGCGCCGAGTCTACTTTTTATGCTTTTGCCAATACGGTTTCAACATACAGCTATACACAGCAGCGGGCCGGCAACGGCTGGCTGGGGATTCGTTTTCAGACACACTCGCAGGCAGCAGCATCACAGATTGATCTGCACGTTGTACTTAAGGGTAAGTCAAATACTCAGGATCAGGACACGCTTGGCATACTAGGGGTTAACCTGATCTACGGTGCGCATTATTTTCACCAGAATCCGATTAGTTTACTCACTTCACTGATGGACAACCTGAGTGCCGAGTCGTTAGAAATCGATATGATTGATTTTGAAGGCCCGGCTTTTGAATCAGTCGACAATCGCCTGATGGCACTATACCTTGTTAAGTATGGCCTGACGCAGGCAGCCATGTTTAGCGCCAGTGGCAAGCTGGTACAGCCGTCTGATGTCTTATATAAAAAATCTGTGCTGGTCGAACGTAGTCTTTTTCGTCCACCGACGCTGTTGACGATGAACATACTGGACAGTGCTTATGAAGCGTTCATCAAGGAAGCTGATGTCGACACGGAAGCGGTGGTTGTGCTCAGCGAAATGACCTTACAGAACTTGCGCGATCGTGATGGCGACGATCTTGACAAGGATGTTGATGTCGAAGATTTTTTACAGCGCGTTGAGATACTGTGCGCGCTTGGCAAGAACGTGATAATTTCAAACTTTGGTGAATTTTATAAACTGGCACAGTACCTGTATAGTCAGACAAATAAACCGATTGCCATTGCTTTGGGATTACCGAACCTGTTAAATATTTTTAATGAAACTTATTACGAAAATCTTGATGGTGGTATTCTCGAAGCTTTTGGTCTGCTGTTCAGAAATGATATGCGCCTGTACGTCTGCCCGAAAATTGACCCGGTAAGTGAAAAACTGAAAACGGTGCATAATCTGAAAGTTAAGAATCATCTGCGTCACCTTTATCGCCACCTGCTAGAAAATGATTATATACGGGCTCTCGATACAATCGAAAACCATCATCTGCTAATACGGTCAAAAGAGGTATTGGACAAAATTCGTAACAATGACACTACATGGAAAAACATGGTGCCCGAAAAAGTGGTTAGTATAATTACTGAGCGCGGTTTGTTTCAGAAACTGGCCTGAAAAGAAAAACATTAGCTAGTTCAGTAGCATAAACTAAATACAATACCAGGCGCCTCGCCACTAGCAATCATTTTAGTGGCAGATTTTCTGGTTTACTCAAATGAAAAGGTATCAATGTTGCATGGTAAAGAACTGATCCCATCCCATTATCTATGATAACTACATTGGTTTCTGCTGTATGCCAAGTCGTTTTAATTTCGACCACAACGATTTTCGGCTTATTCCTTCATTTTCTGCAGTGACGCCTATTCGACCATCGTTGTTATCAAGAGACTTTTCGATATAGCGGCGCTCGCAGCCTATGAGGCAATCATCCAGTGATTTTCCAATAGCTTTAGATTTTATCGGCGAACAGCAATCGGCTCGCATATCCTCTAAGTGAGAATAATGGCGTTATGCCTAATATCAGCGCCTGTCTGGGCGGCTGATTTACAAAAAGATGGAAAGGATGATATGGGGAAAGTGGATCTTTCCATTTAAGCGATGACTGTGGTCTATGCCCAGGGCAACGGTTACGATCCGAATGATGGTACCGGCTATTTTCTGAAACTTAAATTATAACTTTAGCTAGTAACTGCCAACTTCCTTTTATTCTGTTGCCATTTTTGAAAAATTAGCCAGCGCCTTGCCCATTTTATTTGTCACCTGACTGCAGTTGCTGACGTAGTGCCTCTTAGCGAGGTAGTTTGGGTCATTGTATGCTAACCAGACCTGGCCGTTTTCATCTTCATAGGCTAATGCTTTTAATGGAAGGTCTAAAGCAGCAGACTGTTTGCACTGCATTAACAGGGTGCCAATTTTTGGATTGCCAAAAATCAGTAATTCAGTAGGGCGTAATTGCATTCCAGCTTTTTTTGCGCCTGCTGTATGATTTATGCTTGTAAATATAGTCATGCCTTTTTTATTCAGTACTGTTTCCATTTTGTTTATCGTTTCTGTAACACCGTGTTTACTTTTTATTTTTATGATGCCGTTTGATACCGGGGGTATTGAATCTTCAGCTAATAACTGGGTGCTTATCAGGCAAACTAAAATACCGATAGCAGAAAATAATTTAAATTTTATATTGAGCATCTCGCTACCTCATTGACTGTAAATTATCTTACATGAATAAAAAATGGGGTTCTTTCGAACCCCATAAAACGTATTTAACATAGCATGAAATAACGCAGGTTATATACTTTTTTACATCGATATTTATTATTAGAAAATATGAGTAAGCTGTACCGCATAACGTCCAGCCACGTCTTTTTGCTGAGTTTCAACTGCAACGGTATCTGATTCAAAATCTCGGTTGGCATACTCAAGGTTGATACGTGTCTTTTTGTTGAAATGATACTGAGTTCCAATCGTCCACGTATCTGCAGTGCTTTCATCATTAGCTGCAGAAGAGGGATGATTTTCACCACGAGTATAAGTATCGTAGCGCAGGTCAATCTCAAAGTTTGTATTTGCTATGTACCAGCCACCTTCGATATAGCCACCACTAGCATCTTCGTCGTTGAATATTTGTGTAGGACGGTGTTGTCCCTGGAATATCATGCCTTCACCCTTCATGTATTCCGCCGTTACACGAAATGGTTTTTGAAGATATTTGGCGCCAATCCCTGTACGGGTACGATCCTGTTCCTTCGTTCTGTCATAGGCATCGGTACGCTTACCATCCTGGTACCAGGCAAACATTTTCAGGCCTTCGCGTCTGCCGCCTTTGCCACCAAAGACCAGTTCCGATGACCAGTATAGATACAGGTCCTTATTGTCATCATTGTCGCCAAAGTTAAGGCCGTTACCATTACCGAACATAACGGCATAACTGTGTTCCCAGTCGCTGACGTTGAAGGTGTCAAATACCTGTACACCGACATCACGGAATGCGCCAACCGATCTGGAGTATTGAGCCATATCGGCGTCAGGAGTCGGTGTTGGTACCTGGTCGCTATCGCCGACTTGAGTACAAGGAATCGTCGAGGTGCCACCGTCGCAGCTACTGTTCGGAAATCGTTCCAGCAACATCTGGTTAGTGACACTGGTAAAATTGATGTAATCAAACACATGAATAGCCTGCAGGCCTTCTTCAGCGCCGGGATACTTGAACTGGCCGGCACGTATGCGAGCACCTGGTATATGGTTTAATGTAATACTGGCATCGGTTAACGCTGCGTTGTAACCGCCAGGTGCTGTGATGCCGTTATTGCCAAGTTCAACTAGTAAGAAATAGTTTACTTTTGAATCAAGCGGAAAGCCTGTGCCGCGAACACCGATACGCGCGCGGTTTACATTGAACGCGCTCTGTGTGTCCAGGTTGGGGCCAATCAGTTTCGGTGGAATGTAACCACCTGTAGCATTGGCGTCGCTGTCGTCTTTCTGATACTGTGCCTGTATAAAACCCCACACTTTAGCACGAGCTGATTGGCCTTCTGGCTCAGTGCCTTGCAGCATTAACCAGTTTGCAGCCTGTACTGTTGAAGCGCTGCTTAATAGCGCCACTCCAATTGCTTTCATTAATAACTTCTTCTTGTCATTCATTCTTCGTCCTCCCAAAAGGATATAATTTTTTATTTTTTTAGTTACGGTTTTTTTAAGGTTTAATCAGTTTAAATCCCTGATTTTCTAATTCGATAATGCGTACCACTCCGGCAGAAACGGGAACGGCATTACTGTTTAGCTCAGGTGCATGCCCTAATTGTTTAGTCATGCCTACGATAGTGTTTTTACATGCAGCGAATTTAACACCGCTTGATGTTAAGCCATCAATACGAGAACTGTTTACGTTATCTTTAAACATCAAACGTAAACCTGGGCCAAAGGCTACAATTTCTACATCCACTTTGTCCTGTCCGTAATGTTTAACAAGGTTGGATGCTACATTCAGAACCAAAGTTTGTTTAAAAGGGTCAGCGTCACTTATCTGTAATACGATTCTTTCTTCAGCAAAGGGTTTGTCATCTTCTCCAGCCTGTATTTGATAGCTAGCACCGACTGCTATCAAAAGTAAAAACGTTGATAATATTTTTTTCATAGGTGTCTCCAAGTTTTATGCTTTTAATCCTGAGTTAATAAAGTATTAAAGTTTTTTTCATTCCCTTAGTAATACAGGACGGTGTAAGTTAATAATTATTCATTATTGTTTTTAACTATTTATTTATATTAACTCTGCTGTCCCGTTAACAGTTAGAGGCATAAATTGGTGGCATCTATCAACGACCAACACCCGCATGGATGCGGGTGTTGAGCCACCATGGATGGCAGATATTTGCTTCTCGGCAATAGCTCCTGCATTGCCCTGATAAATTACATCCATGTAACGATGCAATAACTGCATTTCCTACATCCGTACAGGTATTTTCACGGCGTGTCGTTGGTGGTTGCGCCCGATTCATGTCTCGGATTATTGTAAACCAATCTTAAGATAGCTACGTCAACCTCTATATAATTAATTCTTATATAACGGGACACAGTGTTTTATTTACTCATGTTGGTGACGTCTATTTAAAAGCGTTTATGGCTTTATGTATGCGTAACCCAATACCTGTAAGAGTGCTACTTCAGCAACACCACTAGGAACAACATCGTTTTTGTCGACGTTATACAAGTCAGTATCAGCATATATTTTGCGGCCACGTACTAAATACGAAACTGTCGACTGGAATAAAGTCAAACTGGGTGTTGGCATGTACAGGTGACCTTTTTAATCTCACCGATTTTGAAGCTGAACACGTTGCCAAAGGTTTGTTTGTGACCGATGATGGTTCTGAAAAGTCACAACAGGGCGAACTCTATCTGGATTACAGACCGGGAGAATATCATCTTTATGGTGGCCGTAAGATTTATAAAACACCATTAACTAAATATATCTCTTAGTAGTTCAACGCGAACTTCCATGTTGGTTAATATGTCTCCGGCACCAAACTGGTGAAACACTGATACGTCCGCCGCATCACGACCATAGGCAATGGCGATCCGCCTGCCTTGAATTTCATTTTGTGTCGGATCAAATGTGTACCAGCGGCCACCGACGTATGCTTCGAACCATGCATGCAGGTCCATCGGGTAGAGGCCATAAAGATAACCGACGACCAGACGCGTTGGAATACTGATGCTACGACATAAGGCGACACTAAGGTGAGCCAGATCACGGCAGACGCCTTCACCACGTGCATATACTTCTTCGGAGGATATCGGAATGTTACTTGAACCCGGTGTATACTTTATAGTGTTATGAACCCAACGATCGATGCACGCAACCTGGTCGTAACCCAGCAGCACGCCTGCTACAATTTCACGTGCGAGATCACCAAACCTGTCTGATTCACAGTAACGACTGGGTAATAAATAGACAAGTACTTCTTTTGGAAGGTATTGAATTTCGACAAAAAAGGCGGTCGAATCTTTGTCCACCTCATCTGAAGTCATCACTTTTGCCGAAGTCTGAATAGAAAACGGTCCTACCGGGGAAACCAGGCGTTGACACAGGTTGTCATAAATATCAGTGTATTCTATGACCGGGACATAAGGTTCCAGCGTATAGGTCTCACTTGCCACCCATTGCTGTGTGCCACTGCGAGGACGCAACATCAATACCAGAGGTGTTGATGTTTGCATTTGAAAGTCGAGATTACAGGTTGCTTGTATCCACATTATGTTCAGGATAATATCGTGAGTGGTAAGGTGATTACAATGCTCAGAGTGTTATTAAATAAAAAAAATTATAAAAAATCTTTTTAGGTCATTAAATTTTACCGTTGCACCATATTGGTGCGTAAATCGTTACTCAAAAGCAAAGCTCGGTTATTCCATGCCACATTAGTGTAATAAAAATAAGACGTTGATGAAGTTAATGCAATCGCGCAGAACTGGTACGTTTATTGCTTTCGTAATTACAAATATAGAATTAAAAATAGTTAAAACGTTTTTTTACCGGGGAAGTCAATGGCGATTCGCGTTGCAATAAATCATAAAACAGAATATCAATATGACAGGTTAGTTAACCTGTCACCACATATCGTTCGCTTGCGTCCGGCAGTCCATACACGCACGCCTATCCATAGTTATTCGTTAAAAATATTACCAGAAGAGCATTTTATTAACTGGCAGCAGGATCCATATGGTAATTTTCTTGCACGCCTGACGTTTCCGGAGAAAACAAGGAAATTATCTGTGGAAGTCAGTCTGGTCGCTGAAATGGTGGTAATCAACCCGTTTGATTTTTTCCTCGATGAAGACGCTAATCATTATCCTTTTACTTACGATAAAAATCTGGCAGCGGAACTGGCACCTTACAGAACGATAAAAGCCAATGGACCATTGCTGAAAAAATGGCTGGCAGGTGTTGACCGCTCACGCATGCAAACCAACGATTTTCTGGTGTCACTAAATCAAAAACTCCAAAAAGACATTGGTTACAACATTCGTATGGAACCAGGAGTTCAAAAATGTGATGAGACCTTAACGCTAAAACTTGGCTCATGCCGTGATACAGCGTGGTTACTGGTGCAGATTTTACGTCATCTTGGCCTTGCCTCACGTTTTGTATCCGGCTACTTGATACAGCTTAAAGCTGATGAGAAATCGCTGGACGGACCATCCGGTGCGGAAGAAGATTTTACCGATCTGCATGCCTGGGCAGAAGTCTACCTGCCGGGTGCTGGCTGGGTTGGGCTTGACCCAACTTCCGGGTTATTTGCCGGCGAAGGGCATATACCCCTGGCATGTACACCGAATCCAATGAATGCGGCACCAATTTCTGGCGCCAGTGATGAAGCGGAAGTCGAGTTTTATTTTCACAATCAAGTCACCCGTATTCACGAAGACCCCAGGGTGACACTGCCTTACAGTGAGCAGCAGTGGACAGAAATTAATAACCTGGGCGAACAGGTAGATAAAGAGCTTGTCGAAAATGATGTTCGACTAACCATGGGCGGCGAGCCTACCTTTGTCTCTATCGATGATATGGAAAGCGTGCAATGGAACACCGGGGCACTTGGTGATCACAAACGTGAACGTGCAGGTGATTTGTTGTTACGACTAAAACAGCGATTTGCACCGGGCGGTGCTTTACAGTACGGGCAGGGCAAATGGTATCCGGGCGAAGTGCTGCCACGCTGGGCGCTGGGTTGTTTCTGGCGCGCTGATGGTGAGCCGGTGTGGCAGGATCCGAAATTAATTGCGCAGGAAAACAATGGTCAAAACAGTAAAGAAAAATACGCTGCAGAAGATGCAAAACGTTTCATGCAAACCTTATGCTGTCATCTAAGTATTGATGACAAAGTTATCAAAACTGCTTATGAAGATATTTATTACTATCTTTGGAAAGAAGGCACCTTACCCACAAACGTAGACGTTCTGGACAATAAGCTTGAGGAGGAAACGGAACGTGAGCGTTTGCGTCGGTTATTCGAAAAAGGCATCGGTGAAGTCAGCGGTTATGCTATTCCGCTGAAATGGGACGGTGTGGCAAAGAAAAAAGGCTGGTCTTCCTGCCTGTGGTCCTTCAGGCGTGGTGAAATGTTTCTCCTTCCGGGTGACTCGCCGATGGGATATCGCTTGCCGCTCGATTCTTTGCCCTGGGTAGAGAAGGATAAACGTTTTCCCGATCCCGAGCGTTGTACTTTTGAACCAAGAGGACCTCTGGCTGATGTCTATGGTGAAGTAGCACGCCGGTATACCGAGTTTGAAAAAGCGCCAGGCAATCCGCCAGGATATAAGGAGCAGAAAATCGATGCCGACACTGCCGGAGCGAAAGGGTCAGCTGAAGATGCAAACAATGCAGAACTGATACACACAGCATTGTGTGTAGAACCGCGTAATGGTCATCTCTATGTTTTTCTGCCACCGGTGACACATCTGGAACATTATCTTGATCTGGTACACTCGATCGAAAAAACAGCAGCTGAACTAAAAATACCGGTTTTCATGGAAGGTTATGAACCGCCGCATGATCATCGATTGAAACGTTTCGCAATAACCCCTGATCCCGGTGTTATCGAGGTTAATATTCATCCGGCACACAGCTGGGGCGAACTGCTGAGCAATACACAGGCGGTTTATAAGGAGGCGAGGCTGGCACGACTTGCAACTGAAAAATTTATGCTTGATGGTCGCCATACGGGTACAGGCGGCGGTAATCATGTCACCATTGGCGGCGCCACACCCGCTGATAGTCCCATGTTGCGCCGACCGGATGTTCTGCAAAGTCTGGTGACTTACTGGCAACATATGACCCGGTTTGTCCTATCTATTTTCCGGGCTGTTTATCGGTCCGACCAGCCAGGCGCCAAGAGTGGATGAGGCGCGTGACGACAGTTTGTATGAGCTGGAAATTGCCTTTCAGCAAATGCCCGAAGGAGAAACACCGTCGCCGTGGATTGTTGATCGCCTGCTCAGAAACCTGCTTGTTGATGTAAGTGGCAACACCCATCGTTCGGAATTTTGTATCGATAAACTCTATTCCCCCAACAGTGTTACCGGTCGCCTCGGTCTGGTCGAATTTCGTGCTTTTGAGATGCCGCGCGCATGTGCAGATGAGTATGGTGCAGGTATTGCTACTGCGTTCATTGATCGCAAAGTTCTGGAAGCAACCATACAGAAAAAAACCGGTGTATTGGGGCACGGAGTTACATGACCGTTTCATGCTGCCACATTACGTATGGCAGGATATTCGCGATGTTGTATGCGATTTACAATCAACAGGTTACCCGCTTAAGCTAGAATGGTTATTGCCATTTCAGGAATTTCGTTTCCCGCATATCGGTGATATTACACAGCAGGACATCCATCTTGAAATACGCACGGCGATGGAACCCTGGCATGTACTTGGCGAAGAGGTAACGGCTCTGGGAACCTCCCGTTTTGTCGATTCAGCCGGTTGAGCGTGTGCAGGTTAAAGTCACTGGTGTAACAGATGAGCGATATGTCGTTGCATGCAACGGTCGGCGTGTGCCATTGCGGCCGACTGGTCGCCGCGGTGAATTTGTCGGTGCTGTTCGCTTCAAGGCGTGGCAACCGCCATCAGGTTTGCATCCAATGATGGGCGTGCATACGCCACTGGTTTTTGATATTCTGGACCCTGGAACGAACGTTCTATCGGTGGTTGCACTTACTATTCCGGTCATCCGGGCGGTCGGCGTCGAGGAAACATTTCCTGTTAATGCCAATGAAGCAGAGTCACGGCGTATCGCACGTTTCAGGGAAATCGGTCATACCGCGGGTAAATTCGAAGTGCCCGTGGAAGAGACCAGTCGGGATTATCCCTATACGCTTGATCTAAGAAAACTGTCGCCATGTTGAATATTTGCCTTGCCTGTGACGAGGTCCATGAGTAAAGTTCCGTTATTAATTTTAACAGGCTAATAACAATATACCGTGAGCAATGTTATAACAGAATCCGTAAGCCCTGAACTAACTCAGCTTTGTAAGGGTTATGGTGCTACGGCTCAGCCGTGATGAAATGTGGTCAGGGGAGGCGGTATTCTGCGCTCACTGGCATTGTCTCATGGAATCACTGGATGGCAGCGGCAGTGGAGGATTCGGACGCGGCGCGAAGAAGCCTGGCGGCTGATCCGTGAAAATGATGTCACCTATAATATCTATGGAGATAAAGACAGCATAAGCAGGCCATGGAAACTCGATCTGGTTCCACTGCTGATTGAAAGTGAAGAATGGCAGACCATGGCGGCAGGATTGATGCAGCGGGCAGAGTTGCTCAACCTGGTGATGCTCGACCTCTACGGTCCGCGAAACCTGATAGAAAAAGGACTTATTCCACCGGAGCTTATATACTCTCATCCTGGATTTTCAATCCCTGCGTTAACATACCGATGCCGGATTCTCGTGCCCTGACTTTTTATGCTGCTGACCTGGTCAGGGATTCAAATGGCCAGATCAATGTATTAAGAGACCGTGCGCAATCGCCCTCGGG
>CAVWXQ010000033.1:0-45709 GCA_963759005.1 uncultured Gammaproteobacteria bacterium
TCCGCGCTTTTAACTGGCATGATAAGTTTTTTATTGTTTTTTTGTGCTGCTAGCGCCACGGGCAGGCTGCCATTCACTTCACGTAATAAACCCGATAAGGCTAATTCACCGTGAAATTCGTATTGATCCAGTATTGTTTTATCAATCTGGCCGGTGGCAGCCAGGATGCCAAGCGCTATCGGTAAATCATAACGGCCCCCCTCTTTGGGTAAATCTGCGGGCGCCAGATTGACGGTTATTTTTCGTGCGGGAAATTCAAAACTGGAATTGATGATGGCGGCACGAACCCGGTCCTTGCTTTCTCTAACCGCAGCTTCTGGCAGCCCGACAATGGAAAAGGCGGGCAGGCCGTTAGACAGGTGAACTTCTACAGTGACTTGAGCAGCGTTTATGCCATTAAGCGCGCGGGTATAAAGTGTGGCAAGTTGCATGTTTTCCCTTCCCTGAGATATGAGTTCCTGTTTCGCTTAAATTGTAGTCGCTTGCGCCTGGTCTTGCAAATAAAGCCGGACTTACTCGTTGAACGAAAGACAACTATCTGTCATTAGTGCATTCATGCACGTCAGCGCGAAAAAAATAAGTTTGTAACAAGTAGCTCGGGCATTGCCCACCCTGCAAAAACTTACAAGATTTTCTTTGCGCTCTTTACTACGTGCCTCCTGCACTACGTCCTTCGGACCGTACTAGCGTAGATTCAAAATGCTAATAGATTGTCTGCAACAATTTTAGCTGTCCATGCAGGCAGGCGTCCAGCCAGAATATATCAGTGAAGCCTCCCAATTCTGGTAAAAACATGCCGGAATGACAGGAGCTTAAAATTATTTTAACTGTTCTAGCTGTTTTTCCAGTTGCTCCAGTTTTTCTCTGGTGCGCAGCAATACCGCTGATTGTACATCGAATTCTTCGCGTGAGACCAGATTCATTTTGCTCAGCGTTGCCTGTAACAGGCTGCGTACATTGTTTTCGATGTCATCCTGCATGTGCTTTACATCACCAGGAATAAGTGAGCTGATGCGTTTGGTTAGTTCTTCTAGTGAGTCGTTCATATTTTATAAGGTTGTTATCTAATTGCTACATTGTAAATCAAATTGTGTTTTTAAACATGCACCAAGATGAATCCGCCGTGTTTCGAGCGCACTATATTGGTGCGTCAAGCGTAGGTGATGCTCTTTTATAAAACAATATTTTTATGTTAGCTATTGATTTTAATGTATTTAATATAGTTGGCATGATTTCTGCTGATATGAGGTAAGTTTTCTATAAAACTGTTTTTTATTTTTTTAACTTTAATTCGGAGTCTAGCTTCATGAAAAAATCTATTGTAATAGCAACTGCGGTTGCTGCGGTTTTAACAAGTGGTGTTGCATCTGCCGAGCTTTCTGCAAATGCAGCATCTTCTTCTAACTACATCTGGCGTGGTGTTACACAAACTGAAAACCAGGCAGCTGGCCAGGGTGGTATCGACTGGAGTTTTGGTCCTGGTTTTTATGCAGGTACCTGGGTATCAAACGTTGACTTCACAGGCGCAGGAGGTCAGAAGGGCTATGAAATGGATGTGTACGCTGGCTGGGGTGGTGAAACCAGTGGTGGTGGTTTTGGTTATGACCTGGGTGTTATTACTTATCAATACCCTATGGAGCCAGAAATTAATTTTACTGAAGTTTATGCGTCAGGAACATTTAGCATCGTAACGATTGGTTTAGCTTATACCTTTGATGCGGGAAGTTTTAATGATGTTCCTAATCCTACCGGGCAGTTTGATTCTGGAGATGTGTACCTTAACGGTAGCCTGGATTTTGGTGTAGGTAAAAGCGATATGAGTATCTACGCAGGTTCTTACATGTTTGAAAATGATAGTTCTACAAATGACCTTGATTACAACCACTTTGGCGCAAGCATAGGTAAAGACGGTTTCACTTTTGCGGTTGATAAAAACGACATCGAAGGTGGCACTGCAGACAACGTACGTTTCACTGCTAGTTACGGTATTGATTTCGAGCTTTAAGAAATTTCACGTTTTAATTTAATCCATTAATGGTTTACGCCTGTCCTCGAAAATGGGGACAGGCGTTTCCGAGGAGTAACTATTATGAAAATGATTACTGCAATCATTAAACCTTTCAAACTGGATGATGTGCGCGAAGCATTATCTGAAATAGGTGTGCAGGGTATTACGGTAACAGAAGTAAAAGGCTTTGGTCGTCAAAAAGGCCATACCGAGTTATATCGTGGTGCTGAGTATGTTGTTGATTTTTTGCCAAAAGTTAAAGTCGAAGTTGCGGTTAGCGCAGACATTGCTGAAAAAGTAATTGAAGCCATTCGTGCTGCAGCAAATACCGGCAAAATTGGCGATGGCAAAATTTTTGTTTCGACTGTTGAAGAAGTCGTTCGCATTCGTACAGGCGAAACTGGCGTTGAAGCGCTGTAGTCATCATCTGTCGTTATCGTTATTTATATTTAATTTAATTTGGAGGATCTCAACGTGGATCAAGTACTCGAATTACAATACGCACTCGATACCTTTTATTTTCTGGTATGCAGGTGCGTTAGTTATGTGGATGGCTGCTGGCTTCTCGATGTTAGAAGCCGGTCTGGTTCGTTCAAAAAACACAGCTGAAATTTTAACCAAGAACGTGGCACTGTTTGCCATTTCCTGCATTATGTATATGGTTTGTGGTTACGCTATTATGTATGGCGGTAGTTTTATGCTAGATGGTATCGCAGGTGGCGATACCTTAGTTGCCGACGCTTTGGCGGCTGCGAATGAAAGAGAAGGTGGTTTTGGTGGTGATTCTGTTTATTCAGATGCTTCTGATTTTTTCTTCCAGGTGGTTTTCGTGGCCACAGCAATGTCGATTGTTTCCGGTGCCGTGGCTGAACGTATGAAGTTATGGAGCTTCCTGTTATTCGCTATTGTTATGACTGGTGTTATCTATCCTATGGAAGGTGCATGGACTTGGAATGGTGATGATGTTTTTGGTTTGTATAACCTTGGCGACCTGGGTTTCTCTGACTTCGCTGGTTCAGGCATTGTTCATATGGCAGGTGCGGCCGCAGCATTAGCAGGTGTTTTACTGCTTGGCGCTCGTAAAGGCAAATATGCTGCAGATGGTTCTGTTAGCCCTATTCCAGGTGCTAACTTGCCGTTAGCGACACTGGGTACATTTATTTTATGGATGGGCTGGTTCGGTTTCAATGGTGGTTCAGTATTAAAATTAGGTGATATTGCCAGTGCTAACTCTGTTGCCATGGTATTCGTGAATACCAATGCGGCAGCAGCGGGTGGTGCAATAGCGGCATTAATTGCAGCACGCTTACTGTTTGGTAAAGCTGATTTAACTATGCTGTTAAACGGTGCATTAGCTGGCCTGGTTGCGATTACTGCTGAACCTTCTACACCAACTCCACTGCTTGCTACTTTGTTTGGTGCTGCCGGTGGTGTACTGGTTGTGTTCTCAATCGTATTCCTGGATAAGCTGAAAATTGATGATCCGGTCGGTGCGATTTCTGTACACGGTACCTGTGGTTTTCTTGGCCTGATGCTGGTACCGGTAACAAACGGTGACGTAAGCTTCTCTGGTCAGTTGATCGGTGCTGCAACTATCTTTGGCTGGGTCTTTACTACCAGTTTTGCAGTATGGTTTGTGCTGAAGATGATCATGGGTATCCGTGTATCTGAAGAAGAAGAGTACGAAGGCGTCGACATCGGCGAATGTGGCCTCGAAGCCTACCCAGAATTTACTGGCAAATAATAGACTCCTGATAGTTGATGGTTGGTCGAGCACTTCGGTGCTCGGCCTTTTTTTTGTGTGCTGTAGCGGTGTTTTGTTGTTTGGTATTTACTGGGTACTTTTAGTTAGGCATTTGCGGGTCTCGCCCCGCTGGCGAGTTACTCTTTGTCAACAGCCACAAAGAGTAACCAGAAAAGGCCGCCCAATTCGTTTGCCCTGCGGGTACCTGAATTCTCTGGTATTGCCTACGAGCCCGCCTTGATGCGCCGTCCAGGCGCACAAGGCTAAATTCGCCTTCCCTGGCGAATTTGCTCTACCAATACCAGAGAATTCAGCTAACGAAAGAGGGAGTTAATAACAAAAAAATAAAACCTAACAAAACAAGCAAAAAGCTTATCTTTAAACAGTTAGTTAAAGTGTTCCACTGTTTTTGATTTTGACCTTCAACCCACCTCAGCAAGCCATTTAGCCAGTATCGTTATCTTGAGTTTTCTGTGCCAGCATGTCTGAGCGTTTTATGCGAGTTCTGGCACAGCATGATAATGATACTGGCTAAATGGGCACCCCTGTGTCTTTTACAGGGGTGTAGCTGTTGTGGCGGCTTTTTTGGTTACTTTTTTAGCTGCAGAAAAAAGTAACTCGCCAGCGGGGCGAGACCCGCAATACTCAAATAAAAACCAACCGTAAATTCCAAACAGCAAAACTCAAAAGCTAACCAATATTTACTATTATTGGTGCAAAGTGTGCCTGACTTGTGGTAAAAAGGCTGCCGGGTCTATTAGTAACAGAAAAATTACCACAGTATCAGGAGTTAAAATGAAATTAATCAAGGCAATTATCAAGCCCTTTAAGCTGGATGATGTACGTGAAGCATTATCAGAAGTCGGTGTAACGGGTCTTACAGTGTCCGAAGTAAAAGGTTTCGGGCGTCAAAAAGGCCACACTGAACTGTATCGCGGAGCCGAGTATGTGGTCGATTTTCTTCCTAAGGTTAAAGTGGAAACAGTTGTTGATGATGAGTCAGTAGATAAAATTATTGAAGCAATAAGTAAAGCGGCCAGTACCGGAAAAATTGGTGATGGAAAAATCTTCGTATTAAATGTTGAACAGGCGGTGCGTATTCGTACTGGTGAGACTGGAAACGAAGCGCTTTAGAAAACAATGCACTGAAATCGTTGCCGACGATTCTCAGCAACGACCTACATGGACGTGGGAAGTGCGGAAAATGCAGGAGCAATTTTTTAGCCACTCCATCCATGGCGATTCGCTGGAATCGTTCCTGACGATTCTCAGCATACACTCCATCCATGGAGATAACAAAGTGAAAAGTGAATAATGAAAAACAAAATCATGATGTATATGAATTGTAAGAAAGTATTCGCTGCGTTTGCAATACTTTTTTTGCCAGTGATGGTACAGGCTGATACTTTGGATAGCGGCGATACGGCCTGGATATTGACCTCAACGGCTTTAGTTTTATTTATGACGTTGCCTGGTCTGGCCTTGTTTTACGGTGGCCTGGTACGGGCGAAAAATGTGCTCTCGGTACTAATGCAGTGTTTCACCATTGCCTGCGTGGTAAGTATTTTATGGGTGGTTTATGGCTATAGCTTATCCTTTGGTGATGGTGGCAGTATGAATGCCTGGATAGGGGGACTGGATAATGCCTTTTTAGCCAATGTGGCACGTGACTCTCTGAGTGGTACTTTACCAGAAAGTGTTTTTGTCATGTTTCAGATGACCTTTGCTATTATTACACCGGCATTGATTATTGGTGGTTTTGCTGAGCGCATGAAGTTTTCCTCGATGTTGTTGTTCAGTGTTCTCTGGGTCAGTTTTGTTTATTTTCCGGTGTGTCACTGGGTATGGGGCGGTGGCTGGTTGGCAGAAATGGGACTGCTCGATTTTGCGGGTGGTACTGTGGTGCATATTACTGCCGGAGTTGCCGCTTTGGTGGCTGCCATGGTGATGGGAAATCGTAATGGTTTTCCAACCACACCGATGATGCCGCATAATATGACGATGACGGTTACCGGTGCCGGTATGTTATGGGTTGGCTGGTTTGGTTTTAATGGCGGCAGTGCAGTGGCAGCGAATGGTGATGCGGGTATGGCCATGCTGGTGACGCATGTCAGCGCAGCCTGTGGTGCCTTAACCTGGGCGCTGATGGAATGGATTAAATACGGTAGACCAAGTGCACTGGGTACGGTGACAGGCATGGTTGCTGGTTTAGGCACTATCACTCCGGCTTCCGGATTTGTTGGCCCGATGGGCGCATTAGTGATTGGTTTTAGTGCCGGTTTTGTTTGCTTCTTTGCTACTGCATTTATTAAGCAGAAACTCAAAATTGATGATTCACTGGATGTGTTCCCGGTGCATGGTGTTGGTGGCATATTAGGCACAATTTTTGCTGGTATCTTTGTTTCTGCTGGTTTGGGTGGTATCGGTTTTGCAGATGGCATGGACATGGGGGAGCAAGTGGGTGTACAGCTGACCGGTGTTATCACGACCGTCGCATTTACCGCAAGTGTAACGTTTGTTATTTTGAAACTGGTTGATATGACGATCGGCTTACGTGTTAGCGATGAAGAGGAAACCGAAGGCCTGGATATCAACCAGCATGATGAACGGGGTTATATATTATAAACTCGTTTTATTGTTGATTAGAAAGCCGGCTGCTGATATCTTGCGCTGAGCAATTCAGAGTCGGCTTTTTATTTTTTACGCAGAGGTGACTCTTGTGTATCCACGCACGTCACGCAGAGTTGTAGCCTGGGCAAAAAACTGCCTGTCCTGTCAGTTATTTGTTGGAAAATGTATTTCTAATTCAATCGACCAATCGCCGCCTTGAAGGCATGGTCAAACGCAGAGTGACCCATAATCATTTTTGTTGACTCATTAGCCACTTCTTCATTAAATTCATCAAAAGATTTTTCGGTTACCAGTTCACCTTTGTGATTAACAAACATTAAGTTTGCATCTTCAACGATAATGACGGATAGTTTACAGCGCCTGGCTGTTTTATCTTCGCCCATATAAACCTGAAACCACATGCCAGGCATAACATTAGCTGGAATATCCTGTTTCTCGGTAGTTTCTTCTTCGATGGGAGGTTCTTCTTCCGGCTCTGCATTACTGATAGTTTCTTTGGCGATACTTACTTCTTCTTCGCTAAAGTTGGCATCATCAATATGTGACTGTAAGGTTTCTTTATATGATGTCAGAATATTTTGAACATCTTGTTTAGATTTGCTTGAGAGGTTCAAATAATCTTCTGTTTGTTCTAATAGTTCCTCTTTCTCAGCCAAAAGTTTTGCTAAATGCTCAGAAGAGGCGATGGGCTGAACGCTTTCTACGATGTGTCGTAAGGTTAAGGCTAAATTCACCCATTGATTATTTTCTTTACCTTCTTTCAGGTAATGGTTAAACATTAATGTTGGCCAGCGTTTGAGTATGAGCGGGTGAACAGATTCTGGTAAGGTTTTACCAGTTGTTGTTGCACGTATTGTTTTTAGTACGGTGGCACGTGCATGTTTACGTAATATTTGTTGCTGCTCTTCTTCCTCGATGGCGCGGGCAATTGCTTCCTGTTCTTCGATGATAGCGTTGAGGTTGTCCAGAGCTGTCTGGAAGGTATCAATGGTTAACTCGTATTCACCTAATATATTGGAAATAATTTTTTCCAGTTGTATGTACATCTCATCGCTGTGTTCAGTGATACCAACACCAACATCAGCAATGGTATCGAGTAATACACGTGCGGGATGATCATCGTAGATAAAGAATTCCTGATCAGTCATTGATGCTTTAATAATTGGAATTTGTAACCTTAGAAGCAGAGTTTTAATGGTGTCAGAAATTTCTTTATCATCGATAATGGCATCAAAAATCAGCTCAATAAAATCAATGGTTTTTTCGGCAATCTGGTTGATGCATTTGGTAACGGCACCACCGGAGGTTTTTGCAATTTCTGCAAGCACCGCCTGCTTGATAGCTTCAGCATCAAAGCGAAGTTCCTCCGGCTGGGTAAATTGCGGCAGACTTTGAATGCCGGATAAAGCCTGTATTATTTCCTGATGACCGAAATGTTGTCCTGTACTTTCAGGAAAGAACTCGCCGTGACTGGCAGATGAATTGTCTGCATTGACCGGAGTAAAGGGGGTGCCGCCAATATAGTTGCCTAAAACACGACCTACCTGATTAGCTGGCATGCCAGCAGTGTAGTGCTGGTATTCGCCACCAGCATTCGAACCGTATTGCTTGTCTGATAAAGTGTTGTTGGGGTTTGCGCCATGGCCTGTACCTTGACCTGCAGATCCACCACTGCGGTAACCGCCAGTACCATAATGTGTGACCGGACCACCTTCTATATTACCGCCAGCGCCGTCAGTGTTTGATTGTGGCTGCATTGAGCTTTGGTTAGCATGATGGTAACCACCGCCGGGCGCTGCCGTCATGGCAAAACCGCCTACGTTGTTTCCACCCATGCCGGCGCCGGCTGGTCTCCCGGCATATCCACTACCCGCTGAGCCGCCACCAGGATAACCTGCTTGTCCTATGTCGCTTTGTTGACCACCGCCAGCGTAACCAGCAGTGCTGCCACTACCAGCATGTCCAGCGCCGCCAGTTCCTGTGTAACCCGCAGCACCGGCTTGATCATCGGCATAATCATTCTGCTGTGTTTCCTCCGCTGCTTCATTCGTCTCTGCTTGAGGTTTTGGAAGAGGTTGCGATGGTTTTTGTTTTTGCTTATGCAGCTTTATTTGTGGCAGTATCCCTGCATCAATCAGACGATTGTTGATGGAGTCGTATAAGCCGTTAAGTTTATTGGTTATTTCACTCTCGAACATGCCAAACAATATTTTTTTGTTGGTACTGTCGAAATCATCGCCCAATGCATCATTATATGCCTGGCAAAAATTAGTTGGCATCAGTGCGTTTTTAGTGAAAGTGGTTGCTGTTTTAAGAGCCAGATGTTCTAGTCGTGCTTCAAGATGCTGCAACTGTTCACGGTATTGCGAACCCGCACGTTCGCCAATGCCTTTTACCAGCACGATGCCTTCTATTACATCCTGCCCGACCAGGCTTAATTCATCATCTTCATCTTCGGCTTTAAGCTTTGCCTGCCGGGCTTCAAACTCTTTGGCGGGTATCAGAAGCTCCTTCACTTTATTATCGAAGGTGCTGGCGATAGTGGGTTTAAGTGTTCGCAGCTGATTCATTAACTCAAAATAACGTGTTTTGTCCTTGTTATTATCAGCGGCCTCATACATATCAAACATATTGTCCTGCGCTGTGTTCAGCAGTTTCGACATCAGGTCAGCCAAACGCGTTGTCAGATTGTTTCGTATGTCGACAACCAGTTTGTCATATGGGCTGATTTTATTTCCGTTATTTTGGGTTTTTTTGTTATTTTCACTCATGAAAAAGCGTTTCCAATTGTTTGTATAGCGGCAGTTATGTTGGCATAGTTTCCTGTTTAGGGCGCCCTTTAGTAGATTATAGCCGTTTGTTATGAAAATACAGAAACTTAAAGAAATTATAGGACTGTGGTCGACGACAGAGGGACAATTTGTTTATAGAGCTGCCTTTATATTAAATATTGAACGTTCATTTGCAACTGGGTGATATGCAACTATGCTTTGAAATGTCCGGATAAGGGCTGAATAATAACGTCCCGTGTCGAAAGATGCCGTGTAAGACGGCTCCAGTGTGACAGGAGATATTTGGTTTATAAAGTATAAATAAACTTGTTTTTGATACCGGTAAAGAAAGGATCCGGGTAAATTTTGTAGCAGGTTACACCGCTCCTGATTTAATTGAACAGGCTGATTTTAAAGATATGCTCGAACATGCGGATAATGCGTTGCAACGAGCTATTAATTCAATAACCGAAGCTGTCGTTTGTTATGATGACCAGGCCGAGATTGAAGCACCTGCTGTGCTTATTACTGAACAGGATATTGCACGGGCTTTTTCATCTATTTTGGAAGGAAATTATGGCCAGATTCCACCGCAGCATTTAACGGCAGTGGTTGCACGGCTGTCACCTTTTATGCAATATGTAGAGAATCAGAATCAGTTAGCTACACGGAAGTAGTGTATGGCATTATTGCATGCGTTACACGGCACGGATGTCACGATGACGATTCTCAGCACACCATCAATGGATATAAAAAATGAAAAAAACTGAAGAGCAGTGGAAACAACAGTTAAGTGATGATGAATATCGCATCACGCGTCAGGCAGGAACCGAGCCAGCATTCAGCGGTGAGTATTACAATAATAAAGATACCGGTATTTATCATTGCAAGTGTTGCGGTGAACAGCTTTTTAGTTCTAATGAAAAATATGACTCGGGTTCAGGCTGGCCGAGTTTTTATAAACCAAAAGAAGATGTTGTGTTAGAAGAAATTAAAGATTCAAGTCATGGCATGCTTCGGGTTGAAGTTCGATGCCCTGAATGTGACGCCCATTTAGGTCATGTGTTTGAAGATGGACCACAACCTACCGGATTACGTTATTGTATTAATTCTGCGTCGCTGGATTTTGAAAATAAAGAGAAATAGCTCTTCCGCAAATGAACGCGAATAAACGCAAATAAAAGATTTAAATATAAAACCTGTCATCTGAGCGTAGCGAAGGATCTTATATGCTATGCCTGCAGACTGCTGCGCAATCCAAGATCCTTTGCTAACGCCCAGGATGACATTAAAAAATTAATGTTTTTTATTTGCGTTTATTTGCGTTTATTTGCGGAAAAATTAACAACAACTACCACCATTACAGCAGCCACCGGGTTTTACGGCTTCAATAGTGGCCGATAAAACATAATCTTCGACTCCTCGGCCAGGTGCCCAGTCTTTGATAAAATCTTTGGATTCATCTTTGGGTACGATGTTGACTTGCTCAAAGCCACTTTCTACAAGTATGGTTTGTAACTCGACGATTGGTGATGCGCCAGCCATACAGCCTGAATATAAAGCCAGGTCATTTTTTATTTCTTCAGGTAGTTCTGTACTGGCGACGACATCAGATATTGCTAACCGTCCACCCGGTTTTAAAACCCTGAAGGCTTCACTGAACACCTGGCGTTTATCGGGTGACAGGTTGATAACGCAGTTAGAAATAATGACATCCACGCTATCATTTGCCACTGGCATATGTTCAATTTCGCCGAGTCGGAATTCAACATGATGGTATTGGCCTTTAACTGCATTGTTGCGTGCTTTGGAAATCATTGTAGGAGTCATATCAATGCCAATAACAAAACCAGATTCGCCAGTCTCTGCCGCTGCCAGAAAACAGTCAAAGCCACCGCCGCTGCCCAGGTCAAGAACAGATTCACCCGGCTGGATGCTGGCAATGGCGCGCGGGTTACCGCAACCTAGTCCCATATCAGCACCTTCAGGCACGTTTTCGAGATCGTTTTCGCTGTAACCTAATCGGGTTGATACCAGTGTATTTATTGCGGCATCATTAGAGACACCGCAACAGCTCGACTCCGTCCCGCAGCTGCTGCCGCTATTACTGGAATCGGCGACCTCAGAATAACTTTCACGCACTTTCTGGCGTATTTCGTCTGCGCGCTGTTGATTTGATGCCTGATTTAATGTTTGAGTCATTACCATCCTCTATTTGTTAGGAAAAAAGCTGTTGTAATTGTTTCATCATGTCTGTGTTAACCGAACAAAAAACCTGTTTGCCGTCTCGTTTCATATGGATTAATCCAGCGCGATGAAGTTCCTTTAAATGATGAGACAGAGTGGACGCTGCAATATCAAGTTGCGAGTCAAGGTCGCCAACACAGCAGCTGAACACTTCATCGCTGGCACAGCGAGTGCCAGGTGTGCAGCAGTTTGTTAGAATAGTATATATTTTCAAACGGTGGTTATTTGCCAGTGCTTTGAATATATCAACAAGGTGAGTGGCTTCATTACTTCTATAGTTCGACATGTTTCGAATTATAATACTATAAAAAAAGAATGCAAGTTTGATTTAACGGTATTATGATGAGAACTCTATGATATTTTTTTTTACAATGACAAGGCGACAATGCGACAGCAACTAACGGATGAAGAAAAACACAAACTTGAAGAACGGCTGTTTGAATTAAAACAGGAGCACCGTGATCTTGATGATGTGATAAGCCGCATGTTGTTGTCGCCTGATGTCGAAGAGTTACAGCTCAAACGATTTAAAAAGCGCAAACTAAAGCTTAAAGATAGCATTATGGTGCTGGAAAATGCACTAATCCCAGATATTCTTGCATAGAATAATGGTGTGAGTCCAGATGCGGTCGGTCAGACATTCGTAAAACTAAAAGCAGGGATTTCACCACAGAGGATCGTCTGGCGCTGAGCTTGCGACTTTAGTGCATCATGTACGTTACACAAGGATACAGAGTTTTACCCGGGTTTATGCGCCTGTGGCGCAATAAACTAATAAACCTCTGTGCTCTCTGTGTTCTCTGTGGTAAATATTTTTTATTTTTTAAATGTTTTTTATTGGTTTTTTTAGGGTGATTTCGGTGAATTATTGTTCCGCGTGTGGTGAAAAAGTCAGTTTTGTTGTTCCAGAAGGGGACAATCGTTTACGATATGTGTGTGGAAGTTGTCAGACTATTCATTACGAAAATCCAAAAATTGTTACTGGTTGTATTGCCCAGTGGCAGGATAAAATTTTATTGTGTAAACGTGCTATTGAACCAAGACAGGGTTTGTGGACGTTGCCTGCAGGATTTATGGAAAATAGAGAAACTAATATGCAGGGCGCAGCAAGAGAGACTGCTGAAGAAGCAAACGCCAGAGTAGAAAATATGCGGCTGTTTTGTGTGTTCAGCATTGCACATATTAACCAGGTGTATACCATGTATCGCGGTGATCTTGTCGATGGGCAGGCCAGCGCAGGTGAAGAGAGCCTTGAGGTTGCGTTAGTAACAGAGAATGAAATCCCCTGGCAGAATATTGCATTTCAGGTGATAAATGAAACCTTGAAACAGTATTATCAGGATAAAAAGCATGGCAGCTTTAAAACACACTACGGCGATATTATTAAACAGGATAATGATTCGTATATTGTTAACTACTTTTAAATGAGTAACTACAGGGACGTAGAGAAAACCGATTTGTTGCCGCAAAGAACGCAAAAGACGCAAATGTTTATAAACTTAAAAAAGCTTTTACTTTTCGAAATTTGCGTTGCTTTGCGGCGAAATTGTGTTTCTTCTAAGAATTTTGTTTGTTAAATGTTTTTTAATTCAATATCACCGATAAAATTAATTTCGTCTTTTGGTTTTAAGCCAAAGATCAATTGATAAAAACTTAATTCATTTTCAAGTGATTGAATGATGGTCTCCGCTTTTCTAAAACCATGTTGTTCGCCCGCATAATATTGTGCCGCAACCGGTAAACCTTTTTTAGTTAATGCAGCAACCATTTTTTCTGCCTGTTCTTTGGGTACGACACGGTCTTCAAGGCCCTGAAAAAAAATTACCGGACAGTTCAGTTGTTCGCTACTGTTAATGGGAGACCGTTGCTGATACAAAAACTTGCTCTTTGGGTAAGGCCCGATGAGCCGGTCAAGATAACGCGATTCAAATTTATGGGTATCACTCGCCAGACTGCTTAGTTCAGCAATGCCGTAATAACTTGCGCCCGCAGAAAATACCTTTTCAAAGGTGAGTGCGGACAGCACAGTATAACCACCCGCGCTACTGCCACGAATGATGAGTTGATTTTTATTTGCCAGGCCCTGTGAAACCGCGTATAGAGCAGCATCACAACAATCCTGTACATCCAGTAGCCCCCACTTGCCATTCAGGCGTTCACGGTACTGCCTGCCATAACCGGTACTGCCGCTATAGTTAACATCGAGTAATGCAAAACCACGCGAGGTCCAGAATTGTTTTTTAGGGTCAAGTGCAGCGCCGGCCTGACCCGTCGGACCGCCATGACAAATAATAATCAATGGCGGGGTCGCTTTATTGACATTATTATCGCTGTGATAATTTGATTGAGTCTGGTAATTCGGGTTAGTCGGTGGGTAGTAATTAGCATATACCTCCTGATTGTGTCGGTTGGTAAATGTTTTGCTTTGCGCTATTGAATAATATTCTTTAGCGACAGCTAGCTGGCATGAGGATTTAATAACAGAGCTGGTCAGGGATACTGGTTTGTGGCCGCTGAATGTTGCTGAAATTGTTGCTAAAATAAGTTGCGGAAAACTGGCGCTGGATGCCGCAATAAAACATAGTTTGTTGTTTGCTGCCTTAATTGAACTGAATTCCTGCCATAACGTGGGTATTTTTGTCAGTGTTGTTTTATTAGTCACTTCTTCAGGCGATTCTTCAGCAGCGGAGAGCAATGCTAAACTAGACCTGCCTTGTGACTGATAACAGCAAATAATGTTAGTATTATCGATAAAAGCGTAACTTGATTGCGCGAAGACCCATTGTGGTAGGCCCAGCTCTTTTTCGCCTTTGGTCAATTGCGTTATTTTGCTGCTCTGTTTTTTTTCAGGAAATTCGCTATACCGGTATAAATGCCACCAGCCGCTGTCATCCGAAATAAAATGTAAAATGTCATCCGGAGACCACTGTGGCTGAAATACGGAAATATTTTCACCGCCTGCGATATGTTTTTTATTTTCGATTTGACCGGTTTTATTAATATCAGCCAGCCATAAGTTATTGCCATCCCAGGGCATATTCGGGTGATTCCAGCTTTGCCAGCACAATTGGCTGGATTGGGCATTTAGTCGGGGGCTGGCATAGAAGTCATGGCCTTGTTCCAGGGTTAATAGTCCGCCGGTTTTAACGTTTATGCTTACGATAGTATTTGTCACATGGTCGTTATTATGTGTTTCACAGACAGCGATCAGCCGATGGTGTTTGTGGTCATAAATAAAATCGGCAAAACGGTTTTTTGTGGATGTTGTTACACGTCTTATTTGTTGGTTTTTGATGCAATATATATCCTGATCGCTGTCATTGATAAAAAATACCTGTTTTTTAGCGATGCAATAACAGCCGCCACCGTATTCATGCACTCGTGATCGTGCACTAAATGGCGCAGGTAAAATATCAGTTGCCTGGTTATTCCTTACTTTTACGATAACGCAGCGGCCATTTTCCTGCGGTCGTCGTTCAATATAATAAATGTTTTCTGCTGTCAATACAGGCTCATCTATGGATACGCTGTCGCCCACAATAAGTTCAGATGAGATGGCTGATAACCAGTTACCAAAAAGCGTAGGTGTTGTATTAGAAATTGTCATGTAATAGTTAGAGTTTGTTAAGTTAAGTAAATTAATTATGAATTAACACGGAGTTTAAGGATAATAATAGAATTTAACGATAGAGAAGGCTATTCTATTCAAGAACGGCTCTATTAATTATCATAAATTCTGGCTTTTTGGCATCGCCCAAAAGGGCGGGTCTTTTAAGCGCAGATCTTCTGCGTTATGTTGTTTTCAAGGGCAATGGTATATGAAGATAGCGCTTCACGGTAACCTCGTCGAGGTGAAGCGCATCGATGTGCTGAACAATATGGACGCTAAAAAGTCCGCAGAATTTTATGAGAATGACTCAAAGACTCCTAAAAATAGTAGCTTATGATTGGTTGCAGGGTATAACATCGTGTTATTAGAAATTTCAGGTTTATTAATTTTCAGCGGTCTCCTGTTACTGGTGATCGGTATATTTATTGCGCGGCAATATACCCTGCGTGCCAAACTGGTAACCGCGTTTATGGTTATTTTATTGACCTCGCTGACAGTTTTGGCATTGTCGGATAGCTACATTATGGGCGAGAACCTTACCGAAGGTGCGAATAAAGCCCTGAGTTCTGCGGCGAGAAAGTATGCCGATCGGATTGACCAGTTTAATCGCCAGAATGCACAGCTTTTAATTACAGAGGCAAATTTGCCGGCAATTAACAATTTTATAACCAAAAATGCGGAGCCGCCGTTTAATCGCTACACCTTACTGGAAATATTGTCTGCACTGAAATCGCGGCAAGAAAACATTATATTTTCATACGCCATATTGAATACTAAGGGCATAAATATACTGGATACGATTTCTGCAAACATTGGCACCGATGAAAGTCGGCAGAAGTATTTTAATGTCTTTGCGAATACTGTGGTGGATGGTGTAGTCAAGAGTGGCTTTAAAAGTTATCGATCCCCCATAATTTTTGATGAGCAACATTCCGTTATCATCTTTAGCAGTGTAATCAATGATCTGTCGGGAAAATTTATTGGTGTCTTAAGGGCTAAATATAAGGCTTCAATTCTTACCAGGTTATTTGATCGTACCAAAGGCATGGTTGGGCGTGGTTCATTTGCTGTTTTGCTGGATGAAAATAATCTGCGCCTGATCCATGGTCGCCGTAATGACCTGAAATATACACTGGCAAGTGAAATTGACGACCTGGCCATAAAGCGATTAATACGCGATAAACGTCTGCCAAAAAATGCCACAGGTGCCTTTGTTGAGCATCCTGCATGGTCAGCAAAAGTTAACATGGCCAGCGTCAGTAATCCAATAATAGAAACACAGTTTTATGGTTTAGGTACGGCAATGTATTCTGCTGCTGTGCTTAAGCTGGAAACGGCTCCATGGAAGGTTATTGTATCTTTGCCACAGGACGTATTTTTAGAGCCTATCGCTGCGCAGACGAAAAGTGCAATATTGCTGGTTGTGATTATAATTGCTGTTGTCGTATTGATTGTGATGGCCGCCACAAAATTATTATTAGGGCCCGTTAAACGACTAACATCTGTCGTTGAAACTATTGCCAAAGGTGATCTTGCGGTAAAAGCAAATGTAGAAGCAGATGATGAGATAGGTGGCCTGGCAAAAGCGTTTAATATAATGACGTTAAACTTGAAGCTGAAGGATGAAAACTTAAATAAATTATCTCAGGCGATTGAGCAAAGTCCGGTGTCGGTTATGATTACCAATCTGGATGGCAATATAGAATATGTTAATCCGCAGCTTTGTCAAATTACCGGTTATAAAGAAGAGGAGTTAATAGGCCAGAATCCACGTATTATGAAATCAGGGCATACCCCAGAGATTAAATTTAAAAATATGTGGAATGCTATTACATCCGGTCAATCATGGAGTGGCGAGCTTTATAATAAAAAGAAAAACGGTGATTTGTTCTGGGAAAACGTCACTATATCGGCGATTAAAAATAGCAAAAATGAAAATACACATTATCTTGCTATTAAAGAAGATATTTCGTTGCGCAAAGATTATGAGGAACGCCTGTTATATCAGGCAAGTTACGACAAGTTAACTAATTTGCCCAACCGCACACTGGCATACGACCGCATTCAGCAGGCGATTGCTAACGCTATACGAGAGCATGAAAAACTGGCCCTGTTATACATGGATTTTGATCATTTTAAAAATATAAATGATACATTGGGACATAGTGCGGGTGATGAGTTTTTACAATATATGGCTGGCAGATTGAAAGCTTGCGTGCGTGATTTTGATACAGTGGCTCGCTTAGGTGGCGACGAGTTTTTAATCATGTTGCTTGAGATTAAGGATGACAATGGCAATAAAGCACAGTCTTTTGAGGATGCTATAAAGCGTAAAACAGCTGATATTTTACGGCGTGTTGCTGAACCTTGCGTCATTCAGGAATTAGAGTTTTCAGTGACCGCAAGTATTGGTGTCGCCATCTTTCCACAGGATGGTGATGACCCGCATCTACTGTTAAGAAATGCCGATACGGCGATGTATCGAAGTAAGCGCAAAGGACGCAATACCTTTGAAGTGTTTACCCCGGAGATGGGTGATGTGGTAATGAAACGTGTTGAGATCGACAGTAAGTTGCGAGGGGCATTAGAAAACGGTGATTTTTATTTGCAATATCAGCCTTTAATGGATACGAGAAAACAGAGTATTGTTGCTGCCGAAGCGTTAATACGCTGGGAAGATGAAGTATTAGGCATAGTCTCACCGGAAGACTTTGTGCCGCTTGCGGAAGAAAGTGGTTTGATTGTTGAGATTGGCGACTGGGTGCTAGATGCCGCGCTTGCCGATGTTAAAAGTTGGCGTGAACACTCTGATCATAAAGATTTTTATATAGCTATCAATTTATCCAGCCGTCAATTTAGAGGCAAAGATATGGTTAAAAAGATTGCCGATAGTTTAAAGCGGCATGATTTACCTGGTTCATGTCTGGAGCTGGAGATAACGGAGCGCCTGTTAATGAAAGACGTGCCGCATGTGGTTGCTATATTGAATCAGTTTAAAGAAATGGGTATTCGACTGTCGATAGATGATTTTGGCACTGGTTATTCTTCATTAAGTTATTTAAAACGTTTTCCTTTTGATGTGTTGAAAATTGATAAAGCGTTTATTAATGATATTGCTGATGATCCAGATGATCGAGCTTTATGTGATGCTATTATTGCCATGGCGCACAGCCTGGGTTTAAGTGTTATTGGTGAAGGTGTAGAAAATAAAGAACAGTTCGATTTTTTAGATCAGCGCGGCGTTGAAATCATCCAGGGTTATTATGTGAGCGCACCAATGGTAAATGACGATTTTCTAAAATTCATCGCTATTTCAGAGTGGATAGAGACCACGATTTAGTTGTTGTGACTCAGGCTTGAATTGATAGCGTACAATCATACTTTTTCCGAAAGTCAAAAACATTAAAAGTAATTCACCACAGAGAACACAGAGGGCACAGAGTTTTACTTTATTAATAGCGCCGTGGCACGTTAACAATAAAAAGGTTTTCTTTGCGCCCTCTGTGTTCTCTGTGGTGAAAAGTTTTTGACATTGTTTTTGAACTGGCGTTATGACCGATTTCGGCCCACAGTCATTTTACAGGTAGCGGCTCCTGCTGGTTGATACTGTCATTTTCCTGTATCTATCTGAATAACGTGCCAGCAGCATAAAACTCAGCAATAGCAATAGTGTTAAACAGGATATTGCAGATGAACCTGAAGAGCTATCGCTTATCACAACATCATTTCCGGTAATTGAAAAATTATTAGTAAGGGTCTGACTGATTGAGACGGTGATGATCTCATCACCGTCCCCAGTAACTCCCTGGTAAGTTACCTCTGGAATCGGGTGAGGGGCAACAAAAGATCTATCGGATGGGAATAATGCATACGGGCCGACACTGGAGCCATCGTAAAACAGGGTGTTAATAGAGTTGGCATGTAAAGTATAGTTACCCGGCGGTAAATACAGTTTATAAAATCCAGTACCCTGTTTCAGGTAGTCAGAAACAATGCTTACTGCCTCTCCCGTGGTGATATTTTCAGCCCAGATATTCGCGCCTAAAATAGCATTGCCGGATTCATCGACAAAACGTCCCTCAATAATTCCAAAGTTGTCATTAACATTTTCTGCCGGGTAAAGTGCAGATATCGCGCTAACCTCATCTGCGTGCAAACTTTCTACATTACGACATACAAAAGGATACATTACCGGGTAGTTTTCAGGATTACTGGTAGAGCATATAAAAGGCGAGCCAGAGATGGTTTCCTGATTATTGATATTGGTCTGGCTATGATCAAGGCCAAAAAAGTGGCCGATTTCGTGCGCAATTAACAGCTTAAATTCTTTATCTGTTAAGCCAAGGTTGCCAAGGTCTTTGCCGTTTATTACTGCATAACCTTCGTTAAAATAGCTGCTGTTGATATTAAATATTGATGCAGCAAAACCGATGGTATGATCGCTTGCGCCGATACCAAAAAATTCATCGATAATCTCACCATTACTATCATAGACAATCGGGTTTAAGCCATCATCGCCATTGAAAACGGTGCCATCAAGGTTGGGAATATATTGATCAAAATTGCTGATATTGATATCAACAATCAATTAAAGTATCATCGAAAATCAGATTAACGGTTGATGTGTTGACAGCATTCCATAAATTGAAAGCATCTTTCAAAATTGCATCAGCTTCTAAATTTGATAAAGCACCTAAGGCACCGCTTTCAACATGTAGCGTAATGTTGGGGTTTTGATAGGTTACCGGTGTGTTGTCATTTGGTCCCTCAATAACCAGTGGGCCGCCGGCAAAGACCAGGCTGCTGCATAGCTGTAAAAACATTATGCCGAAAAAAAAGAGTGTTTTATTCATGGAGTATATACAGGAAATTATTGTGTGTTATATGCGCGGACCGTATTAATAAAATCATCAAGGCGAGACTGAGAAGGTCTGTCGACACTAACGGCCAGCGGTACCTGAACGGCTTTGCTTGTTTGCTCTAACTGCCTGGTCTGTGGTTGATCAGCCAGGCTGCGACTGTTGCTGATAATCTGTTCATTATTAATGGTTAAAACCGAGAAACTGCCCTGGTGCAATCCTAATGGGCTGCTGAAGCCAAGTTTTGATTTTGTCGGTAAAAATACCACATAGTTATTACCGACCTGAAAACTGGGGTACGCCATGAATACGAAGTGACATATTACGCTCTTTTAGATCACCGCCGATTTGTTTGATGGTATGAGTCATCAGTTCGCATTGCCTTTAATTAAATCGATCACTTTAAATTCAGTAAAGGTGGCAATTTATCCGCTTTTTTCATCCTGTTTCACCTGATTGCTTAACACTTCGCCGTAAAAAATTAATGTGGCACGGGTAGAAAGCTGCTCCAGGCTAATGGGCAATAAACTGGTTGCTGTTGCTGAAGACAGGTTGCATACGCTAAAGAGTAAACTGAATAAAATAGTATAAGGTTTCATAAAAGTGCTCGTAACAACGGAATGGGTAGGTGCGGACTGTGTCTTTGACAGATAATTTGAGTTGATGTTCCAGTCCTGATTTTTTACTTTTGCATCGAGCAAAATACGCATATTGCTACTTATATTGCAGATTTGACGAGTTTTATGCTGTCAGGTCGTTACGTTAGCAGATTAGATAAAATCGTATACAGTATAGGTGAGCGCTTATTCGGCACATCCAGCGGAGGATAGCTGTCCGTTATTGAGTAATTCTTCGGTAAAACCAAATTTTTTAGAGTCGGTCAATCGCTGAGTATAAATAATACCGTCGAGATGGTCGCACTCATGTTGTACCACCCGTGCATGAAATCCGCTAGCCGACACGTCAATCGCTGTACCCGTCGCATCAAAGCCGGTATAACGAATGTGTTTGTAACGTGAAACTAGACCACGCATACCGGGTACGCTCAAACAGCCTTCCCAGCCATTTTCTTTATCTTCGGATAGCGGTGTTATTTGCGGGTTGATTAGTATGGTTTTGGGTATCGCTTCGTTATCTGGATATCGCGGATTATTTTCAAAACCAAAAATAACCACGCGTAATCCGACGCCAATTTGTGGTGCCGCCAGGCCGGCACCATCTTCTGCGGCCATGGTATCAAACATATCTTCAATTAAAGCATCAAGTTCAGGGTGTTTGAATTCGCTAACTTCAGCCGCAGGCTGAAATAGGTGCGGGTCACCAAGACGTAGTACGGGTCGTATTGACATGAGTTTTCTTGTGGTTATTGCATGTGAGTAAATGTGATAAAATTATGTCTCATTTTAACTGTTTTAGTGAAGCAATTCCTTCATTATTAATAATTATGTCTACAGTAAGCAAAAACCAAAGTCCTGAGCAGCAGTTGATGCGTACCCTGAAAGTGATGAATGCGCTGGATGAATGGGGCCTAAGCGGTGAGCAGATACTTGCTGTTCTGGACTTTCCAAAAACAGAGCGCAGTCGTCATTTGGCGAAATATCGAAAAGATACGCCGTTTCCAGATGATGAGAAGGTGATTTGTCGAGTGACATTTTTACTGGGTATTATTGATGCGCTACGTACCACTTATCCAAGAAACTTGCAGATGGGCGCACATTGGATGGCCGCACCACATGTGCGCTTAAAGAACCGATGCCCACTACAGGCCATGCTGGAAGACGGTGAAACCGGTGTGGTTGCGGTTTTATCTGAACTTGACTGCGCTTACGCCTGGGAATTAAGCGGCTCAAAAATTAATTAACTTTCAAAAACAATAATTTCACCACAGAGGCCAGAGCATTTTGAACGGAAAAGTATGTTAAGTACGCCGTAGGCGTAGTTAACAATGAATGAAAGTCTTTTTCTTTGTGACCTCTGTGCCTCTGTGGTGAAAAAGTTTTTAAAGCTTTTTGGTATTACAGTTTTTACCCTGAAATCTTAATATTACCAAATGGATTATGGCTTTGAATATTGACCACGATGGTTTCTTCCAGCGGTAACTCATTCGCATCTATATGCGGTTGCAATTGTTCGCAGATCTGTAAGATTGTGGTCATGCCCTGTCGGTTGCTATCCGTTTCATCAAGTTTGTGAATTTCGTTTATTAGTGTTTTGATGAATTCCTGAAAACTTGCTGACTGTTGCGGCAAATGTAAAATTCTAAATTCTGGTTTAAAGCTCAGGTGTAGTTCGCGACCGCCAGTATCGTTATCTAATACACTTATATTTAGAGGGCCGGTAATTTCCATGGTGCTAGTGCCTGAACGAAAATAGCTCGTAGTGAGGATGATCCAGATGCGCAAGATTGCCATCACAGGATAAAGGAGTTTAGTTATTCTAAGTGACTATATCTTGTGGTGTCAAGATTGCGTATATGGGATAGCCGCAGCAGGGCTATTTTTCGTTCAGACGCTAGCTATATACTCTTTTTGATAGTGTCGTAGGCTTTGCGAATTTCCTGCGTTTTTTCTGTTGCCAGAGCAACCATTTCATCTGGCAGACCTTTTGAAACCAGTTTGTCAGGATGGTGCTGGCTCATTAAACGGCGATAGGCTTTTTTGATTTCTGCTTCACTGCTGCCTTTGCTGACGCCCAAAATTTTATACGCCTGTGTGAGTGTTAAACTATCACTTGTACTGGCCTTTGCGCCACTGGCAATATTAAACAGGTGATCAATCTCGCTGCGGGAAAAGCCGAGAATCTCACCAATGGTATAAAGAATGCGTTTTTCACTGGCATCGACGTTGCCGTCCGCCATCGCAGTGGAAATCTGGATTTCGACGAACATTTGAATCAGGTTGCGACGACGGTGACATTCCTTTTTAAACTGATGTAATACCTCTTCTAAGGGAAAATCTGATGCTTTACCCTGATCAAAAAATTTAATGGCAGCTTTACGTTGTGGCTCAGATAGCTGCATCTGCGTCATAATGTTTTTTGCCGCAGAAATTTCCAGTGCACTGACGTGGCCGTCGGCTTTGGCAATATGGCCCATCACGGAAAAAGTGGTAGTAAAGAATGCAGCCTGAACACGTTCCTGAGTGCCCATATCGATATGGTCGCCCATTTTGATGCCGCGATCAAAATTGCCGCCAAGGGCTGCACCAATAAGCGCGCCTAACGGTCCGCCAAAAACGAAACCTAAAGTACCACCAATAAATGTACCCCACCAGGCCATCGTTATTTCCTCAATTAGAATTAATGGGTGATTTTAGCATTTAAAAGCTATTCACCACAGAGGCACAGAGGACACAGAGAAAAGCTTTTTATTGTTAACTGCGCCGTAGGCGCTGTTAACAAATTAAAACTCTGTGTACTCTGTGCCTCGGCAACAGCTCCTGCGTTGCCCTAATAAGTTACATCCGTGTAACGATGCGCTGCCCTACTTACGGGCGTCCTGTCCTAATCTGTGGTGAAATGCTTTTAAGTTTGTAACGCATTTATGTGTAAAGCCAGCTGGTCCAGCATTTGCTCTGTGGTTTCTGTTTCCAGAAGCAGTTGCTTTTGTTTGTTACTAATGGGTAACAGTTCACTCAGGCGATAGCAAACATCTGCAGTATTATTTAAATCAACTTTTTCTTTATATTGTGCGGCAAAAGGGTGTTTTAATAATTGTTTTAAGGTCTCTGACAGTGGTCTAAATGCTTCAGGAAGAGGCGACTCGTTATCAAGCGTTGATGTAATGGGGGTCGCTTCGGCAAGCAACAAACCATCATCCTTGATTGAGCTATTAGACAGTCGTACCCTATGTTTTGCCTGAATGCTGATGCCCAGTAAACCATTGGGCAGTGCATCCCAGTCAATAATGTCTACATAACAGCCGGTGCAGTAAATTTTCGGTGTGCTACCTACTTCTTTGCCTTCGCTGATGAGAACGGTGACAAAACCAGTTTGCTGTTTCATGCATTCTGTAATCAAATTTAAATATCGTTGTTCAAAAATTTGCATAGGCAATATGCTGCCGGGAAACATTACCGTGTTCAGGGGAAATAATGCGAGTTTCATGTTTATATATTATGCTCTTTTATAACCAATACTCAAAACATAGGGGCTAGGGCAACTCTGATTAAGTATCATAAATTCTGGCGATGCCCAAAAGCCAGGATCAAGGCGTTGCTTTGAAAGCATGCTCATTGCCTGGTAAGAAGCAATAACGCAGAGCCTGGCTTTTGGGCATCGCCCCACAGGGCGGGCTTTTAAGCGCACATCTTCTGCGTTATGCTTCTTATGAAGGCAATAAGCATTCATTGCGAAACATGCCTTAAATATGTACGCTTAAAAGCCCGCAGAATTAATGATACTTAATCAGAGGTGCCCTAGTTCAATCTTTGTGGTTTTGACTCCCCTCAGCATGTTGCGGGGTAGCTTATCTGAATTTAATCATCAGCCTGCATCAGCAGCTATTGCAATGGTTAAACAGCTTGCTAAAGCAGGAGATAGTTTGAATGCAAATAGATAAGCAGCGCAATGCTCAGCGCAACTATTGTATAGCTGGATGCAAAAAATACCGACATCCAGTGTAAAAAATCATATAGCAAATGAGGTATTTTTGAGGCTATGTTTAATATTAAGTTGGGCCTGCCATTGCATATTTAAGTCTATAGTCCATGTCGCAGTAAGGATATAGGCTATTTAGCGGCTTAAAACTGGTCGCAGAAATCGCATGACAGAATTACAGGCTTTTGTTTGCTTGTTAAAATAACTTGGTTATAATATGTACATGAATACTTTAAATATTAATTTCCCACTTGGGCGTAGCCAGGTTGTTTCCCTGCTACAGCACTATAAAATTTCACCTACACGTCAGCGCGTAGAAATTGCTGAGTTTTTATTTCAGCGCCCACAGCATTTATCCGCAGAGAAAATTCTTGATGGGGTTACAGATGCGGGTAATCGTGTATCGCGTGCAACGATTTATAACACCATGGGTTTATTTGCCAGCAAAGGTGTTGTGCGTGAAGTGTTAATTGATAGAGAGCGGGTTTTTTACGATTCTAATACCGAAGTGCATCAGCATTTCTATAATGTTGATACCGGCGAACTAACCGATGCTTATGCTGCTGATGATATGGTGACTGAGCCTGAACTTCCCGACGGGATGAGAATTATCAGTACGGATATTGTTTATAAAGTGACATCCAGATAGATCAGTAGAATTTTCGCCGATAAATTTAACAAGCCTGCGCATCCGCTGGATGAGCAGAGCTTTTTTATGTCCATGGATGGACGGTATGTCGCAAAGAGCCAGGGATGGCGGTGAGACGAATGTCCATGGATGGACGGGCTGAAAATTGCTCCTGCATTTTCCGCACTTCCACCATCCGTGGTGGTCGTAGTCGCAAAGAGCCAGGGATGGCGGTGCGGTTATAATTTGAATCCGCCGCCAGCATCGTCAGAAGCCAATCCAATTCGCACAGTCAAAAACATTACAAGCATATTTCACCACAGAGGCACAGAGGACACAGAGAAAACCATTTAAAATTTATTGTTAGCAGCGCCTGCGGCGCAAATAACAATAAAATTCTTCCTCTGTGCCTCTGTGCCTCTGTGGTGTATCAATTTTACTTGTTTTTGAACTGGTGCTAATGGTCGATATTCCTTGTCCAGATAAGCTAAGCCAAATCACTTGCCAGTGAATCGCGAATATTGCTGGCGACAGGGCTGACGATTTGCTGGTAGTTTTCATGTTCAACACCGGCTGAAATATTGGCGCCAGATTTTACTGCGGCCACCATGTTGTTATCGAGTTCAAAGCGCATGAAGTGTACGGCAGATGTTTTTTCTGCGTTGTCTCGCTCCAGATCTTCATCAGCAATCGCATAGACTTTATCAAATCCTTCTACCTGCACCCAAACCAAATCTTCGATGCCTATTAATCGTGATAATTGTAACTGACGTTCTTCAACATCAGGATACTGTATTAACATGGTTGCTTTCCAGTTTGTGCCATCAGGAATTAACGGGTTATAAGCATCCAGTTCTTCTTCGATGCCGGTAGCATCAAATATTTTTTCTGCTTTTAACATCTCCTGCACCTGGTATTGCATGATGAGTTTGTCTTCAAATGACAGCAAAAGATTATTGCCAAGTTCAAGACGGCGATTTTCTTTGTGCGCCATTATCTTTTTGCGATAGTCATCGCGCATCTCGGTGTATTCTTCCAGGCTGTACAGGTCTTTGCGGGTGAGTTTGCTCATAAGTATTCTGTAAAATATTCGGGTTAGGTTATATTTAATCGCTTTATAAATATGTACAGTATATGGTTTTTACTACGGGCTCCTGCCCTTCGTCCTTCGAGTCAGCAGAGCTGTTCAATTTTCACCTGAAAATTAGTCAACACGCCGTAAATACGACCTACATGGTTGTAGGAAGTGCAGATGTTGCAGGAGAAAACATCTGCCGTCCATGCAGGCTTGACGGCAGCATCCTTCCTGCCGACAGTCTCAAAATCACATACTGCACATGCTTATTCAACACTTTATATATCGTAGGCTTTTCGAACCAGCGAAATAGGGTGTATGGGTTTACTGCCATCCGCCAGACCTGCTTCTATGTGGTGGCCTGCCATGGCGCAATCGCTGGTATAAACGTCGGCATCGTTTTGTTTGACTTTATTGACCACAGGTTTGCAAATTTTCATGGCGGTATCGTGACATTCACTTTTTAACGTGTAGGTGCCATCATGACCCGAACAGCGTTCAATAGGCAAAACTTGGGTATCAGGGATGAGTGACAGTATGTCACGTGTTTTCATGCCAATGCGTTGTACACGTTGATGGCAGGCAACATGGTAGGAGATTTTGCCCAGTGGAGTTTTGAAGTTTGTCTTCAGCTTGTCTGCTTTGTGTCGCAGCATGAGATATTCAAAGGGGTCAAACATCGCCTGCTGTACTTTGATAACGTCGTCTTCATTGGGAAACATCAACGGCAGTTCCTGTTTAAACATCAAGGTGCATGAAGGTACGGGTGTCACAATATCCCAGCCCTCATTAACAAGCTGGAGAAGAATGTTTATATTGGCATTTTTGGCTTTGGTGACCGCATCAAGATCACCCAATTCAAGTTTCGGCATGCCGCAGCACAACGTGTTTTGTACCAGTTTTACCTGCAGGTCATTATGCTCAAAAACCTTAATCAGGTCTTCACCGATTTGCGGCTCATTGTAATTTCCGTAGCAGGTAGCGAACAGTGCCACTTTACCGGTGGTCGTTTCGGTGGCTTCAGCATGGCTGTCATTTTGTTTGCGTTTTTTATCGCGTTTCTGCAGTGTACTGGAGTCATATTCAGGTAACAGAGCGTCTGGGTGGATGCCCAGTGTTTTATCCAGTAGTTTTCTGCTGAGTGCATTGCGGTTAATGGCGTTAACCGTTTGTGTGATCACCGGGATGCTGGCGAGTTTGCCCAGCGCATCGGTTGAGGTAATCAGTTTGTCACGCATTTTTGCTTTGCCATTTTTAAACTTGATGGCTTTGGCGCGTAACATCAGGTGTGGAAAATCCACGTTCCATTCATGCGGAGGGACATAGGGGCATTTGGTGAGATAACACAGATCACATAAGAAGCAGTCATCGACGACTTTCCAGTAATCTTTTTTGGCGACGCCATCGACTTCCATGGTGTCTGATTCGTCAACCAGGTCAAACAGGGTAGGGAAAGAGCCGCACAAGCTGACGCAACGACGACAGCCATGACAGATATCAAATACTCGTTCGAGTTCAGTAAAAAGTTTATCTTCCTGCCAGAACTCAGGAGTATCCTGTCCTAGCGGATGTCTTGTGGGTGCTTCTAAACTACCTTCTCTAGCCATGTGTTTCTCTATTTGTGATTAACTACTTTTTTAGGCATTCGCCTCGCCGCATCGCCACCCCTGGCTCTTTGCGGCATACTGTATCTGGACATTCGTCGCACCGCCATCCCTGGCTCTTTGCGACATACTGTCCATCCCTGGACATAAAAAAGGCCAGCCGCAATGACTGGCCTTTTTTGAGTTAAGCGTAGTCGCTTAGTCCATGTTATCCAGAGCTTTCTGGAAACGATTAGCATGTGAACGTTCTGCTTTGGCTAAGGTTTCAAACCAGTCAGCGATTTCATCAAAGCCTTCATCGCGAGCGGTTTTAGCCATACCCGGGTACATATCAGTGTACTCATGGGTTTCGCCAGCAATAGCGGCTTTCAGATTATTGTCAGTGCTGCCGATAGGTAACCCTGTTGCTGGGTCGCCTGTTTCTTCAAGATACTCAAGGTGGCCGTGTGCATGACCAGTTTCACCTTCAGCAGTTGAGCGGAATACGGCTGAAACATCGTTGTAACCTTCTACATCTGCTTTAGCTGCGAAATAAAGGTAGCGACGGTTCGCCTGAGATTCGCCAGCAAAAGCGTCTTTCAGGTTTTGTTCTGTTTTACTGTCTTTTAAGCCCATCTTAAGTCTCCGGTTTGGGTTAGTCTAATAAGGGTGCCTCTATTAATTCCATCATTTGGTCTGTTAACACGACATCCGTGTCGCACGTCTCATGGATTGGTATCTTGAGCTCAGAATTTCCAATAGCCGCGTTACTAAGCACCCGCAATAGAATAACTATTACAGGAGCATAGCGTCTTGCTCTTGAAAACCCTGAATCTCAATCTGCTCAACCCAGAATTAATAGAGATACCCTAAAAGGTGAGCAGATTCTACACCACTTTATTGTTAGATTGATTCTAAAATGGCGCTTTTGTCATGTCAAGCTTGAATTTATTTTACCAGCTATTTTTTTTCAGCGATAAGCCTGAATCCCAGTACGGAATAGGCTTTTTCAGGATTGTCCGCCGACGATCACGATAAGCTGAGCGGATCAAGTGTGGCGGGCAATGGTAGGAACCTCCGCGGCGTACTTTTTTTGTGCCCTGTTTGGGTCCAGCCGGGTTTGTTATGGCCGATTGTGAATCGGCCCTGTTTGCATACGTTTCGGGGCTGTACCAGAGGGATTAAATGAAGGTTTTGCATATCTTTTCAGCTTTAAATATTTTTTGTAACTACTCAGCATATTATTTTTGAGGGTTTGGTTATTGATTTATAAGGTTTCTGCAACAGGACGTTGCAGCAGAGCTTACATGGACGTATTCACGCGTCCTTATAAATCAATAACCGATACCCTTACCCACAAACTCGCTGAGTAGTTACTATTATTTTAGGGAATCCCTAATCAACTTAATCAGGGCTTCCTTACGATAATGGGGTGTATTGATATCGACAATCAATTATCATTCGGGTTCGTTGATATTTTAAATATGTTTTTTAGCTTAAAAGAGGTTGGTCCATGACACGTGAAGTAGATGTTGCCATTTTAGGAGCGGGTAGTGCCGGTTTATTTGCTTTATCACAGGTAAAGCGTGAAACCGATAATTACGTTTTAATTAACGGTGGAGAATTAGGTACCACCTGCGCACGCGTAGGTTGTATGCCTTCCAAAGTGTTCATTCAGGTGGCAGACGATTTTCATCGTAAGAGCATTTTTGAGCGTGAAGGCATTGACGGCGGCGAAGCCTTATCGATTGATGTGCCAGCGGTTATGGAGCATGTGCAGGATTTACGTGATGTTTTTGTTGACAGAACATTAGGTGCAACCGATAACCTGGATGCGGCGCATTTAATTGATGGTTATGCAAAATTTATTAGCAACGATACCATTGAAGTGAATGGAGAACAGATAAAAGCCAAAAGCATCATCATCGCTACCGGTTCCTTAGCTGTAGTGCCGGCTGCATGGCAGGACTTTGCTGATGATGTGGTTACCACGGATGAACTTTTTGAGCTGGAAGACCTGCCGGCCTCTATGGCAGTAATCGGCCTGGGCTCAATCGGGCTGGAGATTGGCCAGGCGTTACACCGTCTTGGCGTTAAAATTGCGGGGATTGATCAGCTGAGTGTTATAGCCAGGCTTGAAGATGATATGGTCAATGATCTTGCCGTAGCCACCATTGGTAAAGAGTTTCCCTTATGGTTGGGCGATGGCGCAACACTGGAAAAAGTTGAAAGCGGCATACGGGTAAGCGCCGGTGACAAGCAGATGGTCGTTGAAAAGATCCTGGCGAGCCTTGGCCGTAAACCAAATCTGGATAGTCTAAATCTCGCTGCCACTGATATAAAGCTGGATGGAAATGGTGTCCCGATATATGACCCGCTAACCATGCAATTGGGTGATTTGCCTATATTTATAGCCGGTGATGTAAATGCGGAGCGGCCGATTTTGCATGAAGCCGGGCATGAAGGCAGGGTCGCCGGTTATAACGCGGTGCGGCATGTGGTCGACGGGGCTGTTGAAAAATTTAAACGTAAAGTTGCAATGGGTATCACCTTCTGTGACCCAAACATTGCGACCGTCGGTGCACAGTTATCTGAGTTAAATGAAAAAGACATTGCTATTGGTGAAATTCAGTTTGCTCCGGTAGGTCGCGCGCTGATTATGGGTAAAAACCGGGGTTTACTGCGGCTCTATGTGCAAAAGTCAGACGGTCTATTGTTAGGTGCCTGCATGTGCTGCGTGAAAGCAGAAAATCTGGCACATCTTATATGCTGGTCGATTCAACAAGGTTTGACGGTGTTTGATATGTTAAAAATGCCGTTTTATCATCCGGTGATTGAAGAGGCGTTGCAGGCAGCGCTGTATAACGTGTTGCCACAACTGGATGTTAAGCAGGACCTGGTTGAGCTGGAGCGCGTTTAGCAGAATAAAAAACAGTAGTCCACAAAAAACGCACTAAAATGCCTGGAGCATTTTGAACGTACGCTAGTAGGGTCCGAAGGACGTAGCGCAGGAGGCGCGTAGTAAAAGACGCAAAAGTTTAAAAACAAAATGCTTTTTTCGCGTGCTTTGCGGGCTAAATGCCTTTAATGTTTTTTACGACCTTGCAATAAACTTTCTTGTATTGGCATCCCATTTTCCGATATCTGTGCAAACGCAGCTCGACTGCCTGTTTGCTGCCACAGTTCCAGCGCAGCAATTGGTTGCAATGCGGGTGTGCTGTATAACCGTATGGTTTGCAACAAGTCCATTAATAATACAAAGCTATCTGCCAGTTGCAGGTATAACTCGGCAATGCCTTTTTGCGTTACCGTGCTAATGTGATGATAAGAAGAACGCCCAAGATCAACGTAGTAACCTGCACCAACCAGCCTTTTTTCTGCTGATTGCGGATATAAGCCGGATACCAGTAAACACTGATCACCAATGTCGCGTAGTTGCTCGTTACGTAAGTTATCAGGAAGATGATGTGACCTTAAGTAATCAAGCGCCAGTGCTTTAGCATTGAGCTGACTGTTTTTAGCAAAACGCATCAGGGTGAAGACCAGATAACTTTGCATTGCTTCATCCAGCTGGCAGCCATAGTCCTGTTCCGCCTCTGATACCAGTGTGTGCCACTGCGACAGTTCAGATGAATCCAGGATAAATTGTTTACTCATACTTCTCACCCTCAGTGTTACTTATCGGCATAAGACGATCTTTTTTGAGCATTTACATATTATATAGCCGTTTTTTACAGGAAACACTATGCGGCACAGTCATTTAGTGCTTCCTTGGGTTATAATTCGATCTTTATTTAACAAGATATAAGACTTTACATGGCTTACGATGTTTCAACTTTTCAGGGATTAATTTTCGCTGTACAGGATTACTGGCAAAAGCAGGGCTGTGCTGTAATACAGCCGCTGGATATGGAAGTAGGTGCCGGTACTTTTCACCCGGCAACTTTTTTACGTGCTATCGGCCCGGAGCCCTGGCGTGCGGCTTATGTGCAGCCCTGTCGTCGTCCAACTGATGGACGTTATGGTGAAAACCCCAACCGCCTGCAACATTACTATCAATTTCAGGTCGTTTTAAAACCGTCGCCGGACAATTTTCAGGATTTATATTTAGCGTCGCTTGAAGCCCTTGGTTTTGATCTGCTGGAGCACGATGTACGCTTTGTCGAAGATAACTGGGAATCGCCCACCTTAGGTGCCTGGGGTCTGGGTTGGGAAGTCTGGCTAAACGGTATGGAAGTGACTCAGTTCACTTATTTTCAGCAGGTGGGTGGGCTTGAGTGCCGACCTGTTACTGGCGAGATTACTTATGGCCTGGAACGCCTGGCGATGTACCTACAGGAAAAAGAAAGTGTGTTTGATCTGATCTGGACCACAGGGCCACAGGGTGATGTTACCTACGGCGATGTCTTTCATCAAAACGAGGTCGAGATGTCGGCTTATAACTTTGAGCATGCCGACACAAAAATTCTGTTCAAAGAATTTGATGATTGCGAAACTGAAAGCCAGCGCTTAATAACACTGAATTTACCACTGCCGGCATACGAAATGGTTTTAAAAGCCTCGCATGTCTTTAACCTTCTGGATGCGCGCCATGCCATTTCGGTAACTGAGCGCCAGCGTTTTATATTACGTGTGCGCGCACTCTCAAGAGCTGTTGCGCAGGCTTATTATGATTCACGCGAAGCCCTGGGCTTTCCCATCGGCAACCCTGTTGGCAATAGCTTAAAAGCCAGAGGAGAGGCAGCATGAGTCATGATGATTTATTACAAGATGATTTACTAATAGAGTTAGGCACGGAAGAGTTACCACCAAAAGCCCTGAAAACGCTTTCCGATGCCTTTACCGGGGGTATTGTTGAAGGCTTAATAAAAGCGGGCTTTAAAATAAATGAAGTCGAATCTTTTGCTGCACCCAGAAGGCTTGGCGTATTAATTAAAGATGTTGCTGTATCGCAGCCAGACAGAGAAATAGAGCGTAAAGGCCCCGGTTTAAAAGCGGCTTATGATGAGAATGGCAAGCCAACGAAAGCGGTGATGGGTTTTGCTCGCTCATGTGGTGTTGAAGTGGCTGAGCTGCAACAGCAGGAAACAGATAAGGGTGTCTGGTTAATTTTTAAAGTCACAGAAAAGGGCCATTTTTTAGCAGACCTTATCGAAGATATTATTAATCAATCATTAGCCCGGTTGCCTGTTCCTAAACGTATGCGCTGGGGAAGCTCGGATGTTGAATTTGTGCGTCCGGTTCACTGGCTGGTTATATTGCACGGCAAAAATATTATTAACGCCGACGTCCTGGGTCTGAAATCATCAGCAGCAACATGCGGTCACCGCTTTCACTCGCCAGGAAAAATTGTTTTAGCAGATGCCTCATCTTATAAAGATAAACTTCTAACTGAAGGTTTTGTGATTGCAGACTTTGCACAAAGAAAACAAAACATCAGACAACAGGTTTTCGATGCAGTAAAGAAACTTGATGGTGACATGGAAATGGGTGAAGCGGTTATTGATGAGGATTTGCTGGATGAAGTGACGGCATTGAATGAATGGCCAATAGCGGTAGCAGGTGAGTTTGAAGAACGATTTCTACAGGTTCCAGCAGAAGCGTTAATCAAGACCATGCAGGATAATCAAAAATATTTTCCGGTGAAAGGCGCTGATGGAAAGTTAAAGAATTATTTTATTACCATCAGTAATATTGATAGTAAGTCACCTGAAAAAGTAAAAGCAGGTAACGAGCGTGTGATTCGGCCACGCCTGGCAGACGCCATGTTTTTCTGGGAACAGGATCAAAAACAGCCGTTAGAATCATTTAATGTGGCATTGGAAGAAGTTGTTTTCCAGAAACAGCTGGGTTCGCTTGCAGAAAAAACCAGACGCGTCGCAAAGCTGGCAGAGTATATAGCGACACAGCTTAATACTAATATTGAACATGTAAAACGTGCTGCCTTGTTAAGCAAATGTGATTTGATGACCGATATGGTTGGCGAATTCGCCTCACTACAGGGTGTAATGGGTAAGCGTTACGCACAGGTTGCGGGCGAAGCAGAAGAAGTTTCACTAGCACTTGATGAGCAGTACAAACCCCGTGGGGCAAGTGACGATACAGCATCCACCGCGACAGGTCAGATTCTTGCCATAAGTGACAAACTGGATTCGCTGGTTGGAATTTTTGCTATCGGCCAAAAACCAACGGGTGAAAAAGACCCATACGCTTTACGTCGCGCATCACTGGGTATTTTACGTACAATAATCGAACGGCAGCTCGATCTTGATCTTAAGCAACTGATAAAAATATCGGCTGAATTACTAATAGATAAAGTAGATGCAAGCAAGGTTGAACAGGATGTGTTTGATTATATTTTAGAACGATTACGGGCCTATTATCTAGATCGTAACGTCACACCGGATGTGTTTGATGCAGTATCTGCACTATCACCATCGCATCCGTTAGATTTTGATAAACGGATTAAAGCGGTTACCGCATTCCGTGAACTTGCCGAAGCAGAAAGCCTGGCCGCGGCCAATAAACGTGTAGGTAATATTCTTAAGAAATCTGCTTTAGATAAAACGATAATGGTAAATGAAAGTTTACTTTCAGAAGATGCCGAGAAAAAACTTTATGCAACTTTACGTGTGCTGAGTAAAACAGTAGAGCCGATGTTTGATGCTGGCGACTACGAAGCAGCGCTTAGTCAGTTATCATCATTGCGTGATCCGGTGGATGCATTTTTTGATTCAGTGATGGTGATGGCAGATGATGAGGCTATTAAAAATAACCGTATTGCATTATTAAATACAATGAATCAACTTTTTCTGCGTGCGGCAGACCTGTCGCGCCTGCATCAGTCTTAATGAAGTGTGGCATAAGTATGTGTTTTTTACTACGGGCTCCTGCCCTTCGCCCTTCGGGTCAGCAGAGCTGTTCAATTTTCTCCAGAAAATTAGTCGATACACCGTGGATACGACCTACATGGATGAAGGAAGTGCAGATATTGCAGGAGAAAATATCTGCCGTCCATGCAGGCTTGACGACAGTGTCCCTGCTAGCGACAGTCTCAAAATCCCATGCTGCACACTTGTGCTTTGATTAACATTATCCAATGAAAGTAATTGTTTTAGATCGAGATGGTGTTATCAATCATGATTCTGATGCTTATATTAAAAGTGTAGAAGAGTGGATTCCGATAGCAGGTAGCCTGGAAGCGATTGCAAGATTGAACCACAGTGGTTACACGGTTGTTGTTGCGAGTAATCAATCAGGGCTGGCGAGAGGGTTTTTTACTATTGAAACCTTGATGGCCATACATAAAAAGATGGATGAACAGTTGTCAAAAATAGGTGGCAGAGTGGACGCTATTTTTTATTGTCCACATGGGCCGGATGATGGCTGTGACTGTAGAAAGCCTAAACCAGGCATGTTGCTGGAAATAGGTCGATGCTTTAACGTACCGTTAAAAGATGTTACTTTTATCGGTGATAGTGTTTCTGATATTAAAGCGGCAAGTAATGCCAGCGCTAAATCTATGCTGGTGCGCACCGGTAAAGGTATAAAAGCAGAAAAGCTTTTACTGTCTGAATGTAAAGAAACTGTTCCGGTATTTGATGATCTGGCTGCAGCAGTCACTGCAATATTACAATAGAGAGTTGTATGGAATCGAAACCCATTTTGTTTTTTCGTTCATTATTATTCTGGCTTGGATTTATTATTAATGTCGTTGTTTTTGGTTTACTAATAGTATTTTTCTTTTTTACGCCGTCATCTTTTCGCTTGAAAATTGCCCGTTTATGGTCGGTCACTAATAATTTTTTGTTGAAGTTTTTCTGTGGCATCGATTTTAAAGTTGAAGGTCGGGAAAATCTGAATGTTAAAACGGCGATTATATTAAGCAAGCATCAATCGACATGGGAAACGCTGGCGTTGCATTCTTTCACCCCGTTCGCGCGCTGGGTTTTTAAGCGGGAGTTGATGATGATACCGATATTTGGCTGGGCGTTAGCGCTGACGGACCCAATTGCAATTAATCGCGGTGCGGGAAGAGCGGCAATTAAGCAGCTGATAGAAGAAGGCACAAAAAAACTGAATGATGGAAAATGGATGGTTTTATTCCCGGAGGGCACACGTACTTCACCGGGTAAAGCAAATAAGTATAAAATCGGTGGAGCCTTGCTAGCTGAGAAAAGTGGCTATCCGGTTATACCTATTGCGCACAATGCAGGTGAATTTTGGCCGAAACATAGTTTTATAAAATGGCCGGGCACCATAAGTGTCGTTATTGGTCCGGCAATTGAAACCAAAGGGCGCAGTGCTGATGAAATTAATACCGATGTTTTCAACTGGATTGAAAACACCATGAAGGATATCAGTGATGAATCCCGATGGAATAGATAAGTTACTCGATATGTTTATCAATTAATACATCTCTTTAACCTGATCTTTTATAATTTTCATTAAACTTCCTTTGACCTATACCGGTTGTTGAAAACTAAAAAACATAGCATATGGTATCAGCCAATTATAGCCGAAGCGGAAGAATTGAAACTGTTCAATGTTTATTATTGCCGCACATGAGGATGACAAGAATCCTCCTTTAAATGTTAAACAGGGATTTCGCATTCGACGTTGTTTTTTGGGCAATAATTGCTTGCTGTTCATCTCTTAACGTTGAGATTACATCAAGTGTATTTATTAGATAAGCCGGCTCGTTTCTTTTGCCGTAATTTTTTTGATCAGGCTGATCTGGTGAGTCAGTTTCTAGCAATATTGACGTTAACGGTATTTCTTTAACGACAGCTTTTAATTTTTTTGCATGGTTATACGTTACGCTGCCACCCAGGCTGATATAAAAATCCAGGTCAATTAACTGTCTAGCCTGTTCAATACTCCCAGAGTAGCTGTGTATCATGCCACTCAGGTCCTTAAATTTTTTAAGCAGGTGAATGACAGTTTCTGTTGCTTTTACGGAGTGAATAACAACCGGTAGCCGGTGATCGTTTGCAATAGTTAGCTGAGCTTCAAAAAAGGCTAACTGTGTTTCTTTGTCAGCTTGCTGTGGGCGAAAATCCAGACCGCATTCGCCCAGCGCTACAGGATGACTGTTTTCAATATAGGTATCCAGTGCATGAATGTCCCGTGTGTTTTTATGGCTTATCCAGTACGGGTGCAGGCCATAACAGGCATGCAGGTGTGGGTTGTTTTCACAGAGTTGTTTAATTCTATTCCAGAATTTTTTTTCTGTACCTGGTATAACAATATCACTGATGTTGTTATCTTTTGCCCGTTGCAGTACTTCTGATCGATCGTTATCAAAGACTTCAAAATCAAGATGACAGTGTGAATCAATCAGTTGCGTAACAGACATGGTGATGTGATTAAATGAATATGGTTAAAACGCCGGTATAACCATAGACGTGATTGTGATGGATCTCACCATTGGCAAAAAAACCGGTTAAAGGGAAATCGCCCAATATCTGGTGAATCATTTTAATTTCTTCTGAGTTTTCGCCGAATTGCTCGCGACCACGGCCCAGGCAGGATATATAAATGCCGCCTTTAGCTTGGCTAGTTAAACGTCTTTTAATGTTTTCCAGCATGTGGATCATATCCTGTGTTACGGTATTGCTATCTCGTCGACAGAATAATAGTTCTTCGCCTTCGTTCAAGTTATCGTTAATTGCAAATATTTTTTTGTGTTGATCAATGCCAACCAGTGTTCTTACCATGAAATCATTCTGGTCACTACCGGGGATGCATAAACCGGTAAATATAGAAGACGATGCTTTTTCGAAATCACGTGCCAGGAATTCTCCAATATCATAATAAAAAACATCAAGTGCGGGTTTGTGGTCAAGGCTATAGGCTACGTTGTTTTCTGCCTGGGTAATGGTGTGTTTTTTTCCTAGTGGCGAGCAACCCTGGGTCAGGTTGGTTAATACGGGGACTTCCCCGGAAAATAGCACGCCAGAAATGCTGTTTGATGTGACTTCGTTAGCGATTTGCAGTTGTGCGCTACGTGATGAGGTATAACCACCGGCTATAAAACAGTTATTGATGTTTTTTGCAAGTAGCTTGAGAAGTTCTGGTGTCTGTTGGTGGTAGCCGTCTGCATGTATAAAAGCAAAGCTGGTTTCATTATTAATAGATGGTTTGCCAGATGTTTTGGCTAGTTCGGATAGTTGATCAATAGTCGATATAGGTTTGAGAATGTGAAATTGTTTCTCATCAAACTGACACAACAGTAAACTTATGGCTGGTTGGTCATAAATTTCTTTGTTATTAGCAATGATGCCTATGCCTAGAGAGCCGAGCCAATTTTGTATGCCACTGGTAATTTTGCAATGATGGAGGATGCTTTCAAATGAATCTGCGATTACGTCTGAAACATAAATAAAACCAAGGTTGGCGCCTTCAGGGCAATTAACAAGATGTTGCATACAGTCCTGCAAAACAGATTCTGTATTATCGCCATAGCTGCTTACATGAAAAAAGGTATCCACACACCTGCCTTGATGAAGTTTTTTAAATAGTAGAGATTTCTTAGTGTACACCTAAATAAAAATATAATGCAAAGAGCAATTTTCAGCCCGTCCAACCATGGACATGCGTTGCTCTTTGCCATCCTTGGCACTGCAACATACCGTCCATCCCTGGACATAACCGCACCGTCCTGCTCCTTGCAGCATAGCCTACTGGACTAGGAAATGCGGAAAATGCCATGGAGCAATTTTCAGCCCGTCCATCCATGGACATGCGTTGCTCTTTGCCATCCATGGCACCGCAACATACCGTACATCCTGTACATAACCGCACCGCCTCCTGGCTCCTTGCGGAATACCGTACATCCTGTACATAAAAAAGGCCGGTAAAACCGGCCTCGTTAGCATAGCTTATGAAGCTATTTTGAGTTTTCAATCATCTGGTGGATGATAGGTGTCAAAATCAGCTCCATGGCAAAGCCCATTTTACCGCCAGGCACTACAATGGTGTTGCGGCGTGACATAAATGAGTTTGGAATCATGTCTAACAGATCAGGGAAATGTATATTGAATTTGTCCGGATCTGTAAAACGTATAACAATAAAACTTTCATCCGGTGTAGGAATATCACGTGCAATGAAAGGGTTAGAGGTATCAACAGTCGCAATACGCTGGAAATTAATGTCAGTGCGAGAGAACTGTGGCGTAATGTATTTCACATAGTCATGCATGCGGCGAAGAATAGTATCAACAATCACTGCTTCTGAATAACCGCGCTCTGCATTATCGCGGTGGATTTTCTGAATCCACTCAAGGTTAACACTTGGTACAACGCCGACTAACAGGTCAACATGTTTGGCAACATCAGCATCCTCTGTAACAACACCGCCATGTAGGCCTTCGTAGAACATAATGTCGGACCCGGCAGGGATATCTTCCCATGGAGTGAACTGGCCAGGATTTAAACCTTCGTATGCCTCAGCTTCCTCATCACTGTGCAGGTACAGACGTTTTTGGCCGGTACCTGTTTCGCCGTATGATTTGAACAAATCTTCCAGCTTATCAAACAGGTTTGCACTGGCACCAAAATGACTGAACGTTTTGTCGTTTTCCTTTTCGGCTTTAGCCATGGCGTCTTTCATTGCAGCGCGATCATAACGGTGAAAGCTGTCACCTTCAATAATGACAGGGTTGATTTTTTCACGGGTGAAAATTTGTTCAAAGGCGTGTTTTACTGTAGATGTGCCAGCACCAGATGAACCGGTGACGACAACAATGGGGTGTTTCTGAGACATATTCAATTCTCCTAAAATTACAAATTCTGTGTGGCAGAACGTTGATGGGCAGGTGCTGCGCTGAAAAAAGTTCGTTATTGTATCCTTTTTCCGCCGATTATAAAAACAGGCTGTTGCAAAAAGCCTGAAATATTTCTTTGTTATTACTCTGTGTGGTAAAACGAAAAGCCTTAATGGTTTTATTTTTCAAAATAATACCGGCAAAACAGTATGTTAATGTTTGGTGTTTAGATGCATTGTTTTTCATATATCAAATCCCAGACACCGTGACCCAGTCTACGTCCGCGGCGCTCGAACTTGCTTTCGCAACGTGTGCCCTGGTTTTGTGAGTAATTTCCGCTACCTGAAGTATTTTGAAAACCATCTGCTGCATCCATTTCTGCCAGCATCTGTTTGGCATAATGCTGCCAGTCTGTCGCCATGTGAAAAAAACCACCGGGTTTTAATTTTTTATGGACAAGCTGGATAAATGCGGGATTGATTATGCGTCGTTTTTGGTGACGTTTTTTGTGCCACGGGTCTGGAAAAAAGAGTTGTAGCTGCTGCAGTGAATTGTCGGCAAGCTGGTATCTTAGTGCTTCAACAGCGTCGTGACGAATAATCCTGATATTATGAATGTTTTCGCTGTTGGCAAGGTGTATTAAATGACCGACACCCGGACCGTGTACTTCGATGCCGATAAAGTTATATTCGGGCTGATTTTTTGCCTGTTGCAGCAGTGATTCGCCATTGCCAAAGCCTATTTCTACAATAACCTCATTCTCATTATTGAACAGTTTGGTAAACGATAAAACCTGCTCAGAAAAATCAATGCCGTACGTCAGCCAGTGCTTATCCAGTGCATGTTGTTGTGCGCTGGTTAACCGGCCCTGGCGTAATACAAAACTTTTTATGGGGCGGCGATTTTCTGTGTTTTTTTCCGGCTTATTGTCGGTGGACTGTATTCTCAAGGTGTTTTTAGTTGGCATGGCTTGTTTTGAGAGTTTATCAATAGCCCGCTAGAAAAAAGTCCCATCAATTGGTGAAGAGGCGGAAGCAAAACGTTTTCTTGGCATGCGCCCTGCAAGGTAAGCTTCGCGACCACCTTCAATTGCTTTTTTCATGGCAGATGCCATCAGTATGGGGTTTTGCGCCGCTGCAATGGCAGTATTCATCAATATGCCATCACAGCCAAGTTCCATGGCTATGGCGGCGTCTGAGGCAGTACCGACACCGGCATCGACCAGAATGGGAACATTGGCATTTTCAACAATGGTCAGAATATTGTATGGGTTGCGAATCCCCAGACCTGATCCGATGGGTGCTGCTAATGGCATAACTGCAACGCAGCCGATGTTTTCCAGTTCTTTGGCAATGAGCGGGTCATCATTGGTGTAAACCATAACATCAAAACCATCGTCTACCAGGATTTGTGCGGCTTTGAGGGTCTCAATGGTATCAGGAAACAGGGTTTTTTCGTCGCCAAGTACTTCCAGTTTGACCAGTTTGTGCCCGCCTAATAGTTCACGGGCAAGCTTGCAGGTACGTACTGCATCATCAACGGTATAACAGCCAGCGGTATTCGGTAATAAGGTGTATTTATCAAGTGGCAAAACATCCAGCAGGTTGGGCTCATCTGGATTCTGTCCGATATTTGTCCTGCGGATGGCGATGGTGATAATTTCAGCACCGCTGGCTTCAAGCGCGAGTCTGGTTTCTTCATTATCTTTATATTTGCCAGTGCCTACTAATAAGCGTGAAGTATAGGTGTTGCCGGCAATTTTCAGCGCCTGATCGGGTTTCGTGTTAGACATTATAAAGGTGACCGTAGTGTGATTATTTAAGCAGGGTTATTGTACTTTATTTTAAAGCCTGTGCAGTAGAGCAGGGCTAATTTTGATATATAAAAGCTAAGTGTTACCTAAGTGCTTAAGCGCTGTTACTGCTGCCGCCACCGATGGCCTGAACAATTTCGACTTTGTCCAGTTCATTCAGCGTGTGGCTGGCGAACTCACTACGCGGAACAAGCTGTTGATTAATTTCGACAGCCAGTCGTTTATTGACCAAATCCAGACTTTGTAGAAGTTGTGTAACAGTTGTGTTGTTATCTATTAACTTATTTTCGCCGTTTAGGATAATGGTTGTCATAATATTTGCTCCTGTGCCTGGCCTGCAGACAGATTGTTTTTGTGTCATTTCGTCATACAAAGCTGAAGTTCGTCAATATTGTGCTATAGATTTACATAGATTTACAATAAATCATGTAAATTCAGGAGTCTATCCAGTAACGACAATAGTCGTTTTCAGGTTATGGCAAGTCATTCTATTACAGGCCAATTAGTGGTGTGAAAATAATCTGGAAAAATTTTATGCTTAAGCGGTTATTTGTATCTTTTTTTGTACTGTGTTTACTCGGTTTTAATGTTTCTGCAATTAGCGATAATAATCCCTTTGCTAAAAATGAAGCGTTGAAAATTGGCATAGATATTAGTTGGAAAATTGATAAAAAGTCTGTTCTGGCGACCAAGTCAGTAAGCGATAAAAAAGGAAATTATTACCATTTACTGTTTGATAATAACCAGCTTAAGTTAATTATCAGCAGTGACGAAAATGGTGTTATTGCTAAAAAGTTCAGTCAGCTTGAAATCAAAGATGTGAAAATCGATGGTAAGCAGAGCCTGCTATTTAAATGGTGTTTAGCTAATCAGCAACGCCATGATCGGTTTTTACAACAAGGTTTAGCGGTGAAAAAAAATATCTGCAGTATTGATGGTGATGCAGGTAGTTTTGTAATGTCATTGGATAAAGAGACATTGTTGTCTTTGCAAAACGGTAAACGTCTCTCCATAATACTCAGTCCTTTCAGGACGCCACTGGACTTGAATTACGATATTAGCGATTTCAACGATATGAATCTGGCATTAAACGCTAAAACCGAACCTGTTGCGGTTGTTGTTCCGCCAAAACAAACCGTTAAAGAAATAAAAACGAAATGCCGGGCTGAACCGCCAGCAAAATACATAAATATAAAGCCTGTTGAATATGATTGTGCTCATGAGGCGGCGAAAAAAGAGGCTGAATCTCAGGTCATTAAACTGGTTAAACAGGATAAAGCCAAACAACAAAAGTCAGCAGAAATGGCCGCAGCCAGGGCCACAGCAATGAACGCAGAAAAGCAGCAGCAGCGGAAACTGGCCGAAGAGAAAAAACAGAAAGCACTAGCTGCAAAACTAAAACAGGAAGAACAATTACAGCTGGAAGCTGCGATTATCGCTGCCAGTGAAATCAAGCAAGCGCAACTCAGCGACGAAATTACACAGAAAATGCTTAAGGTGTGTGAAAAATACTGGAACAAAGGTGAGCACCGTTGTTATTGCCAGAAATATATCAAGTATGCACCAGGTATTATTCAGGCAAGCTCCACCTGTAAATAATAGAGGTGCCCTTAATGGTTTAATCCATCATCTTTATTCTGTAATATAAAGCACTTTGCTTTATATCTGTTATGAAAAAAATTATAAAATCCGCAGTTTTCTTTGTTCTTGCTTACCTGTTGATGTCAGCTGTTTCATATGCGGCTGAGACTACGGCTACGACCGCGACCGCAAAAGAAAAAGAACAAGCTGCTGAAACAGTGGTAAAAGAACAGTCTGTTGCCCCGGCAATAAAAGACCTGCCAGCAGCGCCGACGTTAAAGGCTCTGGCTGAGAAGCAGGATGCTGATGAAAAAGTTCTGAAGAAACTGGCGGAAGCGCCGGTTTCAGGTCCATATGATGAGTACAATCGATCCACGCCCCGTTCAAGCCTTATCGCCCTGTCGCTCGCTGTTAGAGAAAAGGATTATGAGCGAGCGGTTAATTATCTTGATTTAAGGAATTTACCCTTTTCACTAGAAGAAGAATTAAATGGAACGGACCTGGTCAGAAAGCTGGTTATTGTAGCTAATCGGGCAATGACCATCGATTTTGAGGAGCTAAGTGATGATCCTTTGGGGCATAAGGATGATGGCCTGCCGAGTTTTCGTGATCGTGTTACCACGCTGAAAACGAAAAATGGTCCGGTTGATATATTAATGCAGCGTGTGCCGCGAGGTGATGGCGAATTTGTCTGGAAGATTTCAAATACCACCGTCGCTATGATTCCAGCATTAGATGCTGAATTTGGCTATGGTCTTATCGGCAATAAGCTGTCGCATATCTTTCCTCATTATATTGTTTTTGGATTTGAGGTATGGCAGCTTGTTATGCTGATGGGCTTACTTCTGGCTGGCTATGTCATCGCATTTATTTTGACCTTTTTCGTAGTAAAGATTCTTCAGAAAAATCAACGCTTTAATAAACAGCGATTACAAAAATTTATTGTCGGTCCGTTGCGTTTTTTAATTATGATTTTAATTTTTCGAGCGACTTTCGATATGATTGCGCCATCAATGGTTGCGCGTGCTTTATTTGAAGCAAGAACATTTTTGATTATTGCAATTATATGGGTGCTGCTTGGTGTTATTGATTTAATAATCTATCGACTTGCTGACCGTATGCAGCGAAATGGACAAAAAGACGCTGTTGTATTATTAAAGCCAGCATCAACAGGCATAAAACTAACCATCATGTTAGTAGCCATTCTTTTCTGGATGGATAACCTGGGTTTCCAGGTGACGACTGTCATCGCAGGTCTGGGTGTCGGTGGTGTAGCTGTCGCACTCGCAGCGCAGAAGTCACTGGAAAATTTAATTGGTTCTATTACTATTTACGCATCCCAGCCGGTACATGTCGGTGATTTTTGTCAATTTGGCGACATCGTGGGGACCGTTGAAGAAATTGGTTTGCGTGCAACACGATTGCGTACTTTGGCACGTACCGTGGTGCATATCCCCAATGCCATGTTTGCCGCGGGTACCATAGAAAATTTAACGCAGACGGGACAAAATTTTATATCGTACGACGTTTACATACCTGCCAGCAGCGCCGACGTTAAAGGCTCTGGCTGAGAAGCAGGATGCTGATGAAAAAGTTCTGAAGAAACTGGCGGAAGCGCCGGTTTCAGGTCCATATGATGAGTACAATCGATCCACGCCCCGTTCAAGCCTTATCGCCCTGTCGCTCGCTGTTAGAGAAAAGGATTATGAGCGAGCGGTTAATTATCTTGATTTAAGGAATTTACCCTTTTCAATAGAAGAAGAATTAAATGGAACGGACCTGGTTAGAAAGCTGGTTATTGTAGCTAATCGGGCAATGACCATCGATTTTGAGGAGCTAAGTGATGATCCTTTGGGGCATAAGGATCATGGCCTGCCGAGTTTTCGTGATCGTGTTACCACGCTGAAAACGAAAAATGGTCCGGTTGATATATTAATGCAGCGTGTGCCGCGAGGTGATGGCGAATTTGTCTGGAAGATTTCAAATACCACCGTCGCTATGATTCCAGCATTAGATGCTGAATTTGGCTATGGTCTTATCGGCAATAAGCTGTCGCATATCTTTCCTCATTATATCGTTTTTGGATTTGAGGTATGGCAGCTTGTTATGCTGATGGGCTTACTTCTGGCTGGCTATGTCATCGCATTTATTTTGACCTTTTTCGTAGTAAAGATTCTTCAGAAAAATCAACGCTTTAATATACAGCGATTACAAAAATTTATTGTCGGTCCGTTGCGTTTTTTAATTATGATTTTAATTTTTCGAGCGACTTTCGATATGATTGCGCCATCAATGGTGGCGCGTGCTTTATTTGAAGCAAGAACATTTTTGATTATTGCAATTATATGGGTGCTGCTTGGTGTTATTGATTTAATAATCTATCGACTTGCTGACCGTATGCAGCGAAATGGACAAAAAGACGCTGTTGTATTATTAAAGCCAGCATCAACAGGCATAAAACTAACCATCATGTTAGTAGCCATTCTTTTCTGGATGGATAACCTGGGTTTCCAGGTGACGACTGTGATCGCAGGTCTGGGTGTCGGTGGTGTAGCTGTCGCACTCGCAGCGCAGAAGTCACTGGAAAATTTAATTGGTTTTATTATTATTTTACGAATCCCAGCCGGTACATGTCGGTGATTTTTGTCAATTTGGCGAAATCGTGGGGACCGTTGAAGAAATTGGTTTGCGTGCAACTCGATTACGGCACTTTGGCACGTACCGTGGTGCATGTCCCCAATGCCATGTTTGCCGCGGGTAGCATAGAAAATTTAACGCAACGGGACAAAATTTTA
>CAVWXQ010000034.1:0-65686 GCA_963759005.1 uncultured Gammaproteobacteria bacterium
ACCAAAGTTAGCCAGAATACTCTCCAGGCTACGATGCTAACAACAGCTAGATACCGGATAAGACGATCCACTGTTTCTAATCTACAGCGCTCTACATTAAAGCCTGACTTTATAACTTTGAAATAAATCTCAATCCTCCACCTTAAGCAATACCACTTCACCTTTTCTATGGCATCTTCGTAGCTATGAATGGGTATGTTTGAATGCAGGATCCAGTCTATTTTACAAACCCCTTTTGGAGGGTTTCCTTCAACAACCTGAATAGAGTACAGCGTCAGTTCTGCTTTTTTTGATTTGGATCCTTTGAAACTGCGAGGAGGCAGAAGCTTTATCTTCCCTATTTTAACATTGCAGGTTGCTACGCGTTTCGGCTGGTCATCTTTCGCGGGAACGCTAACCTGTATGCACCCTTCAATTTTTTGCTTGCTCATAAAATCCCAAAGCATTTCTCCAGAAATATCAGAATGAATTGCTGACTTATTTACTTTCCTATTATGGGAAGCTCGAATTAGATAGTGAGTACCTATTTCTTCTGCCAATAAAAACAAATCATAAATATCAGCCTCCCTGTCGGCGACGGTAACAACCTTTTTATCTTGATTTCTAAAAAGAGATACAGATGCTCGCATAGAATCAAGCCAACGAATACTTTCCTTTTCTTCAATAGGCAAAGCGGTGTTATGGGATCTCTTCTTAATCTCAATCTGTTCTTTTGGCAACACTTCTCTTGCAGTGATTTTCTGATCCAAAAGTCCCAGCGGAAGACCGTCAACATTAACCGCCATAGTCGTATGCATATAGAGGCCACTTGTGATTATGTCTTTTTTATATTTCCCCGTAAATCTTGATAATACCCCAAGACCCTTTGTTTTTGGATGATCAGTGTAATTGTAATAAGTAGTATCTTGAATTGCCAGGATAACGTCATCGTTATCGAATCTCCTTTTTGTGACCTGGGCATGATGCCCAATAATATCTTTATAGTCGACATTATCATTTTGAAAAAAACGGTATGCAGCTTTTGTTTCTGCCCAACCACCACATGCCTGGTTTATCGGGCACTGTGTAGAAGATATGAACTGGTTGGTGATTTTTACAAGGCGCTCATTCAGTCGCTTATCACCAAGATCGACACCATTAAATTCTGTATTAGCCCAGTTACTCTCGTTCATGTAAAGTCTCCCACGGTTAGTCTTGAGGTATTATATACTTCAAGATATACTGAATGCTATGAATAAGATGATTTTGCGATTGAAAGCTAAAATTGAGTCAAAGGAACGCATTCTTAATGGCTCGTTGGCTAAACAATATAAACAGTGCGGTAAACTTAATTGTAGATGCCATGAAGATAAGACGTTTTGGCATGGTCCATACTTTATTTGGACAAGAAAGGTGAAAGGAAAGACGGTTACAAAAACGCTTAACAAAAATCAGGCGGCGGCTGTCAAAATAGCTATAAAAGAGATGAAGGAATTAAAGTTTATTATAGAAAGGTGGAAGACTTTATCTTTAAAAGAAATTGAAAAAATTTAAATCACCTAATTGAGGCAGTTTGATTGTAATACTTGTGGGTAATAGAAAGGATCTGTGCGGGGGACGCTGAGTAATCAGTGTTCCTACCGCGTCTGCGCAATAAAAACAGAGAAAAAATATCATGGCTATAGATATAGATGACTTAACATATGAAGAATTGATAAAACTAAATCATAAAATTGTTGAGCGGCTAAAGTTTTTAGATAGTATGCATGCTCACAATGAAATGATGCAATTTAGTCCAGGCGATAAAGTTACATTTGAACCACACAACAGAGAAAAGCAAACGGGCACATTAGTAAAATTTAATAAAAAAACTGTCACAGTATTAACCGATGATGGACAGCAATGGAATGTGGCACCTCATCTTCTTAGTAAAGCAAAAAAAGAAAAATCAAAAACAAATAAATCCAAGCAAGGCAAAGTAATTAACTTGCATGGCAAACAATAAATCGCATAACAAGTAAATTAACGCAGACCGCCATAGACGCCGTTTGTTTTCAAAGAGGCCGTGCGGCGGCTGGTTATTAAAGACGTTAAGCGTAAAAAGGACAAAAAAAATACATGAATGAGTTTTATGCAGCAATTCTAGGCATAATTACAGGTGGTATTGTTACCTACTTTGTTTCGTATTTTTTGTTAAAGAAACAAAGAAGCCTTGAGGCGGCAGCAAAATTTAGAGAGGCTTTTTCAGAAGAAATCGCAAAATGTAAATATACAAAAGAAGCTGAAATTAAAAGCATATTAATAAAAGCAATGATTAAGCATGAAAAAGCCGTCATTCTTTATGAGCCATTTATAAATAAATCAAAAATAGATAATTTTCGTCGTACTTGGGACAAATACTGTGAGTTAAACAGCTACTCTAATATAAATGATTTTGTTCCTGAAACGGGTATAAATAAAGAAGGATATATCCGAGAGTTATCAGAAAAAGAACAGAGAGATAACTCCCTTTCTTTTTTAGTTCAGTTAATTAAATATGCGCCAGTTAAATAAAGCGCTTAACAAGTTCATCCAGCTGACTGCCAAAAGTGTCGCGCCTTTTGCAAAAGAACGCAAATGCCCCGCCACCTTTGTCAGCCGCTGGTGAGAGCGTTAGAAATCAATTGGTATCGAAGGTAGGAGTTGCTGATGAAAGATAATTATGGAAATCAATCGGGAGATGGAAGCGTAAACGTAGGAGTTGGAGATTTTCGAGGAGCCAACGTAAATATTAGCAGCGGCGAAAAACCGACTTTTACACCTGAAGATCTGCAAATAACACGACATTCTTTCGTTCCTGGGCTCAAAGTTAGCGGCCAGAAGCTAGGATTGTTTTCCATCATCACGGGTCTATCCAGCGTTGTTGGTTTATATTTTACTTTATTTAAAGCGTTTCCAAACCCAACATATTCTAGTTGGAGTACTCTATTTCTGTTTTCTTTTGGAATTGCAGCACTATCCGGAGTAATTACTCTTGCTCTAAAGAAACGTAGATTTGAGCCATTTCTCTTTCGCAGGTTTTATCTCGAACAAAGTGGAAAAGGTTATATTCATCTTAATCGCTTTCAGGCTATCTGTCCTTGGTGCGGGTCTAAAATGAATCTTCGCTCAATAGGGCCAAAAGATGGGCCTCACGATGATTTGTTTGTGTGTGAGCGAGTTCCGCGTCAGCATACTGTTCTTCTAGATCCATCTGTTTTACCTGATATCGATTAATGAAAATTTCTAACAAGTTGCTCCAGTTGACGCAGCGGTCTACGTTCCTTTTTGTGCATTCGCTGCGCTCATTGTTGCACAAAAATCCACTCCAACCGCTGCGCAACTGAGCAAGGCGTTGTTGTGGGTCGTTTTTTTTCAGTCGGTGTAATTATTCAAGTGCCCGCTATGTGGTGACAGCGGTACTTGAAAAAATTTCCGTGACCCTCTCTTAAGGGTTAACATTGCCCTGTCAGCGCATTATCGCGAGCGCGGAAGTCCGCTCAAATACTGACCTTCGATAAATAATCCTACAGGCTTTACGTCTTGCTGTTTCAGTTAAATCTGCAAGGCCTGAACCGAATAACCATGCAGCGGCGGCTGTTGGGGCCATGCCTTCGGGTGCCAGCATAGTTTGGCAGCAATGTGGGCGCAAGAACCACGTTACTATCAACTGCCCAGGCCGGCTGGTTGGTGATAAAACTGATGCCAGTCATCCCCGGCGGCGGTGCTGGAATGAAATTAATTGTAATGAGGTCAAAATTGCCCGATAGCGTTGCCGTATCGGTCATGGCATGTCGTGCATAAATTGGGTACTTTGCGTTGCACTCTAAAAGGCCAGCTTTCGATCATCCACTACCAGTTTAAATGATTAGCTTGTTTTTTGACGGGGCTTGTTATTTACGCAGAACGTCTTCCAGAGTATGCAGACGTTCGATACTGCCAACATCGGTCCATAACCCGGTAAAGCACTGTGCTGTGATAAGTTTTTTTTCGGCTTTTTTCTTTAACATAGGTGCAAGCGGTCTTACCCCCTGTGTGGCATCAGAGAAAAACTCGGGTGAATAAATACCGATACCACTGTAAGTGTATTTGGGCGTACCCTGATTACATAATAAACCCTTAGTAATCGCAAAATCTCCACACGGATTATGTTCAGGATTTTTAACCAGTACTAAATGTGCCTGTGTCTTATCTTTTAAATCAGGTAATGCTGAGAAATCAAAGTTAGACCAGGTGTCGCCATTAACCACAAGGAATGGTTCATTACCTAAAAGTGAAAGTGCATTTATAATACCGCCGGCAGTTTCCAGTGCTGAGCCTTCATCCGAGTATTGAATTGAAACACCGTAACGCTTGCCTTCTCCAAGTGTTTCATGGATTTTATTTGCCAGCCAGGCAGTGTTAATCACTATGTCGGTAAAGCCTGCATTAGCAAGGTTCAGCAGATGATATTCAATCAGGGATTTACCTGCGACTTTAATTAACGGTTTAGGCGTCTCGTCAGTTAATGGCCGTAAGCGTTCACCTCGACCAGCCGCGAGTATCATCGCTTTCATGCCTGAACGTCTCTCAAAATGTTTTTTTTGCACGAATACTGCGTCAGCTCCATGCTCGAATCCTCATGTATTGCACATACACTCCGGTACTGTGCGTGGTGCTTGCTTGTCTTCGAGCAAAAAAATTCATTTTGAGAGGCATTCATTTTCTTTTTGGCTTGCTGTTTCTTCAAGCAGTTGTTTCAATGGTTGAAGGTCTTTATACCTATCGCATGTATCAACAACATATTTTAAGGTTAACGGTAAATCATTTAAGTAGTGCGACTTGCCATCGCGATAGTTTAACCGCGCAAAGATGCCCAGAACTTTTAGATGACGTTGCACGCCCATTAGATCAAACCACCGCTTCAGTGTCGCTTTTTCGATAAAGTGCGTGGGTGTTAATCGTGCAAGGTATAAATCTAACCAGTGTTCGATTTTTTCTGCTGGCCATTCGATATAACAATCTTTAAACAGTGAAACCAGATCATAAGTGATAGGGCCGATAACCGCATCCTGATAATCAATAACGCCAGGGTTGTTGTCTGTAATCATCAGGTTGCGTGAATGATAATCACGATGAACGAATACTTGCGGTTGTTGTATTGCACTTTTTATTAATAATGTAAATATTGAATCGAGTGAAGCTTTTTGATCTTCACTGAGTTGTATATCAAAATGGCGATTTAAATACCACGTTTCAAATAAATCCATTTCGGCTTGTAATAGTTTCTCATCGTAAGCAGGTAACATGGCATCGATGGTCTGCATTTTGACCAGGGCATTGATGGCATCAATATATAAATTATCAGCAGTGTCGATAGTTAGATAATCCAGGTAGGGTTTGCTACCTAAATCATCCAGTAACAAAAATCCCTGTTGCAAATCCAGAGCGATAATATCGGGTGCGTTTACTCCGACACTGCGAATCAGCTCTGTAACCTGGACAAAAAGGTGGCTATTTTCCTTCTCAGGTGGTGCATCCATCACAATATAGGTTTTATTATCCTGAGTATTACTAACTCGAAAGTACTGTCTGAAGCTGGCATCAGCCGAAGCCGGTTGTAAATCGGTATAAGTATTTTCAGCCAGGCTTTCCAGCCATTGTTGAAGTTGAGATTGACGTTCCACTCGATGTACCTGTTCTTATTGTTATAATGTGTGCATTCAAACATATATTGTAACCCATGAAGGAAAAAGTATGAATAAATCCGTTGTAGTTGTTGGTCTGGGCGAAATGGGCAGTGTTTTTGCCCGTGGTTTTTTGCGTTCAGGTTATACCGTGATTCCTGTTATTCGTGGTGTGAAAATGCAAACCGTTGAAGATGAAGTAACTAATCCAGAATTAGTGCTTATTGCGGTCGGCGAAGCTGCTTTACATGAGCAGTTGGCGAAGGTTCCTGAAGTCTGGAAGGACAAACTGGTTCTGCTGCAAAATGAGTTATTGCCCAGAGACTGGCAGCAATATGATGTTGAGCCTACCGTGATTTCTGTCTGGTTTGAGAAAAAAAAGGGTCAGGATTCAAAAGTAATTATCCCATCACCTGTTTATGGAAAACACGCACAACAGCTTGTTGATGCGCTCGCCTGTATTGATATTGCTGCCACAGTGCTTGCTGATGAAGCGGCTTTGTTACATGAGCTGGTGCTAAAAAATGTATATATTTTGACAAGCAATATTGCGGGTCTGGAAGTAGCAGGAAATGTAGGTCAGTTATGGGATGAGCATAAAACGCTGGCAAATGGTGTTGCTGCTGATGTCATTAGATTGCAGGAAGTCTTAACCGGAAAAACATTAAATCATCAGGCATTAATTGAAGGCATGGTGGCCGTTTTTAATGGCGACAGGGAACACATGTGTATGGGCCGTAGTGCGACTTTGCGTTTGCAAAGGGCACTGTCACTAGCAAAAGATAATGATTTATCATTGCCTATGCTGGAAAGAATTTCTAAACTACAAATTACAGCAGTTTAAGCAAGAGGGGCAAAGGAACTAAAACTCAAATGGCCAGCAAAGCCTGATTGCTTTGCTGGCAGGAAAAAAAGCGATCGGGATTATTCCGTAATCGGCAGCAGCGTTATTTCAACTCGTCGATTTAAAGCGCGGCCTTCTTCGGTATTGTTATCGGCTATCGGGTTACGCTCACCAAAACCGACAGTGTCAAAACGGACGGCTGCAATATTTTTATTTTTCAGGTAATTAGTAACTGACCTGGCACGACTTTCTGATAACTGTTGATTATAAGCATCAGAGCCTGTGCTGTCGGTGTAACCAGCGACGACGATAATGGTTTTATCAAATTCTTCCAGCACCAGCGCGACGGAGTCCAGCACATCATAAAAGTCAGTTCTCAGGTTGCTGCCATCGGTTGGGAAGGTGATATTGCCTGGCATAATCAGATTAATGTTGTCACCGTCACGTTGTACGCTTACGCCGGTACTGCGCAGTTGTTTTCTTAATTTGGCTTCCTGTGTATCCATGTAATAACCCACACCACCACCTACGATGGCGCCGATACCTGCATCTCGCAACAAACGTTGATTACGCTCTTTAGTGCTTTTATCTTTATTTGCAAGATAAGATACAACCAATGCAGCACCTGCACCGATACCGGCACCTTTGGCAGTATTAGTGGTCTTTTCTTCACCGGTATACGGGTCAAAAGTGTGTGCAGCCACTAAGCGCTATAACGCAGGCCAGGCTTAAAGTTACGAAATGTTGATTCATGGTGAGCGTACCTGTTCAGAATTAATAAGAAATATTTTTGGGCGACAATGCCACTTGAGGCGGAGTATTATATGGGATTTTATGATTGAAGTAGATGAAATGCATATGAAATATTAAACTATTCATGAGTACATCAGTGTGAGTATAGACTATTCGATTAGCCGGTTTCTATAATCAGCCTTAAATCAAACTAACATTTACTCTATTTTATTAATCGAAGGTTTTTTATGAAAACAGCAATCCGCAAGGCTGCTGCCGCAGAATTTATTCCACTATCTGTCACCGCCTGTCTAAGTTCAGGTGGTACTACAACCGAGCAGGCCAGTGTTCTGGTCAGCGAAGTCAGCAATATTTGTGGTGCTATTGTAGGTGGCCAGGCAGAACAGCGTATAAACCAGGAATGGGCTAAATACCCGGAAGCCGAAGCTAATCGCTCTATAATAGAAACTATGGCAGAAGTTTTACTGAACAACCCTGAAGCTACAGAGCAACAGAGATCCAGCCAGTATAAACAGTATATGTCCTGCGCCACCGGTCTGCTTATGGCTAATGGCGTGATGAAGTGAGATCATATGAAAATATGGGTAGATGCCGATGCTTGCCCGGTGGTGATCAAAGAAATTTTGTTCAGAGCAGCGCAGCGGACCGGGGTGCCGGTAACACTTGTTGCTAATCAGCCGATAAGCATTCCAAAATCCCGCTTCATTAATTTTATACAGGTAACACAGGGTTTTGATGTTGCCGATAACGAAATTGTTAGACGGCTTAACTCAGGTGATCTTGTTATTACCAGTGACATTCCTTTAGCTGCCGATGTTATTGATAAAAACGCTACTGCACTTAGCCCACGCGGTGAACTGTATACAGCGAATAATATTAAAGCGCGTCTAAATATGCGCGATTTTATGGAAAGCTTACGATCCAGTGGGGTAGATACAGGCGGTCCGCCAGCGTTAAGTCAAAGTGATCGAAAAACTTTTGCAGATCATCTTGATAAGATTTTAAACAGGCATGTGAAAAACACATAATTAAGAGTGAATCAGAAAGTAGTTATACCTGCCAAAGTTGTAATAATATGTTCATGACTTTTAAGAGAATTTATTGTTGACTATGTAAAATAGCGGTATATAATTCAATTAGCTTGAAAGTACGACTTATATTCATGTAATACCATTTCGATGTTTTGCTTTAGTTTTGTCTATAGTGCACCGTCCTGTTTATTATAAGTAAATTGCAGACTTCTAGCTAAACAGCCTGGTAAAAAGGGCTTTAATTACTCATTAATGATTAGGAAATAATACTATGTCTACAACTACAGGAACTGTTAAATGGTTCAACGAATCTAAAGGTTTTGGTTTTATCGAGCAAGAGTCTGGTCCAGACGTTTTCGCTCATTTCAGCGCAATCTCAGGTTCAGGTTTCAAAACATTGACTGAAGGTCAAAAAGTTGAGTTCACTATTACTCAGGGTCAGAAAGGTCCTCAGGCAGAGAACATTGTAGCGGTCTAATTATAGATTGTTGCAAGGCTTGCATCATAACAATGTAATCCAGCTTTATAACCCTGACTATTAAGGGTTGAGGAAAAGGGCAAGACCCATAGGTATCATCTTTTGGGTCTTGCCCTTTTTTGTCTCATCGAGTAAGTAAATAAGAATCTGTACACGAATTCACATAATTATGAACGAACACGAAAAAATAAACTATGTCGAATTTCCCGCAAAAGATATCGCAGCGACCAAAGCCTTTTTCTCGGCAGTGTTTGACTGGTCCTTTGTCGATTACGGTCCTGATTATATTGCTTTTTCAAATCAGGGAATCGATGGTGGATTTTTTAAATCCGAGCTATCAATATCAACAGATAATGGTTGTGCATTGATTGTTTTTTACAGTAACACTCTGGAAAAAACGCAGTCAAAAATAGAAAATGCGGGTGGAAAAATAATAAAACCAATATTCTTTTTTCCTGGTGGCCGTCGTTTTCATTTTAGTGATCCTAATGGAAACGAGTTTGCCGTCTGGTCGGATCAAGAGTCGTGACAATAGGTTAGTTTTTTGCATGAAAACTAACCTGGCTAATTAACCTCTCTGGCGAAACAGCTCACGCTCGTTGATGATATTAACTATGGCCTGTGGTACCTGTGTCTGCCATGTTTCGTCACCGCCACGAATTTTTTCCAGCACGATATCGGCATGAATAGAAAGGTGATTTTGATCGATAGTATCCAGGTTGCGAATATAACCATTCTCGAGTAGATGGCGGTAAAGATGCTGCAGATGTTTTGGTATTTTTAATTCGTGCACCGTTGTTAATGAACCGTTGTCTTCAAATGCAGGGCAGGCATACAAACGCATATCATTACGGAACAGACGACCGAATGCCTCCAGGATGCCGCCATCCAGGTTTTCATAATATTTTTCATCAAATATCTGGCGTAATGTCGGCACACCTAAGGCAACGGCTACTGGTTTACTGGTTTGTTTAAATAAATATTGTGCCAGTCGGTAGAACTCACCGTAGTTAGAAATCATCACGTTTTTGCCAAGAGCGCACAGTATCTCGACACGATGTAAAAAATCCTCGACATCTATGTCTTCACCATCGGTGAGATTCTGCAAGGTCATCTCACTTAGTACTAATACCTCATCGCAGTTCACGTCAGCTTCGTTACAGAACGCATCGTAGGCACAGTCAAGCAAGTTGATAGTTAAATTTGTCGGCGGACGGAAACGACTGCGTTCAACCAGCACGGCTTTTTTGTATAGTGCATCTGAAGGTTGTACCAGTTTACCATCCGACTGAAACATGGTCGCATGTGTCAGGCCATGCTGTACCAGTCGCAATGCCATTAAACGATTATCAACCTGTTCAAACGCGGGACCTTCGAAATCAATCATATCGACTTCAAGCAGGTCAGATGATAATCCGTCCATCAACGATTTCAGTAAGGCGAGTGGATCATTGTAATGGTAATGTGCGCCGTAGATCAGGTTAACCCCGAGCACGCCGAGTGTCTCCTGGTCCTCTGCACTGGATTTACCTTTTAAGACAACGTGTAAATCGATTTGTGAAGCGGTTTCGTGTGGTCGTGTCTGAAAGCGAATGCCCAGCCAACCATGACCGGCCTGTTGTTGGGCGTAACTAAAAGTCGCTACGGTATTGGCAAAGGCGAAAAAAGTACCCTCCGAACCACGAGCTTCTCCGAGGCGTTCATTCAATAAATGGTATTCAGTTTCCAGCATCGCGTTCAGTCGCTCACGGCTGACGTAACGTTGGCATTCACCATAAATCGTATCGCTGAATTTCATGTCGTAGGCAGACAATGCCTTGGCAATCGAACCCGCTGCACCACCGACCTTAAAAAACCAGCGCACGGTCTCCTGTCCTGCACCGATTTCTGCAATCGTACCGTAGGTGCTTTTGTCCATGTTGAAGGCTAGTGCCTTTTGGTAGGTGTCTATCACAGATTTTTCCATTTGCTTTTCTCGTTTAGTGGATTGTCGTTTCTCTTTAGTATAGAAGCTATTTGGAAAATCTTTAATAAAATCTTGTCAGGAGCCTGTCGGGGTTAAGATAAAGCGACAGGCTCCTGGAGATCGATTCTTGCTCCTATTAGATAGTATGCGGACTTCATGTTAATCTGTTGACATATTCCTGAATGACATTTGATCGCCGTATGAAACGCCATTACTCTTTATTTTTGCTCAGCATTGCCCTGTTGCTTTCCGCCTGTAGTCCGCACCCGGCTGCCGGTGTCTGGAAAACAGCAGAAGACAATGATTACGGTATAACTAAACTGGTTCTTTCCTTTGACGGCAGGGCAGACTTTGTGACTGGCAAGCTAAACAATGCCACATGGCACTGTTTCTGGGCAAATACGGGTAAGCAGGAAGTCAGTCTGGATTGTACTTCTTCCCTTAATCCTGAACAGGAGGAGTCTTTCTTTTTGATCATCAATGATCAGGGTCTTGCACAATTTCGCCATCAGTCCCAGCTGCTTGGAACTTTTACTCGACAGGATGAAAATCCTTCGCAATAAACCCTAAGGATTACGGCAGCATAAAAAAGGGTAGTCCCAATGAGAGCATCAGCTGAAGAAAAAGAATTTGTCGCTTATGTGGTAGAGCTCATGCAATCAATCGGGCCTGTTCGGGCAAAGGCGATGTTCGGTGGACATGGAATTTTTCTTGAAGATCTAATGTTTGGTCTAGTTGCTGGCAGCGTTCTTTTCTTAAAAGTAGATAAGCAGACCGAAAGCAATTTCATAGTTAGAGGGCTAGAAGCCTTTACCTATATGAAGAATGGCAAAGAGTTCAACATGTCTTATTATCGGGCGCCCGAAGAAGTATTAGAAGAGAGTAAAGAAATGAGCTACTGGGCAAACATGGCTTATTCAGCGGCATTAAGGGCCGCATCTAAAAAACGAAAAACACACATCAGCCCGACTATTTCATAGCAGTGCCCGGTTTAGTTACTTTGGACCCTGGATAAGTAACTTCGGTGGCAAACCCTCATCCACTGCGCTATGAATGATGGCACCATACTCAATTTTAAGGCGGCTATAAACATCATCCAGTGACATTTTTAGAATATTGGCGGTGATTGCACGGGCGACTCCGGCATGTGCCACGACCAATACATGCTTGCCCTGGTGTTGTTCCAGGGTACTTTGGTAAGCGATCCATACACGTTGTGAAAAACTATTCAGCGGTTCTGCGCCTTTGGGACGGTGATGCACCGGATCATTATAAAAATGATTTAAGGCTTCGCTATCCTCAGCAAGAATGTCTTCAGGGGTTTTGCCTTCCCAGTCGCCAAAACCGATTTCCTTCATATTATCGTTAATGCTAAAACTTATCTGTAAATCATTCGCCAGTTGCTGGCCAAATTCAAGACAGCGTTTTAATGGGGAAGAAACGATATGCTGCCATTTAGGCGTTTCAGGAACCGCAGCGCGCATTTGTGTCCAGCCTTTTTCTGTTAGCGGATCATCTATGCTATAACCTCGATAACGTCTACCACCAACGGGTTCACCATGTCTGATTATATCGATATATGTTGTCATAATTACCTGAAACTAAGAGAGAGCTTTGCACGATGTAGATTTTTCGTTAGGGCAAGGAAAAAATTGTCGAAAAAGCGCAGTTTACACATAGTAAATGAGCATTTTGAGACTATTTTTAACGTAGCCATAGCGCAAAAGATGCTTCGTGCAAAGCTCTCTAATTAAAAATTCCGCCCAGTGTCAGTACCGCAAGAATACTTATCCAGACGATGATCGCGCGCATTACCAGTGCCTGTGCTGCATAGATACTGAGTCAAGCTCATTTCCTGCCTGCAAATTTTGCATAGCACCCAGGCCGGTAGAAACTAATACTTCATTGTTGCTGTGTGAAAAATCGCTGGTATAAGCCCGGTCTTTGTAAGCATGATATGCGCCATCAAAATTACCAGTGAGCGCATAACCCGCTGCCAGCATACGTGCTGGAATCCATGCCATGATGGCGTGAATAAATTCTGAAAATTCAGCCAGTTCATCAAAATCAATCTGTTTGCTAAGTTCTGAAATCAGCCGATACAGCATGGCACCAAACGGACCTAAAACAACAAACCAGAATATGGTAGCAAAAATACGCTCATTGGCAATATATAAAATTGCACGCGTAACATCACTAGTTTGTTGGTCGGGTGAAGTTGACGCTACTGAATCAGTAATAGTGCCGGCATAATGCAATGCTTCATCTTCATCACCTAATGTTCTGGCATGCGTATAAGCTTCAATATCGGTGCTTAAACAGACCGGTCCCAGGCAGTAAATAAAAATGAAAACACCAAAAATAAAACCCGGGATATTAAATAAGAAATCATGGAGTAGAATTTGCACGCTGAGCAGCAGTGAAACGGGTAATGCCAGAATGATAATAAATTGTAGTGGAGGAAAACGCTTGCCAGTAAGGCGTTGAATTACTTGAACGTAAAATTCAAACCAGGTCATGTCGCGCAAATCATGTAAATGACAAAAAGTACGATCAAGGAACAGACCAAGAATTATTGAGATTAATGCCATAAAAAACGTATGTGAGATATCTATTTATTAATATAACTATAAAATTTCTGTTAAAGGTGCTTGATATGTTGTTGTAGTTTATCCCAGTTAAAGCCAGTACCGGGGTCTTTTTTTCGATCAGGAGATATATCACTGTGGCCTGTAATGTTACCTGTGAGAGCAGGGTAGGCTTGCTGCAAAGCGTTGACTAACAGTGCTAATTGCTGATATTGAATATCTTCAAAATTATCGTTATCAGTGCCTTCCAGCTCGATACCAATGGAGAAGTTGTTGCAGCGATCACGTCCCTGATAATTAGACTGACCGGCGTGCCAGGCACGTTCATGGAATGGGACAAATTGTACGATTTCTCCAGTGCGTTTAATCAGTACATGGCTGGAAACTTTTAGTGCATGTATTTCATCAAAATAGGGGTGTTCGTTTTTGTCTAATTGATTCTGGAAAAATTGTTCAATCGCTTCGCCGCCGTATACACCAGGCGGCAGACTGATTGAGTGTACTACTACTAAATCGATTGCTGTATTTTCCGGGCGTGAATCTCTGTTTGGCGAAAGACATTGTTTACACTGCTTAAGTAGCCCGGTTGTTTGGTTTATTTTCATTGTTGCATTATAGCTTGTGCGGGTGGTGTTATTGGTGTGGTCTGTTTTTTTAGTATTAACGGTTGGATTTTATTTTAGCATTGCGGGCCTCGTCCCGCTCTGGTGAGTACTTTATATTAGTCCTTCGAATGTTTGGGGGACAATTAAAAAGTAACCAGTACTGGTTGTTTATTCTTACTTATTTTACAAGTATGTTATTGATATGTTTACGTTATATATAGTTCTTAGATTGTGAATATTCGTCATTTATGAAAAACCGTTGATATAAATCTATTAATTGGTTATGTTTGATTATCGATATTCGTGAGGTGCTGGTCATGACGGTAAGAAATAAAAATGGAGAAATAACATCGTGTATTTTTGCTACATCAGGGGATGCGATTAACGAATTACTGTTGAAAGCTGCAGGTGAAGGAATATTCGGAATTGATCTGCAGGGTAATACGCAGTTTGCTAATCCCGCAGCCTCTGAGATGACAGGCTGGACAATCGACGATCTCATAGGACAGTCGAGTCATCAATTACTGCATCACACAAAAACCGATGGATCCACCTATCATGCTAGTGAATGCCCAGTTCATGCGACTTATAAAAAAGGTGAAGTAAATCATGTCGATGATGAAGTCTTCTGGCGTAAAGACGGCAGTAGTTTCTGCGTGGAATATACTAGTACACCTATATTTGATAACGACAAGTTAGCTGGTGCAGTTGTGGTCTTTAATGATGCAACAAAACGCCGCAAAGCCGAGCAAGCACTCAAACAGGCGTATGCCGATAACCAAATGATTTTAGAAGCAGCCGGTGAGGGAATTTATGGACTCGACTGTGAAGGCAATACCACCTTTGCCAATCCTTCCGCTGCTGCCATGCTGGGTTATAACGCTGACGAACTAATTGGTAAGTCCATGCATTCGCTGTTACACCACACACGACCTGATGGCACGCATTATCATAAAGAAAACTGCCCTATTTATGCATCATTTAAAGATGGAGCAGTACATCATATAGACGATGATATCTTCTGGGGTAAATACGGCACCAGTATCCCAGTTTCCTTTACCAGTACACCGATAAGACAGGGCGATAAAATAACCGGCGCAGTTGTTGTATTTAAAAATATTACCGAACGCAAACAGGCGGAAGAAAAAATTCAAAAAGCTTACGCTGAAATTCAGCGGATGAAGGAACGCCTGGAAGCGGAGAACCTGTATCTGCAAGAAGAAATTAATAGCGATTATGAATTCAAAGACATCATCGGACAAAGCCGTGCAGTTAAACAACTATTACAACAAGTCGAACTGGTCGCACCGACTGCAGCTAGTGTATTGATAACAGGTGAGTCAGGCACAGGTAAAGAGCTCGTGGCCAGGGCGATACATGAACGAGGCGATAGAAGTGAACGTCCGTTAATACGGGTTAACTGCGCAGCTATCCCTGCAGAGTTATTTGAAAGTGAATTTTTTGGTCATGTAAAAGGCTCCTTTACCGGTGCGTTAAAAGACAGAGCAGGGCGTTTCGAACTTGCTGACGGCGGAACAATATTTCTTGATGAAGTGGGCGAAATTCCACTAGCGCTACAAAGTAAATTGTTGCGCGTTTTACAAGAAGGCCAATACGAACGGGTCGGAGATGAAAAAACAAAAAAAGTGGATGTGCGTTTAATTACCGCCACAAACAGAAACCTGCAAGAAGAGGTAGAAGCCGGAAACTTCCGTGAAGATCTTTACTTTAGGCTAAACGTATTTCCCGTAAACGTCGTACCATTGCGTGAGCGACTGGACGATATTCCATTACTTGCACAGCATTTTGTCAAACTGCTATCAAAAAAATTAACCCTATCCGAGCCTGGATTAACCAATGCCAGCGTAAAACAACTACAAACCTATTCGTGGAAAGGCAATATTCGAGAATTACAAAACGTTATTGAACGTGCCATCATTTTAAGCCAGGGCGGTACTCTACAGTTTAATCTTCCTGGCAATAATGTGGCACCAGTGGTTATTAATAACGTTTCTCTAAATAACGAAGACGATAACAGCAAACCTTATACGGAAGTGGAACGCATAGCGCGTGATAAAGAAAATATTATGCAGGCGCTAGAGCTGTGTAATAACAAAATATCTGGTGCTGGTGGTGCAGCAGAACTGTTAGGTATAAAACCAACAACATTAGCGTCGCGCTTAAAAAATATGGGTATTCAAATTTAGTAAATAAGAGATGAAGCCGAATAAGGGTGTTGCGTATTTTTGTTCGCGTAAGAGTTCGGGTTGCACCTCATCTACGACAATTAACCCGGATATTTCATAGGAACGCTGCAAATCTCTCTTAACACAATGATTATAATAAGAAATGCAGGTATATTAGAAAAGTACACGCTGAAAGATTGCTCCTGCATTTTCCGCACTTCCCACGTCCATGTAGGTCGTATGTACCCAATAACGCTATGCAGTTTTTGGAAAAATATCAGCGGCCATTTTGTACGATTCCCCTGTAACCATAGCTTATGTATAGGAAGTACGGTAGTAGGGCAATGCATGGAGCAATTGCCGAACGGCTATGCTTTAATTACGGGCGTCCTGCCCGTTACCCTACGGGCTCGCTTCGCTCATGTATAATCATTCCTACGATTTTATCGGCGAATCGTACAAACTGACTCACTTATTTTTCCCCAAAATCCTGCATTCCTATGAAATATCCTGGTTAAACATGGGAAAAAGAATAATCCTATCTGTATAGAGTAAGTTTAATATTTATTAACCACCGCTTTTTTCGTAATAGTTACTACGACAAATTGGTAACTACGAATTATCGTAATCATAATCCTCACGCTTAATTTTATTATTTTAAGCACAATCAATAAGTTAGTATTTCTTCGACAGATGGCACGACTGTTGCAATGGGACAGGTGACAATAACATATTGTTAAATATCATCTACCAGGGGAAAGACTAATGAAAAAAGCAGATTTACTTTCTAGCATATTGCTGGTTGCTGCGCTTACTAGCAGCAGTTTAATTTTTGCAGACGCTACAGCAGCAACTAACCATATTCATAACCGAACTTCCGTAACACAAACATTACATAAAACGATTAATATCGATGGTGTTGAAGTTTTCTATCGCGAAGCAGGACCAAAAGACGCACCAACAATATTATTGCTGCACGGGTTTCCGACATCATCTCACATGTTTCGAAATCTTATGCCAGCATTAGCTGATCGATATCATCTTATTGCGCCTGACTATCCTGGTTTTGGAAATAGCGAGCAACCAGCAATGGATGCGTTTGATTACACCTTCGATAATCTTGCAGTAGTAATGGGTAAACTGGTGCATAAGTTGGGTGTTAAAAAATACAGCTTGTACTTGATGGATTACGGTGCACCGATTGGTTTTCGTTTAGCATCACAAAACCCTGAGCAGATAACATCGTTAATAGTACAAAATGGTAATGCCTACGATGAAGGTTTGAAGGATTTCTGGATTCCGATTCGTAAATATTGGAATGATCGCTCAGCAGAAAATGCTGAACCACTAGCCGCATTTATTGCACCCGATGGTGTGAAATGGCAGTACACACACGGTGTTAGAAAAGAAGAGACAATAAGCCCAGATAACTGGAATGTGGATCTGCGACATCTAACACGCGATGGTAATCCATCTATTCAACTGGCGCTATTCTATGACTACCAGAATAATGTTCCATACTACCCTGAATGGCAAGCATATTTTCGTGAATACCAACCACCTACACTTATCGTATGGGGGAAGAACGATTATATTTTTCCAGCAGACGGTGCTTTCCCATACAAACGTGACCTTAAGAACGTGGAGTTTAATCTGTTAGATACAGGTCACTTTGCGTTAGAGGAAGATGGGCAAATTATCGCTGCAAAAATCAGAGAATTTTTGATGTAAGTAATCAATGGAAGGGTTATTTCTAATCCTTCCATTCCTCTTTATTTAAACAAGAAGAAAATCAGAGGTGTGAAATGATTAATAATCATACAAAACAGAAAGTCACGTTAATTTTAGGTAGCAGTGGTAAAACCGGAAGACGCGTGATCAATCGCTTTATTTCAAATGGACTCGGGTTCAGAGAAGGATCGAGAAATAGCGAAATTCCATTTGACTGGTACGATAAGAGTACATGGCAGGAATCGCTTCAAGGTGTGGGCTCAGTCTACGTCGTCTTTTCCCCCGATCTGGCCGTTCCAGGTGCGTCAGCAATTATCAAAAACTTTGTGCAGGTCGCTAAATCTAGCGGCATCGAACATCTGGTTTTACTTTCAGGGCGCGGCGAAGAAGAAGCGCAAACCTGTGAAAAAATCGTGATGAATTCAGCGCTCGACTGGACCATCGTACGATCAAGCTGGTTCGCACAGAACTTCAGCGAAAGTTTTTTTCTGGATGATATCCTTCGCGGTCAGGTCTTTTTACCTGTCGGTGAAATCAAAGAACCCTTTATCGATATTGAAGATATTGCCGACATCGTCTTCGCCGCATTAACCGATGAAAAGCATAAAGGTCAAATTTATGAAGTGACTGGCACAAAGCTTTTGACTTTTCGTGATGTCATCAAAGAAATTTCACTAAGTACAAATCGCAACATCGATTATCAGCCCGTTTCAATGGACGACTACGTGAAGTATATGATCGAAGCAGAAGTGCCTGAGGATTATGTAGCGCTTATCAAGTATCTGTTTACTGAAGTTCTGGATGGCAGAAACGAATCGCTTACTGATGGTGTAACGCGAGCATTGGGCCGTGAACCGCGAAGTTTTCACGATTACGCGATGGCAGTAGCAGAGACCGGAATTTGGAATCCTGACAATCGTTCTTACGCCAATGCTTAATCAATTACATTTCGTTGTGGTGCTTGCTGCAATACTCGGTAGTGGTTTAATCGCGGGTGTCTTCTTTGCTTTTTCTACATTTGTAATGAAAGCGCTCTCACGATTAACAGCAGAAGAGGGGATTAAAGCCATGCAGTCAATCAATATTACCGTGTTAAACCTATGGTTCCTCGGCGTGTTTTTAGGAACGACAGTGGTTTGTGTTGTTCTACTAACCTGGTCACTATTTCGCTGGAATCAAACAGGTTCCGGATATTTAATAGCGGGTAGCACGTTCTATCTTCTTGGCTGCTTGATGGTAACGGGTATATTTAATGTGCCAAAAAATGAAGTGCTTGCGAAAATTGACGCGTCGGATGCGAACTCTGTGAGCCTATGGCATAACTCTGTGATTGAATGGACGAACTGGAATCATGTTCGGACAATTGCTTCGGCCTTAGCTGCGGTTTGTTTTTCATCTGTTTTAATTTATATGTAAATTTGAAACAGGTATTGACTTATACCGACCGGTCTATTATTATTTGAAACATGGTCAAAGAAATCGATACAAAACAGAAAATACTTGATACAGCTGCCGCACTGTTCTACATGCAAAGCTATACGGCGGTAGGTGTTGCCACTATTTGTAAAGACGCTGGCGTGTCCAAAGGTAGCTTTTTTCATTTTTTCAATAGCAAGCAAGATCTGGCACTTGCTGTGCTCGATCAGTTTAGCGGTCATCTTGGTGCAACATTAGTAGCAGATAGTATTGCATCATCATCGTTGCCACCGCTGGAGCGATTAGATCGTTTTATTTCCATGCTGTATGAGGCGCAAAAAACCTACGTTGAAGAAACAGGGCACTTACCTGGCTGCCCGTTCGGCAACATGGCAGTAGAGCAGGCGACACAAGATGAAGTAATACGAAAAAAAATAGAAGAATGTTTAGCTGGTCTGGCACAGCCTCTGCGAAAAGTTGTTACTGATGCCATTAAAAACGGTGACATGCCAGTGGTTGATGTAGAGGCAACGGCGGATGCAATGCTGAGTTACATAGAAGGTATACAACTTCTCGCCAAGGCGCGTAATGATGCCGAGCTAATCAGAAAATTAGGGCCGGCTATTATATTAATAGCGATTCCCGTTGAAGGCTGATTTATTAGGATTATCTATATAGATGAACACTGCAGTCCCGTTAACAGTTAGAGGCATAAATTGGGGCATCTATCAACGACCATCACCCGCATGGATGCGGGTGTTGAGCCACCATGGATGGTTTCACGGCGTGTCGTTGGTGGTTGCGCCCGATTCATGTCTCGGATTAACGTAAACCAGGCTTAAGATAGTTACGTCAACCTCTACATATAATTAATTTTTATATAAACGGGACAGCAGTGATAGAGGAAATGTAAATTAGATAAAAGACCGGTACAGAGATTGGAAGAGGAGAGTTGATTTTTTTTAATATCAAATTAAACCGACCGGTCTATTAATTAATGAGCGCAGTGCAATGTCGCACTGTGTTATTAGCAAGCTCAATAGATAACGAACTGTTGAGTAACAAAACTGAGGAGAAGACTATGCCACTTACATTAACTTACACAAAAGGTGTTTTACCAGAAGGCAGTGAACAGCTCGCTGTAAAGCAGCTTACTGATGCAATGCTGAAACACCACGGATTGGCCGGTAACAAAGTGATGACGCCAAACATTACAGCGAATGTTCATGAATTACCTAAGAACTCAACTTTTTCAGGAGGGAAACAATTCTCCGGTATTTGGGTTGAATGGAAAGTGCCTTCATTTGCATTTAATACAAGGGAAATACAAAAGGGCTATTTTAATGATGCGACAAATATCATCCATGCGCTTTCTGGGAACAAACAAACTAAAGATAATATTTACGTCAATGTTGTTCACACCGTTGATGGTGCCTGGAATTTTGATGGTCGTGCGATGACCAATGAAGAAATCGGTGCAGCCATATCTTAAAAGTAAAACAGTAATGATTTATCAGGAAAGAAATTGGTTCCTGATAAATCGATTAGATAAACAATGAAGTAAATAATCATATGATCAAGAGGATAAATGTCATGTTGCGTAAGTTAACTAAAAACGAATCACATACAGGTAAATTCTACATAACAATATTGTCAGCGGTATTGTTAGCAACACAAAGCATAAATAGTTTCGCCACAGCAAATCAATGCAGAGAAGTTGGTGGCATGGGCCTGGCTGAAGCGGTAGATGAAACCAATCTAGTCGCAGCACTAAGTGGTGACTTCACCGGTGCGCGGGCAAAAATATTGGGGCAAACAAAAACCAGTACAGGTCTGGCTCTAGATATGGAACATTATTTCATTAACGATAGTAATGGTTTGATCAGAACCCGAGACAAAGCAACACTTACATCCATTCCAGGTAAAGATAAAACCTATATGCTGGAGATTGCATACAAGGTAATGGATTCACGTGGTACTTACGCAGGATATAGCGGTGGGTTTAATAGTTTTGGTGTGATTGATCTAGCAAAAGGACAGGTAATTCTTCGTTATCAAGGTGAGATTTGTAAATAACCAACAGGATGAGTCAGGTCTATTAGTGAGTGATAACTAATAGACCTGATTTACCTTATTGTTGTTATCTGAAAATTTAACATATCAATAGCGAGAATAAATACCATGAAAAGAATATTACACACAATGTTGCGTGTTAGTGATCTTCAGCGTTCAATTAAGTTTTATACCGAAGTAATGGGTATGAGAATATTGCGCACGCTAGAAAATAATGATGAAAAATATTCGTTAGTTTTTCTGGGATACGGTGACGAGGCAGAAACCAGTGTGCTTGAGTTAACCTATAACCATGGGGTGTCAGAGTACAACGTGGGTAACGCTTATGGACATATCGCCATTGGTGTTGATAATATTATTCAATCTATAGCTGCGATTAAAAAACCAGGAGGTGAACTTTCACTGGATGCGACACCGTTAAAAGGCAGTAACGATGTTATAGCATTTCTTAGTGATCCTGATGGTTATCAAATTGAGTTAATTGAACGATCAGAGTATTAAATAACCGGGTCAGAGACAATACCAGTAAGTTAAGACTTTACCGGCAACGAAAAAACCTTATGCCAGCCTACGGTGAGATATAATTTCTTTGTAGGCCGGTATAAGCGATAGCGTTGCCGGCAATACGCTCATGAGTTATTGCCTTAACTTACTGGCATTGGGGTCTGACCAATTAAATAGGCCCATTAATCTATTGTACTGATGTATTTCAAAGCCTTTGCTTCAAACTTGATGCAATGTGGCAACCACAACCAGACAACCAGGGCGAAAGTACAGAGGATGTCGGCAGATTGATATCCATCCATCAATAGCCCAGCTACAGTAAGAGCAAAAATGAACACACGGTTCATGTTGCTAAGAAAGCTTCGTTGTTTGCTGCTCATCATTCCTCCTACATTCTGTTAGTTAAATTTAAGTGCTTGACTATTAATACGCATAAGACATGCCAGATTTTCATATTAATAAGTTGCTGATATATAAAGTATTAGTGAAAGTTTGAAGATGGCCGAAAATAATGAAAAATCGTGACCTAACGAATTATCGTTATGCACCCATAAAATGTTGTGTATTGCTATCAATAAATTAATTGGGATAAATTAACTGGGGCGAAGGGAATAAATCTAGTACGCTGCAGTCTGATTGCTTTAATGTTTCATATCGAATTCAAAATCATCACTCCGGGGTATATCGAGAAAAATATGAAGAAAATGATCTGGAAGCGCAGTTAATTTCCTTTTATTAAGGTCAAGCCAGGCACCATCGACAGTCACTTTAGCGGCTACTGCTTTATCGTCTTTGTAAAACTCGTGAATAAAAGACCAGTGCGATGCATCTTCTCGGGTACGTTTAAGTTTTACATTCACCCGGATGGTATCGTCCATACTTATTTCACGCATAAAAACAGCTTCTTCACGAAATAAAACAGGCCCAATCCCTAATTTAGACAGAGTGACAATATCCATACCAATATTTTTTAAAAGCCGCACCCGTAGATGAGTTGCATAATCGTAGTATGCTGAATGGCGCATATGTTTGTTAGCATCAATGTCCGCCCACCTGACATCAAACGACTGTTCTAAAATTTTCATAACTATTCCTTTTTCCTTAACAAGCTATTCAATAATAATGAGATTTACATATGTTGAAGATGATAATTTGTCGCATTGACATGCGGTATCAAGGTGAGTTAAAGGTGGTTAGTTCCTTTAATCCGTCCAACGCACACTAATAGTTTTATCATCATTTAATTTAACTTGTGTGCTGAGTTTCTGTCCTTCTCTGTTCAGCATCTCTTCCAGCCATTTTGTATCTGTGTGGGTTGCGTGATTAACACGAAACTGTTTGATCTGTGTAGGTACCAGTTGCAAACTGACCAGATCACCAGTTAATGCATTCAGGGTGACAAAATACATCAGGCTCAGGTCATCTCTGTATTTTTCATAACCGCTTATGCCTTCGTAGTCGTTGAGAAAATCACCACAACCGTAAATGATGGGTTTGTTCCGGTACACTTCAATGCCTTTTGGATGATGGGATGAATGGCCATGGACAACATCCACATTGGCTTCATCAATCAGGCTATGTGCAAAATGGCTGTGCTCACTGGGTATGTGATAACCCCAATTTCCACCCCAATGGATGGAGGCGACAACAATATCGTTTTTACCTTTAACAGCATTCACCTGGTTTGCAATTTGGCGAATTGTTTTCTTCGACATATCGTTGAGCACGTTCACGCCCGCCCTGTGTTCTGATGCCTTCCAGCTGTATGGCATGCCACTGCTTTTGTCACCAAATGAAAAAAGAATAACACGCCCCTTACCAGGAATTTTAAACAGGGCTGGTGTTTGAGCTTCTTTAATATTAGCGCCGGCACCTGCTGTTTTTATATGTGCCTGTTTTAATGTCGACAGTGTTTCCTTCAGGCCTGCATAACCCCAGTCCAGTACATGGTTATTGGCCAGGGTACAGCCATCGATGTTGGCCGCAGTAAGGCATGGAATATTACGTGGGTGCATGCGGTAGTTGATGCCTTTGCCTTTCCAGTAATCGTTACTGATTGTGACGCTGGTTTCAAGATTAATGATGCGCAGGTCGTGTGAGATACGTTCAAATTCTGTCAACGCATCGCCCCAGATGTAGGGAAAGGAGACCGGTTTTGCTATTGACCCGTTTATTTTTTCAGCCAGTTCGACATAATTGCGCGCATCAAGCAAATAGCGTTCATAAATTTCCGGTTGACTCGGATGCGGTAATACCTGATCAATACCGCGGCCAGTCATTACATCACCACAGAGAAACAGGGTAATCAGATGGTTACTGGTATCGGTTTTTGTATTTTGTGTGTTCATTTGTGTGGCGTGGGTTTGCTGCAGCCATGCCGGCGTCATGAACAGGATTAACCGCTTAGCGGCACGTTTCAGAAACGACCTGCGTTTCATGGTATTCACTATTAGTTTATATGTTTGACTGTATTCTTATTATTGTATGGGGATCATTGCGTAAGAATCAATGGGGCAGACTCAATTGATATTTTGAACTCCTCATGAAGTCTTCTTTGGGATCTTAAGTGGTGCACTTGGAACTTGAATTCGCCTCTAATTATTGCTTTCCACTTCTGTCTTTTGCCATAAGCACGTACAACGACGGCACAACAAAAAGTGTGAACAGGGTGCCGATTGCCATACCGCCGACCAACACCAGACCGATGGAGTTTCTAGCTGCCGCACCGGCGCCGGTTACCAGTACCAACGGGAAATGACCGGCGACAGTAGCCACGCTGGTCATCAGCACCGGGCGCAGGCGTGTCATTGCGGCATCGTGTACAGCGTCGAGTTTATTTGCACCCTGTTCTTGCAATTTGTTGGCGAACTCAACGATTAGGATGCCATTTTTAGCGATCAGTCCGACCAGTGTGACCAGGCCGACCTGAGCATAGATGTTCATTGTAGTGGTCCAGCCATTCGTCCAGTATGGCGTATTGGGGTCGGGTATTTTCAACACAGTGAAGATCAGCGCGCCAAACATCGCCAAAGGCACAGACCCTGCGAGGATAACAAACGGGTCACGAAAAGAATTGAACTGCACTGCCAGCACCAGAAAAATCAACAGCACTGCCAATGAAAAGGCGGGGATAAATTTATTGCCCTCGGTGCGTAACTGGCGTGACTCACCGGTGTAGTCGAAGCTGTAGCCAGGTGGAAGTATCTCACGTGCGGTGTTTTCGAGGAAAGTGAGTGCGTCATCGAGGGTGCGGGTGGTGACACCTGAAAGTTTTACTGCATTAAGCTGTTGAAAACGATTTAATGAGCGAGCAACCACGTCGTGTTCGATATCAGTGACCGCCGACAACGGCACCATCTGACCATTTTCAGCGGGCACATAGATGTCGCGTAACTGCTCACTGTTGAGGCGGGCAGAGCGCTGAATTTGCGGAATAACTTTATAGCTGCGACCGTCCATATTAAAACGGTTGACGAAATTGCCACCAGTAGCAACGCCGAGATCAGCGCCTACCTGAGACAGGTTCAGTCCCAGGGTTGCAAGTTTGTCACGATCAAAGGTCATGGTTGCCTGCGGTTGATCAAGCTTCATGTCGATGATAGGGGGGAAGGCAAATAGCCCGCTTTCCATTGCTTTTTGTTGCAATGTGTTGGCGAATTCGAGTAGTTGTGTTGAGTCGGCAGTTGATGTGATCAAGAACTCGACCGGGAAATTGCTGCCGCCCGGTAGCGCTGGTGGTGTTGTCATGAACACCTGAATGCCCGGTATTTTTGATACTTCGGCCTGCACCTCCGGCAAAATCTGATCCACAGTTCGATTGCGTTCTGCCCAGGGTTTTACCACCATACCACTGAATCCGTCGGCGCCGATTGTGGCACCAATCGACGGTGGGAACAGAAGCTGGAAGGTGAGTGCGGTTTCAGGCACTTCGAGCATTACCTGTTCTGCCGCTTTCGAATAGACCGCGTTCTGGTCTGTAGTAGAATTGGCAGAGGTGTTGATGATGCCGAACAGTACGCTCTGATCTTCGGATGGTGCCAGTTCATTGGGCGACATCATGAACATCGGAATGGAGCACAGGCTGATCACAATCCATACCAGATACACGGCGGGTCGGGCTGCAAGCGTAGCACCGAGAGAACGGCCGTAAGCGATTCGCAATCTATCGAAACGGTGATTGAGCCAACCAGTCAGGCCGCGCTCTTCATCCTCTGCACTGCGCAGCATATTGGCGGCCATGGTTGGTGACAGGGTCAGTGCAACGATGCCGGATATTGTCACGGCCCCTGCTAAAGTAAATGCAAACTCGCGAAACAGTGCACCTGTCAAGCCACCCTGTAAACCAATCGGTATGTACACTGCTACCAAAGTGACAGTCATGGCGATGACTGGTGCAACCAGTTCACGTGCGCCGAGCATGGCCGCTTCGCGTGGCGTGCGACCTTCACGCAGATGCCGTTCGACATTTTCCACCACCACGATGGCATCGTCGACGACCAGACCAACCGAAAGCACGATGGCCAGCAGGGTTAGCAGGTTGAGTGTGAAGCCGAAAACCTGCATCAAAAAGATGCTGCCGATAAGCGAAACCGGGATCGCCATCACCGGGATCAGTACCGAGCGATATGAGCCGAGGAACAGGAAAATCACCACGATTACGATCAGTAGTGTATCGATTAAGGTATTCGTCACCTCGTGGATGGCATCGCTGACATAAGCCGATGCGTCGTAACCGATATCGGCATTGAGTCCGGCGGGCAGATCACGTTTGAGCCTGTCGAGCTCGACACGCACGCCGTCGATCACCTCGATGATATTGGCATTGGGTTGAGGGAATACACCGGCAAATACCGCGGTCTGTCCCGAATAGCGCACCAGGGTATCGTAGTCCTCGGAGCCCAGTTCGACATCTGCGATATCCTGCAGACGAACAATGGTGTCGTCTTTCTGATAGATAACCAGGCGACGGAATTCATCCGCACTGTGAAGATCAGTGTTCGCTGCTAATTTGGTTTGTACCAGCGCGCCTTTGGTGCTGCCGATTGCCGCCAGATAGTTGTTAGCGACCAGGGCCTGTTGAACCTGCGAGGGGCTGATGCCCAACGCAGCCATACGCTCGGGTTTGAGCCAGACGCGCATAGCGAAGGTACGGGCACCGAAAATTTCGATGCGTTGTACGCCGGTGATTGCGGACAGGCGCGGCTGCACCACGCGATCGAGATAGTCGGTGATCTGCTCTTGTGAAAGGATGTCGGATGAGAAGCTCAGGTAAGCTGAGGCAAATTCTGAATCGGCCGACTGCACGCTGATTGCAGGCACCTGGGCCTCGACGGGCAAGTCATTGCGTACTTGATCAACCTTGGACGAGATGTCGGCCAGTGCTTTTGTCGAATCGTAATTGAGTTTGAGCCGTGCAGTAATGATTGAGATGCCCTGTAAACTTTTTGACTCGACGTAGTCGATGCCTTCCGATGCTGAGATGGCACGTTCCAGTGGCGTCGTAACGAAGCCACGTACTAGCTCTGCACTGGCACCGACGTAAACAGTCGAAATCTGTACAGATGCGTTTTCGCTGAGTGGGTACTGGCGTACACTCAGCGAGTTCCATGCATTAAGTCCGGCGATGACAATAATCAGGTTAACCACAATGGCTAACACCGGGCGTCGGATAAACAGGTCGGTAAAAATATTACTCATAACGACGTAACTCAGGAATCGGACGGATGTGGGTCGAGACTGGGTTCAGGTGCCAGCGTGTTATCGATTATTACCTTCATACCGCTACGCAATTTGAAAACACCACTGGTGACAATCATATCGCTAGCCTTCAGTCCATCGATGACATCAATAAAGTCACCGCGTGCTTGTCCCAGTCGGACAAACTGTTGGCGCAGTACCTTCTCGGTCTCGCCGGATTGTTCATTTTTCTGTTCTTCTATCACAAAAACAGAATCACCAAAGGTGGCATAGGCAATCGCAGTTGCAGCAACCGGTAATACCGCCTGTTTTTTCGGCATGACTACGGTGGCGTTGGCAAACATACCTGCCCGTAGTACTTCATCGGGGTTCGCAATCTTTGCACGTACTCTTACACTACGAGTTACCAGATCCACATCGGGGTTGGTCGCAAGTATTGCGCCGATAAAAGGTGTGTCTGGTGCAGCATCGACGGTTACTCTTACCTCCAGTCCCGGTTTCAGATGCGAAAGAGTTTTCTGCGGAATCGAAAAATCGACATAGATCGGATCGAGGGTATGCAATGATACGATAGCATCGCCCTCGCTTAAGATTTGGCCGATATTAACTAGCCGTAGTCCCAGTCGACCGGAAAACGGTGCCCGAATCGTTTTTTTCGCGATCAACGCACGAACGTTATGCGCCTGCGCGATGGTTTCTTTTACTTTTGCCTCGGCGCTTTCCAGAGCGTCTTGCGACGTCAAGTTTTGTTTATCTAGCTTGCGCACCCGGTTGAGGCTCGCTTTGGCAAGTGCGGCCGTGGCCTCTGCAGAAGCAAGTTGAGCATCTTCGCTTGATGTATCCAGCTGGATTAACACATCGCCTGTGTTTACGAAGGAACCTGATTCAAAATTAATCTGCGTTACCCGACCGCCGGTTTCGGCACTTACATTAACGCCCTGCACAGCCGTAACGGTAGCTGTAGAGGTAATTGTTTGTTCCCACTGCGTATCCTCTACCAACATGGCATTAACAGTTTCAGGCGGTAGTACCATATTTTGGGCAGCTTCGCCCATCGCTGTAAACTGGCCGAGCTTGGCGAAGGTGATGGCACCAACAAGGAGAGATACAGCAACTGCAGCGAGGAGTGTTTTTTTCAACATGAGTATTTCGTAATGATAGTTATTGTGTGTTTCATTGAGATAATATACCAATGCTATTCAGATGGAGAAAAATTTCCATATTTAGTTCCTAAAGTATTACAGCTTAATTTACTGATTAATTAGCATAAGCTACACTCAAATCTTCAGGCCATCGAATATTAAATCTAGGTATAATAAACCTAGCACCACCTAAATTGAATCAGTAACGGTAATTTCCCCGCCATGCCATTGGCAGATACGTTGAGCAATTGATAGTCCCAGGCCATAACCGCCAGTGCCTCGATCTCGGCTAGCGTCTAGCCGAATGGCTTCAGGTGGTAACTGTCCCAGGCCAATGAATCGGGCCGAGCCTGGAAAATGATTAATCGATACCAGTTCCAGTTTTGCAGGCAGTGCTTTTCCAGACACGACATTCTCTGCAAAGTAAGCCAGCAGTTTGGCTAATATCAGTTGATCATAACCATCATGTTCAAACCACAATACGACGCGCTCATACTGTTGTGCAGCAAGTTTCAGCCTGGCATGTGCGGTTTCTAAATAGGCGACAGTAGCACTTAGTGTTTTATCGGCGCGTGAATCGTCCGGTATCTTTTCGAAAAGAGGATCATAAGATTCATGCAGGAATTTAGCGCGGGTTTTTATAAAATCATCATTCTGAACAATCGGACCCTGACCATAAGGGTCAGAATATTCAAGAAAATCACCGATGAATCCGCCAGCAGGTAAAGTTGAACTCAGGTCAGTTCCGCAGCGGATGTGCAGCGTTTTAAATTCTGCATCCGGTGCTAAAGCTTTTGTCTTTATCGCATCACTGGCTTGTGTCATTGCTGCAATATGTGCTTTTAATTTAGCCCAGCTGGGCAAACCTAACTCACGGGCGATAACAAGTTGGGCGTCACTTAACTTTGCAGAAGTCAGCGTGTTATTTGAAAATTTAGGATGATGCTGTTTAAAGCGTAATAGAGCCGCGTTGTCAGCAGCGCTTTTATCATCGTCTACATCAGAGTGAAAAGCTTTGAGCAGTTCTTTAGCGCGTTTCTTTTGTTGTTCGAGATTAATGCGAAACGGAGTCTCACCGTGTGGAGTTGGCTTTGCCATTTAAATTACCTTTTCTACTATCTGTGTCCGCCATCCAGATGGAAAAGGGAATTACATATTTTTATGTACTAATGGATCTTGGGCGCAGCCCTTTCTGCGGACACAGAGGCTTTGATCGAGCCAGATTTGAGTTTGCCTTGTGGGGTTGGTTAAGTCAAATTGCCATAATTAACCTTACTTTTAGTTAGGGAATACGCGTAAAAACTGTAGTTCATATCTGTTGCATAGGGATAGTAGGGATGGTGTTGAGTTGGATCTATCTGTAATGGTTTTAAATAGAGTCAGTACGGTAGATATATGCTTCACATTCTTGTAGAGCCTAAAGGCAATGAAGCTAAATATGATTATTACTGTGGTCACTCAGATGGAATGATTGCATGTGCAAGAAGCCCAGCTGGATTGAATGCTGTGGTTGAAGAAGCTCACGGTGAGCTATTGAAAATATCTAGAGACTAAGTTCGCTTCCTTTTATCCCATTAGGTCAAGCAATCACCATTTACCGATGGTGAGTAAAGATGAGAAATCTATAAAGTCGGACATAAATATGTACCTCATGTCGTGGCGTTATAAGATTCCCATAGTGGGAGATGTCATTTTGCCATATATTGTGCATCAAGCAAAAATGTATACAATATATGGTGCTTAAGTGCGCGATCCAGATCCAAATTAGAAAATATCAATTAAATCAATGTCTTATATCTCTAACCGACGAATAAATTTTTAATTATTTAAAATTCCCTTATAAATTAATTGCTTACGAGTTTTTTTGCATTGGGTCGGACCCAGACAACTAATTGAATCAAAACAACAATCATACTAAATAACGTTGTTTTAACTGCTTAAACAGTCCATTTTATAGCCGAAAACATTGCTTTAAAGGTGATAAAGAGCTGTTTAACAACACGCATCACGATGTGAATTTAGTAGCTGTCTCTTGACTTCCTGTTACAGTTCTCCCATAATGGGAGCCATGAGGATAATATCTAAACGGACACTTAGAGAATTTTGGGAATCAAGCCTAAAATATGCGGATGCCAGGGCTTCATTAGAAGCATGGCATGAGGAAGTAACTGAAGCGGACTGGGAGCATCCCCAGCAAGTAAAATCACAGTTTCGTCATGCCAGTATTCTCAAAGACAGCCGAGTTGTCTTCAATATTAAAGGCAATAACTACCGCCTTGTGACTAAAATTAATTACCCATATCGGGTTGTATATGTACGTTTTGTTGGCACACACAAGCAGTATGATGATATAGATGTGGAGACTGTATGATGAATATTAAACCTATTAAAACTGAAGCTGACTATGAGATCGCACTTTCTCGCATAGATGATTTAATGGATGCTAAGTTAGACAGCCCAGAAGGTGATGAGCTTGATATTCTTGTAACCTTAATAGAAAAATATGAAGCGTTGCATCACCCCATTGAGGCGCCAAACCCTATTCACGCTATACGTTTTCGCATGGATCAATATGACTTAAAAAATAAAGATTTAATTCCTTATATAGGTCAATCTGGGCGTGTCTCCGAAATATTAAGTTTTAAACGCAAGTTAACGCTTTCTATGATTCGAAAGCTGCATTCTGGTCTTAAAATTCCTACAGAAAGTTTGATTCAAGATTACGAATTGAAGAGTGGTTGAATTTTTAAGGCAGAGAAGGATTGAAGTTTCGGCAATAAAATAGCGCCTTTATAAGTAAACTAAAATCCAATAACAACCCCGCTTATAAACCTGTCCGTTTCTTTAAATTGCCCAAACAAGACATCCTCATTCCCATAAAAAATATCAGCGTCTACATAAATATTTACTTCATCACTGTATTCATAAGTTAATTTTGGTCGCACTATGCCGTCTTCATAATCGATATCCTGCAAAAGTAAAATCTCAGCATGTAATATTTCATTCATATAATCTTGTTTGATTAAAAACGTTATCTGCGTATTACGTTCATCTCGAATCATGCCTGTTTTGTGGTTGTCTGAGATATGTTTGAAAAACTTGTGTGCTCAATATGGTATCGGTAAAATTTGTGGCATGTTCTTTTCTAAAGAATGTACGAGGTTGTATGCATTAATGTCGTCAATTAAATGCGATTCTTTTCGCTAATACCAAAAAACTAATAAACTGACCTGCAGAGATATGGAACGTGTCTCCACAGGTCAATTATTTACAATTGTGACTGTAAATAGTTTTGCAGGCCGATTTTTTCTATCAGTCCTAATTGTTTCTCAAGCCAGTAGGCATGATCCATCTCGGTGTCATCCAGCAATTTGATGAGAATATTTCGGGAATCGTAATCCTGTTCATCTTCGCATACCTTGATAGCCGTCTTCAGCGCTTTAACAACACGGTACTCAACTTTTAGGTCATTCTTTAGCATGTCGGGTACGGTTTTACCGATGTTGACCTTATCCTGCTTTGAAAAAATGGGTTTTCCTTCGAGGAATAATATACGTTCTACCAGGGCGTCGGCATGTTCGGTTTCTTCTTCCATTTCGTGATTAAGACGCTCATACAACTTGTCCAGGCCCCAGTCATGATACATTCGAGAGTGGGCAAAATACTGGTCACGGGCAGCGAGCTCACCGTTGAGTAGAGTTTGTAATTGATCGATAACTTTCTTTTTACCTTTCATGTTTACTCTCCAACCTGTGATTGTAGGTAATTTTCAAGACCGGTATTTGCTACCAGCCATTGCTGTGTTTCTCGCCAGTCGATATATGCTTCGGTTTTCTCCAGCATGTCTTCTAGCATGTCGCGTGAAATATAATCCCTCACTTCCTCGCATAGCTTCATGGTGTCCTGCAGATTAACGCGGATATCTAATAGCATGTTCAGGTCGCAGGATAAAATTTCAGGAATATCTTCACCGATTTGGAGTTTGCCCAGATCTTGCAAGTTGGGTAAGGATTCTAGAAACAAAATACGTTCGATAAGGTCATCTGCCATTTTCATGGCCTGGATTGAGCATTTATATTCATGCTCATTAAATTCACCCAGCCCCCAATCTTTTGTCATGCGGGCATGCAAAAAAAGTTGGTTAATTGCAGTGAGCTGGTCTTTCAAGCAAGTGTTGAGTGATTCAAGGACTTTTTTGTCGCCTTTCATTATTGTTCCCCATACGGTTTATTAGGATTGGTTGTGGATTTTATCATTCAGCCTGAAAACTGGCTCGCTATCTCCGCAGAATGGGGATTGGCTTGCTATTCGAAAAATACTATCGCAAATCATGTTTATAGTCACGATAATTATAAATATAAGCACTTGATAAATGTGTAAATATCGTAAAGGTTTATGATTTATTTGCAAATCATATTGAAAATCATTCTCATTTGCATTAAGATAAGTCGCATAATTATTAATGAGTGACAAATCATGTTTGTTTGTATATGTAACCAGGTAACCGATAAACAGATTCGCCGTGCAGCGGGAGAGGGTATATGTAGCTTTGATGCGTTATCGCGCGAGCTTAACGTTGGTACCTGCTGTGGTAAATGCAAAAGCTGTGCTAAAAAAGTGCTGCGTGAAGCTTTGCAGGAAAATGTATATACCCAATCTGTAGCAGGTGGATTTGCACAGGTCTTATCGCCTACTTAATTAGGCCGTCTAATTCGCTAAATAATCCAGGCACATCTGTTCACGGCCAGACAAAATAATTATTCCAGAAAAGTGTTCTTATCTATTTTTTGGAGACATGGGTCAATTTCGATTGAAATTGAACATTGCGCTTTGTCTAAAACCCAACAAAAACCCCAGTAACTACCCGATCCGTCTCTTTAAACTGCCCGAAAAAGCCATCCTCATTCCCATAAAAAATATCAGCGCCTACATAAATATTCACTTCATCACTGTATTCATAGGTTAGTTTCGGTCGCAACATGCCGTCTTCATAATCAATATCCTGCAAAAGTAAGATCTCAGAATGGAGCGTTTCATTCATATAATCCTGTTTGATCAAAAATGTTATCTGCGTATTTAGTTCATCTCGAATCATGCCCGTCTTATGATTGTCGAGATAGGTTTGAAAAACTTGTGTGCTCAGTATGGTGTCGGTAAAACCATACCAGTCAAAACCAAGTACATATTTAAGTTCACCCGTTTTTACTGCACCGTCTGTATCTAAGGGGTTTGTTGTTGAAACGTATTTATCGGTTAGATAGCCGATTTCTCCACGTAAGGTTAAATCGCCAAAGGTGTTGCTGAATGTGCCGCCGATTAAATGCGTGCGTTTGTATTGTGGGTCGATGCTTATATCTATCCCACTAGTACCTATGCCACTTGCGGTTACATTGATGGTTCTAAATAAAACAGGTGTATCGTCGTAGTGGTAGAGATAATTAAATGTTAGATCCCAACCGTGGGTGAATGTTGATAATCGAAATCCGACATCTGCATCTTGCAATGTATTACTAGGCGTTGTTGTTGAGTTGAGTACAACATTAGCGCCAGGTGGTGTCGGCGGAATAATTATTGGTGAGGTGAACTGGTAGCTGCTGCCCGTGCTGGCGAACTTGTGGTAGGTCTGGTCGGGTATCAGTAACAGTTGCAGGGTCACATCGTTGATTGGTATTTCTGCATTGGCAGTCCACAGTGGGATGCGTGACTGGTCAAAGTCATCAAGTATAAATTCGCGAAAGTCTTGTGGGTTGACGATGTCTAATACTTTTAGTCCATCTGATTTTCCCCAGACAACTTGTTGTTTGCCTAGTATAACAATGCTGTCGTCGATGGATGTATCAAGATAGAACTCACGCAGTTCTGCCTGGTTATGATCACCAGGTGATAGATTGTCTTTTGCATCTGTGCGTAATCGAACAATTGTGGTGATACTTGAATCTTCACCGACGGTTGTTTCCAGTTCGGGTTCTATCATCAGTTGCAGTTTTTGTGTGTCGCCACTGTTAGTTAATACCGCCCACTCACTTTCGATGCGTGTGGTTAAGGTGCTGTTAGCTAGCAGTACGTTGGTCTCTGATTGTTTGTCTACTGGCACATCGGCTATTGCTGTTTGTGCTAGGAGTCTGTCGGCTTTAACCCCATCAGTGGGTAATCACATTTCGTCTATCTGAGTACCGACCCTATATTTTTGCTTATGGAGATATCAACTGCAGTGCATTAATGCAGAGATATCAGAATATTCATTCTGTTACTCACCATATCATCCATTCAGTACGTACATCCGCTTCATATTCCATGCCATACACACCAGATTCCATTCACCTTGTGCTGCGTCATATCCTCGAAGGTGAAATCGTCGAAAGCCCATCACTTCTTTTATAATCCCGAATACGGTTTCCACCGTAGATTTCCGTTTGGCATATATTGCCCTGCCTTCTTGTGTTCGTAGCCGGTGTGCCATTTGTATAACAGCATCGGCACCTTCTGGACAAGCGGCTGGCGTTTTAAACCGATCATCCCATGGCTGATTGTGACGTTCTCTGTGATCTGATATATAGGGTGTAATTCCTGCTTCTTCACAGCGCCCCACATTGCTTGCACTAAAGTAGCCTGCATCAGCCAGTAAGCCATCGGTTTTTCCTAATGGCTCTTCGATATCTTTCAGTCCCTTGAGCGCCGGTTCAACTTCTTGCTTATCATTTGATTGTTGCGTGATGTGATTTTCTGCAATCAGGTGTGAATCAATGTCAACGGCAGCTTGTGCGTTATAACCTTGTATAAATCCTTCAGATGATGGCATGATCCGTGACTCAGCATCTGTAAAGTTCACCTGATCTTTATCGCGTGGTCCAGCCTCCGGTGCTTTGGGTTCTGGCCCTCTGGCTTTCTTGCCCGTTTTTTCTTCCTTCTCTTTACGCTGTTTAAGTTTAGCGTCATATTCAGCTTGCTCGGCTTCAAAGCGTTCCTGCGCGCGTTTCTCAATCTCCGCTTTTGCTTTTTTTATCGCCGCTAGCCGGTCTTCACGGCGAGCCAACTCATCCGGAATGTCCATGTCAGAATCATCTTCGGCATCCGCTGCTTCTGCACGCCTCATCAACTCTTTTACTTCTTTACGTAACTGCTCTTCCAGTTTATTGGCATAGCCCCAGCTCATCGCCTTGTGTTTACTGGCATTGGCTTTAATCCTGGTTCCGTCCAGACTCACTTTCCCAAGTTTAAATACGCCCATGACTTTGGCCATGACCAGTAACTGCAAAAACAGGCCTTCCAGTTCAGGTAGAAAGCGCTTACGAAAGGTCGCTATCGTATCGTGATCCGGATGCGTATCTCCGCTAATAAAACGAAAGGCGACTGAATCATAAGTCGCCTGTTCCAGTTTGCGACTGGAAAACACACCAGTGGCATACCCATAAAACAACAAACCCAACAGTAATGCCGGATGATAAGGTTGTTTTCCACCACCACCATAACGGTTGATTAATTCGCTCAAATCAAGCTGGTCAACAATATCTACAACAAATCTTGCCAGATGTTTTTCCGGTAGCCAATCTTGTAGTGAAGGTGGCAGAAGATAGGCCGTATCTCGATTAATTGCACGAAATTTATCTGACATGCTGGTTCATTTCTCTTTCTTATTGCTATAGGGATATTTTATAATAAATTTTGGTTTAAATCCGACAGACTCCTAGCAGGCAAGTTAATACTAAACTGACTAAAGCCGAATTGTTTAATGTCCGACTAATTCTATTCAGAATTTTATAAGCCGCGGCGTATTGCGCGTTGGGTGAAAAAATCATCACGCACCTCCTTGTCGTAAATTACATCAGTGAATACAAAGACTGTTTTGTGGCCTGTTTTGTGGTTGTCGACTTCGAGACGGTGTGCGGACCATATTGAATCGACTTGTTTGATGTCTTTGAACAGGGTGGTTTTTAATAACTTACCACGGGTGTCATAAAATTCTGATTTACGGGTCATCCAGATATTTTTATCTACCCATTGAATAACTTTGCCGTACCCTAGTTCATCGGCGACGTCAGCATTAACCGGAGTGGCTTCGATAACGTAGGTGGGGTTTCCGTTTAATACTTCTTCGCGTAATGTTTTGCGGGTGTAATCTTCCAGCGTTACCTTGCTTTCTTTTTTAATGTCTTCGTAAGTGAAGTCGGTGCCGAGGAAATAATCGCCACGGTCTGATGCAGAGATACGTCTTACCTTGCGCATGGCGGGCAGGTATAACCATTGATCGTCATCTTTATCAGCATCGGGGTAGTCGAAAGTGAGGAAGGCAGTTTTTTTGACGTTGCGTGGCGTCAGGTAATGGATGACGGTACGTTTTTCGTCGCCGAAATATTTTCGGTAGGAGATAGTTTCGCGAATGCGTTCTTTACCGCGTTTATCGGTAAGAATCATTTTTAAGTTACGTGATTGCGAGATACCCTCGTTACGAGCGTTGATATTTTTGACGACTTGTTCGCCGGTTGGCAGTTGGGTGTTAGCCATAATAGATTGGCTTGTTATGATTAACATGGCGGTTGTAAGTATTTTTAAATTTTTCATGGTTTTATCCTCTTTATTATGTTTGTCATCCTGAACGAGAGTGAAGGATCTTGTGTTTTCAGTTGTGCTTTAAGATCCATCACTCTGCTAACGGTATACTTCGGGCGTCATGCCCCTCGCCCTTCGGTTCAGCAGAGCTGTTCAATTTGTTCCAGACAAATTAGTCGTTCAGGATGACAGATGATGAATATAGTTAGTTAACCTCTGCTTCTTTCAATGCGTTTAATGCGTTCTTTGGTTTAACAAAGTTAGGTTCTATCACTTTGATTAATGCAGGCAGTACCGTCATGCTGGCAAGAAAACTCACCGATACTGCAACGGCAACTAATGTGCCGAATCGAATAAGCGGAACCACTTCGCTGCTTACCAGTACGCCAAAGCCCAGCGCCAGTGCCAGAAAGTTAAAGAACAGGGCGCGCCCTGTGGATGGGTAGAGTTTGGTGATGGCGTTATCGATGGTCTCGCCCTGGTCTTTAATCAGTACCACCAGACGTTCGACGGTGTGTACTGCAAAGTCGACACCCAGACCGATTGCGATAGCGGCGAACATGGATGTGCCGATGGCTAACCAGATGCCGGTGTAACCCATAACGGCATAGATAAGCAGGATAGATAAGGCTACGGGTGTTAGCGTGAATAATCCTGCCACTGCAGAGCGTAGTGACAGTGATGCCATCGCCCAGACCAGTAACAATGAAATGATGACACTGGCGGCGTGATTTTCACCCAGACTTTTTATCCAGTTATAATCCACATTGACACGACCGCTTAAATTACCGGTGATGCCTGTAGCATTGAATGTTGACTGTACGTAGCGTTGTACATTTTCGACAACCACCACTTCATCCTGATACGCGCCACTGTCCATGCGGATACGAACGTTGGCGAGTCGATAGTCGTAATCGACTTCTTCTTCAAAGTCGTCTGGATCTCCACTGGCTGAATACAGCAGGAAATACTGTGCGATTAAGTCGGCATCATCCGGTAACTGATACGTTGCTTTTTTATCTTCGTTTAGTGCGCGATTCATCTGTTTTAAATAATCAACGATGGAGGTTGAACCGTTTACATGAGGCAGTGTGCTGACATATGACTGAAGGTGTTCGATGCGTTTCAGATTTTCGGGTTTGAACAGATCTTCTGTCTGCGGTGTTTCAACCACGATGTCGAGATAATGCACGCCATCAAAACTTTTGTTGATAGCGGTGTCTGCCAACACGATTCTTTCGTCATCCTGAAAAGTCGCGATACGGTCTTCATTTAATACCAGTTTGCTGGCACCGAAAACACCAGCGGTGGCGATGATGCCGGCAAGCACTAATACGGTTAGCGGGAAGCGAATAACGCCGCGGCCAAGAAAAGACATTGCGGTCGCATAAACATCATTCTTCTGATTAGGCTTGAAGTTTCGACTGGTGTGTCATTTCATCATGCTTAATGCCGCTGGAACTACGGTTAATGAGAATATCCAGGCAACAGCGACACCCAACATGGCGAACAGTCCGAAATATTGCATCGGTGGCATACCGGCTGAAATACTTAAACCTAAAAAACCTGCCATGGTGGTGAAAGTGGTCAGGGTGACGGGTCGCCACATGTGAACCATAGTGCGAATTACGACATTACGTGATGAATCTTTGGGGTTTTCTGCGGCTTCTTCGTAGTACTGGCTGAAGATGTGAATGGAATCGGCCACGGCGATACCGATAAGGACTACCGGCAGCGCATTGGTTATAACAAAAAACGGTACATCAAATGCAGCCATCACGCCCAGAGCGCTGGCGACCGTTCCTAAAACAACGATGTTTGGTATCATCGTTGCGCGCCAGGTTCTAAACGCGATAAACAAAACGATGGTAATGATTAAACCGGCGATTGGATTAAGACGGGTAGCGTCGGAATCGATATAAGCTCCCATGTAACCACTGACGGCTCCTTCACCGGCAACGTAAATTTTTTCACCGTTCTGTGTTGTGGCTGCATCGACCAGTGTGAGTAAATCTTGATACACTGCCTGTGCATCATTTTGATCAATCAACTCGGCAACGATTAAGGTAGCGCTGCCGTCGCGTGCCACTAGATTGCCGAGATAAAGAGGGAAGTCCATCACCGCAGTGCGTACCGCATCGGCCTGTTGCTGGGTAGTCGGTGGCTGTTCAAAGAAGGCTTCGACCTGCATGCCATCTTCTGTGCCGATGATATCGTTTTCCGTGGACAGACTAGTAACGCGGTCGGCGTCGATGTTGTTAATATTTTTAATTTGCTCGGTGAGCTTTTCGACTAGCGCTAATGATTGCGGTGTGAATACGCCGGCTGGCTGATCACTGGTTATAGCGATAACCATAGGATCTTTTAGGCCAAAGATCTCTTCTGATTTATGCTGATAGACCAGAGCAGGGTGATCGGGCGGCATAAATGCGTCGGAACGGGTATCTTTGACCAGCGTGGGAATAAAGGCACCAGCGGCAAGGATTAACAGCAACGCTGTCACTATAATGATTTTTGGTCGTGCCGTGATGGCAGTAAAGAATTGTTCGGCTCTTGTGTTTCGAGATTGCTTGTTCATATTGCTCTCCTTAGATTAGGTGTATATACACCTAATATTGGTTTAAAAAAAGTCTGAAGGGTGGAAGTCATAGTCAGGTGGCCATTTTTTCCACATAATTCAGTTCGTTCAAAAAATTATTAAAGCGGTTATTGCCGAGATATTCGGTCACTTCTTTTTGTGCCTGCTTCCACAATGGAATCGCTGCTTCTAACTTGTTTAAACCTTTTTTTGTCAGGCTGATCATACGTGTACGACGATCTTCGCCAGCTACGGTTTTAATCATTCCCTGTTTTTCGAGAGGGCGTAAGTTACGCGTCAGAGTGGTTCGGTCAAGAATCATGAAATCGGCCAGGTCGGTAACAGTGATGGCGTCAATACTTGATAGCATCGCCAGGACGGTGAACTGTGTGGGCTTGAGTTCAACAGGCTGCAGGGCATCGTCATAGTGTTTTGTGATAACGCGTGCAGACTTCCTGACGTTGAAACAGGCGCAATTTTGTAGACCGTGTTGTTGGGCAAGTGATTTCATATATGTGTATATACACCTAATCGGGTAATAAAGTCAATAATTATTTATTTTTCTCAGGGTGTTTAACTATTTTTTGCAGGCGATTTTGTCTCACAATTCATCCTCATTGCTCTGGTGTTTAAATTTGGTGTATGTTCACTCATTACATTTTTAATCAGTAACTTAACGACTGGAGCTATAAGCAGTACCGCCAGTAAAGGGCTGCAATACTCGTTGCCGCTGAGTACGCCAACACTGATGATGCTGGTTAGCGCTAGATAGTTTCTGTTTTTTAATGATACTGACTGTTTCATGATATTTCTCCAGCTAGATACAAGCTGTAATGTGTTAAGTCCTGTTCCAGGTCTGGGGGGTGACTAACAATGATTATTAACACATACCCTTGTGTTACTAACTATCCATGTGTGGTAAATCACCATCTGCGTTTAATTGTGCTAACTCATCATAACCACCAATACTCCGGTCGTTGATAAATATTTGCGGTACGGACCGTAAGCCACTTAACTGAGCCATCTTTCGTAAGCTTTCTACGTCATCGCCGACATCAATTTCTTTAAACGTAAGGTTCTTACTCTGTAGTAGTGCTTTTGCTCGCACACAGTAAGGGCAGTTTGGTGTTGAGTATACTTCCATATGTGGCATGGCTTGCACTCCAGTAATGTACATTTTGTTTGTAAGTACTATTACCAATGCACACTGCGTGCCAATAATTAAAATATTATAACCAGTTGATTTTATTGGATTTTTATCATTTTGTGATGTGACGATTTTTTGTCAATAACGAGTAGTCGTAAGGATGAAACGAGATTTTGAGTTTTAGAAGAGAAGGGTGGCTATAGAAAACCAACCTCATATACAGCATATGTAGTGAAAACTAGTAAATATATTAATATCAAATATCGAAGCCAGCCCATCGTTGTTTCCTAACGCAGTAATGAGTTAACTGTTATGTTCAGGTAGTGGGTAATCTGTTTCTGGCGGTATCTTATGGAACAGCCATGCCGTAATAACGAGTACGATACTGCCAAGTGCGACAGGAACAATTACGTATTCCCATCCAGGGTTAGTGAAGAACACAACGATGGGATTAGCGCCTGCTGGAGGATGAGTGACACGTAGTGAAGCCATTACTGCAATTGCAAGTCCAACAGCAAGGCCGATGCTCCACCAGTCGAGTGGCAGAAAATAATTCAGAGTTAAGCCAATAACGACAGAAATCACATGACCAGCAATAACATTGATGGGCTGTGATAATGGGCTTTTTGGTAACAAAAATAACAGCACACAGGTTGCACCAAAGGGTGCCATGAGTAATGGGTTACCTGATATGTAGCCAAGTAAAAACAGAGTGGCTATTGCAATTGCTCCGCCAACTCCGGCTTTGATGGCTTTAAGATGTGACTCTGCAGGTTGTTTTCGTCTTAGAAATCTACGGAGTATTAAAATGGAATTTACACTCATTTCTAATTCCTATTTTGCCTGTTGTAAGTTGCTAATTACTACAACGATGGTAAAAAGAATGGCGGTTATGATAAAACTTGCGATTGTTAAATTGTCGATAATCATGTTGTTTCTCCCGTTTCTATAGGTTGGTTCTAATAATGTGATTTAGGAAATGACCGGATTCATGATTGAACCCGGCGTTTCTAATTAAATATGCAGCGCATGTACTTGCTTTAATTACTGGTACTGTGAAATCAGGTTTCTTGCTCAAATCCGTTTTTTAAGATCGATTTACTAAAGTCCTATTTGCTAACACCAACTTCATACCAGGCAGTTGGGTTAATCGGGCAGCGGTATCTAAAACCATTTTCAGTCAGCGTTACCCGGGCGGTTAATGAATTTCCCTCTTCCAAAGGAGACTTGAATAAAAATTCTTTTGTCTCATTATCCTGTAACCAGAACCCTACTAGTTTTCCCGCTTTGTTGTTAACTACAAAATCGTAAACACCAGGTTTTAAACCAGCCAACGTTTCCTGTGCGGCGAAGTAACCGTTGTATTCATTTAAGTGAATGGTAGTCACACCGTTTGTGGTTGTAGGTGAAGCTGCATGTACAATGCCTGTTACGGTTAGTGCTACTAGAAGTGAGATCCGAGTAAAAAGTCTTTAGTGTTCATTTTTATATCCTCAAAAGTTGTTAGTTAAGTAACGGATGTGCCGTTATTAGTACTATTGTAGGAGCTGTGTCAACTATTAATTTTTATATAAGATGTTGATGTTATTAATAATTATTCGTGTTTGCAGTTTGAATTGGCATAACGATAAATCGTTAATAACGAGATTTTGAAGTTGCAAAACGTTTTATCGAGTTGGCAACGTCAGTGAGGTATGAAAAATTTTAGGTGTGTCCTCATTCCAACGCAGGAGCGTGGGAACGAGGAAATTTTTGTTCGTATAGAAAAAGAAGGTGTGTTATTGCGATATGTAAGTCGACGTGCTGTTGATTATTTCATTGCTGTCCCGTTAACTGCGAGAGACGTGAACCGGACGCATTTATCAACGACCATCATCCGCATGGCAGGTTTTTGCTCCTGCAAAACCTGCACTTCCACCGTCCGTGGTGGTCGGCTGCGGGTGTTGAGCCGCCATGGATGGCAGATATTTGCTCCTCGGCAATAGCTCCTGCATTGCCCTAATAAGTTACATCCATGTAACGATGCAATATCGGCATTTCCCACATCCGTGCAGGTCGCTTTACGGTGTGTCGATGGTGGATGCGTCCGGTTCATGTCTCGGATTAGTGCAACCCTTATCCAGGCCTGCTACATCAGCCTGTTTAGATAATTTCTTTTTGTTAACGGGACAGCAGTGTGTTACTTACAAATCAATTTCTATTTTTACCATGTCATCACCTTCTGCTTTAGCAGGCATTGCGCAACATAATAAAACTTCATTATCTTCCAGGGTGGTTTGTGGTTGCTGGTTGTATGCGATGCTGCCTGATGTAAGTTTAACTTTGCAGCTACCGCATTGTCCGCTTCGACATCCGTATTCTGGTAGTAGCCCGTGTGCTTCTGCAAACTCTAATAATGTACCATCACCTTCAGACCAGGCCTGTGTTACTTTTGATCGGCTGAACTCTATGATGGCTTCTTTCGCTACAGGTATTTGTTGAAATGGCAGGGTTGCCTGATCGATTTGACGAATCAGGGACGCGGGGCCAAATGATTCTGCATAGATGCGCTTATCGTTTACGCCAAGATCACGCAGCAGGTTATATGTGGCCTGCATAAAACCAGCTGGGCCACACAAATAGAAATCGTAATCATCGAGCGGTAGCACGGCCTGTAATAATTCGCTGTTTAAACGACCGTGCTGGTTATAGTGTTCGCCAGCCTTTAGTTTTTTATCGATTTCGCTTAGCGTCCAGTAGCATCGGATGTTACCGGCGGAACTTTTTTCTATTTCTTTTAACTCTTCAAAAAATGCGCGTTGTTGATGATTGTGTGCTGAATGTATTATTGTGAGCTGTTTAGGTGAGCGGGTGCGAATAGCTTCCAGTAAAGCAAAACGAGCCATTGATACCATTGGCGTTATGCCGACACCAGCAGCGATTAACACAGCGGGCCGCTCGCTTTTAGTATCAAATTTAAAATCGCCTGCAGCCGCTTTTATTTGCAGTTTGTCACCAACAGATGTCTGCTTGTGTAAATAACTGGAAAACACACCATCTGGAATCTCTGCCTTGTCTGATGTTTCGCGTTTAACACTGATACGGTAGTCGCTATCATGAGGTGAGCTTGATACGGTGTAAGTGCGTATCACGTCTTTATTATCGATGGCAGCTTTGATCGTTATAAATTGTCCAGCATCAAATAATGGACGCTGGTTTTTTTTAGGGCTTAAATAAAATGATTTGATGACACTACTTTCGTTGATGATTTTTGTAATGGTATATGTTTGCCACTGGTTTCTTTCGATTTCTGCTTGGTGGGTTTTTGCGGCTTCATCCCAGGTACCTGTTAATAATGTATTTGGTGAGTATTTATCCAGTTTCCATCTCAGGGGCAGGGCGTTTTTTATCCAGTAGCCGTGATCGATTTTAAATTGCCAGAGTCTTTCTGCGCCTTCAAAAAATTCGGTATCGTCTGAATGCCAAAGGATTTCAACCGTACCGGTCAGTGTCAGTAGGTGACCGGATTCAAAATCGGGAAATAATAAGCCGGCTTTCGGCGTCAGTAAAAAATTACCCAGGGTATTAAAGTGAAAGTTGCCAGTGTAGTCAGGTATGGTAAGTGTGCGGTTATTGTCTACACGGATGAACCCTGGTCTGCCGCCACGGTGTGATACATCGACACCTTCATTGATGTTGGCATTTTTATCGTCGGGTTTTACATAACTTGCAACAAAAAAAGTATCGCAGTTCTGTATGAACTTTCTGGTTTCTGCATCAAATTCGATTATTGAACTGACAGCGGTTTCTTTTTGCAATGCCTTATCAATTTTGATGAGCTCACGTGTTTGAATGTATTGCGGGCAATTACCAAATGCCTGATCGACTTCAATCTCGATAGCGGTATTGTTTATCTGGGTGATATGGCCAGCCATTCGGTTGCGGCGGCGGGTTGATAACTCTATACCGAGCAAACCTATGCGTGTGTTTTGTGTTTGATCTTGCTGCGACGAGTTGTCTTGCAGCAGTTCTGCGAAAGGTTCGCCAGGAATGGGTTTACTGTTTATGGTTAGTTTTTTGTTATTTTCTGAAGTGATAAAACCTGCGTCACTAACTAGCATAGATGCCCATGGCCAGTCGTTTTTATCGGCATGGCCTAACAGTACAAAGGGAAGATGCTGATAAAAATCTCTGTGTTGTTCAGGCATGAAACTGGCGATAACCTGTTTACTGAAGCGCTCCATTTTTTTACGCATACCAAGACGCGACTGTATCTCTTGCTCGCCGATATGAAAGTGTGAGTCGGGTGTTATGGTATGTTCTATGCTAATGTCTTTCTGATGCATTTCATTACCTCGCTGTACCTGAAAAGCCAACCTGTTAAAACAGGCTGGCTATTTTGGTTGTTATTTATGCAGCAAGACCAACTTTGCTTGCCTGCATAGGAATAAACCCAGGTAAGGCTTCTACCCTTGTTAACCAGGCGCGGACATTCGGATAAGCGGTTAACGAAACGTTACCTTCAGGTGCGTGTGCGATGTAGGTGTAGTCAGCGATATCTGCTATCGTTGCGTGGTCACCTGCCAGCCATTGCCTATCTTGTAAATGGGTTTCCAGTGTTTCCAATAATGCATGAGATTTTTTAATCGCATTCTCTTGATCCAGGTCAGCGCCAAACACAGTGACCAGACGAGCAGCTGCAGGACCATAAGCAATTTCACCTGATGCAATGGATAAAAAGCGTTGCACGTTAGCAGACTCTTCATTGCCCAGTGGTAACCAGTTACGTTTTGTGTCGTACCTGGATGCCAGATAAACAAGAATGGCATTCGAATCAGCGATGGTGACAGGACCGTCTTCAAGAACGGGGACTGCACCAAAAATATTTTTTTTCAGAAAGTCAGGTTTTTTGTGATCACCGTTGCCGAGGTCGACGGTGATTATTTCTGCATCAAGGCCGAGGATTGAAAGAAAGTTTTCAACACGGTGTGAGTGACCTGAGAGTGGGTATCGGTATAGTTTAATGGTAGACATTTTTTTAACCTCGTAAGTAACAAAAAGAATATTTAACAGTAGCGAAATCTTGGTTAGTTCCGCTTCTTCTACCAGTGCAGTAGATGTGCCAGGTTTTTATTTCTTTCTATTCTATTGTTAGATAAGGTTTTATTGTCTTTATGTTAGAGTGTGTTATTCAATGATTGTTCGGGAATAACGAATAATCATAAATTGCTGGACGAAATTACGTGAATCAAGTTCGTCTTTATTGCTATCGTTTTTATTTTCCTAAATAGAATCAACGAAGCTCTGTTGATGGCAGCAACTTCGCGGTCGAGATACTGATCTGACAGGGCGTTGCTCCTCTATGTCAGGAAGACGTTGCTCTACGATTAAATGTTAGCGTTGATACGATTAAATGCGTTGAAAAAGGTAGCAGATGATCGTGATTTTTAGTGCCATTCAGGCCAGTTATAAAACAGCAGTTCAATTTTGCTCCCGGAAAAATTAGTCTGCTTACTCTTTAACAGAGAAAAAATTACCGAATTGAAGTGGTTCCCTTGATATCAAATGGCATATTATAATCACGTAATAACTCAATCCCGGTATCAAGCTCAGTCTTACCGGTAAACTGATATTTCACAGGCTCTTTATTGACTAATGCATTGTAAGCAGATTTTCCCGCATTTAGCAGGTTAAGCTTTACTGGAATCTCAACAATACCTTTACCTCTTTTGGGGATGTTACTGCTTTTATTAATTTTTCCCTGTCCCCAGTTTTGTTGGTTGACATTTAATTGGTAATTTAAATTACTCACGCCTAAATCAAAGTCATTCGGATTGCTTACTTCCACTTGTGCGACAAGTTCGGCGTTTGTAAAACTGAGGTTTTTTACTTTTACATCTTTTATTTTTATGTCGGGTGTTTTTGGTACAGGCAATTCACCCTGTTTTGATACGGGTATGGCATAGTTGCCAATGACGGGAAGATTGATATTGAATGTGGTTTGAAGATCGTAAGCCAGTTTATCTTTGTTCCATAATTCACCTGGCAGCTTTTTTAAGTCATCAAATTTTAATGTCACGGGTAATTGAACAGGGCTGGTAGAGTTCGCTTTTAATTTGACTGCTTTTGCAGTCACGCCACTGACCAGTGACTGATTTTCGATTTTCAAATCATAATCAAGGCCAGCAAGATCAAGTGTTATGGGATTTTTGTTATCTACTGCCAGGTCAAAAACCAGATCGACCTGTTCGAAAGTGATATTTGCCAGTCGTGTACCGGTAACTTTTGCTGTAGGTTTAATAGTGTCTGCGTGTTTGGCTAATTCTGCACAGCCAATAAGTGTAACGGTGAACAGTACAAGCAGTAATTTGTAAATTGAATGTTTCATATTTTTAACGGGTTTAAGTGAGATGGTGTCTATGTTAGCGGTGGATAGGCAAGATTTCCACATCTAATATTGTCTATATAGGGGAAACAGTCTGTTACGGAATATATCAACCGTTTTTGGATGTCATTTTTTTTCATAAAAAACGACTATTAAAAATATCCTTTTTATTGAACAAAATGCAAAAACTATCGAGTAGAATACGTGCCTTCCAGATGGTTTCAAAACGATGTATTCACAGCAGCAACCCACAAACAAACCCGGCCTAAATCCACAACAGCGACTGGCAGCCCGTACCATTGATGGTCCAATGCTGGTACTGGCCGGTGCTGGCAGTGGTAAAACCCGAGTCATCACCGAAAAAATCGCCTACTTGATCGGTGAATGCGGCATATCGCCTTCACGTATTGCTGCGGTGACGTTCACCAATAAATCAGCACAGGAAATGAAAAGTCGGGTGAAGAAATTGTTGGTTGGCAAAGCCAGCCGTGGCCTGCGGGTTTCAACGTTTCATCGCCTGGCACTAAATATCTTGCAAAAAGAGTATGCGGCACTGAACTATAAAGCAGGGTTTTCAGTATTTGCTACGGCTGACTGTATAACCGTATTGTCTGAGCTGTTAAAAGTTACTGGTGAGCGTGGTCTGGATGTGGCTGAATCTGCGCACTGGCAAATTTCCCAGTGGAAAAACAACGGTGTTATGCCCGATCAGGCTGTTGCTGTTGCGGAAGATGATCTGCAAATGAAAATCGCCAAATTGTATAGCCAGTATCAACGCCAGTTACATGCTTATAATGCTTTTGATCTGGACGACCTAATTTTGCAAACGGCGTTTTTGTTTAAAACACGCAACGATATTTTGCAAAACTGGCAGAATAAAATTCATTATTTGCTGGTCGATGAATATCAGGATACCAATGCCATGCAGTACGAGCTGGTTAAAATGTTGGCAGAAAAACGCCAGTGTTTAACCGCCGTGGGTGATGATGACCAGTCAATTTATGCCTGGCGTGGTGCAAAACCGGAAAATCTGGTGCAATTATCAAAAGACTTTCCCACCTTAAAAGTAATCAAACTTGAACAGAACTACCGTTCAACTCGACGTATATTAAAACTTGCCAATGAATTAATTAAAAATAATCCACATGTTTATGAGAAAAAACTGTGGAGTAATTTAGGCATGGGTGACGGTGTTCGCCTGATTCAATGCACCAGCGAAGAGGATGAAGGTGAACGTGTATGTATGGAATTACAGTCGCACAAAATTCAAAGTCTGACGAAATATAAAGATTATGCGATTTTGTATCGCGGTAATTTCCAGGCGCGTGTGTTTGAAACGTATTTGCGTGGTATGCATATTCCCTATGTGGTCAGTGGTGGTATTTCCTTTTTTGAACGCACGGAAATAAAAGACATTGTTGCTTACTTAAGGTTACTGGTTAATCCGGATGATGATGCCGCTTTTTTACGTGTGATAAATACACCACGCCGCAGTATTGGTGCAGCAACACTGGAAAAACTGGGTAAATACGCCACAAAAAGAGAAGTGAGCATGTTAACCGCGTGCAGCGAAGTGGGTCTGGAATCAAGGATCTCCAAAAGTGCGTATAAAAATCTATCATTATTTACAGACTGGTTGTTACGACTGGCGCACCGTGCAGAAGACGAACCTGCCACTGAAATTACACAGCAGTTACTCGATGATATTCATTATGAAAGCTGGTTGCGCGAACAAAGTAAGGACATCGAAACCGCAGAAAGACGCTGGAAAAACGTAATGGAGCTAATGGACTGGTTGGCGCGTTTGCAGAAAAAAGATGCTGATGCCAGTGTTGCTGAATTAATGGCGCAACTATCATTGATGGATATTTTACAGCGTAATCAGGATGAAGCAGATCTGGATGCGGTGCAGTTAATGACCTTACATGCAGCCAAAGGACTGGAATTTCCGCATGTGTTTTTAGTGGGTTTTGAAGAAGAGCTGATTCCACACGCCACCAGTATTCAGGAAGACAACATTGAAGAAGAGCGCCGGCTTGCTTATGTGGGTATCACCCGCGCAGAAAAAAGTTTAACCATGACCATGGCTCGGAGCAGAAAGCGTTACGGCGAAAGAATTATTTGTGAGCCCAGTCGTTTTCTTGATGAATTGCCGGAAGATGAAATTGAGTGGTTAGGCGGCAAAGCCTCTAAAGAAAAATCCACGCAGGATAAAGGTAAGTCGCATCTGGATGGACTAAAGGCGCTGCTGGGATAAGCGGTACTTGGTTATCATGTTTCTCTTTGAGCATTCACCAAATATCTCACAAATGTAAACAATTTGTTAAATATCGCAATTATGGAATGAAAGCCAAAAATTTTAGCGCATTATGAATGTATAATGCCCGCATCTGAAAATTGTCCTGATAGTAACAGCCTAAAATAACGAGCTGCTTATTGAAGCAGTGACCAACAACCTTACAAAAAATTCACGTGGAGATCGACAAAATGCAATATATAAAAGTGGCCCTACTGCCCCTCTTTTTACTGACCCCTTTGACAACAACCTTGGCTGCTGAACAGAGCGAAGGGTATTGGTATAACTCAGCTGGAGAGGTCTGGAGAGACAGTACCGGTGACTGCTGGGATACCAGATTTTTGACTGAAGAAAACTCACTGCCTGAGTGTACTGGCGGCGTGGATTATAATGATCTGGATAAAGATGGTGTAGTTAACAGTGCTGACAATTGTCCAAAAACACCTGCTGGCGCATCGGTCGATGCAAAAGGGTGTCAGCTAGATAGTGATGGCGATGGTATTGTCGATATGAGTGACAAATGCCCTGCCAGCCCAACTGGCATATCAGTTGATGCTACAGGATGCCAGCTAGATAGCGATGGTGATGGCGTTCCCGATGACGCAGACAAGTGCCCGGATTCACCTGCCGACAAGCCAGTTGATGCTGATGGATGTACCATCGTTAGTGTTGTACTAAAAAACGTTCATTTTGAAACCAACTCAAGTGAACTGACATCTAGCTCAAGCGAAGACCTCGACAAGGCTGTTGCTGCAATGAACAAGTACAGTCAGCTACAAATCGAAATTCAGGCACATACCGACAGCATGGGCGATGCGGGATATAACCAGTCCCTCTCTGAAAAACGTGCCAACAGTGTTCGTGATTATATTATTGGCAAGGGAATCGCAGCGAACCGAATGAAAGCGAAAGGCTATGGTGAGTCACAGCCTGTCGCTGATAACGGTACCAAAGCAGGCCGAAAGAGCAACCGCCGTGTTGAACTTAAAGTTCAATAATTAAACAGCGGTTTATAATAGAAAGGCCCGTCCATTGGACGGGCCTTTTTTATTAGATCAATAAAGAGTTGGGACGGGGAAAATAGCCACTTCATATCTATAGCTACAACAACTGTGTAACAGTTATGCATTCTACAGGGCATCAAACAGATGCTTTTCACATTGGCTACTGCTATGCACCCAGCACTAGCCCAGGTCTTTACAAGCCTTGCCAGTATGAAACGCCGTAGCTACCAGATTTTAAGGTTTGTGGTGAAGTACGGCGCGCTGTTATTGATGTTGACCGGGATCCTTATTTTGGAATTATGCATGGCTCTGAACGTGACCAGGGCAGCCTTGTTGTTGATGTAATTGAGGAGTTTCGAGCACCGTTTGTGGATCGACTTTTGCTCGGAATGATTGGTCGTGGTTTTTTACCAATTGGCGAAGGCGGTCAACTATGGCCGCAATTTCTGGGAACGTTCACATAAATTTTGTTCACGGTCTTCGATTCACTCCAGCTATAAAGTTCGGTTGTTGCAGGGTCACATGACTGGCAGTTGGTACCGCAGGAAGGGGTAGCTGAGTTTTTTTCTACTTTCCCTTTACGAACCCATAGCTCAAGCATGCCTCGTACAGCATCGGCGTCGCAGTCAAAGTGCAGAGCGATGTCACTGAGCGAGCACTGGCCACGTTGTTTGATATAGTCGCGGATATCTGACAATATCATTTGATCATGCCTGTTTTCATAGGCCCGTTTCTGTTGCCTCAGAAGTTTTAAGTGTTTCTTTGTGCGCCCATTGTCGCAGGCCGAAAATAAGGCTGAAAAATAGTATAACGACAGCCGCTAACCATAAGCCTGAAAATAGCGGGTGTTGCGAAAAGGTGCCGACCTGATAAAAACTGGTGGCAGTAATATAGGCAATTGACGTTGTCCAGGCAGCAACAAATACTGCCCATGAAGTTCCTGCTTCACGACGGATAGCGCCGATGGTGGCAACACAGGGAAAGTACAGTAGTACAAATAATAGATAGGAAAATGCACCGACCTGACCATCAAAACGTTTAATCATGGCTCCAAAGGTAGCATTGTCTACTTCCTGTGAAGCAGCGGCAGCTTCAAGTGACTCGATGTTACCAACATTCATTTGCAGCGGGTCGGTAAACATATCGCTAACCGCTGTCAGGTTTTCTGGAACGGTGGCTGCTGCATCATTAATGGCCTGCCAGAAATTGAAGGGTTCTTCGTTTGCAATATAACCTGCGTCCTCTCTGGCAAGTTGTGAGTACAGTGTGTCTAATGTGCCAACCACAACTTCTTTGGCAAGTACACCGGAAATAATACCTAACACAGCAGGCCAGTTATCTTCTTCAATCCCCATCGGTGCAAACACCGGGGTAGCCGTTTTGCTTATAACCGCCAGCACCGAGGAATCTGCATTATTTTGTGTAATGGAACCATCAGTGCCAATCGCGCTGAGTACATTGATGACTAAAACCATCACCACAATAACCTGTCCTGCATCTTTGATAAACAGACGTACGCGATCCCAGGTGCGCAGTAAAATGCCTTTAAGTGTTGGCATGTGATAGGGCGGAAGCTCCATCATAAATCCACTGCTTTCGCCTGACAGTATGGTGCGTTTCATTAAGAAACCAGTCAGCACAGCGACGATGATACCAATAAGGTAAAGCGCGAATACCAGGTTTTGTCCATTCGTTGGAAAAAAGGCCGCAACAAATAGAGCGTAAACCGGTAGCCGCGCACCACAGGACATAAACGGGTTCATTAATATGGTAAGTTTGCGCTCACGCTCATTTTCTAACGTCCGTGTTGCCATTACGGCAGGTACATTACAGCCAAAACCAACAATTAAAGGTACAAAAGCTTTGCCCGGTAAGCCAATGCTGCGCATGAAGCGATCCATGACGAAGGCGGCGCGTGCCATATAACCGCTGTCTTCTATTGCCGATAAAAATAAATACAGTGCGGTGATAATAGGAATGAAAGTGGCAACAATCTGAATGCCGCCACCTAGGCCGTCAGCCAGAACAATACGTAAAAAGTCAGGTAAACCTATGCTGCTTAACACTTCAGAGAATCCATCAACAAAGATTGCACCGGCTAAACCATCGAAAAAATCAATAAAAGCACCACCAATATTAATGGTGAACATAAACATTAAATACATCACCAGCAGGAACACCGGAACGCCGAAAATCGGACTTAATACCACAGCGTCAATTTTGTCGGTAATGGTTTTACCCACTTTGCCTTTTTCTCTGATAACGCTTTGTGCTAAGGCATGGGCGTGACTGAAACGGCTGTCTGCAATATGAATATCGGCGTCTTCGCCAGCGCGTTCTTCAATAGCATTTTTCCACCTGCTTACTTCGTCAAGCACTGAAGCACCGCATTGCTGCTGAGCGTTGTCATCACTCTCCAGCAGTTTAAGTGCCAGCCAGTGTAGGTTATCTTTGGCTGCTATACTGCATTTTTCCAGCCGCGGCATTAAATCTGCAATGGCCTGTTCTACAATTTCATCTTGTGCCAGTCGAAAACCACCACTATGTTCGCCTGCGGTAATGGCCAGAATTTCCTGCTTGAGAGTGTCCATGCCTTCACCGCTAGTCGCAACCACAGGCACAACCGGGCAACCAAGTTCCTGAGACAGCTTTTTAAAATCAATCTCAATGCTGCGTTTACGTGCAACATCCATCATATTTAATACCAGCACTATGGGGACGCCCATTTCCAGTAACTGCGCGGTGAGATAAAGGTTACGTTCTAAATTGGCGGCATCAACGACATTAACAATGAGGCTGGCGTCACGCGATAATAAATAATCGCGAGTGATTTCTTCATCAATAGAGCTGGCGTCAAGGGAGTAGATACCGGGTAGGTCGTAGACCGTGATGGTGCGACCCTGGAGGTTAAAAAAACCCTGTTTACGATCAACGGTAACACCGGGCCAGTTGCCTGTTTTCTGGCGGATGCCGGTAAAGGAATTAAATAGTGCAGATTTACCGCAATTGGGATTACCTGCTATGGCAATAGTTAGTGAGTTTGGCGCAGATGCATCGGCTGCTTTGCAGTCTGCTTTATTAGAATCAGCGCAGCAGCCCATGAGATCAGTTTTCGAGGGGTTCTACCCGTAATTTTTCTGCAATACCAGGACCCAGGGCAACGCGAGTGCCAGCATTCTGGATGACTACACTTTTACCACGATGATTGAGCATATTTACCACAGTGCCAACTCGTAAACCCAGCGATAACATACGTCTTACCATTTGTTTACCGCCTTCAATTGAAGAAATACGACCGCTAGAACCGTTTTGCAGGGTAAGTAGACTGGTTGTTGGTTCTAAGTTGCTCATAGTAAAAAGTAAGTGTTAAAGAGAATCGTTCTCATTCGTGATTAGAATATATTAGACCTATCTTAAATAGAATGCAAGAAACCCAAAGAGGGTATATTGTGCAAACTGTTTAAGCAGCAATGGATACTCGCTGGCTCGGTAGATGAAAAGTAAAAATCTATTGTATTCAATTATTTAAAAATAAAAATGTTACACTTTTAAGTCTCGGCAAGTTGTGAAAATAAAAAAATGGATACTAAATCGGCTAAAAAATACCCACTACAAGTCGCTATCAGCACATTATTTATTGTTATTACCGTTCTTTTAGGCGTAATTCTGAGCTGGCAGAGTTTTAATAAGACGTCTGAAATCATGCTGAAATCAGCAGATGATTTGTATGAACGTATTTCACAGGAGCTTTTACTCGATTTTAAAGCAACTTACGGCACAATCGCCGGTGGACTTCGCCAGTTTCGGCTATCACCGGTTACCAAAGCTAAAACGTTTGCTGAGCGTGTAAGCTACCTGTCGAGTTTCAAGGCCGTGCTTAAGTCAGACCCATCATTATTTGCTGCTGGTCTCGCCTATGAAAATGGTGATTATCTGGGGGTTTCATGGGTCAATAGCGATTTTGTGCGTGAAAAATATCACGCCCCCGATGGTTCCGCATTCATTGTGTTTTATATGAAGAAAGCACAGGCAGAGCCTGGATTTGATCAAGGTAAACTCTATGCAATTTATTATGATGAAATGCTAAACGAAATTTCACGGAATAATGGTGAAAACACACAGTTTGATCCTCGTTTACGTCCCTGGTATCAACAGGCGACAAAGAAGCTCCATGCGACTAAACCCTATCTGTTTTATGACAGTAAAAAAGTTGGTCTAACCATAATGAGCAAAACTGCTGAACCGGGCGTGGTTGTTGCATTTGATGTTACCCTTGATAACTTAAGCAAGATGATTTCAAAGTATCAGATAACGCCTGGTTCAGAAGTGGTGTTAATAAATGCAGAAGGCCAGACCTTTGCTTATAAAGACCAGAAAAACATTATTGTAAATAATACAAAAGCACTCGATGGAGAAGCGTTACAGCTGGCAGACTTGCACCAGCTTGGCAGCGGCGTGCTCTCACATATAGCTACAACTATTCAGGCTAAAGAACAAAACCTGGATTTTGAATATGATGGACAACGCTGGATAGGCAGTGTCCGATTTGTTGCTAAACCGGGTGGTGTCGATTTATATGCGTTAATGCTGTCACCTGTTGAGGAATTACTGGTTGACGCAGTTACTATTCGTTGGCGATTGATAGTTATTGCATTAATCGTATTGCTAATTTTTATACCTGTTATCTGGTTCACTGCAAGGAAAATTTCCACACCACTACATGTTTTGTCTAAACAAGCAAAAGCAATTTCACGATTTAATTTTGATGAAACACATAGACGAGCAACATTAATTAAAGAGGTCGTTGAGCTTGATTCTGCTATGGAATTAATGAAGTCAACGATTAATAAATTTATCAAGTTGATTAATTCATTAGCTAGTGAGCAGGATCTGGATGTTTTATTAAAAAGCATAACGCAAGAAACAATGTTGATCAGTCAATCAGATGCCGCTTTGATTTATTTAATGGATGAGCAGGATGATCAATTAAAAGCAGGTTTTTTATGTAACAAAGATAAGACTCAGTTGAAAATAGATGGCCTGCCTGCATTGAATGTGCAGGATGCGTGCATCGTTATTGACGGATAGCGATGTATCTAAAAGCCGTATTCTTGAGCTGGATAAAAACAGTAAAAATAAATTAGTACCATTATTAGATGCATTAGCTATCGAGGCACTAACTAGCATCATATTGCCGTTAAAGAATCGTAATAACGAAATTATTGGTTTGTTGTGTCTGGTGTATAAACCAGGTAGATCTGAGATTCAAGCTCGCAATATTGAATTCGTTGAAGCCTTGTCCGGTTTTGCCGCGGTCACCCTGGAAAGCAGGCAGTTATTCAATATGCAGGAAGCTTTGCTACATGCCTTTATAAAATTAATTGCCGGTGCAATTGATGCCAAGTCACCGTATACCGGCGGGCATTGTACACGGGTTCCAGAAATCACACTGATGCTGGCAAAAGCAGCCTGTGAAAGTAATGAAGGTAAATACAAAGATTTTGAATTAAGTGACAAACAATGGGAAGAGCTAAGTATTGCTGGCTGGCTGCATGATTGCGGCAAAGTGACTACGCCGGAATATGTTGTAGATAAAGCAACTAAACTGGAAACAATTTACGACCGTATACACGAAGTAAGAATGCGTTTTGAAGTATTAAAACGTGATGCAGAAATTGAGTGCTGGCAGCAAATAGCACAAGGCGGTAACAAAGACCAGCTGCTGGATAATCTGCTCAAAAAAAATAATGAACTTGATGATGATTTTGCATTTATCGCTGAATGTAATGTTGGCGGTGAATTTATGGCAGACGAAAAGATAGCAAGGTTACAGGCGATTGCTGAGAAAACATGGAAACGGACACTGGATGATAAGTTAGGTTTGTCGTGGGAAGAGTTAAATCGCAAACAGAATAAAAACGATAATTCTTTACCGGTAGAGGAGAATGTTACTGGCGGATAAAAAAGAGCATTTAATCGTCCGTCATGAAACGGATAAAATACCAGAAGATAATCAATGGGGATTTAAGGTTGAGACACCTGAATACAAATACAATCGAGGCGAGCTGTATAATCTTTCAGTGAAGAAAGGAACCTTAAGCGAAGAAGAACGTTACATGATTAATGGGCATATGATACAGACCATCATCATGTTGAATAATCTACCTTACCCAAAAAGTTTGCGCAATGTACCCTTGATTGCCGGTAGTCATCATGAAACCATGGATGGCAAAGGTTATCCGAAACGACTGCTAATGATTGAGCAACCGGAAACAGCGCGTATGATGGTGATTGCGGATATTTTTGAAGCATTAACTGCCTCAGACAGACCGTATAAAAAAGCAAAAACCTTAAGTGAGTCGCTACGCATTTTAAGTTTTATGCGATCTGATAAACACATAGATTCGGATTTATTTAATCTGTTTTTAACTACTGGCGTGTATCTGGAATATGCGAAAAAATTTCTTTCACCGGAGCAGATTGATGAAGTCAATATTGAAGATTACCTGTCATGAATATTTCTATACAATTGGCCAATCAAAAGAAAAAAATTCAATGCTGGCCCGTTAATATAAATAATTATTATCCATATAAGTTAATGTAGCAGGCTTGGTCTTGCTTTACTTTAATCCGAGACATGAGTCGGGCGCTACCACCAACGACACGCCGTGAAACCATCCATGGTGGCTCAACACCCGCATCCATGCGGGTGATGGTCGTCGATGGTTGCGCCCGATTTATGTCTCTAAGCGTTAATGGAACAGCAATGATCTAATTTATGCAGCTGCGGCGCAACAAAAGAAAAAACATCTGTGCCTCTGTGGTGAATAGCTTTTTTATGTTTTTTTAAATGTTGACCAAGGTGAGTTTTCCCTATGCCAGCTTATATCTGGAAAAACTAAATGAAAGAGATTGAAAATACAAAACACTACTCACTAGCAGAAGAAAGAATTAATATTAGTTCTCATGCTTTCGGTTTTATTTTAAGCATTGTTGCTCTGTTGCTATTAGTCAGGCATGCGGTTATCTATGGAAATATCTGGCATATTGTAAGTTTCAGTGTTTTCGGTATGAGTCTTATTATTTTGTATGCGGCATCGACTATTTACCATAGTGCTGAAAATCCAGTATTTAGAAGTAGATTAAGAGTTCTTGATCATGCAACTATTTATCTTCTCATTGCTGGAACCTATACGCCATTTACTTTAATAACACTTGGTGGCTTCGCAGGCTGGACGATTTTTAGTATTTCCTGGGGAATGGCTTTTTTTGGAATAATTTTAAAAATATTTTTTACAGGAAAATATGATTTAATTTCGACATTAATGTATGTGTTCATGGGATGGATAATTGTTTTCGCGATAGACCCATTAATTAATAATTTGTCTTCTGAGGGTTTGTTCTGGCTAGTCGCGGGTGGTGTGGCTTACACCGTTGGTGCGATCTTATACAGCATTAAAAGAATAAAATTCAATCACGCGATATTTCATGTGTTTGTTTTGCTGGGTAGTTTTTGCCATTTTGTTTCGGTGTATTTTTACGTGTTACCTGTCGAGTGAGCCTATGTGTGTCTACGAACCCATAGTTTAAAGTTATATAGACTCAATCATTTATTGATGGCGAGACTAATCTGCTCAATCACGCCGGTTAGCATCCTTAGATGATTTTGAATGCTTTTTATTACAGGCGTTTTACCTGTTCAGAGTCGGCTACAGCATAATCCTAAATAAATCAGTTGAATCGTAGCGAGAGAGATCAAGGTGTTGAGTATACATTACTTTATCGGTTATTTTGAGCGAAAACGTATCTCCCATACGGTTTTCAGCAAGGATGCTGTTATATCGCGGATGCAGGATGCATAAGAGCGTGAGTTCAAAATGTTCGTGAAAGTCTTGTAGATTCATTGCATTGGTCGTTCGCAGTAGGTTCAACTGATTTATTTAGGATAATATGACCGGTTTGTAGTTACCCGGGCATGTTTAATCGCGATTGGTGTATAGCACTGTTACCGTATCTGCGCAGTGAACTGTTTTTAATATTGATAATGGTTTGCTACACCAAACCTGTTTTGTAAATCCCTTAATATTAAATAAGTCCACGGCCATAAAAGGGTACTGGTAATAGTGGGCATAAAGTATAACCAGTTATCAGGTGCGCGACCTAACATGCCATCAACCCATAAAGCGAGTAGTTGTTTAATTAGTAACAGGAAGAAGATTACTATTGCCTGTTGCAACAGCGAGGCCATACGCAAGCGTTGATGTTGCAGGTGAATTACATAAATAACCAGTACCAGACCAATGGCATGTTGTCCCATTAAGGTGCCGTAACTTACGTCCAGTAGCAAACCTGCAAACCACGCCATGGTTACACCTATTCTTGATGGTAATTCCATTGCCCAGTAAATCAATACCAGTGTCACCCAGTCGGGTCTATACTCAACAGCCCAGTCTGGTAGCGGCATGATAGCAAGCATGAATCCGCCAACAGTGGTGATTAAACCAATTCGCAGCGTTTTATTCATCGTGGTTTACTCATTACTACCACCTTGCAGCGTTGATTCCTTTTTCTGCTCTACTTTATTATCTGTATCAGAAATTGTATCTATAATTGTATCAATAATACTTGAGATATTGTTAGCAGATTTTTTTTCATCCTGGACTGGCATGTTTTTTGTTTTCTCGGCTGAATCGTTACGCCATACAAGCAATACTTCACGGCTTTTATCAAGTTGTGCCAGTGGTATTGCGACAATGGTTGCAAAGGGTTCGCCGGCAGGATGTTCAACTTTAGTAATGCGTGCCACCGGATAATTGGGTGGAAAGACACCACCAAGGCCAGAAGTGATTAAGGTATCACCCACCTGAATATCAATATTATTTGGCAGGTAATGCAAGTTAAGCTGATCCATTTTACCGGTGCCAAATGCATTGGTACGTAATCCAGTGCGGTCGATTTGCACCGGTAGCGCGTGACTGGGATCGGTGATCAACATTGCGGTTGATGACAGCAGGCTAACATGAACAATTTGCCCCATGATGCCCTGTGCATCCATGATGGCCTGCCCCTGATAGACATCACTGTTGCTGCCTTTGTTGAGTAATATTAGTTGTCGATAAGGGTCAACATCGACATTGATGATTTCTGAGATAAGTAAACGTTCTGTGGTTTTTGAGGTGGCGCTTAATAATTCACGTAAACGCGCATTTTCTTTTTCAATGATATCCAGTTTTTGTAACTGGACGCGATTTTCCAGATGACGTGCTTCAAATTCACGATTTTTTTCAAGTAGAGTCTGCCTGCTGCTAAAGACTTCATCTGACCAGTAATAAAGGCGAATAGGTAAGTCAATGGCGTATTGCAGCGGATATATAACACTGGAAAGTGCGCTACGGGCTAATTCCAGGGAATGCCATCGGTGGTCTACGGTCATTAAAACAATTGAGGCAACCACAAGCACCGCCATACGAAATGTTGCAGATGGGCCACTGGTGAATAGTGTTTGCATGTGTGCCAGGGGGTAAGTCAGTCGGTCGGAGTAAAGGCAAGTGGTGTGGAGAGAAAAATTATCGCTGCATCATGGTATTGCCGCACATGGTAATTATTCGACAGCGAGGAAATCGCCTCCGTGCTGGTCAATTAATTCAAGAACACGGCCACCACCACGCGCTACACAGGTAAGCGGGTCTTCTGCCATAACCACAGGCAGGCCGGTTTCTTCCATAATAAGGCGATCAAGGTCTCTTAATAGTGAACCACCGCCGGTTAAGACAATGCCGCGTTCAGCAACATCCGCGCCGAGTTCGGGTGGAGTTTGTTCCAGTGCGGTTTTTACTGCGCTGACGATGCCGTGCAGTGGGTCTTGCAGAGATTCAAGAATTTCATTACTGTTGAGTGAGAAACTGCGAGGAATACCTTCTGACAGGTTACGGCCTTTCACTTCAATCTCTAATAAATCTTTACCGGGATAGGCCGTGCCTATTTGATGTTTTATTTTTTCAGCGGTGGCTTCACCAATCAAAATACCATAATTACGGCGAACGTAATTAGTAATGGCCTCATCAAACTTGTCACCACCAACACGCACAGAGGCGGAATAAACAATGCCGTTTAATGAAATTACCGCAACTTCAGATGTGCCTCCACCGATATCAAGTACCATCGAACCTTTGGGTTCATCAACAGGCATGCCAGCACCAATAGCTGCAGCCATGGGCTCGTCTATCAGATAAACTTTACGGGCACCAGCGCCAGCCGCAGATTCACGTATCGCACGGCGTTCAACCTGGGTTGCACCGCAGGGAACACAGATCAGTACGCGTGGACTGGGACGTAAAATTTTACTTTCATGCACTGAGCGAATGAAGTGCTGCAGCATTTTTTCGGTTATATTGAAATCAGCTATCACACCGTCACGCATTGGACGGATGGCGGTAATGTTTTGCGGGGTGCGCCCTAACATACCTTTTGCAGACTTACCAAATGCTTCAATGCTTTTTGGTCCACCGGGGCCACGATCCTGACGGATGGCAACGACGGAGGGTTCATCGAGAACAATGCCTCGACCGCGAGCGTATATCAATGTATTGGCAGTACCAAGATCGATTGATAAATCGTTGGAAAATATTCCCCGGAAACGATTCATAAACATGTGTGTGTAGACCTTTTCGTGTTCTTTAAGGTGCCTTCATATAGACATATCTGATGGGTAAACCAGGCAGGAATATTAGAAATTGTGAGGCCCTTATTATTGTAGTTATATTTGTCGTTTTATTATAATTTGAGAGCTTTGCATGAAGCATCTTTTCCTCCATAGCGGCGTTAAAAATGGTCTCAAAATGCGGGGTACGAATTTAACTACGTGTAAACTGCGCTTTTTCGACACAATTGCCTTGCTATGACGAAAAATGTACGTCGTGCAAAGCTCTCTATTTACTGATAATAGGATTTTTTTTCGAAATTACCACTAATCCTGCGTCAAGTCGGGCGTACTGTATCAATCAGGCAGCTGTTGAGCAAGGTTTATCGTCTCCAGTAAGGCGAATTTTACTAAAAATGTCTGAAATCACCTTTCTCATTTTATTTATTGAGGTGTTTGAGTAGAGCTAATGACTAAAGTGTGGTAATTTCCTGCCTCATTTTGCTGTTCTTTGTGCGCACAAATTTATTCGGGGTTTTCCATGTCAATCGAGGTTGATGAAGTTAAAAAAATAGCCAAACTGGCTTGTCTAAACGTGGCAGATGCGGATATTCAGTCATACGCTACCAATTTATCAAACATTCTAGATCTGGTTGCACAGATGAACACCGTTGATACCACTGGTGTTACTCCCATGTCGCATCCGTTTGATGCGATACAACGTTTACGTGAAGACGTAGTGACCGATCTGAACCGTCGCGAAGATTTTCTGGCGATTGCGCCAAAAACTAAAGATGGTCTCTACCTCGTCCCTAAAGTAATAGAATGAGAACTTTGCACGAAGCATCTTTTCCGTTATAGCGGCGTTAAAAATGGTCTCAAAATGCTCATTTACTTAGTGTAAACTGCGTTTTTTTCGACAAATTGCCTTGCTCTAACGAAAAAATCTACATCGTGCAAAGCTCTCAGAATGATCAGGAAAAAGTAATGAGCAGTAATTATCATACTAAAACAGTTACTGAATTGTCGGTCATGTTACAGGCTGGCGAAGTCAGTAGTGTTGAGCTAACACAGTATTTTCTGGGTCGCATTAAAACTAACGACGATAAACTAAACAGTTTTATTACGCTCTGTGAAGAGCAGGCGTTAGCGCAGGCTGTCGATTCGGATGAAAAGTTAAAAGCCGGTAAAGCACCTGTATTGACCGGAGTGCCGATTGCGCACAAAGATATCTTTTGTACGAATGGCGTGAAAACCAGTTGTGGGTCAAAAATGCTGGATAATTTTATTTCACCTTACGATGCCACCGTGGTAAAAAATATGCGTGCGGCAGGTTTGGTAATGCTGGGTAAAACCAATATGGATGAATTTGCCATGGGTTCATCAAACGAGACCAGCTATTATGGCGCGGTAAAAAATCCCTGGAATTTGAAAGCAGTGCCCGGTGGTTCTTCCGGTGGTTCGGCAGCAGCCGTTAGCGCACGCCTTGCACCTGCAGCAACCGGTACTGACACCGGTGGTTCTATTCGCCAGCCGGCAGCATTTTGTGGAATTACCGGGTTAAAACCGACCTATGGTCGTGTTTCCCGATTCGGTATGATCGCTTTTGCCTCCAGTCTTGATCAGGCGGGCCCAATGGGACAAAGCGCCAGTGACTGCGCATTATTATTAAGCGCGATGGCAGGTTTTGATGAAAAGGATTCGACCAGTATCGAAAAAGATGTGCCTGACTATTCAGCCGATCTAAATAAACCACTGGATGGTTTACGAATCGGTTTACCAAAAGAATATTTCGCCCACAAAGATGGCGGTATGGACGCTGACGTTGAAGCAAAGGTTAACGATGCGCTAGATCAGTATAAGGCTATGGGGGCAGAACTCATCGAAATTAGTTTGCCCAATAGCAATCTATCTGTGCCAGTTTATTATGTGGTGGCTCCAGCAGAATGTTCGGCTAACCTGTCCCGCTTTGATGGTGTGCGTTATGGTTATCGTTGCGAAGACCCTAAAGACTTAAATGATATGTATACCCGTTCACGCGGCGAAGGTTTTGGATCAGAGGTTCAACGCCGAATTATGGTAGGTGCTTATGCTTTGTCATCAGGTTATTACGATGCGTATTATTTAAAGGCACAACAGTTGCGTCATCTGATCAGCGATGATTTTAAAAAAGCCTACCAAAAGGTCGATGTCATCATGGCGCCGGTAACGCCGGAAACGGCTTTCAATATAGGCGAAAAAACGGATGACCCGATATCCATGTATCTATCTGATATTTTCACCATAGCAGTCAATCTTGCGGGTATACCTGCAATGTCTATACCGGTCGGATTTGCCAATACCAGCTCAGGTAAAAGCATGCCAGTGGGTATGCAAATTATGGGCAACTATTTTGAAGAAGCAAAATTACTCAACGTGGCCCACCAGTATCAGCAGAAAACCGACTGGCATAAACAAATGCCAGGGGAGTTTAAGTAATGGCGGGTGAAATTGAAAGCTGGGAAGTCGTCATCGGACTGGAAATACACGCCCAGTTAGCAACCAGATCAAAAATATTCTCTGGCGCCAGTACCGCCTATGGAGCAGAGCCAAATACGCAGACCAGTGTAGTGGATATTGCCTTACCGGGTGTGCTGCCAGTTTTAAATAAAGAAGCGGTGCACATGGCCGTTAAATTTGGCATGGCGATTGATGCTGAAGTCGCCGACCGTTCTGTATTTGCACGGAAGAATTATTTTTACCCGGATTTGCCCAAAGGTTATCAAATTTCGCAGTTTGATTTGCCGATTGTTGGCCCGGGTTCTATTAATATTGAGCTGGAAAATGGCGATACAAAAACCATTGGTGTAACGCGAGCACACCTTGAAGAAGATGCCGGTAAATCTTTACATGAAGATTATGCCGGTATGACAGGCATTGATCTAAATCGTGCCGGTACACCACTTCTGGAAATAGTTTCTGAACCCGATATGCGCAGCGCAAAAGAAGCCGTTGCCTATATGAAAAAAATTCATAGCCTGGTGCAATACATCGGTATTTGTGATGGAAACATGCAGGAAGGTTCATTCCGTTGCGATGCCAATGTGTCGGTACGTCCAAAAGGACAGGAAGAATATGGTACCCGCGCCGAGCTGAAAAATATTAATTCATTCAAATTTGTTGAGCGCGCAATCAATATAGAAGTAGAGCGCCAGATCGATCTAATTGAAGACGGTGGTGAAGTGGTACAGGAAACCCGGCTTTATGATTCAGTGAAAAATGAAACACGTTCCATGCGCAGTAAAGAAGAAGCCAATGATTATCGCTATTTCCCGGATCCGGATTTATTACCGGTTATGATTAGCGAAGAATATCGTCAGCAAGTTCGCAGTGAGCTGCCCGAATTGCCTGAACAAAAACAACAGCGATACATGGATGAACTGGGTTTATCGGCTTATGATGCGGGTGTGATAACCGCGTCGCTTGCCTTATCAAGTTACTTTGATACTGTCGCAGAAAAAACCGGTGATGCAAAATTATCTGCCAACTGGATTACCGGTGAATTATCTGCACGCTTGAATCGGGAAGAAATCGAAATACAAAATGCTGCAGTTAATGCCGAAGCCTTTGCCCTGTTATTGAAACGCATTAAAGACAATACCATTTCAGGAAAAATTGCCAAAGATGTGCTTGATGCCATGTGGAATGGTGAAGGCAGTGCAGATGAAGTAATTGAAAGTAAAGGTCTTAAACAGATCACCGATAGCGGTGCGATAGAAGCCTTTGTCGACGAAGTGATTGCCAATAACCCATCACAGTTTGAAGAACTAAAAGGCGGCAAAGATAAGATGATGGGCTTCTTCGTTGGCCAGATAATGAAGATGTCGAAAGGCAAAGCCAATCCTGCGCAGGTGAATGAACTTATTCGCAGTAAAATGAAATAGAAATAATATTATTCACCACAGAGGCACAGAGTACACAGAGAAAAAAAGTTAAGATTAATTGTTAGTTGCACCGTAGGCGCAGCTAACAATAAAATTCTTCCTCTGTGTACTCTGTGGTGAAATTGTTTTAAGGTTTTTAAAATGAACGAATCAGAATTTCGGAAAATCGCCGAACAAACATTAGAAGATATTCAAGCTGCTATCGATGATAGTGGCACCGACATCGATTACGATGATATTGGTGGTGTGTTAACGCTTGAGTTTGAAAACGGCAGTAAAATTATTTTCAGTAAACAGGGTGCAATGAACCAGTTATGGATGGCGGCTAAATCAGGTGGCTTTCATTTTAATTTTGATGAAGGTGATGAGTGCTGGGTGTGTGACAGTGGCGAGAAGGAAGAGATGTATAAAATGTTATCACGATTAGCAACTGAGCAGGCAGGTGAGGAAATTTGTCTGTCAGCGCCTTAGCAATCTAAAGCTATTTTTTTGCTGCGAAAAACGCAAATTT
>CAVWXQ010000035.1:0-50763 GCA_963759005.1 uncultured Gammaproteobacteria bacterium
TATTTATGCTCTCAGGATCTCCGGTATAAATAGCGTATTCACTAAACTCGGCAAGTAGTTGAGCCGTTTGCCGACCGTCTTCCACCAGGTTTTTAATCTGGTTATCCCATTCACGTTTAACCGCGTATGTGGTTACCGCCATGGCGGTGATCAATACCAGCATAATAGAAAGTACATTGAATTTTGTGGTCAGGCCAAGACCTTTAAGCTGTTTAATAATTTTCATAACGATGCACTATTCGTAAACCTTTTCGGCTGCTGCAATTAACTTCCTGTTAATCTTCAGTTTCATGTGTTTTGCTGTTTTCAGATTCACCTCATAGACACTTTTAGCCGGCACATCAGGTTTAATTTTTTCAGGTTTGGTACCATTAAGAATTTTCAGCGCAGTATTGGCGCTTTGCCTGCCAAGATCCGAATAATCCCAGTCCAGCGCATATAATGCCCCGGCCTTGACCCATGCACCCGATAAACCAATAAAAGGAATTCGGTTGCGAAACGAAAATAACAACACGGTTTTAGCTGTATTACTTGAATAGACCATTTTGTCCGGTATTGCCAATATACTATCGACACGATTGTTTAATGACTTAAGTGCCGATGTTATATCCCGTGGCGTTTCTACGCTGACCGCGACGATTTCAAGGCCCAGTTTGTCTGCGATCTTGCTGGCCTGGTCCACCCATTGCTGGTTGCTTTGCGGGTTATAAAGTACACCCACACGTTTTGCTTCTGGTAAAAATCGTTGATGCCACTGTAATTGTTTGCGAATGGGCATGTCGAGCGTAATCGCCGTGGCATGTGTCTGACCCTGCAGGGCATTGCTACCTAAAATCATGGTGGCCAGCATCGGGTGGCCAGGCAATTGTTGGCTGGCTTTACGCACCGAGTCCGAGCCAAGTGCAAACACCATAGCAGGCTGAGTTTCTGTCATCGAAGACAGGTCTTTATTAACATCGCTGGATAACATTTGAATAAACTGGATCTCCGGTCGGTTTTTTTGCATCTCTGCCTCAAAATTCTTTGTTACCTGCTGGTAAGCTTCAGCTTCACTACTGATTATAATCACTACCAGCGGCGCATCTGCACACAGAGCCGCGCTGCTAACAGTCAGCAGCAATAACCATAATAACTTGAGCAGCTTGGTGCTTACCATATCGGGCATTAACCTTCTTATAGACTCAGTTATTATCGGTTAGAACGTATAATCAAGTTTCAGCCAGAAGCGACGACCATCCTGTTCAATCTGGTCCTGCGTGTGCTCCTCCGAGCCTGGATTGCTATATGTCTCGTCGAACAGGTTATAGACACTGATGGATGCCTGCAGCCCATCAATCGAGTCCTGATTAAACAGAGTCAGATTGGTAACAACAAAACTGCTGGTCTCATTACCGGCGATGGTTTTTCGTTCGCTCTGGTACTGCATCTCCAGGCCTGCTCTTAGCTTATTACTGAGCAGTGGCGCAATGACATTCAATTTAGCCATATTACGCGGCGAATTTACCAGCCATACGCCGTCATCACGTCTTCGGCATCCTGATAGGTATAACTAACCGATCCGGACCAGCCATCACGCCAGTTGCCATACAATTCCAGCTCGGCGCCCGTTGCTTTTGCATCACCCTGGTTGACAAATACCAGTAAGTCGTCCGCCGGATCGGTATCCAGGGTAATCAGATTCTCGATCTCATTCCGGTAAAGCGAAGCGACCAGGTTCAAACTGCTTAAGCGCTGCTCGACAATGAATTCATAGGTATCGATGGTTTCCGATTCCAGGGTGCCCGCGGCTTTCTGGGAAATGTCACCATCATGATAATAAAGCTCATAGGCATTCGGCGCACGGAAAGCACTACCATATAGCAGCTTTAAGGTGGTGGCTTCCAGCGGCGACCATATCAGCGCGGCCCGTGGATTAACGGTACTGCCCGCGCTATCAAATTCATCGTAACGAACCCCCAGGTTAAGTATTAAGTTGCTTTTGATCTGGAACTCATCCTGCAGGAATACACCCCAGGTATAATTATCCGTGCTGGAATCCAGATAGACTTCGAAATCATCGTATTCGGTCAGATCCTGCCTTACGCTATTGCGGTATTCTGCCCCCAGTGTGAATCGATGATGCTCAAACAGGGTCCTGGAGATCTGCGCTTCCGCGCCCCACCATTCACCTTGAGCTTCATCAGTAAATAGATTCAGGTCGGATAAATCACCCGCATCACTATAATCGTAAACCCAGTCTCCACTGTAGTCATAGTAATCGTAAAACACTCTGCCGCTCACTTCGGCACCACTATCCAGAAAACCCAGGTAACTTAAATCCAGGTAGCTGCGTTCATCCCTGGTACGCGTTCTTGAGTCGTTAAATACCGTCTCATAAGGAGCGGTAGGGACGCCCTTCTCCACCTCGGCATAAGCACCAGTCAGGGTAAACCCGCCATGGGACAGTTTGGCAAAGAAACTCGGTATCATTCGATCATCAGCATCAACAGCAATACCGTTGTTCGTGGCGGGATCATCAAACTCCGGGTAATAAAGTTCATGCTGCCCGGCACTCTCATAATAGGTGCCAGACAAAAGCATTTCCAGACCATTACTAAATTTATCACCATAACTGATTCGGCCCTGGTAACTCTCGTAGCTGCCCCCGGCGGCAGAGATTTCTGTGCCCTGAATATCGCGCCCGCTTTTGGTAATAACATTCACCACCCCAAAAAAAGCATTACTGCCATATAACGAGGAAGCCGGGCCACGTACAATCTCTACCCGTTCAATCAAATCCACATCAAGCACAAAACCTCGCATTGTGCTGAGGCTATCATAAACATTTTCATTAACGCGGTGGCCATCCACAAGGGTGAGAATACGGGTATCGTAATCGCCGGGAATGCCGAAACCACGCACACCGGTATAAGAATAGTTACGATCATAGCTGGTATAAAAACCGGGCACACTGCGTAGAATATCCGCAAGGTTCTGATAACCGTAAGACTCAATTTCCTTTGCGGTGATGATATTGATTCTTGCCGGCGCTTCAGTCACCTTTTGCTCATATTTTGAGGCACTGAAAACCGACTGGATATCATCAAACAGAAGCATTTCAGTATCGCCTGGCTCATTACTGGCTACAGCATAAGCAGAAAAACTAAAAACGGATACCGACAGAATTAGCAGGAGTAAGCTTTTTTGTTTTAACATAATATATCTCTTACATTATTATTTTCTAGCGAAAATTTCTCCGTATAACACTCTTTTCGGCTGTTTATGACTTTTCTTTAACTGGCACATTTTTTGCGCTTATTCCTGGGCTTAAAACAGCACACTCAGTAGGAAATATCGGCCAGAATAGAAGAATAATTAAGAATGTTTTGTAAAGAAACTTAATAAGAAAAAACAGGATTTTCAGGGAGAAAACCGCTGGAACGCGATAACGTCAGCGCCTTTCAACGTTATTTTCACACAGCAGCCAGGTTACATATGGCGTAAAGCTATTTGCATCCATGCACTATCGTACATCCGTACTATGTATTGCCCGAGTACCGTACACCCTAATGCCAGGACGTTACAGAAACTAACTAAGTCATGTGGGCGGCACGTTAGTATTTGGAGAATGCAAAGACTTTTTACGCGTATAATGATCAGCACGGATTTAATCCGTCCTATGGGAATAGCACCTATAGGAGCGGATTTTAGTCCACTATGCCGGTGCTAGAACTTTAACCGGACACTGAGTCACACCGTAGAACTGACACAAATTTTTATTATACTATTAACTGAGAACTGCCAACTTTCTTTTAAATCTTACCGACAAAGTTAACAAACACACCCTGGCTGTTAAAACTAAGATCCGTCAGATCATCAGAGAAGTCAGTAAAGTTATAACCCACACCAATTTTTAAATTTTCGCCAATGTGGCGGTATAAACCTAACAGTGTTCCGGCTCTTTGATCCTGTGCAGCTGTGCACATCCAGTAAACGACCTTCAATTAGCGCGTCCCAGCGATGGGTAAAATGCCAGTCGGCACGTAATACATAGAGGCTGGCTCTACTATCAAAGAATTCTGGATTTAAACGGTCCTGTGCCACCTGTCCTAAACGGTAAGCATACTTACCGCCAATACTCCAACGCTGAGTTAAATCATAAATAGCATCAAATGACAAAATATGACTTTTCTGAATGAAGTCGATAGGGCTACTGGCACCAACGACCTGACCGGTAACCGGGTCTGTAGTTGACAGATCACCAAAAGGCACATTATAAAAGTAGGTGTATTTCATCAGCGTGTTCAAGCGATCATTATCAATCGGACGATAACCATAACCCATAACAATTTCAGTAAAGTTGCCGCTAAACAGATCACCTAGTGTACTGGTACTCTTAGAGAAGTTTGCTTTGCCAAGAAAACGCCAGTCTGAATCAACCTGGTATGTCAGATTATTTTTCATTAACCAGGTAGTTCGATCAGATACCGTAGTATCCGGGCTTTCAGTACTATCGAGACGATACTCGAGTGCAGCGGAATAGACCACCGCGCCAAAGTTATAACCTGCATTTAAACCGAGCGCTTTGCGCTCTGTTCCGGCACCTGTTCTCTTGTCCTCCAGCACACCCATTTCAAGATTACCACCAAAATTCCAGCGTTCATCCGGTGTGTAGTCAACGCCAAAAGCATGAGTCAGTCCGGTTGGTACATCACCGTGTGTATAACGCTCTTCAGCATAAACACTGGTGGTATCGGTATAACGTGAACGTATGCCGTTGTTCCAGTTACCACGACGTGCACTTACGCCATTATCAGAACGTGCATTTTCAAATGTATAGGCACTATAAACATTGGTCCGATCAGAGACCAGGTAATCCAGACCGCCTTTTGCGCCGGTACCCTGATTACCAAAAGACAATTCACCATCCAGAGTTAAACGATTTGTCGGACGAACACTACCACCGCCACCGACCCGGTTATTTTCTTCACGGTTACCGCTTGTTGCTGCGGTACCCTGCAGAAAACCGTAAGCTTGTCCAGTTAGCTTTTGAATCATAATGTGCTTCAGCGGCAAGGTCTAAACGGTCACCCTGTTTCTGTGTGGCCGCGAAATTAACGAATTATCGGTGCGGGTATCTGCACGACCGCCACCACTTAAGACGCCAGCGTTCGGTCGCCTGGTAGGAAGCTGGACACATCCAGTGCTTCCGTTTTTAAACCATCATTCTGATCGCGCACATCAAGTTTTACATCCAGATCGGTACGTTTGTTTAATGCTGTATTGTAACGACCACCATATTGTAATATTTCTTTTGCGGTTAACTGACCCGGGGCGGAAAAACCGGCATCCCGTTGCTGCGCGTAATAGGTCGCAGTACCTTTACCACCTGAAATCACTTCATCAATTAATGCGCTACCCTCGATCCGATAAGCATTACTTTTAGCATCTGGATCTAACTCGGCATCCAGCTGATCGAAACTGAAACCGCCATCATTCGAATTTAATGCGCCTGCACCCTGCACCTTCACTGCTGGCATCTCCATACGCACCCAGGTTCCGGCACTTTTACGCAAGGTTAAATCGATACCATTTAACTTGACTTTCATTCTGTGCTTCCTGCTGTGAACTTAGGGTTACACCCAGCTTGACGTTGATCATTGAACCAGTAGTGTGTGCGTCCACCAACCGCCAGGGTGTCTATCTCTTCAAACCCGGGTGAATATTCATAACGTGAGACCAGGTAAACCGGGTTACCGCTTAATGATGTATCAGAGACCAGGAGTCCATCATCTGCAGTAGATGGCTAATGGCTGACTTAATAAAATACGGCCCTGTAGGTAATCAAAGTCATAATCGATGACCGGAACCAGATTTTTCACGCCGATCACAACATCCGGAATCTTTATCACGAACCTCAATACGTACACGGTCAGAACCAATCAAGAACATCCTGTATGACGCAAGAAATAAAGTGAACCACCAGTACCTCTATATTCATCACGACCGGCGACGGTGCCCGGCTCTGCAGCAAAACCATCAATTAAAAATTTCTGCTTCACCAAAAGATGTATATTTTTCTGTTTCATAATGTCCGGTAACACCATACAGACCACGGTCTATCTGTGACAGCGTGGTATCAAGATAACCGATAGTAAAGTTACCTAAAATTCCGTAATTATTATGCCGTTGCAATCGCAGATATAATTTACCCGATGTTGGCGCTACGCTCTTCCAGTGTCGAGTCATCTGCAAAGGTAGGATAAAACAGATCTGGATCCAGACGTCTTAATAAGGCACGCGGGTTTTTCTCCAGAAAGTTACTGAATATTTCGTCAATCGGGCCTTCCTGCGTATCGGCGCTACTGGTTAACATCCAGTCATCACCAAAAGTGCCTTCTGTATAATAAGCAAAACGACCGATTATATTTATATCGTTATTAAATTCATCTTCATCCTGGGTAACCAGTTTTGCCGGACCGGTAGTTCTATCTTTTGCGACGGTAACATCGCCCATCGCAACATAGAACCAGTCATTTCTTGAGAATTCCATATCACGCAGGAATAATTCGCCGTTACCTTCTTCATCCAGTACGGCAACCTCAATGGTGTGCATACCACGCGGGAACAGTTCTTCGCTGACAAACTCACCTTTATCATTGACCGGCACCTGTTTACCTGCCAGCCAGACATTGTGGCCCTGCGGAATCTTGTCACCGTTTATAGTTACCGTACCACCTTTAATATCAATGTGCTGGACATAGAGATGGTTTTCACCGTAACCACCCAGCAGCTGAATATCTCTTTCACTGTTTTCATCTACAGCAATTTTTGTACTGTCATCTGCGTTTTCATCCAGCTCATTAACCACCCATAAAGGCAAGGCAATGGTTTCATCGTAATCACCTTCATCATCATAAACACGCAGTATGTATACCAGGCGTTTAGTCGCTGCACCAAGGTTTTCAAAGTCTGCATGCCATGAAGCGATATCATTTTCATCCAGTGGAATAATTGCCAGTGGTTCTGATTGCGTTGATTGTTTTATAGCAAACAAACGAACTTCTGCACGTTTGATGAAATTCCGATAGTTGCTGTACATTTTAAAATGCACTTTGTTTTCTTCAACTTCGGTTTCCGTAATATCCTGAGAGCGAATCGTATTCGGCCAGGCAGTAATATTTAATCGTGGTTTTTTCTGTAAATTATTAAAGGTGAACTGAATATCAGCTGCGTCTAACGCTACATCAGTACAACGCTGAACATCTTCAGGATGTTTATACGGATCATACAGCGGCTCACCATCAACGGTAATGCGCATAAGGTTTAAGGCATAAGGATTATGCTTTTCTGCTTCCCGGTTTATACGTTCGATTTCCAGATTATCCTGATCATCAAGCAAAGCCAGCTGATCATATAAAACCTTTACCTCAACACGTGAACTGTCGAACTGAATAAAACCAGTACTAACTACGTCATCCGAATGCACATAACCATGACCTTCATATTCGACCTGCTTATCACTCAGGCCCATTTCCTGTTTCACCATTTCCATGGCACGGCGTGCACGTGAAGTTGATAAACCTATATCATCTCCGTAGACCATAGCGGCACGGCGATCCATGCGTTCGTTATTGGTGTAACCGATGAAGCTCAGGCGTGCGCCGGCTTTGTCTTTAACATTACTCAGGGTGCTTGCCAAGCGTTCGGTATACCCTTCTGGAATAATCGGCTGACCGTTTTCAAACCGAATTGCTTTGATCGGACCGGTTGGTGGATCATAGGTTATGGAAACCGTCTCAGAAGCAGCCGATTCAGGACAAACCTGCGGGTCTTCCGAATATTGCTCAAATGGATCGTCGTACCAGAACTCAACTTCGACACGACGATTAAAGGAACGACCTTTTTCAGTGCCATTGGAAGCCACCGGATATTTAAGACCTTTACCACTGCTGCTTACCGCCGAATTAGGTAGCAATAATTCATCCTGAACCTCAAGCATCACGTAACGAGCCGCGCGCCCTGGATAAATTAATATGGTCACCATAGATCCGTTTTTCAGCATTATCCAGTGGCAGGTTATCGGTATGCCCGACAAAACGGATAACGACATTTTGTTTGTTACTTAAGTTTTGCAGTGTCTCACGAATCTGCCTGATAAATTCGTCCGGCACGCCTGCCTGTCCTGCTTCTATGCGTAACGGTTTAACCAGGTGCTGTAATCGTGCACGCCGTGCATTACCTTCTTTATAACTTAGTTTACAGACGGTTTCTTTTCGACAGACCTTAAGGCGGTTGAGTTTTTTCGCCGGTATAACAAATTCTTTTTCGACCACATTTTCAGTAATCTCGTCATACCATACCTGTACTTCCACGCGGCGGTTTTTCGCTTTACCAGCAGCTGTATTGTTACTGGCAATAGGCTGTGTTTCACCGGCGCCATCAAACGAAACGGCATCGGGCGGTAGGTCCAGCTCACGTTGGAAATATTCTGCCGTCTCCTGCGCACGGTATTTTGAGAGTCCGACATTATTTATATATATATCCCTTAATTCAGGACCCAGTTTGTCAGTATCACTGTGACCGATGAAATGTATTCGAACATTACTGCGGTTTTTCATTTCTGTGAGTACGTCACGTAACTTTTCAACCGCACTATCCGGAATATTCACATTACCCGACTTGAAACCAATCGGCGGTACTGCATTTTCCAGTTTGAACGTTTCGGTTTCTTTTTCTAAAACTTTTTTAACTTCGATTTTATCTTCTTCTTCAGGCTTGAAGAATGTCTCATCCTGTGTCCATAAGGTGAATTCCATATTAGGCGGAAAATGTTTTTCTGTATTTTGGCCTAATGGGTATTTTTCTAATTGTTTTGGTGGCTGTGTAGTTTTGCCGCCTGGTTCTTCCGAAATGCTGTACCATTCTTCTGCATAAACTGCTTTGCCCACGCACAGTAACAATACAACCAGTAAAAGATTAATCGCCTTGATCAACTGTTTTAAGTTTTCTGGTTGCCACGCGGGAGCGTGGGAACGAGAGGTGTACTGGCTTGTACGCAAAGAGTTCATCATTCAAACTTCTTCCGGTCTGAAGGACTACCCTTGCGCCAGAACACTTCCTTTTCGATGGTCAGTTTGTAACAACAATCCAGCTCTTGCCAACGATCACTGACCAGTTCTTCGATGGCATCTAGTCGATTTTCTACTTCATCTTCTGATTCATTCTCACCCAGATAAGACAGTCGCAGAATAGAGCCTTCTTTCTGTAACTCTGTAATCAGTAGTTCAATACGGGATTCCCACTGTGGACGTAACACGGTTGAACCTTTCTCGAACACTCCATCAGCCAGATCCAGACGCACTACACGATGAATTGCAGTACCGAAATTAAATTTCAGCATCTTACCGCGGGTAGCGCGTTGTACCCGTGGGTTTTCAGTGGTAACACGATAACCGGATGGCAGCGTTCGATCATCCAGTTTCATGATGAAGTTGGAGCCGCGTACTTCGTTTGCAACGATGGCACAGGTAATATGGAATCGGCCATGCGCATCAGTCGTTACACGCAAACCTCTGGCGGTCGACACCTGCACGCCTGGAATGCCTGTTTCACCTTTGTCCTGGTATGCATTCAGGTTTTTATCATCAAACACCTTACCGATAATATCGGTACAGTCAAAAGTTGGATCAGGAATTACCCTGACCGTGGCACTGGCCACACCGGATGCCGCTTCACCGGTTAGTGAATTAATCACACGCGCGGTATTAACATACTCACCTTCGCCAACACCAGAACCAACGAGCAGTAACATTTTTATAACAACAGAGTCATTAGTATTGACCGACAGGTTCTGCCATACTATCTGCAGATCATTTACAGTCGGCTCGACTGCGACACCGTCAATGCGTGATGAGCCCGCGACATATTTAAAGCCGGCGGGGAAATCATCGATCACATTTAAATCCTGCAGTGGCGCGCCGATTGTGTTGGTCAGGGTGATGGTATAAGGCACCAGCTGACTTCTTGTTACGTTGAGCAAACCGGCAACTTTAGAAATCGCAATCGCTGCATCCAGTTTCGGATCTACCGGAATATGATTATTGAATATCTGGTCGGTTACCGGATCATTATTAAACAGGAATTTCAGATAATAATTTGTACCTGTAGAACGCGGTGCGACCGAAGTTGGAGGCTGAATATAGTTGACACTGTTTTCACAGTGCTGCGTGGTTGCCAGCATCTGGTCCGCCACCGTGTTACCCGGACAGTTCGGTACATCCTGCGCATTACCTGTTACCGGTTGAAGTGGTGGAATAATGACCGAGGTGGTGCCGACATAACCATCAGCGGGTGGTTGAATCCGGATTTCATATTCATCACCCCGTTGACATAGTGATGAGTTACTAAAATTCAAATCAAATTTGTAGAATCCCTGCGTGAGCGTTGTTTGATTTGCATGGTTAGGGTCATCAAAACAGCTTGCAGGAACCGGCTGGTTACTGCGCGTCTGGTTGATCATGGTTAATGTTGCACCAGCAACCGGTATTCTTAATACGGAATCATAAACAATACCATTAGGATCAATCGGCAGGTTGAACGCCTCATTGAAACTGCCAGCAGCTACAACAATATCTGATATGCGCTGCTGTGTATTGGTAAAGGCCGAACTGGCTACACCTAGCGAAGCAGTTGTCGCACCTGCACCCGGTGCACGATAACGCAACTCATACTCCGCACCACTGGCCGTGCTTGCTACCAGGCCATTGGCCTGGAACACACCGTTCTGATCACTGACTACCGTATCGAGCAGCTGACCCTGCAAATAAATATCGATGTTCCAGTCAGGTAAATTAATTTCGCCAGTATCGAGAACATCGTTAAAGTTAGCGTCCCACCATAGAACACCATTTACACTGGCCACACCCGGTGCGGCACCGACATCGAGACTCGAACTATCGGTTGCATTTTGCGTGCCTGCGTTCCAGTCAACGCGTGCTGTATTACTGATGGTTGTAGCAAGGACCTGAGCGGCATCGATAGTCGCAAGGAATCGCAAGGTAATAAATTCACCGCTCTCGAGGTCGCCATAGCTGGTCGCATAATCGGCGGTAATATTTGCGCCCGACACGGTGATACCGACAGCAGAACCATTCATCGTGGCCGAGCCGCTGACCAGTGTTAACTGCGCCGCCAGGTCATCGCTAATGATGATATCAGTGACCGGCTCACTGCCGATATTTCTGGCAGTGATAATATATTCGAGCTGGCCGCCGGCAGTGGCCACACCGCCACCGACCACACTGACTTCTTTGCTGATACTTAATTGCTGTTTATTGCCGATAACCACCACGGTTGGCTGATCACCATTACCGTCGTTACCATCTACATCTGAAAGTTTCTGTGGCAGCTCATTGGAATCAAGTGTTGCCTGGTTGGTAATTAATTGCAGCGAGGCACCGCTAACGGTAACCTCAAAAGTAACAGTGGCTGATTGTCCCGGCTCGATCACACCGACCTGCGGGAAGGCTGGTGATGGCGTTGAGCTTACATTGATGCCGGCAATCAGTGGCGATATACCAGGCAGGGTATCCGGCAACGATACCGTATTAACAACGACTGAGTTTGCATTGTAACTACTGTTGACCGGTACAGCGTCAGTCAGCAGAACATTGGTTGCCGGTTTGCTACCGGTATTGGAAATGTTAAAGGTATAACGTAACTGCTCGCCGTTATCGACAACGTCATCATCATTGAGGTCACCACCGGGAGCAAAAGTGGCCGTTTTCTGAATTCTTAGTATCGGTAAATTACCGACAACATCAACCGTTGGATCATTAATCAGATCGGTGCCCGGATCATCCGAAGGCTGGTCTGGATAAGGCACGCCGCTAAGACCAGTTCCCTGCACAAAACTCTGGTTGGATATCGCGGTACCATTAATCACGTTGCCGGCAACCACAACATCAAATGTTATGGTGGCAATATTGCTGGTACCGACTGAGTCAGCACGCATAAATCCGGCCGTGGTATTTTCCGGTGCGTTGATGGTTAAACCTGATTCAAGCGGTGATACAGCTGCCCCAGGATCTGGCACTGCTACACCATTAAGTGTTGTACTGTTGGCGATATAGCTGGTATTTGCCGGTATCTGGTCACGTAACACCGTATTGATTGAATTTTCCGCACCAACATTCTGCGCGCGCAAGGTATAACGCAAAGTATCACCGGCTGCCAGCACACTGGTATTACCAGTGAGGTCCACTGAGGTTTTCCTGGTAACAAATACCGGTGCTGAACCGATTAATGTTTGCGTCGGATCGATCACTCCCGGGAAGTTGGGATCATCACTGGGTATATTGGTAAAGTTTGGCGATATCAACTCGGCCTGATTCATAATCAGCAGACCATTTTCAATCACTGGCTGTATCACCATTTCAAAACTTATTACCAGGCTATCAACACCGCCACCACCAGCATCAAGTGATAATGTCCGGATATCCAGTATGCCGGCAGCGTTGGCACCATCATTCACATTACTGAAATCAGTTGCTACACCATTTGGCAAACCAACAGGTAAAATAATATTGCTCATTGATCCGGGCAGGAACAATCCCGGTGGCGAGGTCAAACGCTCAGGTTCATCCGTTACACTAAAATCATTGATTGCAGCGCGGCCGATATTGCTTACTGTGATGGTATAACGTAAACGATCACCCGCTTCTGCCTGTAGCACAACATTCGGTACCGCCACCGCACGGGAGGTCACATTAAAGACTTCTTTTTCAATAACTAAAACCGGACCAAGTACTTCGACCGTAACCACATCCTGTTCATCAGCAGTGCCCGGTGTGCCATTACTCAATAAACCGTTGTATTCCCTGATCTCATCCACAGCGACACCGGCTGGGGTATCCGCACTGAACCATTGTGTTGCCGCTGCAATATTATTAGCCAATGTGGCATCCACGCCATCAACATCAAGCAAAGCATCATAGGTAACAAACAGATGATTATTCGGTTCGATGCGTGCAGCAACTGACTGCATGGTTATGGTCAGCGTACATGAAGGTACGCCGCTAAAGCTGGTCACATAATCGGTATTTTCGATCAAGCTACGGACGGTAGTACCAGCCGTATCCCTAATCTCCGCAGTGAAGTTTGCTGGTGGTGTATCACACATGCCAACATCAACCTGGTCCGGCAAGACATTGGTAATCGTCAGATCATATGCATCACTGGCGTTGGCATTGGTGGCAGTACTGTTTTCAACATCAATAGTAAATGTTGTTGCTGTGCCAAAGGTTATCTGGTTAGTAGCAGGTTGCACCACAGGGCCCATGGTGACAACCATGTCCAGTGGTTCGAGAACGGTAATCGGCGCCGAGGTACTGCTACCACCAACAGCAACAGTCGCAACATCCATCAACACCGTTAAAGGTATAACTCACCGTATTATCAAACACATCTCCGGCAATATTTACGGGCTGGTCACGCAACACCACAGTCATCTCGACTTCGATGGTTTCCAATGGCGGTACTTCGATACCAACACCTGCGGCTAAATCTTGCAGTTCAACAGCAACGAGGTTACCCACATTGGTAACGTCCCATGGCTGACTACCAGACCCTCGCACTGCGGATACAAAATTCAGATCCACCGTATCGGGTGTAGTTGATAACGATAAATCTTCCAGTATGCGCACATCATGTAACGCCGTTGCCATTGCTACATCTGGAATTCTTATACGGTAAGTAAATGGCTCACCGATAGTTGCCGTTAATGCAGGACTAATTTGTAACGGTGGATTTGGATTAGTCGTTGTTAAGGTAACAACTGCGGTAGTTGTCGGGCCGTATATTTCACGCACACCGGTAGCGCCACCAACCAGCTGGTACAGCGTCATCATCAAAGGAATAATAGAGTGATACGGTAGCGGTATTGATCCATGGTCAGACCCGCACCAAGACCCGGGTCAGCCTGTACACGGTAAACAATACGTAAGGTATCGAGTGCCGGTATGGTATATGTATCCGCGGACACCGGTATCAAAATCCCATACCGCGACACCGGTCGCTGCAGTATACACCGGATTCAATATCGGCAAAGCACCGCCTGACTGCAACGCGACCGAATCAACCGTTATGGTTAAGGCCGCCATTTCTTAAACCAACAGGAATAACATCATTCAGTACCATGTCATAAGCTGGCGCAGTACCGGCATTAAAGATGTCGATGGTATAAGTGATGATTTCATCGGCTTCGATAATCGTATTAGTGGGATCGTCAACCGTAACGCCACCAGAAGGCACTGCAGTTTTTGTTACTGTCAGAATCGGCTGACGTAAATCTATGGTTTCTGTATCTGTTTCTGTTACCGCCGGGCCCAGCAGCCGTGATGTAATCAAAATTTGCAGAGTTTATTAAAGGTGGTGTGGGTTAACTTGCAGGAAAACATCGTCATTTAAAACCTGCGCACGGTAAACAATAACGAACTCATCATTGGCAGCGATTGTTATCAGCGACATTGACAACATCGCCAATATTCCAGCTGACTGTTGTAGCTGTAAGCGCAGGGTCACCCAGAACCACGATATCAGTCGCTAAAATCGGGTTATGCGTAAACGGTGCAACCTGGTCATAAGAAGCCGTAGTGTCGCCATTGATGCTGACAACCTCTTTGAACATCAAGCCTTTCGGCAAGGTATCAACAACGACATTTGCCGGACTGGTACCTTCCTGGATAGTCAGGCGTAACTCGTAATCAATGACATCACCGATACGAACAATGTTATCTGCCGGATTAAAGGTATCGCTTAATCGGGTTTTAACAACCGTGTTATTGTCCGACGTCAGGGTATCTGTTGTTGCCGGCGCGGTGAAATAGTCATTAACCCCAGGCCCGGGCACATCTGAACCATTACGTTCATTCGCATCATCACCATTCAAGACTGGTCCACTGAACTACCGCTGAATTGGTCAACGACTGTTGCGCCAGTGCCTCATTCAGTACCACTGCCTGGTAGGTAACCAAAACCGGAACAGGACCTTCGACTACATCAATATCGGCATTGAGATTAGCCAGTGACCAGCTCAGTGTCTGCGGCACAGTGATACCATCGCCGCCCGGGTTGATGACAGGCGCCAAGATGGTGCCACTGGAAACGACAGGTGCGCCGGTTAATGCCATGCCCAGACTTAAACTGTCGTCGATCGAAATATCAAAAGCATCAGAGTAAATATCGCCAGCACCAAGGCCAGCTGCATTTAATGTCAGGGTGAATTGCAATATATCGCCGGCATCCGGTGCAACAATCGGTGCACCCAGCTTGGTTAAATTGGTAACGGTTTTATTTAATGTAACCAGTGGTTCAACAATCGTTAACGGGGTTAGCGTAGTCGCAGGCAAACCGCCAGGCGTAATTGATGCGCCGCCGGCAAGCAACGCGAAAGTATAAGAAGCTGTGTTATCAAAAGAGGTGCCGGCAGTTGCAGCAGCAACATTATCAACGCGCGTACGCACCTCGATAAAGGCCTGTTCTCCAGCTGGAATCAGGTCAGTTTGCAGATTTAGAATATTACCAGGCAGTACTGAATCAATAAGGGGAACATTATTACCGCCTAAATCGGTTGCGGTTGCACTAACAAAAGTCAAACTTGGGTGCAGCGTATCGGCAACAACGACGTTGTGCAGGGCACCCAGCATCGGGTTACCCGGCACAGTGATACGATAAATGACTTCTTCACCAATTGTTGCTTCTGCAGTTACCGGTGCCTGTAATACTTTCAGCGGCGATTCGATGCCGATTCCGTTATTCATTTCGAAAGAGGCCGGACCTACGGCAGGATACAACTGGCCACTTGCCAAAGGTAATGACCAGTATTCGTCTACATTGACACTGTTGTTCCAGACCATGTTGACGGCAAAGTCATCATAAAATGCCACATCAAAATTAATATCAATACATTGACCTGAATTTAGTGGCGTGGTGAAAACAAACAGCATATTGCCACCGCGACACCTGGTGTGGTATAAGCATAACCATAATTTACACCGCCAACAGCAGCCACCGTTAATAATGACATCGGGATTACCCAGACCATTGACCGGCCCGGTTATTGTTGCTTCGTTAATCTGTACCGGCAGGTCATCGGTAATTTGCAGGCTATAGGCAGGCGCACCGCCAGCTGCATTACAGGCCTGCAGCTGGAATTGCATAACATCCGATGACGGGTCAACGGTAACACCAGTAACAAATGGTACCCCTCTTCGATCAAGCTTGGTCAAGGTATTAATTACCGGCTGCAGTACCGTTGTTGTTGCAGTTGAAGTTAGGCGCGGATCAGCCGCCGGTGGTATACCGGCCGCATCTATATAATCCAGTGTAACCGTATTATTCAGCGGCGTGCTGACAACGTGCGGAATTGGCGGTACAAAGTCTTCAGTTACCCGTGCACTGATATTCGATAACAAAAATATCGTTGAGCGGATCACCGTCAGGTGTGTTGGTAATGTCACCTAAGGTAAAGGTCGTCGTACCGCGCTGGCGCGGTGCGGCAGATTCGCCGCTGGTATCGTCGCATATGAAAAGTTCGATCCGCCTGGTCGGATCATATCGTAAGAGCAGTGGTATCACCGTTGACACTGACCACATCAACAAAGGTCATGCCCGGCGGCATGGCATCCTTCAGCTCGATCTGTCGGGTGAGGCCTTCCTGGATATTGATCCGTAATCTGGAAAGTAACGGTATCACCAACACGCACCTCGTACCAGGATGAGTGGCGGCGAGACGTAGGTATCGGCAGTAATCACTTTACTGACCGCGTTAGCATCGATCACATCCAGTGTGGCAACTACCGGACCGAAACAATAATTATTCGGTAAATTGCCGACAGGACAGTTGTCACCAAAACGCTCGCCAGCAACGACACCATCTAATGATGTCCAGTCGATCTGTACGCTGTTATCAATCGAAAGATTAGGTTCGACGATATCCTGCAGTACCACACGATAGGTTAAAACCAGATCCTGGCCGGGAGGAATATCCAGTCGACCATCAGGAACAGTCTGGCCCTGTCCCCAGGTTAATGTCCCTGCGGGTACGTTATCGGGTATCACATTAAATGGGTGCACCAGCGCCGATAGTTACTGTAGGTGTAAAGGCGGCATCCAGTGATAGTTCAGGCGGCAAGGTATCAACGATGTTAACGTCAAATGCAGTGCTGCTGGCTGCGTCATTACTAATGGTAATAACATATTCGATGTTATCGCCGCCGTCAGGCAGATCGCCGGGCAGCTTACCAGGTGTTTGATTGGTGAAGACTTTCGTTGCAGTCAGCGAGGGCTCTAAAACCGTAATTGCCGGTGCAGAAGACGTATCAGGAGAAACAACAGTAACGCCTGTTTCACCATCGATGTATTCTAGCGTCGCCTCATTCTGCATATTGTCACCGGCAACAATGCTGGCGTCATTGTCTATACGCGCGAAATAATTAATGATGATACGTGGACTAAAGCTGTTATTAGTCGGATCGTTTTCTTTTTCAGTAATGATATCTCCGATATCCCAGACTGCCGAGTTAATAGTATTGTCAGCCGGCTCAGCAGCGTTGAATGATGATTCATTTACTGCCAGGCCATTGATGCTGACTATATCGACGAAGTTATAGGTAATATCAAAGCCGGGATTATTTTCCAGCGCAAAACTGTTGCCCGGTGCAAAGATAAGGTTGTCGGTAATCTTCAGATCATTGGTATTGCCTTCCGGAATTGTTAACACTACCTGGAAGTTTTTGCGCGCGCCAATAGCTGGTATAACACCCGGAGTCAGATCCGTTTTATCAATAGTTACCGCTGGAACGCTGGTAGCGTCATCGAAAAATGTCGCTTCAAAATCATTCGTAGCATCGCCACCCGGGTTTAGCATATCCCCCACTCGCATACCATCGGCAGCACCATCGGCACCGATCGTTCCACCAGCATTTAATGCAATCGTATTATCTGGCAGAGATGTCCAGTCGGCCGTTATCGTGTTATCCAGCAACTCTAAAGGCTGTACGGTATCACCTACGGTCACTTGAAAAGTAAAACTCTTTGATCCGCCGGCAGCGACCGGAGTATTCCAGCTGAAGATCGGCTGGTTAGCACCAACAACAATACCATCTGGTGGATCTGCACCGCCAGGAAATCCAAGATAGGTCAAGTTACCAAGCGCGGCCAGGTCATCCCGTATCCGTAGATTGTAAGCCGGTGCTTCACCATTATTCGTTGCAGTCACCGTTACCGTCAAAACATCTCTGGCATCTGCTTCGGTTACAGTAAAGGTTTTATCTAAAACGATAAATGGCTCTGTGACATTTAGAGTTGCCGGTCCTAATGGTATATTAACCGTAGTGCCACCAGCGTCGATGTATGACAAGGTTGCATTAGTACTGGCGCCACCATTAACGATGGTTAGCGGATTTAATGCATTAATAGGCGCAACATCATTGGTAGCTGAACTATTTTCGACACGCGCAATAAAGCTTGCAGTGAAAGTAAATGTTGGACCGTTGGTTAGTTGCTCATTACCAAAGTTCCATTCAACTAAACTATCCGTACAAGTCGCAACAACTGTTTTACCCGGTGAAAAACCTGCACTTGCATAAATACCGGAACTTAAATCAATGTCCGGCGCTTCTATACAATCTATTCCTGCGGGTAATTCATCTCGAATAACAAAGTTATTTAAATTAGCGACCGGCATCACGACCTTGAACTGGAATTCTACCTCTTCACCGATTACGACATCTTGCGGGCCGACAAAAGAGGCCGGATAAGTTATCGGAGCGCCCACCAACGCAGTATGCGACAAGGCAATCACACCTTTAGAATCTACCGGTGCTGTCAGACTGGTAATTTCAATAGTGGCTACTTTCGGTGTATCAACATATTGACGTGCACCACCTGGTGTTGCTGTCGCACTCTGGCGGGATTTGACTACCGGAGGCGCCGGCGAGCGTGTCATAACTTGTTACGGCTGAATTGCTCAGTATCTGTCCGGGCGATACTGAATCAGCGACATCGACACGGTAATACAGATCGATGGTCTCACCGGGATCGATCCTCTCCAGATCGGCATTGCCGGTATGTGAGATCGTGACTTCCTGCGGTGAACCGACAATGGTCGCTACCAGTGGAGAGTCGATCACAGAGTCACTATCAATATCGATACCGACCAGCGTTGTGACTGTTAATAATCCGTCGGGGTCATTGAGCAGATCGACGACCTCGACATTGAATGCCGGCGCCCTCGGTGAGATAGCCCCGGATGCTTCATTGAGGATACGGATACGGTATACATAGTCATCATTGGTATCACCATCAGTCAATGATGTAGCAAAAGATCCACACGTCGGGCCAGCACCGCCACTATTGGTCTCGTTACACACGGTCTTGGTGACGATCAGATTAGGCTCTGTTATCGTGATATTTGCCTGACGGTCGACCAGACGCGGGAAACCTAGCGTGCTCGAATCAAAACTATCGACGATGAAAACACCCGGAGCAACCTCGAACGACACATCAAATGTTGCGTCCAGAGTATCGGTACGGACAGCATCCTGAATATTTGGTCCACCGGTGGACAGATTCAACGGATCATTTAATGATCGCGTCACCAGTGCGACAGAAAAGGTCTCATCGGTAGATATCGGATCAAAGGTCCAGTCGATATTTCCGGTAGCCAATGCCGCAGGAGCCGCTGGCGTCGATACGACATTACTGACAGAACTTGCAACGCTGTCCTGAGAGATGAAACCCTGGCCCGCAGGCACGATATCTGTCAGCGTGACATTCTGTACCTGTATGCTGTCAAAACCCGGCGTTGCAAAACCAAACCAGCTAGCCTGCATACGATAAGTACAGTCCTCACCGATCTGCACATCGGTAGGAACCAGGTTATTTTCAGAACATGGCCCCTGTAATACTTTTGATAAACCAAAACCAATCAAACGCGCACGAATAGAGTCAATAGAGTAATTATTCGCGACATTGTTTACCACACCGGTATCCGGCGCTGGGAAAGTTAATGGCGTACTAGCAATGTCAGCCTGTGTTATCTCACCGACGACATCCGCACGGAAGGTTAAATCTGTACCACCGACATTCGCTAACACACTAAAGGTAAAGGTATCTGTCTCACCGGGCCCTAACGGATCTCTCGTTGAACATTGATACAACACAGAAGAGGCTGGAATTGCCGGTGGCCAAACTTCTCTTGGCAGCGCAGTTACCCCACAACCTGAAGGTATACCAGAAGACAGTTGCAAACCATCACCAACAGCGACTAAGGCAAAATAATCTGATGCATCATGACCACCGTTATTGGTCAGTGATACGATAAGATCTAGTGGAACCGGGTCACTGATAATAAATATTAAATCTGAACTCGTAGGAATCGTATCAATATCGATATCCAGATCTTCCGGATTAACAGCAACACTGTTGTCTGTATCCGTGACCTGTGGAAAAGCAACATTACAGGTGTTTTCGAAAATAACGCGCAACACGTTGCTTTCTGTCAGGTTATAAGTCGGGTCAGTACCATCGCCAGAATTTTCTGTACGGACTACAGGATCGGCGACGATATCAAAATCGGCATTTCGGATAAGACCCAGAGTAATGATTAATACATCACCGTGGCGTAATACATTATCCTGATTTACACCAAGTCCAGGAACAGGCGTGCTGGTTAACGAAAACGCAGGGATGGTATTATTTTCCGGCAGCGCGGCATCATTGGTCAGAGTGATGGTGTCGATCATGCCATCATATGCGGCGAAGGCTGGCATTACCGTGGCATCCATCAGGGACTTGTCCAGCGTATAACCGGCGGGCAGAGTATCATTGAAAGTAATGTTTCTGACCGTACCACCCGACCGGTTATTGATAGTGATCGTTAAGATACCCTTGCTGCCCAGATCCTGCACTGAATTACTGCCAGTAATCGATTGGCTGATATTAACGCCAGCAGGATTGACCGCGGTACTTAACTCTGCCGTATCACCGACACTAAAGGTTGGCAGTACACCACCATTGGTTGCCGGTGTGGTAATACCGCCCTGCGGTGGACTATCCGCCTGACAGCCATATTCGATACCGGTGGTATTGGTGTGATTCGTACAGGTGTTCGCAATCGTGCCGACAAAATAAATGAAGGTTTCACCGCCCTGGGTGATATCAACAAAAGCACCACCGAATTCATCATTACTGGGGTTACCAAATGGATCGGCTATATTTCGAGATGCACTTAGACCCGCATTAGCAATACAGTTTGTACCATCGGCAGCAGCACCGTTGGCAGCAGCCGTCGCATTGGTTTCATTGTTACAAATCTGCGAGATGTTGAAGTTACCACCGATGGTATCGTTAATCAGTAGATCTTCTAAATCAGCCAGACTTTGCGAACTGTTATTGGTGACATTAACGCGCCAGATAATATCATCTGAGGTTCCGCCAAAAACCGTACCTGCATAGCGAGAAACAGGCTGCCTGGCATCGATGTTACGCGCCTGTTTTATGACATCGGTTACCGGCTGTTCGATAGGCAGCTCAAATATATTGCTGGTAGCATTCAAAACAACGGGCGTTGCCGAGAACTGATCACAGAAAAGCCCGTAAGTAGCTGTTGCTTCAATATTACGAATTGCACTGACCAGGTCTTCTTCATTAATACCCAGCAGTTCGGTTTTACGGCGCACGCGGAAAATAATTTCTACTTCCTGCGGCGTGCCTGCATCGGTATTAAAGGCACTGTATAAATTTGCCAGCTCAGGAATATTTGCTGGTGTCCAGGTAACAAATTCACCATTGGCACCAAACGGCACCGGATCAACCGCAGCAGGAACGGCTGCAGCACCATCAACCCGGTATGTTGTTGAACCGGCAACATAGGTTAAACCTGATGCCATTAAATTTTCGGTCACATTCACACTGGTCAATAAAACACCACCGGTATTACTGGCCAGTAAACGGACTTCACCTTCATTACATAATTCACAGAAACTGTTATTCGGATCGTGCCTTAACCTTAATTGAGTTGGCGCCAGAACCAGTGGTGGTTGCGGCGCTGAATTGGTGATGGGAATACCACAGCCCCACTCATTGACAGAAACAATTTCTTCGCCCGGCCCCTGGAAACAGGTTGTCTGGTTAATACTCGCACTGATATCAATATCGATGACACTTCCCGCAGGCATATCACCAAGGTCCCATTCAATGGTCTGACCGCTAAAGTCAAATGTACCTGCAGTCGTCTGTGCAGGTATCGCACTATCAAACCGCATACCCGCCGGCAAAGTCATGCGATAGACAGCATTGACTGCAGTACCTGTGCCCACATTCTCAATCTGAATCCGGAAATTGTAGGTGGTTGAATCAAGCAGAATAATCGCCGGCGGGAAAAACTCCATTTTTAAATCGCCGCTTAGTACAGCAAAGGGTGAACCATTAACCGCGATTCTGTAATCCCGATCATTTTCAGTAGCACCGCCAGTCGGCGAAGTATGGTTACTGTCATAATCCAGTTGCGCCGCCATGGTTTGCGGCAATGCAGAATCACGTAAACGTACATTAAAATTAACCGTGCCGTCAGCCGTAACAGTTGAGGTATTTAATGCTGGCGTCATAATAATATCGTCGCCGATACCATTAACATTACCCGCATCATTAGCAACACGTAAACCACTCATTGCCAGTGCTGCAATCGAACCACCATAAGTTATATCTGCATTTTCATCACCCGCACCAAAAGGTAAAGGAATGCCATCATCAAGGAACTCAAAGTTGGCATCATTAAACAGTAAACGTATATTATCTGACGTTGTATCTAACGCTGGCCCGGTAATATTTAACCTTGCAGGCACAACCTCACATACTGAGATTGGATTACCATTATTGATTGTTGCAGTCAGGTCTAAAGTAGCACGCTCGATATTGACATTAATCGCCTGGATAAAATCGGTATTAAGTGGCCCCAGGCAACTGGCTGGTCCGTTATTAACGGTAAGTATGGTACTTTCCAGGTAACCGCCTACATTATCATCATTAGCCGGATTGGCCGGATTGACAATACTGGGGCCACCTTCCGGTGAGGTTGCCCAATAAGTCAGTACCATGTCATGGTCGGCCATATTCGCGGGTAAAACACATCCTGTTATGGCGCCTAAATCAGATATGACTAAAGGCCCGGTACCGTCACCACCAGTAAAATCTGCAGCAGGATTTAAATTCAGATTACATATTGATGCACCATCACTAATGCGTGTAATTTGTAAATTTACATTATTACCATTATTGACAAGGACTAATGGAACACCTGTTGCTGCAGAATCTCTCAAGTCCGCGGTAAAGCTGGTTCCCGACCAGGTACCGGGAAATGGTGCTGGCAACAAAGGAAAACTATAAGATACGGTAAACGGTATTACTTCACCTTCACGCGGTTCATTTCGTGTTAAATTACCATCGGTATCCGGCGCACCGGCTTCAAAATTACCGTCGCCACCCACAACTATATTTGTTATTGCGCCGCCAGCAGGACTTTCACTTAAGATGAAACCAGCACTGTCAGAATTATTAATACCGCACTGGGCATAATCGACCGTCGCTGTATTAGTAATGGTCTGCCCGACCGGGCACCCTAATGAAGAACCGGCAACATAATCTATCTGTAAAGAAGGAAGTGGTATCAAATCTGCCCTGTCACCACGCCAGACAATATCGGCAAGCTCGGGAATCACATTTCCTGCAATATAAGGTGCAGCATTGACCAGTACTTCTGTGCCTGCAGGAATAGTATTAATCACTGCATTCCTGACACCAAACGGTAATGTATCGGTAACAATAAAATCCTGGTTGGGCGGCGCGCCAAGCGGCAAATTAGCAACATTGGTTCCACCCATTGCAATGGTATATGTTCCTGCCTGCCCGATATTCAACGCACCCGCTGAATTTGTTTTTGTTACATTTACATCAGGTGTGTTAGTCACTGCAATCGTAGAAAAACGAATAGGCGGGAAGAAATCCGTTCCACAGGCATTCTGATAAGACGGCACCCATACCAGGTCTTCATTGGCTGGCGGTGGACAGGTATTTGCACTTACATTAAATACAATATTCTGAGTAACACCGGCTGCAATCGTACCGGCATAATTAAACACACCGCCACCCGCATACGACCAGTTAGGTGATAACCCACCGTCAACCACGATGATATACCCCGCCGTGATGTTTGCTGCAGCAATAGAAACATTTTTTGCCACACCGGTACCGGTATTGGTTACCGGAATAGTAACGTCAATTCCCGCAGCACCAAATGGTACGTTTATATCCGGCGGCGTGTAATCAATAAACGGGTTTTGCAAATTAAACGGAATGGTGTCAAAAAAAGTACTGGTACTGCCCGTTCTTTCAATTGCCGAAGCATCATTCTGTAATACCGGGCAGGTCGCAGCACCCGGGTCAACAGCCACTGTTGCCTGGATAGTAACATCTACAATTTCACCTTCAGCAATATAGTCGAAGGTAAATTGATTAGCACCCGGTCCCGGTGTACCTGGCGGGCTAGCCGGTGGAACAAGTACCAGACCAGTTAAATCCGATGATAAGACATCAGTCAATTCAACATCAAAAATACCGCCACTGCCTGCACCTAACATTGAAACCGTAAACTCAACCAGGTCTCCATCACCAGCTATCGGGGTAACAGCAGTTTTTAATATTGCAATCTCACCGGTGCGAACTTCAACGGTTTCAGTCTGTGGTGGCAGCGCGACTTCAGTATTGCTGTCGTTGTCATCGGCATAGTATGTAACATTAAAATCAACATCGTAAAAACCATCAGCAACAAAAGGCGCATTATTGTCGGTCGTCAGGCCTAGCGTAAAGGTATAAGAACAACCTGGCAGGATATTGGTATTTAGAGGAATATTTAGCGAGATTGGTGACCCCACACCGCCAGGCTGAGTAGCCGTTACTGCAAAGATTGGGCATGCTGACGTAACAAAAACCGGCAGCGGTTGCATCGGCAGGCGAAAGCCACTGGCAACATCGATACTGACCGCCAGGTCAAACGCGGTGTCATCAATCGGCAGCGGCAGCCCTGGAGCAGTATTAGCGATGGTGAATCCAAAGCTGTCACCCGTACCATCGGTAACTTCAGCTAAACCATTCCAGGTACCGCCGCTATCCATATAAGGTGAAGCAATCGCCGGAATATCACGTGCTGAATCTGCAGCGGCAAACGCACTGCTTGTATCCAGGCTGGCATCAGCAAAAGCATTTCCTACCGAGCACAGAAAAACGCTGCCCGCAAAAATAACTTTTGCAATCAGACGAGAACAAGCGATTAATTTCCTATCATCAATCAACAGCTAATACCAATTAATACCATCTAACACTTATAGAGTTACATTTGATTTAATTTGGTATCATTTGAATAGCTTGTGTGCTGACGATAATAAAATGGTCAACGACATCTTGTGGTGTTTTACACAAACATGTCATTGAGTATAGTAATTAAGATAGATATAACAGTGAAACTGTTAGTATTTGGACAATTTTTTTTACACCCGTTAGAAAAAGCGGGGTAGTAGAACTACGTTAATAACCAGTAAATTATTTTACGTTGCTGGCAGGAAGTCGATTGGGTAAAGAATTGTAATGCTCGGCACATCTTCTTTAACACCAAAATTGAATTTTTTCACCCTGGCAGCAATTTGCTTATCCAGCGAGGCTGAATTCATATCACTGGAGTCAACGGTACATGCCGATACTTTTCCATCAGGCTCGATAGTTAAACGTAAAACCATTTTTCCTTGCAGTGTTGGATTTTTACGCAGTTCACGATTATATATGCGATAAAGTGCCGACTTGTATTTATCAAATACAATTTGAATTTCTTCATCGGTACGGGATGGGCCAGGTCCACCACTAAGCGGGCGTTCTTCACCAAAGAAATCGCTGCCAATTGAGCTTTCAACGTGTGAAAACTCAACGCCACCCATACTCTCACCACTGCCACCGACGTTACGGCTTAATGACGCTGAATTAATGCCTCCACTGGCGGCGCCTACACTGGCGGTAACTAAAGAACGTGTTGTTTTCTTCGCTTTACTGCCCTTACCACTGATTTTTGCCTTTGAACCCAGTTTAGCAATAGGGGTATCATCAATTAAGTTTGCAAAATCATCTTTAAAGGCCATCAAACCAGAGCGTTCAGCTTTTTTACGTGCTTTTTTCGCTTTCTCAGGAACCGGCTTGTCTTCCTTTTTCTTGGCTTCTTTATCCGGTTTTTTCTCTTCCGGTTTTTCCTGTTTTTTAGGTGGCGGTGGCGGCTCTTTTTTAGGCACCATTAATTTCGCCAGCCGCTCAGGGATTGCGACCACTTCGACACGGTCAGGTATCGGGATGTCCCACATAGGAATCAGAATACCAAGCAACACGGAGAAAAATAAAACAAGCAGTAATACTTTTCTGAACTGTTTCTGGTCCTTATCATCTTTATTCCAGGGCATGTTCATTGGACGGAATGGCATTTCAACCATTTCACGTTCAATGACAAACTCATCCAGCAGCTGTTCCTCACGCGCCTGCAGATTCAGGGTGTCTTCATTTAAAACATTAATTTTTGCGCTCAGACTTTCAACCGCATCTTCACGCGTATTCTGGCTGGCTCGCAACTCAGCCACACGCGAGTCATAATTAATAACTAAATCGCGGACACGCTTCTGATCTTTAGAAATGGCTTCATGATCGTAATTCTCACCCCAGAATAAATCACTTGCGCCCAGCTTTTCCAGTTTTTCTAACTGATCACTTACTTCACTGAGTATTGTAAAATGAGCACGCTGCGTATTAAGCTGCTCTAATTCTTGGTTAATATCTGCTTCTTCGCTTTCCAGTTCTTCCAGGCGATTGTAAGCGTCATCAATATTACGATTGATGTCTTCCTGTTGCTGTGAAATATTGCCTGCCACGTGACTACATCAACCTTTATTTTTTGCTTTCTGAATGACGGCCATAGAGATCTTTCCGTAACCGGCACTAGTACAACTTGCCATCACTTTTTTCATCAAATGAAAGGGCACGGTTCGATGCGCTAACACGGTAACCTCATTACTTTGCGACACGGTTTTTGTACTGATACCTATGACTTTTTTCTTCTGCAAAAGCAGGCGTTGTTTTACTGCGTCGATAATAGCTGTTTTACTGTCTATCACTTCCTGCGTACTGATAACTGGCTCGCCCTGAACCAGTATTTGTTCAGGTGTAATCATGACAATAACCGTTTCCCGAGGTTTTGCTTCTACAGATGAGTCCGGTAACTTGATATTTTTAGGTGGCTCCATGACATCACTGGATGAAGAATTAACCAGCAGAAAAAAAACCAGAATGGTAAATACATCCATTAATGAAACCAGGTTAAGGCTTGCACTGCCGCCCGCTCCCTTGCTGTTACGCGACATGCGCTTGATGCGCCGGTTTTGATTCATGGCGCGTCACCTATGGAAATATCAGGAAATAGAACAACCTGTTGTAACACGTCAGCTTCACCCTCTGCACCCAACTGGCGAACAAAGGTAGATCGCACAGCATCCATTATTCTGATTAATACACGGTATTCAATATCCGCTTCCATCAATACTGTAGCATCGGTTTTATCCGGATAGTTACCTTTAATTTTTACCAGAAAGTCTGACAGCAATTTCAGATCATACAGTTTGCTGGTATCTACTTCACCTTCATCGTCAACAGACAGTTTTATATCACCTTCTTTAAGCAACGGAAATCTGGCAAGCACCTGTTTACCATTGCCTATTTCAATGCCTTTCTGACGAACGATTACTTCAATCATTAACTGCTGTTTTTGATTATCATTAGCACCTGCCCCCGTTGGCAGGCTTAACTCAAGAATGGTGATACGGGAAAACACCGCCGTTATCAGCAGGAAAGGCACGAGCACAACCATCAGATTTAAAAAAGTTGTGATATTGAGTTCAGGCGGCTCTTTTTTTGCCCGCTTGTAATGGTGGCCTCTTCTAGCCATTTTTTGCAGCCAGTGCCGCCTGACGTTTAGCGAAATCAGCAATCAGGTTCAATGTTTTCACTGATGCCATTTCAAGGCTATCGATAATTTCTACCGTTTTTGAAGAAATCATTGCATGGGTAATTAATAGAGGAATAGCGGCCATTAAACCAAACGCTGTGGTATTCATCGCCACCGAAATACTGGCTGACAGCATATCGGCTTTTTCGGCAGGGTCAGCATTGGCAACAGCGGTAAACGCTTCTATTAAGCCCATAATCGTACCGAGCAGACCAAGCAGGGTACAGATGTTTGCAAACAGCGCAATGAATGGCGTGCGTTTTTCCAGCGTAGGAATAATTTCCATCATGCTTTCTTCCATGGCGATTTCGATGTCATCGCGTCGTCGTACCGAACCCTGTCGTGCCAGCCCCATATTTAATAAATTGGCAATCGCTGATTTATCTTCCGTTATGGACTCACGCGCCCCGTCAAAGTTACCTTCGTCAAGTAGCGGATGCACTTTATTCCAGACCTTTTTATTGACATTACCAATGCCCGATAATTTAATATATCGCTCAATACATATGGCAGTACCAAAAGCAAAGATGATTAAAATCGGGTACATAAATGTACCACCTGTTTGAAAGAAACCTACAATATTCTCGATGGCACCCATCGTGTACTCCTCACTTTAAATAATCGTGGTAAATAATCATGATCTATCGATCAAGTTTGTAAAATATTATTATTTTATGCCATGACTTAATTCATAAAAATCAAGTTCACGTAAAAACACTTCTTTATCTAAGGGCCGCATACTGTCATCCAGCAACCCTGAATTTAAACTTGTAGCCACACCAACTTCAGAATTTTGCCAGGGCACAATATAAAGAGACTTTGGTGCTTCCTTATTACCGATAATGGAAATACCCGATAACTCTTTTACTTCAGTATCAACCTTTTGTTCTTCAGCATTGGCTACTGTTAATACCATTATCCAAATCATAACGATATTTAGTATAGCTTTAATTATCATAATTTCATTACCTGTGATATTTTTAGTCGAATGATAATAATAAAATTCGTTTCTAAAATTCTCACTATTCCCCCAGGCGACGTTTTACATCAGCAACCCAGATTGCCACCGTTTTGTCATCAGGCTTCAAATCGAGGTAATCTTCAAATTGTTCCAGGGCACATTCAAAATCATGAATATATAAATCACACAAAACACCAAGATTTCTTTTTGCAGCTAAATAGTCAGGGTGCTCTTTAATCGCATTTTGATAGGCAGTGCGAGCCGCATTGAATTTACCCGCTTTACGATAAAGTAAACCTAATTCATTATTAGCAATCGGATGACCTATTTCCAGTTTTAATGCTTTGATAAGATTTTCTTCTGCCGCTTTTGTATCACCAAGTTTGTTATATGCAATGGCAATATTGACAAAAGGTGCAGGTAGTCGTTGTTCTCGCTCAATAACCGATTTCAAAACAACAACTGCCTGTGCATTATTGCCCTGCTGCATTAATACTATTGCATTTTTAAAATCAAGCTCAATATCAGAGTCAACATCAACGTGACTCATTGTCTTCTTGACCTCAATAACATCAGAGCCCTGTTTAGTTTCACTACCGGCACAGGCGAATAAAAATACAGTTAAAAAGCAAATAAATATCCTGTGTTGCATACCAGCCACCTCATATCTGTAAAAGTCACCAATCATCATGCCTTATCCACCTGTTACTAGCTGCTCTGGAGTATTTTGCTCTTCGACAACTTCTTCATTACCGCTAGCATCCAGTTTGTTACTATTTAATTCCTTAGAATCTGGAATATTTTCACCGCGCTTACCTGTTGCAGGCATCGCTATTCCAGGCGCATCTTTTTTTGCTTTCTCAGGCTGTATCAACGAGACGATATGACTTTCCATTTCTGTTTTTGCATAACGCGCAGGCAATAACACTGATAATTTAGTTATGCTTTTATCTATCCATTTGTTATAGATACCAACATCAAGTAACTCCATGTTTTTCTCATGCACACTGATCGCTTTTTCTTCAAACGGATACGCCTGATCTTCAATTACCAGTTCATATTCTTCCAGCTCTTCCGCATTTAAATTTGTTGGCCTTTCTGATTCGAGCAATGCAACATTAAATTCAAAATATATCTCAGCAATGTAATATGTTGCAGCCGCAGTTACATCACCTATCTGGTAATCAACCAGTTTTGTATAAGTTTCAATTGCACTACGCATGCGTTTTTTCTTTTTCTTCAGGTTCTTTTTGAACGGTTTAACCAGTGCAATTTTCTTAAACGCTTCAAGGTCCGGCTCCGCTAATACCAGTGCGGCATTTGCTGCAAGGAACTTAGTACGGTCTGTCCTGCCATTACCCGCCACTGCATCGCCAGCAACAATCTGCTTTAACTGATAAATATATTGTTTACGCTCACCCTGATCCAGATAAATATCGGCCATCTTCTGACGGGCTTCGATGGCGTCCTCAATCGGCACAGGGAAGTAATCTACCATTTTCGTGTAAACCAGCAGTGCTTTGTTTTTCTCACCTGCTTTCACATACAGTTCAGCAGCCTGGTTTAAAGCTTCGCGTCTTAACGCATTATCTTTTGGATTTTCTTTTTCTATACGCTCAAACTCGGCTGCTGATTTTAACATATTTACCGTCTTCTTTATAAACTATGGCCAGCTTTTTAGTTATGTCACCCTGCAACTCATGCTCAGGATAGTGCTTTCTAAAACCTTCAAGCACAATCGCAACTTGTGACCACTGCTTTAACAAAATCAATGTGGCCGCAGCATCGTATTCAGCAGTCGGTCTAATTTTTGAATTCGGCGCAACTTTTGCTACACGTAAGAAGTGCTCAGCAGCCGTTTTATAATCAGCCATTTTTCTAGCCTGCTCACCCTGTTTGTAAACAGATGCCGCCAGATTTTCTGTTAATGAACTATAACTCTTATCTTTTTTATCGGTCAAAAGCAAGGTTTCCGTGTATGCATTCTCCGCATCTTTATAGCTAGCAGTATCAAATGAAGCATGCGCCACCACCATCCAGGCAGAGCGTAAAAGTTTTGTGTCTGCATTTGGATAAACAGTAATCACCCGGCGGCCATATTTAATCGCCTGATCATAGTCTTCCAGAGCATACAGATCATCGACTGCTGCAACCAGCACAACTGCTGCGTGTTTATGTGTTGGAAAATATTCTGCAAACTTGAGTGAGCTGCGAATAATTTCACGTTTAATAATATTTCGTTGCGACTGATCAGCAACTTTCAGGTATTCACGATAAGTATAAACCGCCGCATATCCAGCACTGGATGAATCCTCATGTATCGGGTAATTGTATGCAGTCCGTTCATACTCGGTTGCAGCAGCTAGATAATCTTTGTTCTCAAGCAGTAATCCAGCTAACTGGTTGTTAAGTTTTGGTGCTTGCTTCTCCTCTGGGAAAGAGGCTAAAAATTCCCGATACCAGTAAATGGCTTCTTTATAATTTTCTTCTTTTTGTTTTCGCAGGCGCTTATCCTGATACAGCGCATGATAGTGGTTCGCCAGATCAATAAGATTGGATTTTAAAAATGCCAGGACAGTGGGATTTTCATTAACGTCAAAGAACGTCCAGTAATTTGAATTCAGGCTATACGTTTTTGAAAAATCACGCTTGGAATCAACAACCAAACGTGGAAAACCACCTTTTTTGTAGATTTCAATAATTCGGATATTAAAATAAGGTGATTCCTTGGATACAGGGTTGCGCTCAATATAGGCCTGATAAGATTGTGCTGCATCAGCATAACGCCGCTTCGTTAAGTAATACTCACCCAGATGACTGTATATACTTGCCTCATAAAAGCGGTGTCCATGTTTATCAAAAAACTCTACAATTGACTCGGCACCACCAAGATACGAGAAGCTTAAACTGATTACCCTATAGGTATCCTCTATACGCTTATTCTCAATTTTATTTTCAATATTATCCAGGTCATATCCATTATCGATTTTATAATCAAGCATCTTGATATAATCCTGCAATGCCTCCTCATACATATCCTGCTTAAAATAAGACCAACCCTGTTTATACAGTGCTAACTCATAATACTCTGAACTTTCGCCGCCATTAATGACAGCCTGATAGGATTCTTCAGCATCCAGATACTTCTTACGCGTAAAGAAATATTCTGCACGGCGAAACTGCGCTTCATCGATATGTCTTGATTGTGGGTACTTTGCGATTAGCTGTTCTAGTGTCAGCATTGCAATATCAACCTGACCGGTTTCTTCATAGGCGCGTGACAACTGATACAATACCTGATCGTTACGTTTAAATAACGGGTATTTTTTTAGCAGCCCCTTATAAAGCTCAATCGCTTCTTTTGCACCTGCTGTCTGCATGTCAACTTCAACGTTGCCTGAATTTTTACCCGGTTTTACTATTTTATTTGTCTTTGATCGAGCCAAGTCAATTTTTTTACCGGCACGTTCACTAAATGCTTTTTCACCTTCACTGAGGTCTGCGATAGGGCTATTTGTTGTTGCTATGCTCTCTTTTTCTATGTTCGTTGCAACAGGGACAAAACCGGTTTCCGGTGCATCTATATCTGTTGCTTGCGATATGCTATCTGCAACCGGTTTCAAACTATCTGCTTTTTCATCAGGTATAATGTTTTTATTATTTTGTAACAAAACCTGCTGTGCTTCCTGTTGCAGGCGAGTATCGTCTTCAGCCTCGTACTCTTTTTGAATTTTTAAATCAGCCAGACGACGTAATGCTTCAGGTGTCATTTCTGTTTCAGCTGTTTCGTTAAGAAACTTTTCGTAACTCGCCATGGCTTTTTCCAGACTGCCATGGATCTTTTCTTCTTTCACCTCGAATTTAATATCATTTAAGCTTGCTAATGTACCTTTGGAGCTGGTTGCAGTACAGGACACCAGCAGTGAACAGCTTACACAAAGCATTAGCATTTTTACGTTAAACAGTTTTTTATTACTTATGTGCATAGATCTATCGCCTATACAACCTTTCTTTGAAAGACGAAGTATTATTTACCGGCATATCTTCTACTGAAGAACTGCTGTCTGCTGTTTGCTTAGTCTCGCTTTCCTGCTCAGGTTTGTTTTCCTGCACGGATTCGACACTGGCAGGTTACTTCTGCGCTTCTCTGCTGCTGTGAATTTTGCGTTTGATGCTGCGCTTTAAGTTGCCTCTCAATTTCTTCATCAAGCTGTGCTTTTGTTGCCCGGTCATAACTTTCTGCCAAAGCAAAACGGGCTTTAATCTGATACTCTTCCAGACGTTTACGACGAGAATCAAGCTCATTAATAGCCATGGTTTCTAGTAAACGTCCCTGTTTCGCCACGATACCTTTCAATTTCCTCTGTCGCTGCAAATATACGTGTCCTTAATTGACGAACTGGAATAGTGTAACCTTCATAACTTTGTGTAGCAGCCTGACGTGTACGAATAAACGAGTTATACTTTAGGTTCAGTGTTTTAATCACCTTATCTAAAGAAACTAAATTATTATAAGCATCTGTTAACCGCTGATCATATTCGCTTCGCACCCGCCACAATAAAATTCCACGTAGGCGCTTTATTCTTCGTACCACTTCATCATCTGCGGCTAGTGAATTTGTGCTAATAGCTTCTTCCAGCGCTGTAATAGTATTCAACGCCTCTCGCTCAGTTGATGTAGCCAGGTATTCAGGTCGTGGCGATATCAACATATTTTTTATTTTTGTTGCCAAATTATCGCGCTGTTCCAAACGAAGCTTAATTCTTGTATCCAGCTTTTTAAATTCTTTTTCAACGACTGGTAACAGCGGCTCCTGGTAAGCACGTCTGATATCAATCATCTCTTCATACACTGTTAAATCGGCAAGCCATTTATCAAGGTGGTGGTGCAGCTCTGCCAGATCTTTATAGTTTTTGTAGGACTGCTGAAAGTCATGTGATGCCATCAACTCCAGAATGTAACGAGTTTCCGGTGTTTCGGGTAAATCTCGTAAATTCACTACCCAGTTTTTGTCTTTGGCCGATTTATCATCTAGCAATGCGGTAAGAAATTTACCTTTACGTATGTTTTTTATTGAATCATCTAAACTGTTAATTTCTTCAGCGAAAACATCCATTGCATGGTCGTACAAATTCGCCGCTTTACCATGCGCATTTAACTTGCCATATGCATAAGGTACTGCCATCAATACTTCCTGTACTGAGTAATTCGTTTCAGCTCGCTTATGTAATATTGACCATGGCACTAACGCTCTATCATATCGTTCCTGTGAAACAGCAACCCAACCGGCACCCAGCAACGCACGATTTGAATAAGGTCCATCGAGTCTTACACGTTCAAAATATTTCTGTGCCTGTTTAGCATTACCTTTATCGAGATAAAGATATGCAAGCTTTAGATTGGTTTTATCCTTAAGTGCAAGCAGGCCATTTTCACTCAACTCCAGGTCGCTCAACTCATCTAACACAGCAAGACCTTGCTGTTCCTGCCCACTTTGTATTAAAGCAATACCCAGATTATATAAAACGAAACCTTTTAGATCCTTCTCTTTCCTTAATAGTTGAAGACTGTTAGCCGCATCGGTGAACTGCCCGGTATCAATACTGGCTAATGCTCGCAGATAAGCCACATCAGTTTTAAAGGATTCGGTTTCTTTGCCACGTAAAACATCAAGCGAATATTTACTCTCGGAACGAGATTCTTCAGGCTCTTTGCGAATTAACTGTAATGCGTACAAGGTACTTTGTGGATCATTTTTTTTATAAAACACACGCGCCAGAGCTAAAGCAGCCTGGTTACGTGTTGCCAGGTCAACACCATCACCTAGCACTGCCTGTATCGCTTTACCCGCACGTTGACTCATGCGGTACTGAAGCTCTATATCACCTACAGAAAATTCAGCATGGCTTAAATGCTTATGGAATGGATCAAGCGCGGATTCATCAAGTTCGTAGTATTGTGACAGCTCAGCATCAAGCCGGGCTAACGCATCAAAATGTAAATCCTGGTAGGCATAATAAAGCACTTCGCCAAAATATAAATCACGCAATTCAACATCTTTTAAACCGCTAGCCGCATACACCGAGAAACTGCATAAAAGTGCAGGCAGCAATGTTATAAAACGAAGTAACATATTTACCAGTCTTTAAAAGAAACGGTTTGATCAGAGGCGCTGCTGCCAGTAATTTGTATTTCTACAAATTTAGGCCCGACCGCTTTTGTTAGCATAAATTTTTCATTTCGTTGATATTCGTTACCCGACTTTGCACGACCTATAAAGCTGGCAACCAATGTATGGTCGCCTGTTTTTATATTACCGGTATAAATTCGTTGCACACCACCTGATCGAAGCGCTTCAATTTCTTTGTAGGTATATAGATGTTGCGCAACAACTTTGTTGTCGATTTTTATTTGCATTGAATCAAGCACAAAGTCTTTGTCACCTAAAAGTGAAACAAATAGGGAGACTTGTGTATTAGAAGGAAATAATAACTTTTCTTCAAGAAGTGATATTTCAGACGTTAACTCCAGTACATCTTTTTTAATATCCTGAACCTGTTCATCGAGGCCCTTAATCTGTTCCTTGGTTACTTCAGCCGCCTGTACTATGACCGGCAAAACGCTTAAAGAAAAAATCATAAACAGGAGAAGACTAATAGCTGGAATATTAATCTTTGGCAATGCGATCGTACAATTAAACAACATAATAACTACCCGGTTATATACATACACTAACTATGTATCTTTAATCTTGATATCGGACTAAGTATATTAAAGAATATTGAAAAGTCAGCAAAAACGCCTTAAAAGAAAAGTACTTATAAAACATTAAGTTATCATTATATGATGGGAATAATAAAAAGTGTTTTCTATTATCAATAACTTATCTATACTTACAAACCAATATCAGGATAAAACATTATTGTTATTTAACTGACACTCTTTGATTATGGCAAAAACAGGCGCAACAGGTTTTACACGCATTATTAATGCTGCAGGTTACTCATGGCTTGGATTTAAAGCGGCTTATGAACACGAAGCCGCTTTTCGACAGGAACTGTGGTTAAGCCTGCTCCTCACCCCCGTGGCTTTATATTTCGGTCCGAGTTATGCCGATAAAGCCATTTTGATGGCCAGCCTGGTCTTTATACTGCTGATCGAGATACTGAATTCCGCGCTGGAAGCCGTAGTGGATCGTTTTGGTGATGAAATTCACCCATTAGCCGGGCGCGCCAAAGATATGGGCTCAGCGGCTGTGTTTCTTGCTTTTGTTATTACTGGACTTGTCTGGTTTTCGGTTCTTTACTAGATCATTATTAATTTACCGCGAATAAACGCGAATTTAAATCAATAATAGCACTCTCCTTTCTCCCATACCTCTAAGTTCATTATAACTGAACAATTAGCATCATCATGATTTGTTGATATTTTCATGTAACGAAACTCACCACTTCGGCTACAACAAAACTAATTTTTATAAAAAGCTATTATTCAGCTAACAGCTGACTTTTTTAACTATACTAATATCCAATGAAAAACAAAAAAATCTTTTTTGCACATGAACGACAAGAGATTATTTATGAATACTAAACAACTTTTATGCATTTTAACTGTAGCCGCACCACTTACTGCCCATGCTGATACCTTATCTATTTCTGTCGGTGGCGGCGCATGGAAAACATCACCTACCGGTGATTTCAAGAAAACCACAGATCCGGTCCCTGTTGATGTTAAAAATAATCTATTCTGGGGTGACGAAACACAGGGTTATTTATTTGCGACCCTGGAACACCCTGTTCCGATCATACCGAATGTTCGCTTAATGCTTACAAAAATTGACCAGTCCGGAAACGGTAACACTAGTTTTGAATTTGACGGTCAAACTTATTCAGGTAATGTTAGTAATGACTTCTCGATCGAAGCGCTGGATCTGCTTCTCTATTATGAAGTAATGGACAATGTAGTCAGCCTTGACCTGGGTTTGAATATTCGTAATTTAAAAGTTGATTACACTATAAATAATGGTACGACAACGACAGATTCTATGGACGAAACCGTACCAATGTTATACGTATTGGTTGGCGGCTCACCAATACCTGATCTAATCATCAGTGGCGAATTAAGTTATATTGCCTATTCTGGCAGTAGCATTTCTGATTTCACAGCAAAGGTGGCTTATACAACAAGCTTCTTTGTTGGCTTTGAAGCTGGTTACCGAAAACAAAAGTATGAATTTGATGATGTTTCTGAAACAGATGCCAATTTAGATTTTGACGGTGTCTTCGCTGGTGCTTACCTGAAGTTTTAATAAAAAAAAATTTTCACCACAGAGGCACAGAGAACACAGAGAACACAGAGGAAAATGTTATTTCGCTGACTGCGTCGCAGACGCAACAAACGAACAAAAACTCTGTGTTCTCTGTGCCTCTGTGGTAAATAAGCTTTTAATGCCAGCTATTCAATAATTGCTGGCAAAGGTGTTTTATGCGATTGCAAAAACCATTTATCTGTCACCACATTTTTTGTAAACCAGTGCGTTTTCATCAACCGGCTGGCAAAAAAATGCTTCACAAACATCGGTAACTTCTACACCGTCCCACAAACTGATGCGAACCGGTGGATTACCAACCACATTCACCATCTTTCTGACTAGCCAGCGATCAAGCCTGGTAACGCTGGAATGAAACATCGGTGATATTGTGCGGTGCCCCTTAATGACTGCAGGACCCTGACTTTCATCGGTTGCTACTTCAACGGCATACTGCTGTACATTGATGCCTTCTTTTGACTCTAGACTCATTGCTCTACTCACCTGCTCTTGATTCTTTGCATATTTATCATTAAACGGCCGCGCCCACCATACACACCGACCACGAATATTAGCACAGCATAAAGCATGCAGGAATTATACATTTGTTTTATATCAAGTACTTAGCTAATATTATTAACCGTTTAACGTGTGAACTAAAATAACAGACAGAATCAATGGCAATGTAAAACCCGATAAACGCTAAAAGCAGTGACCGAAGATGATGTTAAAGGTTAAAATGCCCACCCATGTTACAGGCGATCAATCTAGGCATCCGACGCGGTGTCAAACTACTTTTTGCAGACACCAGCTTTCAGATCCATCCCGGACAGAAAGTGGGTCTAACGGGCGCTAACGGCACTGGTAAATCCAGTCTTTTTGCATTGATTTTAAGACAGCTGCAGGCTGACAGCGGCGACTGCATATACCCCGATAACTGGGTTATTGCCCATGTGGCTCAGGAAATACCCGATGGTATGCAGAGCGCAATCAATTTTGTACTGGATGGCGATATCGAGCTAAGACAGATACAGCAGCTTATCGAAAAGGCAGAAAACGATAACGACGGCATCCTGCTGGGCACATTACACACACAGCTGGACAATATTGATGGTTACAGCGCAAACACACGTGCCAGCCAGCTGCTTGCCGGCCTTGGTTTCTCGCAGAGCGATGAATCACGCAGCATAAATGAATTTTCCGGTGGCTGGCGAATGCGGCTAAACCTAGGCAAAGCCCTGATGTGCCGTTCTGACCTGTTGCTGTTAGACGAGCCAACCAACCACCTGGATCTTGATACCATCATCTGGCTGGAATCCTGGCTTACCGCTTATCGCGGAACGCTGATGCTGATATCACATGACCGTGACTTTTTAAATAACATCTGCACACACATCGCACACCTGGAACAACAGAAGATACAGCTCTACACCGGAAACTACTCCGCATTCGAACGTATTCGTGCAGAGCGTCTGGCCGCACAGCAATCAGCCTATGATAAACAGCAACGCAATATCGCTCACATCGAATCGTACATCTCACGTTTTCGCGCTCAGGCCACCAAAGCCAAACAGGCACAGAGTCGGCTAAAAGCTCTTGAACGCATGCAGACTATCGCCCCTGCGCATGTGGACTCTCCGTTTCACTTCTCGTTATTCGAACCGGAAAAAGTCCCGAACAGCTTATTGCACCTGGAGCATGTCGACGCAGGTTATGAAAGTACCTGCATTTTAAAAAATGTCAGTTTTCAATTATTACCTGGTGACAGAATTGGCTTACTCGGCCCCAATGGCGCAGGAAAATCAACATTCATCAAAGTACTGGCCAACTATCTGAAAATCCAGAGCGGTGAATACCGCCTTGCCAAAGAAACAAAAATTGGTTACTTCGCACAACATCAGTTAGAACAGTTACATGACGAACACTCACCCATTGAACACCTTCAGCAAATAGATGCTCTATTAAGTAAGCGAACACGCGAAGCTGACTTAAGAAATTTTCTCGGACGTTTTGGCTTTTCCAATGACATGGCACTATCAAAAATACAGCACTTTTCCGGTGGCGAAAAATCAAGACTGGTACTGGCCATGCTTATTTACCAGAGACCCAACCTGTTGTTACTCGATGAGCCAACCAATCATCTTGATCTCGAAATGCGAGAAGCATTAGCCGAAGCACTACAGGAATTTTCCGGCGCAATGGTCATCGTCTCTCACGATCGACACCTGCTTAATTCAACTTGTGATCAATTACTTTTAGTCAGCCAGCAAACCATTAGCGAATTCCCTCTCAGCCTGGACGAATACCCTAAATGGTTAAGTGAACATAATGCCACTCGCGCAAACAGCACACTATCATCTAACAGCAATATTGATAATCAGGGTTTCACCAACAAAGAAAGAAAACGCGTGGAAGCTGAACAAAGGAAAAAAACGCTACCTTTAAGAAAGAAAATAAGACAACTTGAAGATGAAATGCATAAAATATCTGAACAGTTAATTGAAATAAATAAGCAGTTATCCAGGAGTGATATTTACGCTGAACAAAACAAAAAAAAACTTCAGCAACTACTTTTAGAAAAAGCTGAATTAGATAAAAGACATGAAGCTAACGAACTTGACTGGCTTAATGCCAGTGAAAAACTAGAAGAAGCTTCCTGACTCTTACCACCTTAGCTAATCGAACACAAAATTATGAATAAAAAATGTCTAACAATTTCTGTAATACTTTTATCTATCATCGTAGCCGGATTTTATAAGTTCATCATCCAGGGCAGTTCCACGGAAAGCACAGATGGACGCATAGAAATACTATTAAATGATAACGAAAGGAATCTGGTATTAGCAGAAATGAGAGCATTTTTAAGCAGCATTCAGCAAATTAATCAGGGACTCTCGGAGAACAATATGGAGCTTGTTACAGAGCATGCCCGTAAGTCTGGTAAAGCCGCACAGACTGGAATGCCTGGAACACTGGTTGGTAAACTGCCCCTGCAATTCAAAAAATTAGGTGGGGATACACATGCAAAGTTTGATCAATTAGCGATGGATGCAGATGATCTGGGCGATCGAAATCATGCTTTAGAGCAACTATCAACATTGATGAAAAATTGTGTTGCCTGTCATGCGACTTATCGATTTGATATCTAATTTGTAACGACTCAAACTTAACCTGGCAGTCAAAAACTAAAAACTTCTCACCACAGAGGACACAGAGTTTTACTTTATTAACTGCGCCTGCTGCGTTGTTAATAAAATAAAGCTTTACTCTGTGTCCTCTGTGCCTCTGTGGTGAATTGTTTATGTTGTGTTTATGTCATTTTCAGCACTCTGATCGATATTCCTGCATTTTCTGCTCTACATCGTCGTAACACATAATGATATCTTTAACGATATCACTGCGAACGATATCCTGATAATCAAACTCATGCACATATACGCCTTTTACGTCATGTATACGACTAATAGCATCATGCAGGCCTGAGTAACAGCGAATATCTTTCTGACTTAGGTCACCATTTATAACAATGGTTGACTGCTTCCCTATCCGCGTCATAAACATTTTTATTTCTTCCGGCGAACAATTTTGCGCCTCATCCAGCACGACAAATGCACGATTAAAGGTTTTACCACGCATATAGGCGAGTGGCTCGACTATGATATTGCCATTTTTAATCGCACATTCAATAACACCTTTTCCTGCATTACTGATCAAACACGATTTAAACGCACTGAAATAAGGATCAAATTTCTCATCAAGTTTACCAGGCAGAAAACCCATGCTATTGCCCGCTTCAACCGCTGGCCTGGTAAAAATTATACGATCTGCATCACCCGCGATTAATGCCTGCGCAGCCATTGCCGCGGTACAGTAGCTTTTACCGGTACCTGCAGGGCCTAAACCGAAGATTAATGTATGTGTTTTGATTGCAGACATAAACAGGTCTTGCGCTTTGTTTTTTGCCTGGATGGGTTTGATTTGCTTTACTGAGGAGAGGTTTGAGTTACGGGAGTGAGAGGATGGATGGTATGAATCGTGGTGTGGAGAAGAGTGGAAGTCGATGACTACGTTATCCTCCGACAAGTAATCTAGTTTTTGAAATTTATTTTTTTGTCTTTTCGCTCGTCCATACTTTCTCGACATGAAGACACCTCGGAAGTTAGTTAATAAACTAATTAAATAAATCTGTAAAATACATCTGTAAAATAAATCAAATCTAAATTTTATTGTATATTCGAATCCTCCTGAAGCTTTTACTGTTAAGTATTTTTACAACTTTTTTATGAAAAAGTAAACAACTCATTTCTGATAATTATTATGCGTTATAAATTTTATTTTTCAAGTAATAATTTGTAAATTAGTACATGCAATGGTGTAAAACACCATCCACCTTGTTGCACTTTTAGACTAGACTAGCCACATGGGCGAAGAAATACAATACAGCCGTTTTAATAAATCTGACTACCAGCACTTTACTTCTCATCTTAAAGAAGAAACCACATTGCTGAAAAGCTGGTTTGATAATCAGCAATTTTCGTCCGCCCGTTTAACGGCGGGTTATGAACTTGAAGCCTGGTTAATTAATAAAACTGGCAAGCCTGCTGCTATCAATGAAGCATTTCTTGAACATGCTAACAATACTTTATTAAGCCCGGAGCTGGCAAAATTTAATATCGAGCTCAATGTAGAACCAGAGCTATTATCACACAATGTTTTATCTACATTTGAAAGCAAACTCGACAAACTATGGCAGCAGTGTTCAACCATTGCGGCTTCTCTAGAGGCAAACATTCTTGGCATCGGTATTTTACCTACCCTGGAGGACAGCGATCTCACTCTGAGCAATATATCACTGCTTAATCGTTACAAGGCGCTCAACGAACAGGTCCTCCGGCATCGTAATGGTGTTGATATTGAATTAGACATCAATGGCGAAGAACATTTACGGCTAAGTCATAAAGATGTAATGCTGGAGGCTGCAGCCACCTCATTGCAGATTCATATCCAGGTGCCGCAGGATATTGCTGCACGTTATTATAATGCCTCTGTTTTACTGTCAGCACCGATGGTTGCGGTAAGCACAAATTCACCGTGTTTATTCGGCCGGCGTTTGTGGCAGGAAACACGTATACCCGTTTTCGAGCAAGCGGTACCTACCGGGGGTTATGGGGGAGCTGCTTCGGGCCCGATACATCGCGTCAGCTTTGGTTCGGGTTATGTGCGCGAATCGCTGTATGAATGTTTTCAGGAAAATCTCGACCACTTCCCGGTATTGCTTCCTGTACAATATCAAACAGCCATCGACAAAGTTAGCTACCTGCGTTTGCATAACGGTACTATCTGGCGGTGGAATAGGCCATTAATCGGTTTTGACGAGGACCACACGCCGCATTTACGCATTGAGCATCGTGTATGTGCAAGTGCGCCGAGCACGATTGATAATATTGCCAACATTGCGTTTTATTATGGACTGGTACATTATTATGCTACAACTGAAATCCCTGCTGAACACACTATGCCATTTGCTGATGCTAAAAATAACTTTTACCGTGCGGCACAGGTTGGACTAAAACATAAAACCCGCTGGCTCAGTAAAAAAACCGATACCCTGCAGAAAATCATTCTGGACAAATTACTTGCTGAAGCCGAAACTGGCTTATATAAGTTAGGTATTAATCAACAAGACAGTCAGCGTTACCTTTGTGTTATTCAGCAACGTGTTGAACAAAATAAAACAGGTAGCCAGTGGCAGTTAAATTTTCTTAATGCGCATCAAGATAACCGAACCCAACTCACGCTAAACTATCTAAAAAATCAGATGTCTGGCAAACCTGTGCATGAATGGGATTTTGAGACGAACCAATAAAATTTCGATAAAGCCATGTTAAACGAAATGAGTCATATACCCGAAGCGCTACTTAGTGCAAAAGCTGAAGAACTATCTGACATTCTTGGCGCACCAACTCTTTTCCATCTAAATGGCATTAACAAACAACCCTTATTTATCTGCACATTATTACACGGTGATGAAACAACCGGTTTTTATGCTATTCAGCGCCTGTTAAAAAAACACAAGGACAAACCTTTGCCACGAGCAATTTCCATTTTTATAGGCAATATCGCCGCTGCAAAACAAAATCAACGGCGCCTGGATAATCAGGACGATTACAACCGCATCTGGCCGGGCAGTCATCACAGCGATTCTGTTGAAAAAGATATGATGCAAACCGTGACGCATATCATGGAGAAAAAAAAACCATTTGCCAGCATCGACATTCACAACAATACTGGAAAAAATCCACATTATGGTTGCATCAACATACTCAACCCGCACGGACTTGTGCTTGCTTCAAAGTTCAGTGACATCGCTGTTTATTTCACTGACCCGAAAGGTGTACAGTCATCAGCCTTTGCTGATTTTTGCCCTTCGATTGTGCTTGAGTGTGGCCAGGCAAGTGATCAATCCGGCGAAGATCATGCCTTAGCCTACCTGGAAACAATTTTACAACTGGATGACTTATCTTCGCATAACAGTAATAATCTAATGCTGTATCACACCATCGCTCGCGTCACCATTCCTAAAACAGTAACGATAGGTGAGCACACTGACAATATAGTGTTAAATGCACAATTAGAAGAAAAAAACTTTCATCAGATCCAGCCGGGCACTGAATTTGCCTCAATCAACTCAAACAAAGAAAAATTAATTATTGTAAACAGTGAAAGTCACGAAGATATAACAGATGAGTATATCGAACGGCGGGACAATAAACTTTTGTTTAAGAAACCAATTACATTAGCCATGTTTACCAGCCATGAGAAAGCCATAAGACAGGACTGCGTTTGTTATTTTATGGAAGAATTACGAATTGGTTAGGAAAACGCCGGTTACTTATCTGCACAAGTCTAGTGTGGTATCTCACTACAAAAACAATTCACCACAGATCAGGGCAGGAAGCCTGTAAGGAGGACAACGAATATGTACAGGACCTACGTAGTAGGGGCAATGCATCGTTACATGGATGTAACTTATTAGGGCAACGCATATGTACAGGACGTACGGTAGTAGGGCAACGCAGGAGCAGTTGCCGAGGAGCAGTTGCCGAGGAGCAGTCCTCTGTGCACCTGTGGTAAAAATGTTTTTAAGCTTTTGACTGTTAGACTATACAGAAACCTTATATTAGTCCTGCTTAAATGCCAGTCTACCACTGCCCAAAAAGACCACTGCTACTGCTGAAAGCAAATAAAATAACTGCAACTCAATGGCTGAACCACCATGTTCAGATAGACTGAAGAAGTCACCGGTGTGCGCTAAAAACAGGGCGAAAAGCATATTAGTCGCAATTAACAAACCACCTACCCTCGCCTGATAACCAACAATCACCATCAGCGGTGCAACTACCTCGCCAATATAAACAGCGTAAGCTAAAAACACCGGCAGGCCATTAGCCGTTAACATGCTGCTAATAAAATCCAGCGATGCCGGATACATGATTTTAGCTACTCCATGAAAAAGCATTAATCCGCCAACACATAATCTAAGAATCAATCTTCCAGTATCAGGACTCAACGAAGATAAAATCATTACACACCTCTTGATTGTTGTTTATCGCATATAAATCTGTAATAAATTATTTACAAGTATATCTTTCACTTAATGTAAGCTATGCTTTTAAACTAACATAACGACAAAATAATAAAAACAATAATGAATAATATATCTCTGCTACTACCAAAAAATCGCCGTCCTGTATGGACAGCTGACTTCGCAGCTATCGACGAGGAGCTGGATAACGAATTATCTAAATTCATAGAAATACCTTTACTGGGTAAAATCACCGCTGGCCGCCCCATAGAACGTGTTGAAGACAATGAATTTATAAAAGTGCCTGCTAACATGGTACGCAAAGATACCTATGCATTAAAAGTGTCCGGTCATTCAATGATTGATGACAATATTCAGGACGGTGATATTGTTATTATTGAGAAAAGAATTTCTGCAGAAAATGGTCAGTCGGTTGTTGCACTCATTAACAATGAACAGGTCACCCTGAAAAAGTTTTATATCGAAGCCGATGGTATTCGTTTACAGCCAGCGAACCCTGACATGGAAGCCATACTTCTTAAAAATGAAGAAGTCGAAGTACTGGGTGTTGTAACCGGTGTCATTCGACAATTTAAATAGTTTCAAGTTTTTACATTTCCACGTTTCGCGTGGGAACACATAGATTTCTTTGTTCTGTTGATCTGATATTTACGGTTGATTTTTGTTTGGACATTGCGGGTCTCGCCCCGCAGGCGAGTTACTCTTTGTATGAATAACATCCATGTTATTCACCCTACGGGCCGAGCAAAGCTCGTTCAAATTTGTTCCCAACAAATTTAGTCAACAGCCACAAAGAGTAACCAGAAAAGGCCGCCCAATTCGTTTGCCCCGAGAAAAGCGTTCGGGGTTCCTGAATTCTCTACTATTGCCTACGAGCCCGCCTTGATGCACCGTCCAGGCGCACAAGGCTAAATTCGCCTTCCCTGGCGAATTTGCTCTACCAATACCAGAGAATTCAGCAAACGAAAGAGGGAGTAAAAACAAAAAGAAAAAAAAAACCTAATAGCATAAACAAAAGCTTATTTTGAAACACAAACTTAGAGTGTTTCACTGTTTTTGACTTTGACCTTTAATCCACCTCAGCAAGCCATTTAGCCAGTACCGTTATCATGGGCTTTCTGTGCCAGCATGTCTGAGCGTTTTTTGCGAGTTCTGGCGCAGCATGATAATGGTATTGGTTAAATGGGAATCCCGTGCTTTTTTACAGGGCGTAGCTGTTGTGGCGGCCTTTTCTGGTGACTCTTTTGGGCTGTAGCAAAAGAGTTACTCGCCAGCGGGGCGAGACCCGCAATCTCTAAAAATAAATCTGTCCTAAATACAAAAAACAATAGTGAATATCACACCTTTCTCACTACCACAAAAGAAAAAACACTATTTGTCTAACAATATCACTACTTAAAACTTAAGGAGATAGTCAATGCATCTAGTGTTAATATTCGCCGTCTGACAAAATCGTTAGTTAATCTGAAACACAAAATGCAGTAGCCCGTCAGCCGAAAACAGTTATCTCCATGATTTTTAAGTAATTATATGAAAGTTCAAGTAAGTGAATTAATTGTAAAATATATGGAGCGCCTTGGCATCGAAACCATTTTTGGCATGCCCGGTGCCCACATATTGCCCGTTTACGATAACCTGTACGACTCGCCCATTCAATCCGTGCTCGCCAAACATGAACAGGGGGCCGCCTTCATGGCCTGCGGTTATGCCCGCGCCTCCGGAAAAATCGCTGCCTGCATCACCACGGCAGGACCTGGTGCAACCAACCTGGTCACTGGTATTGCCAATGCTTATGCCGATAAACAGGCCATACTAATTATTACCGGTGAAACGCCAACCTATATCTTCGGCAAAGGTGGATTGCAGGAAAGTTCAGGTGAAGGCGGCAGTATTAACCAGTGCGCTCTGTTTGACAGCATTACCCGTTATAGCCGGGTGATTGAACGCACCGATTATCTGGAGAATGTACTTAGTCAGGCTTCAAAAATTTTATTAGCCGATAATTCTGGACCGGTATTACTCAGTCTACCTTTTAATGTTCAAAAAGAAATGGTCGAACTTGAGATACTCAATAACATCATTACCCATAAAAAACCATCGACTACACCTTTAAACGACGAGAAAAATTGTCTCGAATCGTGGCAGCAAATAGATCATTTTGTTGATTTACTAGCGCGCAGCAAACAGCCTGTTATTGTATCCGGTTATGGCTGCATTAAGTCAGGCGCCCAGTCTTTAGTCACCGAATTAAGTCGGTCACTAAACATTCCCGTCACTTCCAGTCTTAAAGGCAAAGGCACAATCAATGAATGCTCTGAACTGTCACTGGGTAGTTTAGGCGTCACTTCCAGTGGTTATGCTTATGACTACATTATTAACAGATCAGACCTGGTTGTTGTTTTAGGCGCCAGCTTTAACGAACGTACCAGTTATTTATGGAACGATAAATTACTGTCGGATAAAAATGTTGTGCAAGTCGATATCAATAATGAGCAGCTCAATAAAGTTTACCAGGCTGATCTCACGATTCATGCGGATATCAAACGAACATTGACTAGTCTTATACAGAAACTAAAAAAACAGACTCTCGATAAAAAGCACCTGGAAAACATTAACGACTATAAAAATAATTTTGAAAGAAAAACCAATCGTGATGGCAACTCGATCTTCCAGGCGGAGTTCTCATTAGTGAAGCTATTTTTTGAAAAAATGAATAGCCATTTTCCGGAAGGCATTTCGGTTTTTGATGACAACATTATTTTTTCGCAAAACTTACTACATGTCTCAACAAAAAACCGTTTTTATCCAAATTCAGGTATCTCATCATTGGGCCATGCGATTCCCGCAGCCATCGGCGCGCAATTTGCCGAACAAACAACCATGTTTGCTATTATTGGTGACGGTGGTTTTCAAATGTGCTGTATGGAAATAATGACGGCTGTTAATTATGAGAAAGCCATTAAATATCATTCTATTCAATAACAGCAGCATGGGTTTGATACGAAAAAATCAGGTGCAAAGTTATAACAGACGTTTTATCGATTGCGACTTCAATAATCCAGACTACAGCAAACTGGCTGAATCGTTTGGCATAAATCACATTTTAATAGAATCAGAAGATAATATTAAAACGCTGTTTAACAATACCGATTTTACCGCAGGTATAAATCTTATCGAAATTATTATCGATAAAAATGCATTCCCGAATTATTCTTCAAGACGATAACAGCAGACAATGATCTTCGCTCTAAACACTTCATTACTGCAAAAAACCAGAGCGTTTTCAGAAAACCCAGATGAATTAGAGGATTTTCTTAAACAGTTATCTCAGTCTGCAGATGACAATGCAATCGATAGAGCGATCTCTCTATATACGAAAACAATAGTGAAACTTGAGCAGAAAATATGGAAATACAAAACCACACAGGAAAACATAAAACAATATCAAAACGCATTTTTAGTACTGGAAAAACTTCACCAACTAAAAACGATTGACACCCGGTATAACTTTAAAATCGTTATTCCGGTTGCAGACAGGCCTAAGCATTTAAAACACTGCCTGGACAGTCTGCTTAAACTCTGTAAACGTTATGGCTATGGCGGATTTAAAAACAAACAGTTTAATAAAATATCCGTGTTAGTTGCAGATGACTCCAGAGACATTATCAATATCAAGCGCCATGAGTCTTACTGTAGCGAACTTACCGCACAAGGAATAAAGACAGAATATTTCGGACTAAAAGAGCAGCTAATGCTGGTCAAAGACGCAACAACAGATAACAATAGCCTGACCCGGATCATTTCTAACGCAGAAGACATTAATGATCCATTAAGCTTTTCGCATAAAGGCGCGTCCATTATGCGAAACATCACCTATCTAAAATTAAACCAGACACTTTCTCGGGGCAAAAAAAGCAAAAATATTTTAATATACTTTATCGACAGTGATCAGGAATTTTGCATACATACTATAAACTCAGCTAAAAATTCTGACGGTAATTTTTATGCAATTAATTATTTTCACTATCTAAACGAGATCTTCAAAACACAGGACATCTCTATCCTTACCGGAAAAGTTGTTGGTGACCCGCCTGTTTCACCTTCAGTAATGGCAGGAAATTTTCAACAGGACATTCAAAACTTTTTAAACGTCATAGAAAAATTTAACCCTGACCAGCCATGCCAGTTTCATCAGCACGAAACAGACAGTAAGGATGATGCCGCCTACCATGACATGGCCAACCTTTTCGGTTTTGCCAACCACGAACAGGCTTTTGATTACCACTGCACACTAAAGGGCCAGCATAACAATGCTGATTGTTTCAGTGATTTTTCTGACAAACTCGGGCGTTTTTTTTATGGCGAACACCCTACCCGAAAAACCTTTTTCCACTATTTAAACGGATTTTCTACAACAACTCCGGCCAGAACAGTCTACACCGGAAACTATGTTATAAAACCTGAAAACCTGAACTATTTAATCCCCTTTGCTACACTTAAACTGCGCATGGCAGGACCGGTTCTTGGTAGACTATTAAATGCCAGACTGCAAGGTAAATTTGTTTCTGCAAACTTACCTATGCTACACAACCGAACCGTTGATTCGACCGGGCAAGCTGAATTTCGTGCAGGCGTAAAAAATCACGATGACACTAATGATCATGGTGTTGATCTTGGAAATGAATTTATTCGTCAGTTTTATGGTGACGTTATGCTGTTTTCTATAAAGAAAATCACTGATTTAGGCCTCCCTTATAAAGCAACTGACAGTCATAACATCCAATCTATTATTGATGCAACTTACGACAGTATAAAAGCAAACTATATTGAAAAACATAACACAGTTCTACAACTAAAGTCACAGATACATTCACATCTAAACGATCAAGCCTGCTGGTGGAACAAGACACCTGAAGAATCAGAAAAAATTAATCAAGCCAAAATAAACTTCAATACCTTCCTGGAGAACATCCAGTCAAATTTTGATGAGAGCAGTTATGCTTATCAGCAAATATTTTCATCAAACCATGTTACCAAGTATTTAGAGTCCATCCTGCATGCAATCCTGCATTATCAAAATGATATGGATAACTGGGAAAAGACACTTAATGCACAGCTGATGAATGATCACAAATGAACGTATTTATCTTAAACTCAGGCCGCTGCGGATCATCCACTTTCATAAAAGCATGTCAGCACATCACAAATTATTCTTCTGCCCATGAATCACTATCAACCGAGACTGGCTCTATGCGTTTTAATTATCCGTTAGATCATATTGAAGCAGATAATCGCCTGTCCTGGTTATTAGGCCGATTAGATAATATATATGCAGATAAAGCTTTTTATGTGCATTTAACACGTAACAATAATGACGTAGCCACAAGTTTGTCCAAACGCATAAACTTTGGTATTCTAAAAGCTTACGAGCAAGGCATTTTAATGCATGAGCGGCATCTTGTACCGTCTGAAGACATCGCTAAAGATTACATTGAAACGGTTGAATCAAATATAAAACTTTTTCTCAAAGATAAAACGAACAAAATGGACATTTCAATCGAAACAGTAAAAAAAGATTTCACTCAATTCTGGCATCATGATAATGCTGAAGGTGATTTAGAAAAAGCTTTAAAAGAATGGGATACAAAACATAATGCCTCATGAATGTTACCTGCACGTCGACAATCATATTTCACAATAACGTTTGTACTGCTTAATACTAAAGTGTTTGACAGGGAAATACCGATCCTGAAAGACAGTC
>CAVWXQ010000036.1:0-95268 GCA_963759005.1 uncultured Gammaproteobacteria bacterium
TTTTCTGCATGTCATGCAGGTCCGGCGCTAAAAACTGCGTCTGCCTTTTAACTACGATCTGCGCCAGATCGTCCGACCGCCCTTATCTTCCAGCACAATACCCATGGCATCGAGCTCATCGCGGATTCGATCCGCCTCAGCCCAGTCTTTATTCTCTCTAGCTGTGTTTCTCGCTTCAATCAATGCATCAATATCTGCGCCATCCTCACTTTCACCTGCTCCGGTCTGCAAAAACTGCTCGGCATCTGCTTCCAGTAAACCTAAGACATTGGCCAGTTTTTTAAGCACTGCAGCTTTCTGCAATGCCGCACTTCTATCTTTATCGCGCAAACGATTAACCTGGTTTGCCAGATCAAACAACACCGCTAAGGCTTCTGGTGTATTAAAATCATCGTCCATTGCCTGCTTGAACTCTTCTATCGCGGGATCGCTTTCATCAATGTCTGCTGGCACATCAAGACCACGCAAGGTATTGTATAAACGTGATAAAGCCGTTCTTGCACTATCTAATAACTGGTCTGAATAGTTCAGCGGGCTGCGATACTGGCTAGCCAGTACAAAATAACGAATTTCCTCCCCTTTATATAACTTCAGAATTTCACGCACGGTGAAGAAATTATTTAAAGACTTGGACATCTTTTCATCATTAATACGAACAAATCCGTTGTGCATCCACAGGTTAACAAATTTCTCGCCGGTGGCCGCTTCTGACTGTGCTATCTCATTTTCATGGTGCGGGAACTGTAAATCCTGTCCACCGCCGTGAATATCAAAATGATTACCCAGGCAGCACGTCGACATTGCTGAACACTCTATATGCCAGCCGGGACGTCCCTTTCCCCAGGGCGAATCCCAGAATGGTTCGCCCGGTTTTGCTGCTTTCCACAACACAAAATCCAGCGGGTCATCTTTGCGTTCATCAACCACGACGCGTTCACCCGCACGTAAATCTTCAATTTTTTTACCGGATAACTTCCCATAACCCTGAAATCGACTGACATCGTAATAAACATCACCACCGCCTTCTTCTGTTTTAGCTGTGTAGGCGTAGCCATTGTTAATTAAGGCTTGCACCATACTGATAATCTCCGGCATAGACGCTGTAGCACGTGGTTCATCATCGGGCGCTAACACACCCAGTTGTGCAGCATCTTCATGCATTGCCTGTATAAAACGCTCGGTTAAGACAGAAAAGTCTTCTCCATTTTCATTGGCACGATTGATAATCTTGTCATCGATATCGGTAATATTACGCACGTAAGTCACGTCGAAACCGCTGTAACGAAGATAACGTGTCACCGCATCAAATACCACCAGCACACGGGCATGACCGAGATGGCACAAATCATAAACCGTCATGCCACAGACATACATTTTCACCTTACCGGGCTCGATCGGCTGGAAGACTTCTTTCTTTCTGGTCTGGCTATTGTGTATCTTTAACATGAGCTTCTTAAATAGATAAAATGATGGGGAATATTAACGGAATACTGGATGAAGCGCTAACCTATCAGCGCAAGTCAGGTAAACTACGAATTTTTAAAATAGTAGATAGAGTTTTAACATGGTAAAAGTTTTATTCGTGTGCATGGGCAATATATGTCGTTCGCCTACTGCAGAAGGCGTGTTTCGGCACAAAGTTGAACAAAACAATCTGCAAAATCAAATTTCGATTGATTCCGCCGGCACTCATGCCTACCACGTCGGCAACTCGCCAGACAAACGCGCGCAGGAAGCCGCACTTAAACGCGACATTGATTTAAGTAATCAAAACGCACGACGAGTTCACGCCGATGATTTTTTAGAATTTGATTATATTATCGCGATGGACGAAAGCAATATGGAGGACCTGTTAGCTATCTGCCCTGTCGGCTGTGAAGACCGTTTGCACCTGTTTCTTGCTTTTTCTGATAGCGAACAAAGTGAAGTGCCTGATCCCTATTATGGCCAGGGTCGTGGTTTTGAAATCGTGTTAAATCTTGTGGAAGATGCATCTGAGGGATTATTACAACATATTCGTAAAAATAATTGATACAGCACTGCAGCCCAGTTAACGGTTAGAGACATAAATCAGAGGCATCTATCAACGACCATCACCCGCATGGCGGGTTTTTGCTCCTGCAAAACCTGCACTTCCACCGTCCGTGGTGGTCGGCTGCGGGCGTTGAGCCACCATGGACGGCAGATATTTGCTCCTCGGCAATAGCTCCTGCATTGCCCTAATAAGTTACATCCATGTAACGATGCAATATCTGCATTTCCTACATCCGTACAGGTCGTTTCACGGCGTGTCGTTGGTGGCTGCTCCTGATTCAGGTCTCGGATTAAAGTAAAGCAAGACCTGGCATGCCACATTAGCCTTTATGGATAATAAATATTTATATTAACGGGACAGCAGCGTTGATACAGGTAAACAGATTTTTTGTCGCAAACAGCGCAAAGGTAGCTCCTGTGCTCCATGCACCCGCGACATTAGTGCATCCATGCACGTCGTAGCTCCTGTGCTCCATGCACCCGCTACATTAGTGCATCCATGCACGCCAAGGCATTATTGCCTGCGCTATTCTTCGCGCATTTTTTGCGTAATTTGCGACTAACTATTAAATACTTTCACCGTTGCATCGCTTATGCAAACCTACTAACAGTTAACTGCCAACTCAAAACGGCTTTTTTCTAATCATCAATTGCGGATATTGCCGATCTATTTTCATTAGACGTCGGCTGTTTATCAGCAGCTGGTTTTTCCTTCTTAGATTTTTCCGTGGTAGATTTCTCGGTCTGAGGCTTAGCTATCTTAGATATTTCAGTCTTAGCTTTCTCGGTCTGAGGCTTATCCATCTTAGGTTTTTCCACTTTAGGTTTATCAGCCACCGGTTTCTCAACTGTTGACTTTTCTACGTTGGCTTTATCCAGGTTAGCTTTATCATCCTTGCTCGGAGTGGGTGTTTTTTGCTCATGCCTTGTATTTATTTCTGAATTTTTTTCTGCACTTTTTTCCACATTTTTCGGCACACTGCTTCGCTGCTCCTGCACTGCACTACTACCCGTTGCCTTTACTGCCATAGGCAGTGTTGATGCGGCAACTGATTTTGCTTCCGTCGCTGGCGCTGGTGAAACAGTTACGTTTTCGCTTATGTTTTTATTCGCACCTGTATTAACACTATCATTTGTTTCAAAGTTTTTAGAGACTTCAGTATTTTTTGATCGACTTCCTCCACGACGGCCTCGATTGCGTTTTGACTGCTTGCTACCCGGTGAGGTTGTACCCTGTTTTTTTGCAGAGGGTTCTTTTGCTTGATCTGTAGTGCCTTTTGACGGCTTCCTGGCAGATGTTTTTGCTACTTCTTGTCTGTCACTCTGCCTGTCAGCCTGATTACTACTCTGCCCGCTAGCGCGATTATCATCTGGTTTGCGACGGTTGCGACTACGTCCCCTGGTGCTGCGGTTTCGATTTTGAGCACTGCGTTGATTTCGATCACGGCTGGAATCAGCGGCTTTGTTAGAGCGCGATTCAGCTTTTTTCACCTCTGGTGTTTCTTCCTTGTCACCACTGAAAATAGACACAATCTTGTCTAACAAACCTTTTGATTTAACTTTATCTTCAACAATGGGGGGGGTTACTGTTGGACGTCGACCAGGGGAAATTGAAGAAACCGCTGCTCGTTCAGGCTGTATTGTTTTTTCCTCTGTTACATCGATGCTGTATTTTGTTTCTTTTTCTGCGCGCTGGTAACTGGCGGTTTCGTCATTTTCATCATGTTCACTCTTACGAACTCGCTCAACTTTATATTGCGGTGTTTCCAATGATGGATTGGCCACGATCAATACATGCACACCACTTAGTTTTTCAATGTCCTGAATCGCCTGACGTTTTTCATTGAGTATGTAAGTCGCAACATCAACAGGCACTTGAATATCAACCCGAGCGGTACCCGCTTTTAGCGCTTCTTCTTCAAGAATACGAACCAGTGATAATGACAGTGATTCAACGGTGCGGATCGTGCCCTGCCCGGTACAGCGTGGACAGACGATCTGTGTTGATTCACCTAATGAAGGTTTAAGGCGCTGGCGTGACATCTCTAACAGGCCAAAGCGTGAAATACGGCCTATTTGCACACGTGCACGATCGGCCTGCACCGCAGCATTAAGACGATTTTCTACTGCACGCTGGTTACGATTGTTCATCATGTCGATGAAATCAATCACCACCAGACCACCCAGATCACGCAGGCGTAACTGACGGGCAATTTCATCAGCCGCTTCCAGATTAGTATTGGTTGCCGTTTCTTCAATATCGCCACCTTTGGTGGCACGGGCAGAGTTGATATCAATGGAAATAAGAGCTTCGGTATGATCGATAACAATCTCACCACCGGAAGGCAACTGTACTTCGCGCCGGTATGCTGATTCAATCTGGTTCTCAACCTGAAACCGGTTAAACAACGGTACAGTGTCATCATAATATTTGATTTTCTGAACACTGTTTGGCATCACCTGCTGAACAAAATCCATAGCTGATTCATAGACCTCTTTTGAGTCGATCAGTACTTCTGAGATATCATTTCTGAAATAATCGCGTAGGGCACGCGTGGTAACATCACTTTCCTGATAGATCAAAAATGGCGAGGACCGTTCGGCAGCGGCTGCTTCAAAAGCCGTCCACAGTTGTAATAAATAATTCAGGTCCCACTGCAATTCTTCGGCGTTTCGACCAACACCCGCAGTTCGCACAATTAAGCCCATACCCTCTGGCACTTCAAGCTGACTTAATGCTTCGCGAATAAGATTACGATCTTCACCTTCGATACGACGAGAAACGCCACCGGCACGTGGATTATTTGGCATCAACACCAGATAACGCCCGGCCAGGCTAATAAATGTTGTTAGGGCAGCACCTTTATTACCACGTTCTTCTTTTTCCACCTGAATGACAATTTCCTGTCCTTCTTTAATAGCGGTGCGAATATCGGGCCGTCCGGATGCTTTTTGCGCTTCTTCGGTGAAGTACATGCGCGAAACTTCTTTAAAAGGTAAAAAGCCATGACGCTCAGCGCCATAATCAACAAAACAAGCTTCCAGGCTTGGTTCTACGCGGGTAATTTTACCTTTGTATACGTTGGATTTTTTCTGTTCCCGAGACGGGACTTCCACGTCCAGATCGTAGAGTTGCTGACCATCTACCATGGCCACTCGAACTTCTTCTTTCTGGACTGCATTGATAAGAATTCTTTTCATTTGCAGTTAAACCTGTTTTTGTTTCCACTGTCAAACTCACTTCAACGTGTCGCGTCAGCTCTTGTTGCTTATAAAAAGGCAACAAAAGACGACCCGCGTACTGCATTGCACCGACTTCCTGACTCTTTGCGCCATAACGACGCGAGCATGGACGTCCATCTCTGAACATAAATGCATAAAGACCAGATAACACCCACATTATAAATGCGAGTGCTAAATAACCAGTCTCAGGAAGAGTAATTACGTTATTCGTGGTTAAAATTGGGAAAATCATTAATTAAATTATTTTGTTACGGGTTAATTTATATTTGCTTCATGCCTGTAAAAAAATATACAGCGAAAGCAAATATATAAAATTTTAAGTTTCTAGCCTTAGTTTAGACGCTGATCTCAGGTAATTCCATTAGCCATGAATAATCATTTCATGTACGAAAAGTCTCGAACCAACCATTAACTTCGGCGAACTTGCAGCGAACTATCAAAAAACGCGCTGCCTTGATGACCATTCATCAAGTCTCTAATCCTTTATTTTGTGCCTGTTATTTTTTTTCTGGCAAAAATCCTAGTAAATGCAATAGCTTATAATACTGACATCTGACCTGCCAAGTCTGGCAAAATGCGAGCCTTTGGTCAACTAAAATTAGTCATTTGTCAAAAAACGATTAAATAGCAGAAAATAATAGCCCAAACTAATGCAAATAAACAAAAACAAGGTCAGCCAGCTCACCATCAGCGATACACAAGCTGGTCAACGTATTGATAACTTCCTGCTGAAACATTTAAAAGGTGTTCCAAAAAGTCATATTTATCGTTTACTGCGTAGTGGTCAGGTACGAGTCAACAGTGGCAGAAAAAAACCACACTACAAGTTACAGGCGGATGACAAAATAAGACTCCCCCCTGTAAGCATTTCCGAACAGCAGAACACTCAGGTTCCACCATCTGTCATGAAAACACTAAAAGATACCATTATTTTTGAAGATGAGAACATCATCGCCATCAACAAACCTTCCGGCATTGCCGTTCACAAAGGCAGCGGTTTACGTTTTGGTGTGATTGAAGTCTTCAGGCAAATAGCGCCAGAGCAAACACTGGAACTGGTACACCGATTAGACCGTGAAACCAGCGGCTGTTTATTGCTGGCGAAAAACCGTCAGATACTGGCGTTGTTACATGAACTGTTTCGTCATGAAAAAACCGTTCATATCGAAAAAACCTACATCGCTCTACTTGATGGGCAGTGGCAGGGCGGTAGTAAAACCATTGATATGGGGATCAGCAAGGTCAAACGTGGTGGCGAACACTTAATGCAAGCTGACGAACTGGGGGACCAGGCCATCAGCCATTTCGAACCACTGGAAGTATTTAACCTGGATAATACAAACCAGTGCAGTTTAATGAAAATCACGATTGAAACCGGTCGTACGCACCAGATACGTGTTCACGCACAACACAGCGGTTTTCCCATTATTGGTGACAGTAAATATGGCAACAAAGCAGCCAACCAGTATTTTAGAGAACTTGGCCTAAAACGACTTTTTCTACACGCCAAACAGTTGTATTTACCACTGGCCGACCCCATAACTATCAGCGCTGCGTTAAGTCAAGATCTCGAATTATTATTAAATAAACTACGTAACTGCATAAAAAATGAAACAATATCCTCTACTTATATTTGACTGGGATGGTACTCTGGTCGATTCTATAAAACGCATCGTCACCAGCCTGCAGTTTGCCAGCAAACAAACGCTTGGTATTACTGTTAGTGAAACACGGGCAAGAAATGTGATTGGACTTGGTTTAAATGAAGCCATTGCCAAACTGCATCCTGAACTTGATGAGCAACTTCATTTTGATGACTTGAACAATATTGCCAATGCTTACCGCCAGCATTATCTTTATGACAATACGGTACCCGCACCGTTGTTTGCAGGCGTCACCGAGCTGTTAGACAGCCTGTGTGCTGACGGATATACACTGGCTATCTCTACCGGTAAAAGTCGTATCGGACTGGAGCAGTCTATAAACGAGCACCAACTCGCTGATTATTTCGCCACTACACGATGTGCCGGTAGTGGTAAAAATGAAAGTAAATCCAAGCCTCATCCTGAAATGCTGCATGAAATATTACACGAATTAAACTTCTTTGCCTCACAAACACTGATGATTGGTGACAGTGAACACGACCTGATAATGGCAAATAATGCAAGCATGCAATGCATTGGTGTCACCCATGGTGTTCACGATGCCGCTACACTGGAAAAACATAATCCTTTAATCTGTTTAAATGATATCACGGAATTATTCGGCTATTTAAACCATAATATACACAAAGTTAAAAACTATTTATAGGTAATCATAATGACTGACAACAACATTTCATGGGAAAGAGAAATTGTTACCCAACTGGCAGAAGCCAGTTTGAAAGAGCAACGTCGCTCTCGCCGCTGGGGCATCATTTTTAAATTGTTAACCTTTGCTTACATTGGTGTAATTCTATTCATGATTGGCGAAGCCAGTCTTACCACAGTAACAAGCAATGAAAAACACACCGCACTGGTCGAATTGACCGGCGTTATCGCCGACAAGGAAAAAGCCAGTGCCGACCATATTGTTACCGGACTGCGTGACGCTTTTGAAAATGAAAACACTGCGGGTGTCATATTAAGAATTAACAGTCCCGGCGGCTCACCGGTACAATCCGGTTACATCTACGATGAAATACAGCGCTTGCGTAAAGAAAACCCGGATACGCCACTGTATGCGGTGGTAACCGATATCTGTGCATCCGGCGGTTATTACATCGCGTCCGCTGCCGATAAAATTTACGCCGACAAAGCAAGTATTGTCGGTTCAATTGGAGTACGCATGGATAACTTTGGTTTTGTTGATGCCATGCAAAAACTTGGCATTGAACGTCGCACCTTAACCGCAGGTGAAAACAAGGCACTACTTGACCCATTCATGCCTGAAAATGAGGAAACCAAAGCTCATATACAGATTATGCTCGGCGAAATTCATCAACAATTTATCAATGCCGTAAAACAAGGCCGCGGTGATCGACTAGATACCTCTGTTGAAGGACTGTTTTCAGGCTTAATCTGGACCGGCGAAGCCGCAGTAAAGAATGGTCTGGTTGATGAACTTGCCAGTTCCAGTTATGTAGCGCGAGAAGTTATCGGTGAAGAAACCATCATAGACTACACGGTACAGGATGACATTCTGGAACGCTTCGCACAGCGCCTGGGCTCAACCGTGGCACAGGTTATCAGTACACAACTCTTTAGTTCTACGCCAAAATAAATCAGCTAAAGTTGTAGGGTGAGGCAAAAACATGTCAACCCTGCAACTTTAATCCAATCCCCAATAACCAGAAACCCTGAAGCGATTGTTTTTCCTGTAATTTTTCCTAATTTGAATGAGTATTGTGATTTTGTGACTAAAATCACTTTATGCAAAACATAATAAATTAAATTCGTCACTACTCAGCATAGTATTTTCTGAGGGTATATATATCAGGCTTCTGCACAGGATATTGCAGTAGCGCTTTCATGGATTGATTTACGCATCCTTAAAAATCAACAAACTATACCACTGGCCAAAACTTGCTCGGTAGTCACCTGGCTCATAGCAAAAAAATAGTAATAACAAACCAAAAGGTCCCCGACAATGAAAAGTGGAGTTTTTAAAAGTGACTGGTTTACCGGTCTCATTATTACCTCCATTTTCCTGGTTTTGTCGCTCAACTTCGATTTTATCGCTAGTATAGAAAGAAGCGCTTATGACATCGGCGTAAGAGCCTCTTCACGTTTAGCCAGCGATAAAATCGCCATTATCGCGATTGATGACGAAAGTATCGCTAATATTGGTCGCTGGCCCTGGTCTCGTGATATTCATGCACAAATGCACGATATCCTTGCCGCAGGCGGCGCTAAAGTCGTAGGTCAAACTGTTTTCTTTTCAGAACCACAGCTGGATCCGGGTCTTCAGTATATTCGCGAACTCAAAGCGTTCTTTGAAAGCAGTAACATCGCCTCAGTTCCTGACTTCACTGAAACACTTGCTGTTACTATTAAAAAAAGTCGAAAACTGGTTAAAAACAAACGGGATAGCAATGGCAGAGCTGCGCTGCAGAAAATTGCGGATGCACTTGAAGGTTCGCCATTACGATATCAGGTCACTGAAGAATTAAATGCTTATCTGGCGCGCATAAACGCTGTAGAAGTTGCTCTCGACACGGACAGGATATTAACGCACAGTATGCAAAATGCCGGCAATATTGTACTTAATATGCCGGTTGTGCCCGGACAATCCTACGGTCAACCTGATGAATCACTACCAGAGTATGTCACTAAAAATAAACTGCCTGAAGATAATATTATTAATAATGCAGTAACCAATCCCGAAGGTTTTAGCCCATTACCAGTAAATGATGCCAGATATCCTATCGCCATCTTAGGTGAGCAGGCTTCTGCTTTAGGTGCCTCAACACCACATACTGATATTGATGGCGCTATCCGTACCGCACCACTTATAGTTGAATTTTATGGTGAATTTTATCCATCAATGGCACTCATGCTCGCAGCCAAAAGTTTAAATCTCGAGGTAAAAGATATTCAAATTACTGTTGGCTCTGATGTACGGCTCGGTCGCTTGCGAATTAAAACCAATGATAAGGCATTGATGAACACCTTCTTCTATCATGATAAGGAATATAACAACGCATTCCCTGTTGATTCATTCTTTGATGTATTGCAGGGTAAAATTTCAGCCGAAAAATACAGGGATAAAATTGTCCTTATCGGTGCCACAGCTTTAGGTGTTGATCCCACCTTTGTCACACCTATTGACCCGACCATGTCATCAGTAGTCACACTGGCGCACTCAGTCTCAAGTATTCTAAATGAAGACTTTTTCGTTGAGCCGGAATGGGGCTTCTATGCGCGACCTGGAGCAATAATTTTAGTTGCCCTGTATATCATGTTCCTGCTACCAAAACTGAGTGCGGTTGTTAGTTTCGTTACTACCACTTTTCTCTTACTGGCTTTACTCTACACACATTACTTTATGATGACAGCAGATGGCATGTGGTTAAAATTGATGATGCCTGCCCTGCTTCTCGTGACAGGTCATATGCTACTGACCACAAAACATTTCTTCCTTTCGGAAAAAGGTATAAAACGCCTTGATATAGAATCAGCAGAAAGTAATCGCATGCTCGGCCTTTCACTGCAGGGCCAGGGCCAACTGGATATGGCATTTGAAAAATTTCGTAAACTTACCCTGGATAAATCAGCTCTCGAATTACTCTATAACCTGGCACTGGATTATGAGCGTAAACGTCAATTCAATAAGGCAAAATCTGTTTATGATTACATGGCCGATTTTGACGCTAACTTTCGTGATATTAAAACCCGCTCTAACCGCGCCCAGTCTCTGGAAGAAAACATCATTCTTGGTGGCGCTGGCGGCTCTTCACCCGGCGGTAGACTAATACTCGAAGGTGGTGGTATTAAAAAACCCATGCTGGGTCGTTATGAAATTGAACGCGAACTGGGCAAAGGCGCAATGGGTGCGGTTTACCTGGGCAAAGATCAAAAAATATCGCGTACCGTGGCGATTAAAACCATGGCTTTATCACAGGAATTTGAAGATGACGAACTGGTTGAAGTCAAACAACGTTTCTTTCGCGAAGCTGAAACGGCAGGTCGCCTGGATCATCCGAATATTGTTACTATTTTTGATGCTGGCGAAGAGCACGACCTCGCCTATATTGCAATGGAATTTCTTAAAGGCAGCGATTTAAACAAATACATTAAAGCCGATACGCTACTGCCTGTAAAACAGGTATTATCCATCATTCAACGTTCAGCTGAGGGCATTGATTACGCACATCAGCACAATGTTGTTCACCGCGATATTAAACCTGCCAACATCATGTGGGATCCGAAAACAGATTCATGCAAAATCACCGATTTTGGTATCGCTCACATCACAGACTCAAGCAAAACCAAAACCGGTATGGTTTTAGGTACACCCTCTTATATGTCACCAGAACAACTCGCCGGTAAAAAAGTGACAGGACAATCTGATATTTTCTCACTCGGTGTCATGTTGTTCCAGATGGTGACCGGACAACTACCATTTATCGCTGACTCAATGACATCCTTGATGTATAAAATTGCTAACGAGGAACACCCAAGCCCGGATTCAATCAACCCGGATGTGCCCCGCTGTGTGACTATTATTATTAATCGAGCAATGGCAAAAGATGTAAACAAACGCTACCAGCGCGGCAAAGAGATGGTTAGTGATATAACAAAATGCCTGAAGATAATAAAAGCTGAAGGCAAGGACTAATGAGTCTTAAAGGAAAGATTCAACTTTACGGAAAAACAGATACAGGTTCTGTTCGTGAGCATAATGAAGATGCTATCGGCTGTAATGACGATATTGCGCTGGCGGTACTTGCAGATGGCATGGGCGGTCATCGTGGTGGTGAAATGGCAAGTGCAATCACCGTCAGTACGGTACTTGAAGTTATAACAAACAAAGTAAAAAATATAAAAACCGATGATACTGATAATGATACCGGCCACCGTGCAGCAAGCCAGATAATACATGAAGCAGTCAGCCTGGCGAATAAAAACGTTCACGATTCATCTGAAGCCCATGCCCAGTACCGTGGCATGGGCACAACTGTTGTGGTTGTTTTGTTTTATGATAATCGATTTACTGTTGCACACGTCGGTGATTCACGACTCTATCGCTTACGAGATGGCGAACTCGAACAGCTCACCCGTGATCATAGTTTGGTGCAGGATCTCATCGACCGTGATTTCTACACACCTGAGCAGGCAAAAAATTCATTAAATAAAAACCTTATAACTCGTGCTATAGGTATAGACAGCATGGTTCAAATTGACATACAGGAAGATAATGCCCTGGTTAATGATATCTATCTGCTCTGTTCTGATGGAGTCACTGATATGATTGAAGACGATTTAATTAAGTCAGTTATGATTGAAAACAGTCAAAACCTGGAAAAAGCGACAGCGGAAATTATACGCCTGGCAAATGAACACGGTGGTAAAGATAATATTTCTGTGTTTTTGGTTAAACCAATAAAATCATTTCCTGCGAAAAACAACTTGTTTTCTCGATTTTTTAACTTATTCTCTTGGCTAGATAAATAAAATTAAAAAGCATATATAAAGTGTTTTGTAAGTAATTTTCATGGCTAAACTAGTACTCAACTATAATGACGAAGTCGTACAAGCATACAAGCTGATAAAAAGGTTTTAACCATCGGGCGAAAACCCGATAACGATGTTCATATCGACAATCTTTCTATTAGTGGCAATCACGCAAAAGTACTCACCATTCTTAATGATTCGTTCATTGAAGATCTCGATAGCGCAAACGGCACTTTTATAGGTAGCAATAAAATCAGCATCCATGCACTACAAAATGGTGACAGCATTATTATTGGTAACCACAAACTTAAATACGTGAACACAGGTGCTGAATGTGGCGAAAACCAATTCGAAAAGACCATGATTATCCGTCCGCCCGCAAAAGACATACCGGAAGCCAAAGAAGCGGATAAAGAGTTTGACAAGTCAATTCACAAAATTGCAGTTGATCTTGCTTCCGCAGATAACACCGCAAGTGGCTCCGGCCCTGCAAAACTTCAGCTAATTTCCGGCACCAATGCCGGTAAAGAATTACAACTCAGCAAAATATTAACCACACTGGGCAGACCCGGTGTACAGACCGCAGCGATTACACGTCGCCCAACAGGTTACTTCCTGATTGTGGTAGATGCAGACAAAGACAAAAACACGCCACTGTTTAATGACACTGAGATACACAAGGAGAAGTCACTGGCAGATGGTGATGTGATCGAAGTTGCGGGTGTTCAGATGAGTTTTAATCTGGCGTAATTTTGCACTAAAAACATTTCACCACATATGTACAGGACGTACAGTAGTAGGGCAACGCATATGTCCATGGATGGACGGTAGTAGGGCAATGCATATGTCCATGGATGGACGGTAGTAGGGCAATGCAGGAGCAATTGCCGAGGAGCAATTGCCGAGAGGCACACAGAAAAGCTTTGTATTATTAACAGTGCCGAAGGCGCAGTAAACAAAGCAAAACTCTGTGCCTCTGTGCCTCTGTGGTGAATCATTTTTAACACACAGTTATTTTTCAAACACCGCTATAGATTCAACATGCCCTGTATGTGGAAACATATTCATTATTCCAGCTTTAGTTAACTTATAACCCAATTCGTTTACTAACACAGCAGCATCACGCGCCAGTGTCGCTGGATGGCAGGACACATACACAATAGTTTCTGCCTGCATTTTTTTTAATGCAGGCAAAATTGCAGCGGCGCCAGAGCGAGGTGGATCCAGTAGAATTTTGTTGTATTTTTGTTTTAACCAGGGCGCGGTTAAAACCTCATCACTATACAGATCCGCATAAACAAATTCAGTATTGCTAATATTGTTAAGCAGCGCATTATCACGCGCTTTTTTAACCATTACCAACGAACCTTCTACCGCTGTTACCTGTTTGCAGCTACCTGCCATAGCCAGAGAAAAATTACCTAAACCACTGAACAAATCCAGCACCGTATCCGACTCCTTTAACTCCAGGTGATTTATCGCATTAACAACCATGCATTTATTTATTTCCGGATTAACCTGGATAAAGTCAGAGGGTTGAAATTCAATTTTGAGATTTTTACCCGAAGGACCTGCTGATGCAAGCATGTAATATAACGGCTCTGCCTGTTGCGGATACAATAATTCCAGATTATCCGGTTTACCAGCCTGTAGATAACATACCAGAGAGTAGTCCTGACAAAAGTTGGATAATAATTTTCTTGTCGCGACAGATAAGTCCTCTAAATGGCGAAACACCAGAACCGTTTGATTATCCCCGACAGCCACTTCTATTTGCGGGATGGTCCTTTTTTCTTCAAGTTGATTAATGCACTCAGCAAGATCACTAATGATTTCTCCTACCGATGGATGCAGTACTTCACAGCGTGTTGTTTCGGTAAGAAAGGAAGAATTACGCTCACGAAAGCCAACCAGCACTTTTTCTTTTTTATGGACATAACGTACACCCAGCCGTGCTTTATGTCGATAACCATATTCTGTCCCTAATAATGGCTCCAGGACTTCTGCAGGGTTCACCTCAAGATGCGTTAACTGGTCAAGCAACATGTCCTGTTTAAGTTCAATCTGCGTCTTTGAAGCCATGTGCTGCAGACTGCAACCACCACACATTTCAAATGCACTGCATTTAGCGTCAACCCGCAGATCTGAAGACTGTAAAACGTCAACGGTGCGTCCTTCAGCAATATTTTTATTCAAGCGAGTGTATTTAAACAGTACTCGTTCGCCCGTTAATGCCTGATCAATAAATACCGTGCGATTTTCGACATGGGCAATACCCCTGCCTTCATTGGATAAGGCAGTGATTTCAACTTCAACGGGCTCTTCCGGTAAACGTGATTTACGCCGCCTTCTTCTTTTAGTAGACATATTTGATTATTACATCGTGATTAAAAAACAAAAGATATATTCTCCGCAAATTAACGCGAATGGACGCAAATAAAAAAATGTGATGAATTATTTACGCATTAGCGTGAAAATAAAACAAATTGCGTTTATTTGCGTTCATTTGCGGAGAAATAATTTTTAAACGTTTCTTTATGCTTACCCAGGAAAAACACCGGTAGACAGATAACGGTCACCGCGATCACATACAATGGAAACGATAACCGCATTTTCAACCTGCTGGCTAAGTTTTAATGCTGCTGCACACGCGCCACCAGATGAAACGCCGCAGAACAAACCCTCTTTTGCAGCCAGCAGCCGCGTTGTTTCTTCTGCTTGCTGCTGACTCACATCCAGCGTGAGATCAACCCTGGCAGCATCAAATATGCCGGGCAGGTATTCCTCAGGCCAGCGACGGATGCCGGGTATTCGTGAACCTTCTTCAGGCTGCACCCCCACAATTTGAATAGCGGGGTTCTGCTCTTTTAAAAAGCGAGACACCCCCATAATTGTGCCTGTTGTTCCCATGGAACTGACAAAGTGAGTGATTTTACCTTGCGTTTGCTGCCAGATTTCCGGCCCTGTACCGAGGTAATGTGCATCCGGATTATCGGGATTATTAAACTGATCAAGCACAATACCTTTACCTTCATCCTGCATTTGCAAGGCCAGGTCACGCGCGCCTTCCATGCTCTGCTGCTGCGTCACGGAAATCAGTTCGGCGCCATATGCTTTCATCGCTGCACGGCGTTCTTCGCTCATATTATCCGGCATGATTAAAACCATACGATAACCCATCACCGCTGCGGCCATCGCCAGTGCTATGCCTGTATTACCACTGGTAGCTTCAATTAAGGTATCACCCGGTTTGATATCACCTCGCTTTTGCGCCTGCGTAATCATATTTAAAGCCGGGCGATCTTTCACTGAACCCGCAGGATTATTGCCTTCCAGCTTTAACAAAATGGTGTTTGAGCTGTCTGGCAACAGACGCTGCAGGCGAATTAAGGGTGTATTCCCGATGGTATCGGCAAGTGTTAAGAACTTCATTTCATTCATTATTTTGCTATAATTTTTAGTAATCAAACAATGTGTTATGTTACGGTGACATATTGACGATATATTACATTAAATCCTGCTTAGCACTTTATATAAATAACCATATTATGATTGATAAAATTGCGGCTAAAAACAACTTATATGGTTCTCTACTTGGTTTCCTGTGCTTGTTCAACTCAGCACCGCTTTTGGCTGCTGATGACGAGCTATTTTTTGACATGCCAATTGTGCTCTCAGCAAATCGACTGGAACAACCCATTTCGGATGCGGCAGTAAGTATGTCGGTGATTGACCGAAAAACCATCGAAGCATCTGGCGCAAGAACGATTCCCGAAGTATTACGCCTTATTCCAGGCATGCATGTTGGTTATAGCGGAAACGAATTTGGTGATGAACCCAAATATGTTGTTACCTACCATGGACACAGTGACCAGTATTCCAAACAGATGCAGGTACTGATTGATGGCCGATCGATATATGAACCTTTCTTTGGTGGTATCCAGTGGAAAACCATCCCCATTAATATTGACGACATCGAACGAATCGAAGTCTCACGTGGACCGAATCTTGCCACATACGGCTCTAATGCGTTTATGGCCGCCATTAATATCATCACACGCACTGCAGCAGAAGATCAGGGTTCTTATGTTCGCAGAATATTGGAAATCATGACATTGCAGATCTAACATACCGTTTCGGCGGATCAAATGGAGATCTTGATTACAGAGTCACCGCATCAACGCTAAATGATGACGGCCTGGATAGCGCAAATCAGTTTGATCATCCAGATGACACTAATAGCAATAATATTGATTACCGACTCGACTATCAACTGGACCAATAACAAATAGCCTTAGTTACCAGGGCGGATACGGCAACAATAAACAGCAGACGGATCGAAACCATGACAGTCCTGAAGAAATACCATCAGAGACGCACCGTTGAAAATACGCGTTTTTTCCAGTTTATCAAATGGGAAAATGCGATAAATACGGAAAATACGCTACAGCTACAATATTATTACAACCTGTCGGATAAAGAAGACAGGTATTCGATCTATAGATAATTAGCAGATCCAGAATTAGGCTTTACCCCTTCACACTGGACCTAAATGCTGACGTCAAATCTGAACGACATAATCTTGAATTAACGCAGTTCATATACCCCAGTGAAAATCTTAAACTGGTCTGGGGTTTAAGCACGCAATTTGATTTAGTACAATCACCACAATCACTGGGAGTAGGTGAGAAAGTCGAACACCACCAGAATCGTGTGTTTCGCCAATATCGAGTGGCATGTCAATCAAAGCAATATGGTCAACTAGGCGCGCTGGTGGAAAAAAATGATTTTAGTGATACCGAGTTATCACCAAGAGCTATCCTTTACCCATGCGTTTAACCACCATCACAAAGTCCGGTTTGGTATTAGCCAGGCGATTCGTAGCCCATTTATATATGAAGAAATGGCTAAATTTATGTTTACTCAAAGGAGTTGACCGTGGGAGGCTCAAGTGTCGGAACAGCGTTCGAACAGGTTATTCTAGGCAATCAAAATCTAAAAAATGAAAAAATCATCAGCCGGGAAATTGTTTATTTTGGCGAGTTCCTAAATTCATCCCTGTTATTTAATGCCAGACTTTTCCATGATGATATTACTGATTATATTGATACAATCAGAGAAGACGTAAATCCGACACTGGGGGATAACGTAGTAGACGACCCAGACGAATCCTATAGACCCCAGCAAAAATACCGTACTGGTGTACCAGAACCCGATTTCCAGCACCACTAACGGTTTAGAACTCGAGCTAAACTATTACATCGACCCATCATTAAGACTTATCGCAAGCGGTGCTATCATTAATATAAGCAGTAACTCGGAAGCGATAGAGCTTTCAGCACCCCAGCACAGTTATTCACTGCTTCTTACTAAAAGATTTAACGAAAAATACAATGGCAGCCTGGGCTATTATTTTGTTGACGAATTCAAATGGACGGATGCACGCAGTTCAAATCCAGCAGACGATTTTACGACTGACGATTACCATACACTTGATATGCGCTTATCAAGAAACTTTAAGTTCGATCAGACACATGGAAGCCTGTCACTAGTATTAAAAAACCTGCTGGATAATTACAGCGACTACCAGAAAGATCCGAGCAACGATACTGCGCCACAGGTAATTCAGAATACTGTAGCATACATAGATTTTAGATTAAATTTCTGATTAACAGATCAAGAATATGAATAAAACTGAACAAGGAGTTCTGCGGCATAGCAAGTTAATACACTTGCTCATTCATATTTTATTGTTTTTAACTTTCTGTTTATCACACCCTGCAACAGCAGAAACATTAGCTGCGGACACAACGGCAGATAAAAAAACGCAAAAAAATCATGTATTTATTATTTATTCTCCAGACAATACACTGCAAGCAGACATCATCCAGAAGCTATCAGAAAATTTAAAGATTAATCGTCCAGACATCATTATTTCTGCAGTAACGCCTGAAGAAAAAATAAAAACAATAAATAGTAATACCGACTTAATCATTGGCATCGGATATGCAGGCATGAACAGTGCAAATAAACATTACCCGAAAATAAAAAAATTATTCATTTCTACTGACCCTAATAAATACAAACTGGATAAAAACAAAAATAAAAACGATGCAATTTTATATATGGCTCAATCATATTGCAGACAGATACAATTTATAAAAACACTCAACAGTCAGTGGAAAACCATTGGTTTTCTGAACAGTCAGGAAAAACCCATAGATACTAAAACCATACAACAATGCGCTAAAAAACATGGCATAGATACCTATATTGTAAACACAAAAAGTAATGAAGACCTAAAGGACAATATCAAAGATGTACTAAATCATTCTGATATATTGCTGGCACTTCCAGATAAAAATATATATAACAGTAAATCTATAAAAAACATACTACTCACCAGTTACAGACACAGAAAGCCTGTTATTGCTTTTTCCAAAAACTTTGTTAACGCTGGTGCACTAGCTGCAATTTATAGCAGTACAGACCAGATTGCACAAAGTGCAAGCAACCTGGTAGAGCAATACTTTAAATCAGGCCAGCACTTTAAAAAATCGGTTTTTTACCCTCATGCATTCGATGTAGAAGTTAACATACAAGTCTTCAGAGCTCTGGAATTGACGATACCTGACCTTGACCAGTTAAAAAAGACGCTTAGACATTTAGAAAAAGATAAATCTGGAGAGTTGCAATGAAACGGCTCGGCATAAGCAAACAGATTATCATTATTGCTATTTTTCCAGCACTTATTGTGGCCGCAATCTTATCTACGCATTACATATGGGATCAATTTGATTATATATCTGAATCACTGAACAAAAATGGAAAACTCATCGCCAAACAATTATCACCAGCCGCTGAGTATGCAGTGTATTCAGGTAATCTTGAACTCATTAAACCCCTGGTAACCACTATCACTAGTACTAATCCTGTTCTGAGAGTACAAATTTTTGATAAAAACGGTAACACCATTCTTGATATTTCAAAACCTGAAGATAAAACAAAAAGAGACGACTCAATACTTGATAATATATTTTATAAAGAAAAACAGCTTAAATTTAATGAGCCAATATTTGTCGAACAAATACAAGTTAATGATAATGAAAAAACAATACCGGAAATATTGACAGATGAAAAAAGTATTTATATCGGCAAAACAATCGTAACAATCACAACACGGTATGCGGCTGAAGAAAAAATAGAACAAATAATACATGGCGCATTAATCACTCTGCTAATTCTTCTGTTAACGACTCTTATCGTTATACGCATAAGCAGTAATATTACACGTCCAATAAAATCACTCACACGAACGGTAAGAAACATAACTGCCGGTAACCTTGACGCATATATAGAGTTAAATTCTACTGGCGAATTAGGCATACTTGAATCTTGCATCAATCAAATGAAGAATGAACTAAAAGACTCTAAAACTGACCTTGAAATACAACTTGATGTTTTCACAGAAGAGTTACAACAAACGCTTGAAGAGCTTGAAATAAGAAATGCAGAACTTGATATAACGCGCTCAAAAGCCATCTATGCCAACAACGCAAAATCTGAATTTTTGGCAAACATGAGCCATGAAATAAGAACACCTTTAAGTGGAATTATCGGTTTCACAGAATTACTACAAGGCACCCCGCTATCAGCAGAACAACAGGATTATTTAAAAACAATACACAAGTCCTCAATAATTTTATTGGAAATCATCAATGACGTTCTTGATTTATCCAAGATCGAATCCGGTAAAGTAGAGATTTCCAGTAATGAATTTAACCTGGTTGACATTATCGAAGACATTATAAATCTATTAAGCCAGACCGCACTTGATAAAAATATTGAACTTTTCTATAGCATTGAGAAAGACCTTCCCACTATTATCCATACAGATTCGTTTCGCGTCTACCAGATACTCACAAACTTGATCGGCAACGCAATCAAGTTTACTGATAAAGGTTACGTTTACCTTCAGGTCACGCAGGGAGAATTAGACAACACCGAAACCAGCATTAAATTCACCGTATCAGATACAGGCATCGGTATGAGCAAAGATGTCAAAGCAAAATTATTTCAGGCATTCACCCAGGCTGACACCAGCATCACTCGCCGTTTTGGCGGCACAGGTCTTGGCCTGGTGATCTCCAGGAAACTCACTCTATTAATGAATGGTGAAATTGATTTTGACAGTACTGAAGGTGAAGGTTCAACTTTCATGGTTCAGTGTACCTGTAACGCCTATCTTTCAGGAAAAAAAGGAATCTGAACTAAGCAATACAAAAATCGCTTTTGTGTGCAATCATTTCATCGCTAAACAGGCATTTAAAACACTATTTTCTACCTGGCAATGCAATGTAAACGACTATGTTTTAGACGACCTTGAAACCAGTAAGGTCATCAAACAAATCAACCAGTCATTTGACATTGTCATCGTATTGCTCAGCATTAAAGATTTAAATCAGGATGCAACCAGCATCATATTAAATAATCTTGATTTTTCTATACCATCATTATTAATAGTAAGTACACAGTCACACACAAAATTAAAAAGCCTGCAACAGCACATATTTAATAGTGCAGTTTTTACTTCTGAAAAAACTGAAATCATAAAACAGAAACTAATTAACGCACTTGGTAAAAATTCACAGATAGCGGTTACTGAAGCTATAAATGAAGATTCTAAAAGTGGGCATGACTGGTCAAAAATAAATATACTGGTCGTTGATGATAACGAGATAAATCTTCGCCTTGTTGAAATCCTTTTGCATAAACATAGAGTTCATGTAACAACTGCGCGCTTAGGTGCACAAGCCATTGATTACGCCAGCATGAATTCATACGACCTAATATTTATGGATTTGCATATGCCCGGACTGGACGGTTATGAGACTGCAAATATAATTCGTGAATGCTCCCCTGGAAAACAACCTGTCATTATTGCTCTTACTGCAAACGCTCTACCTCAGGAAAAAGAAAAAGCTATTAAATCAGGCATGAATGGGATTTTGATTAAACCCATTAGTGACGCCATAATTCAAAAAGTCATAAATCAGTGGGTATTAAAAGAACCGATAAGTAATCCAGAATTTAACGACATTACAACAAACAGTAGTGGTAGAGCTGAAAAAAGTTTAGACCGTGAAAAAGATATATTTTCTATCGATCTCGCCAAAGAGTTTACAGGCGACAACGAAGAACTGGCCTACGAATTATTTAGCATGTTACGTACTGAATTAGATGAATATGACAAAGCTATTTCTATCGCTGTCAAAAATAACGACCTGAAAAAATTACACGAACAGGTACACAAATTACATGGCGCAAGTCGTTGCTGTGGAACCACAGAATTGAAAAATACAAGCAGTCACATCGAAAATTTAATCCATCAAAATATTAATTTTGATCTTGAAAAAGAAACACGTCCTTTACTAATCGCTATTAAGAACGTAGCAAACTACAAAATAACTAACTAATGTTGCCGCGAAGGAAGCAAAGAAAAACACATATATTTAAAGCGTGAACCGCAGGCTGGGCATTGCCCACCATTATCACAGGTATATTGACTGTATGCTGTCGGGCAATACTCGACCTACATTGTTAAAAATATATTATTGTTTTGCTTTTTTTCGCACTTTTTACTACGTGCCTCCTGCACTACGTCCTTCGGACCGTACTAGCGTACGTTCAAAATGCTCCCGGCATTTTAGTGCGTCCTTTGCGGCAAATGATTTATTCGACATTTAGCGTCTACCAGGAGTCAACATCAGAAAGTTAACCATGTTTATTTTCTGAACGAATTATATTTCTATCCTCTTGCCTCCCGCATTAATTTCTTATATTCAGCTACAGCATTTTCCAGACCCATAAAAATACTATCGGCTATAAGCGCATGACCAATATTAAGTTCTCTCACCATTTGCAGGCAGGCGATATCATGTATATTTTGCCTGTTCAAACCATGCCCGGCATTAACCTGCAAACCAATATTATCTGCGTGTTCACAGGCTACTGTTATCTCATTTAGTAGTTGCTGCTGTTTTCTGATATTTGCTGCATCCGCATAGTGTCCAGTATGAATCTCTATCACCGGTGCACCTGTTTGTCTGGCTGCATCTATTTGTTGTAAATCAGCATCGATGAACAATGAAACTTTAATGCCTGCTTCAGCCAATTTTGTGCAGGCTTCAGTTATAGCGTCCTGGTAACGTATAACATTGAGACCACCTTCAGTTGTGAGTTCTTCACGTTTTTCAGGCACCAGACAACAGTCTTCGGGTTTAACATCACAGGCAATAGATACCATTTCACTGGTAACGGCCATTTCGAGATTCATCCGCGTCAGCATACGTTCTTTTAATAAATAGACATCTCGGTCCTGGATGTGGCGTCGGTCTTCACGTAAATGCAAAGTAATACTGTCTGCACCTGCCAGCTCAACCTGAAGTGCGGCATGCACAGGATCAGGATATCGTGTCCCCCTCGCCTGCCTTAATGTTGCTACATGATCTATATTTACGCCTAAGCGTAATTCACTCATTTTCACTTGTTTATGACTCCGGTGTATATGTTTTCGGTTCGCACAATTTTACAGAATAGTGGAAAGATATGCCGTACTCATAGATTTAATGTGTATTATTTGCTATTTTCCCATGTACAGATCAATCTTAATAGAAATAATAAGCAGGATATAACGTGGGCATTCAACGCATTATTCGTTATGCATTAAGTCTGGCACTTACCTCAATATTCCTGCTCCACGTAGCTGATGTTTTTCATTTCCCTATTTTAACCCGCATTGAAAATCAGGCCTATGATGCACGTCTTAAAATAACTTTACCAGAACATGTCGACAAGCAGGTCATCATTGTGGATATTGATGAAAAAAGTCTCGAAAAACTTGGTCAGTGGCCCTGGAACCGAAACATTCTGGCAAAAATCAATGATGTACTGTTCGATTTTTATCAAATTAAAGCCATTGCTTACGATTTTGTATTTGCTGAGGAAGATGTTGATGAAGGTGCAAAACTACTCGATAAGATGGCAACTGGCTCACTACAGGATGATCCGATATTCATTAAAGAATATCAGCGCGTCATATCTTCACTACAGCATGATCAACGATTTGCTGAATCACTAAAAAATAGAAAAACCGTTTTGGGCTTTGTTATGGATACCGATACCATTAAAGGCAGCTTACCCGTAGCGATAACCGAATTTGACAAAATTACACTCAAAAAATTAGCCTTAAATACAACCACTGGTTATACCGCCAACCTTAAATTATTACAAACAAATGCTTACAGCGGCGGTTTTTTTGACAACCCCCTGCTTGATGAAGATGGTGTTTTCCGTCGTGTACCTTTATTACAAACCTATAAAAATGCGCTATATGAATCACTGTCATTAGCATTAGTCAGGGCCGCCACCGGATCACCGGCAATTGAAATGCTTGTGAAAACGAATGAGAATACACGCGATTTATTTCTGGAATGGGTTAAAATTGGTGAGCTGGTCATACCTGTTGACCATCAATCCAGTGTATTCGTACCTTATATTGGCAAACAAAATAGCTTTGAATACCTCTCTGCAATCGACGTATTGAACAAAAAAGTGGATAAGGAAAAACTGAGCGGAAAACTTGCATTGTTTGGCACATCAGCACCCGGCTTACTTGATTTACGAACCACGCCACTAGAACCTGCTTACCCAGGGGTAGAAGTACATGCAAATATTATTCAGGGGATTCTCGATGGTCGTATTTTGCACGCCCCAGAATACACCAAGAGCTTCGAGTTTATAATACTAACTATTATTGGCATCACCCTCACGTTTGCCCTGTCGACATTATCAGCACTATTTTCGACTCTGCTTTTCACAGCCAGTATTATTTTATTATTCAGCACTAATTATTATGTCTGGACTAACGCCCAACTGGTCTTACCCATCGCCTCCCCCGTTCTGCTTGTTGTGTTACTGTTTGCGCTGCAAATGACCTACGGTTTTTTTATTGAATCGCGCGGCAAACGCCAGCTGGCGCATTTATTTGGCAAATATGTTCCACCTGAACTGGTGGAAGAAATGAGTAAAAAAATGGAAGACATTAACCTGGACGGTGAAATGCGCGAAATGTCTGTACTGTTTTCTGATGTTCGTGACTTTACCAGCATCTCTGAAAGTCTTGAACCTAAAGAATTGACTGATTACATTAATGCATTTTTAACGCCTATTACCAAAGTAATTCACGATAACCGTGGCACCATCGATAAATATATGGGCGATGCAGTAATGGCATTTTGGGGTGCGCCACTAGAAGATGAACAACATGCTTTGCATGCATTAAATTCAGCTATAGGCATTGTCGAACGCATGAAATTATTACGAAAAGAGTTTTCTGAAAAACAATGGCCCAGGATCTATGTTGGCGTTGGCATTAATTCAGGTGTGATGAATGTAGGCAATAAAGGATCGGAGTTTCGTGTGGATTACACCATTTTAGGCGATGCGGTAAATTTGGGCTCTCGTCTAGAAGGTTTAACCAAAGTGTATGGCGTTGATATTATTACCAGCGAATACACCAGGCATCATGTAGCTGAATTTGAATACCGTGAACTCGACCGCGTTCGTGTTAAAGGCAAAAATAAACCCGTTACTATTTTTGAACCACTGGGCTTAATAGAAAACGTAAGTGAGTCAGATAGAAAATTACTTCGACAATTCCATATCGGCATAAAACAGTACCGCGCGCAAAACTGGGATGCCGCAGAAAGAGAAATATTTCCCCTGAGTCAATTAGATCCAAAGCGTAAAATATACAAGATATACCTCGATCGAATCAGACACTTTCGTGAAAACCCGCCCGATAAGGACTGGGATGGCAGCTTCACACATACGTCAAAATAGCTTAACTGTAAATATACTATTCAAAAGCATTTCACCACATATGTACAGGACGCACATATGTGGTGAAATATTTTTTATTTTTTAACAGACTATATAAAAATTAATAATTAATACCGTGCAACGAAGCTAACCTAGGGCAACTCTGATTAAGTATCATTAATTCTACGGGCTTTTAAGCGTACATATTTAAGGCATGTTTCGCAATGAATGCTTATTGCCTTCATAAGAAGCATAACGCAGAAGATGTGCGCTTAAAAGCCCGCCCTGTGGGGCGATGCCCAAAAACCAGGCTCTGCGTTATTGCTTCTACCAGGCCCACTTTGATATGAAGCCGGCATGCTTTGACCTCCATGGATGGAGGAAATGCAGATTTTGCAGGAGCAAAAATCTGTCAAAGCAACGCCTTGATCCTGGCTTTTGGGCATCGCCAGAATTTATGATACTTAATCAGAGGTGCCCTAGCATTTCCAGCATAGTCACTTCATCAATTACCGGTACGCCCAGTTTTTCTGCTTTAGATAACTTCGAGCCCGCGTTGTCACCGGCAACTAAATAATCCGTTTTGGCAGATACACTGCCCGCCACTTTGGCACCAACGGCGAGTAACTTTTCTTTTGCTTCATCTCGCGACAGAGTTGGCAGGGTTCCGGTTAAAACCAGAGTTTTACCGGTAAATTCGCATGCCTGCTGATTATCCGAAGCCAACTGTTCAACATTCTGTATTTTAATACCCGTTGCTAACAGCTGATTTATAACTTTCAGGTTATGTTCCTGCTGAAAAAAAGTCACAATATGCTTCGCAACGATTGGTCCTATATCCTGAACGTCAATTAATTCATCATAGCTCGCATGCTGCACGGCTGCCAACGTTTTAAATTCTTTAGCCAGATTCCTGGCCGTCGTTTCACCCACCTCACGAATACCTAACGCATAAATAAATCGAGATAAGACAGGATGTTTACTGTTTTCTAATGCCTCCAGCAAATTCGTTGCAGACTTTTCCCCCATACGCTCTAATGAGGTTAATGTTTCTACTTTTAATTGATACAGATCTGCTGCTGTATTAATTAGTCCCTGTTCCACTAATTGCTCAACCAGCTTATCGCCAAGGCCATCGATATCCATTGCTTTACGAGAGGAAAAATGTTTTATAGCCTGTGCACGTTGCGCACGGCAAAATAATCCTCCGCTGCATCGGGCAACCGCTTCACCCTCAATTTGCTCAACCGCAGAACGACAAACCGGACAGTTTGTTAACATTTGTATTTCAGCTAACTGTTTTTTTCTGGAGCCAGGAACCACGCGTACTACTTCCGGGATCACATCACCGGCGCGGCGTACAATCACCTGGTCACCGACACGTATATCCTTACGACGAATTTCATCCATATTATGCAAAGTTGCATTGCTCACCGTGACACCACCAACGAATACAGGCTCCAGCCTTGCTACCGGTGTGATAGCGCCAGTCCGTCCCACCTGAAAATCCACATCGATAATTTTACTTATTTCTTCCTGAGCAGGAAATTTATACGCAATTGCCCAGCGCGGTGCGCGTGCGACAAAACCTAATCTGTTTTGCAGTGTTATTAAATTGACCTTATAGACAATACCATCGATGTCATAGGCTAAGTTATCCCGTCGCTTTAAAATATCTTCATAATAGATCAGACAGTCTCTAATGCCATGAATAATCTTTATTTCATTGCACACTGGCAGGCCAAAACTTTTAAGTTGCTGCAAAATTTCATAGTGAGTATCAGCCAGCTTTCCGCTTTCAACGACGCCAGTAGAATAACAGTATAAACTTAAAGGCCGCTTCGCCGTTACCTTGGGATCAAGCTGGCGCAAACTTCCCGCTGCTGCATTTCTTGGATTGGCAAATTCTTTTTCGCCATTTTGTTTTGCCATCCTGTTTAGTTTATTAAAACCTGCTTTTGGCATAAAAACTTCACCACGTACTTCTAATACGTCCGGATAATTTTTACCTAAAAGCCGTAGCGGCACACTCTGCATAGTTCGTACGTTTTGCGTAACATTCTCACCTGTTGTACCGTCACCCCGTGTTGCCGCATAAATCAGCCTGCCTCTTTCATAACGCAAACTAATGGCCAGACCATCCAGTTTTGGCTCAGCAGTCAATTCAATTTCATCTTCATTATCTAGTCGATTTTGCAGGCGCTTATAAAAAGACAACAATTCTTCTTCACTGAATACATTATCGAGTGACAGCATCGGCATTTGATGCTGTATTTGATCAAATGTTGTCAATGGCTTTGAACCAACTCGTTGTGTTGGCGAATCAGAAGTAATTAATTCCTGATGATTTTCTTCCAGTGCAACAAGTTGTTTGTATAAACGATCATATTCCGCATCGGGAACATCCGGGTCATCTAATACGTAATACTTATAGGAATGGTATCGAAGTTGCTCACGTAACTTTTCGATTTGTTTTTTTTCTGAGGCGGGCATTTAATCTCTTGTTATTTTATAACCGCAGAGGCTGCTCTTGTTTTTCCGTACACCTGCTACATTAGTGCATCGTTACACGTCACCAGGAGGACATGAAGATTTTTATAGATCATTTCGCTGCAGGCATAATAACAAAAATAATATTTTTCTCGTGTTCTTGTGACTTTGTGGTGAGTTAATGTTTTTCAGGTTTCACTGGAAAATTTAACTTTTCTGCTACTGACAAAGTCACGCACCTGTGTACGATAGTTTTCAGCATCCTGCTCAGTTAGTGTATGACGTTTATGGTTGCATAAGCGTGCGCCCAGCAAACCGGCTAATTGATAGCTGCGCTGCAACATTTCAGTTAAATCATCGAGTGGATCATCACCCTTGATTTTCATAAAAACAGTTAAACCCGATGTTCGTAAATCGTGAATGGTATCGGCATCGAAATATCCCGGTTCCAGCATATTGGCAAGGCTAAAAATATTACGGCCATGTGATTTGTAATGAAATATATTCATCTCACCAAAGGTCAAACCCATCGCCTGCGCTGCACTATTTATTTGCGAACCGAGTAAAAATTTATTTTCATTGGGATCACTTTTAGGAAGAATATATAAAGCAATAAAATCTGATGGTGTGTTGTTTTCAGAAGGCTTGCTAGACTGGTTTTTGTCTATGGATAAATTTTCATCAGTAGATACATTTACTTGTCTTATATCTTCTTCATACGGATCTAATTCAGCCTGACCTAAGCCGGCACCAGTAATTATCCTGACTTCGCCAACACCTTCATCCATGTCATCCAGATTCTTTGCTGAAAAGTCAGGCAGGCTATCTTCCTGACCACCTTCAAGTTCATCAACAATCGAATGTTTGTGTTGACGCCGACTGCGTCCCAGTGCATATATCACCAATACAAATACTATGCCAGCCGCAAGCAATATCCAGCGCAATGATTCCACGACTTATGCTCCTACGCCAGCCATTGTTGCCGCCTCAGCCACATCAACAGAAACCAGACGTGAAACACCTGACTCACGCATGGTAACACCACTTAAGTGTTCTGAAATTTCCATGGTGGTCTTATTATGGGTAATGAAAATAAACTGTACGCGTGCCGACATTTCTTTAACCAACTGGCAGAAACGTCCTACATTGGCTTCATCTAATGGCGCATCAACCTCATCAAGCATACAGAAAGGAGCGGGATTCAATTCAAAAATGGCGAACACCAATGCGACTGCAGTTAATGCTTTTTCTCCACCTGACATTAAATGAATATTTGAAATTCGTTTACCGGGTGGCCTTGCCATAATAGAGACACCCGTATTCAAAAGATCATCACCCGTCATCTCAAGGAAGGCGGTGCCACCACCAAATAAACGTGGGAACATGTCCTTAATGCGTGAATTAACATGATCAAAGGTTTCTTTAAACCGGGTACGCGTTTCTTTATCAATTTTTGCGATCGCCTGCTCTAATATTTCCAGTGCAGCGGTTACATCTTTATCCTGACCATCCAGATACTCTTTACGCTGTAACTGTTCTTTATACTCGTCGATGGCAGCAAGATTGATTGGACCAAGACGTGAAATTTTTATCGCCACCTCAGACAGTTTAGTTTCCCACTGTTTACTGCTGGCCTGTTGATCCTCAGCTTCCTGCTGCTGCAACTTCTCAAGTATGTTGTCTAATTCAAAACCTGTTTCTGCTAGTTGTTCCAGCGTGGTTTTACTGCGGACACGTGTTTCCTGACTATCGAGACGAGATTTTTCCAGTTGACTTCGAACATTTTGTGATTCCTGTTCAAATTCACCACGTTGCTGTTCCAGTGTTCTCAGGGTCTGCGTAATACTTTCGACTTTACGACGTGCTTCGGCTAATGCTTCTTCTGCTAGCAGGCGTTGCTCTAATAAAGCTTTGAGCGCGTGTTCTAACTGTTCGCTTGGTTGCGTAGACTGCGACAGTAACAATTCTAGATCCTGTTTACGTTGTAACTGCGCAGTTTGCGCCTGTTCCATACGTTGGATGTTATGTTGCAAACCGCTTAAACGTGTTTTCAAACCTTCAACCCGAATCGCCAGCTGATGCGCCTGATCACGTTGTTGCTGTAAGTTTGTTTGATGTTGCTGAAGCTGCTGCTGCAACTCCTCTCGCTGTTCCTGCAAGGCTTTTCTATCTACTTCCATCTCTTCAGCATGTTCCAGTGCTGCATTACGACGTTGAGTCGCTGTTGCTATGTCGGCCTCATCACTACTAATTAAATTTTGTATTTCTTCCAGCTCTGCATCAAGATCTTTACCGCGGCTGGTAATATGCTCATGACGAGATTCACGTGCGGTAATTTGTGCTTTTATTTCATTTAAACGAGAATGAATAGTATTTAACAAAACCTGCATTTCTTCACGCTGCTGCTCATTGCTTTGCAGCGTGTCACGTAACGACCTTAATTCAGCGCTTACCTGTTCTGCAGTAACCTCTTGCTCGGTTAATTCCTGCTGTAACTCACGAATACTGTTTTCACGTGCCAAAACACCCGTATTGGTATCCGTTTCACGACTGATCCGTATCCAGTTAGCACCTAACCAGATGCCATCTTTGGTAATGATGCTTTCATCATTCAATAATGTATGCCGCATTTTTAACGCTTTGTCAAAATTGTCAGTACATCGAATACCATGCAGAAACTGGTTTAATTCGACTGATGATGAAACTTTAGCCAGTAAAAATTCTGCCGAAGTGGGATTTGTTTCTGCGTTTGACTGTCCATTTTCAATCAATGATAATTTGCTGTTTTCCAGCGAATCAAAGGCAGATGAAAATTGTTCGATATTGTCGACACAAATAGCTTCTAAAGTATCACCAAGTACGGTTTCAACAGCAAGCTCCCAGCCGTCGATCACATCCAGTTGTTCAGCAAAACGTGCATTGTTATTGATGCCACTTTTCTCCAGCCATTGCTGTGCTGCTTTATCTGTTTTACCTAATGCCGCTTCCTGCAACGCTTCCATTGAAGACAGACTGCCCTGCTTTTGATTAATGCTACGGCGAACATCTGCTGATTTTTGCTCCACAGTAACAATTTGTTCACGTGTTGTTCTTATCAAAGCAATGGCTTCGGATAACCGCTGTTCGTGCTCTTCTTTTTCATTGCCTGATTTCGTTAACAGGGTAGTTAAATCAAAGATTTGCTCTTCCAGATTTTCACCACGCAAAGCCTGCTTTTCAACATCGTTTTTTTGTAAGCGTTGCTTCAATTGTTCAACATGACGCTCCAGCTGTTCCATACGAGAACGCTCAAGTTGTGCTTTCTGGCTTTCAGCAGAATAACGCTGATTGATTTCATCCCATGTTTGCTGCCAGTTTTGTTTTGCCTGCTCTGCTCTGTTGTAGTGCTCAGCACTTTCCATTTCCTGAGCTTTTAATATTTCCAGTTTTGGCTGTTCCACCTGAAGATTTTGCTGCAATTCTTCAATTTCCTGCTTGTCTGACACAATTGCCTGATTTGCATCAGTCAGTGCGATTTGAATTTGCTCAAGATCCGTTTGTTGACGTTGCAGTAAATCCTGTTGATGTTTGATATTTTGTTCTTTAGCAGAGATCTCGGCACCCAGGCGGTAATATTCGGCCTGTGCGTTATTAAGAATTTCATTTGATTCCGTACTTTGCTGGCGCTGAAACTCAATTTTTGACTCGCTAGCGCGCTGCTCGGCAATCACCTGCTGCAGTGATGTCTCGGTACGTTGAATCGCTTTATCTCGAGCGTCTAGTTCCGTTTTCAATTCGCGCCAGTGTAATGTTAAATGTTCGGCTTTCAGCTCGCGCTCTTTCTGCTTTAACTCTTTATAACGTTCAGCACTGCGACTCTGGCGCTGTAATCTTGACAGCTGTTTATCAATTTCTTCACGTAAATCTGAAAGCCGCTCAAGATTCTCGCGGGTATGTCGGATACGTGTTTCTGTTTCGCGACGACGTTCCTTATATTTAGAGATGCCAGCGGCTTCCTCAAGAAAATTACGTAATTCTTCAGGTTTGGCTTCGATTAAGCGCGATATCATACCCTGTTCGATAATGGCGTAACTTCGCGGCCCTAAACCGGTTCCCAGAAAAAGGTCAGCAACATCCCGTTTGCGGCAACGTGTGCCGTTCAAACTATATTTAGACGTGCCATCGCGTGTTACCTGGCGTTTAACAGCAATTTCAGCATAATTTGCATATTGCCCGCCTAACTTGCCTTCACTGTTATCAAATATCAATTCGACCGATGCCATATCGATTGGTTTTCTTGCGCTCGAACCATTAAAAATAACATCATCCATTGACGCGCCACGAAGATGTTTGGCCGAAGACTCCCCCATTACCCAGCGCACCGCATCAATCGTATTGGACTTTCCACAGCCGTTAGGGCCGACGATGCCGGTGAGATTACTGGGAAAATTGATAGTAGTTGGGTCTACAAATGACTTAAAACCAGCGAGCTTAATCTTGCTTAAACGCATCTTTTTATTTATGTAGAGGTTGGTGTTGTATGGCTTACACTTACTTTATTTGAGGCGTAGTTTACATGACTGGCCACGCTTTTTAAGAGCGAATTGGGCATCTTTTACAGTTAAATGTCATCTCTTGTAATCGAAGTTGAGCTAACTGATGTAAGCTGCTGAATTTATTACAATCAGAACATTAATCAACCATAATATTAGTTATCAGTAATATACTATTTTAGTGTTTTTCTGTATAATACCTGCTTACTTTGCAGCTTGGGAATCGCTGATTAAGTTAATTGAATTTAGGCGTAGGAGTGTGATGGTATCTTCTCGACAATTTTAACAGGCCTATAGCAATTGGACTTGATCAGAGTTTCCTGACACTTTATAGAGATCAACCATGCCGACCAAGCCATCAAAAGAACTGGAAATATTTGACAATCCAGCACCTGAACGTGACTACACCATTCGTATCCGCCTGCCAGAATTTACCTGTTTATGCCCTAAAACCGGACAACCTGACTTTGCAACACTGGACCTGGAATACGTACCGGAAAAAAGCTGCATAGAGCTGAAATCGCTGAAAATGTACATCTGGTCTTTTCGTAATGAAGGCGCTTTTCATGAAGCCGTCACCAATGAGATACTGTCAGACCTGGTCAACAGCTGCGAGCCACGGTTTATGCGTCTGAGCGCAGAGTTTAATGTTCGCGGCGGTGTGTATACGACCGTGGTGGCTGAACATAAAGAGGCTAGCTGGACTGCACCCGCTGTTGTTTCGCTTCCTTAATAGTGACTTCAGCAGTCTTTCTCGGTATTGATATCGGTACCTCAGGCATTCGAGCAAGTTGCATTAATGTTGATGAAGATGAACTCATTAACCACCACATCGCCTTTGAAAACCAGCTTCCTGTTGAAGGTAAAAATGAACAGAACCCAAATATCTGGTTGCAACTGCTTGATAAACTGCTCATTGAGACAGGCGAGCAGCTAAAGAAACTGGACAGTAACTACCGTATTAACGCCATTTCAATTGACGGTACATCAGGCACACTGATTGCCTGTAAAAAGGACGGCACAGCCCTGTCGCCGGCGTTAATGTATAACGACCAGCAAAGTCAGCAACAGGCTGAAATAATTAGTCGCTTTGCGCCATCAGAAAGTGCGGTACACGGTGCGACCTCTTCTCTGGCAAAAGCACACTTTCTATTAGAAAAATACCCGAAAACAGAAATCTTCTGCCACCAGGCTGACTGGTTATCCGCATCACTTACAGGAAAATACGGCATCAGTGACGAGAACAACTGTTTAAAACTGGGTTACGACAGCATCACACAACAATGGCCCGAATGGTTGCAAAATAACAGGCAAGGCAGATCAATTTCCAGAAAATTATTACCGAAAGTTGTTTCACCCGGTTCAATCATTGCAAAGGTAAAACCGGTATTTATTGAAAAGTATCAACTAACTGAAGACTGTGTTGTCGTTGCAGGAACCACAGATAGTAATGCTGCAGTGCTGGCAACAGGTGCAAATCAGCTCGGTGACGCCGTCACCTCACTTGGCAGCACACTGGTGATTAAACTTTTTTCAGATAAACCAGTTTTCGAACCCAATTACGGGATTTATAGTCATCGTTTGAATAACCACTGGCTGGTCGGCGGCGCCTCAAATTCAGGCGGCTGTGTTTTATTACAGCATTTCACTCAAGCACAGCTTGATGGGATGACTCCGCAGCTCAAACCTGAACAACCTGTCGGGCTGGATTATTATCCGCTACCAGGTACTGGTGAGCGTTTCCCGGTCAATGACAGCAATAAACAAAGTAAAATAAAGCCTCGTCCTGCATCTGATGTGAAATTTTTTCAGGCATTACTTGAGGGCATCGCTGATATCGAAGCGGAAGGATACAGAAAACTTAAAATACTCGGTGCAACCTCACCGCGAAGGATATTTACCGCAGGTGGCGGCAATAAAAACTCGGCATGGAAAAAAATTCGTGAACGGTCGACGGGAATAAATGTCCTATCCGCAGTTCACAGTGAAGCCTGTTATGGTAGTGCTCTACTGGCCAAGAATGGATATGTAGATAGTTTTAAGTTGTAAGTAAAAAGTAAACCCGAAAAACTTAAAACTTAAAACTTAAAACTTAACACTTAACACTTAACACTTAACACTTAACACTTAACACTATTTTAAATCATGATTTCATTTATAAAAGGTTTTTCCGATGGCTTCAGCGGCTTCGCTTTATTATTTAAACCGGGCATCAAACGTTTTGTGCTTATTCCCTTTATCATAAACCTCGGCCTGTTTTCACTGGCAACAAAATTATTAAGTGACCAACTGGACGTCTGGCTGGCAACACTATTACCCGACTGGTTAAGCTGGCTGGAATGGCTGATATGGCCATTGTTCGCAATCGCCATGTTTCTTATCGTGTTCTACACTTTCACAGTAATCGCTAACCTGATTGCTGCACCCTTCAACAGTTTGCTATCTGCAAGAATCGAAGCAATGCTTAGCGGAAAAAAACCGGAAGACATTAACTCAGATGGTTTCTTTAGATTGATGACTCGAACCATAAAGTCAGAAATTCAAAAAATTCTATATGCTATAAAATGGTTTATACCACTGATCATCATTACCTTAATTCCAGGCGTTAATATCGTGGCACCTTTCCTCTGGATCCTTTTTGCGGCCTGGTTTTTTGCACTGGAATACAACGATTACCCACTGGCAAATCGCGGGCAGTTTTTTGAAGAGGTAAAGATGTATAATCGAAAAAATCGGATGCGCGCACTCGGACTCGGCTCAGCTGTTTTCATTATGACCAGCATTCCTGTTGTTAATTTTTTCGCCATGCCTGTTGCCGTTGCTGGCGCAACAAAATTGACAAGCAAAATTAATAACAACACAGATACGGCATGACAATGGAAAATCGGGTCACAGAACTGGAGATACGTTTAACACACCTCGAAGATACGATTGAAGTGTTAAATCAAACTATTATCAAACAACATGATGAGATTAACACCTTGCAATTACAGATTTCCAGCCTTGAGAAAAAAATAAAAGCATCACAATCCTCACCGGTAGCGCATGAAAGTGAAGAAACTCCACCGCCGCATTATTAGCAATAGCATTGACCGATATCTTGCTCAAACTGAAAGTGCGGACTGGTAGGAAGCATCCATTGCAAAAAACCAGGACCGAGCGACTTATAGTAAGATGAGCCAGCTCAAAAAAAATAGAATGCCTCATACTACTGAAACGGAATAAAAAGGATAACCATTATTCAACAACGTCAGCGCAGGTATGCGGATGTCGAGCTTATATGGCAAGGTTTGTTCCTACAATCCTGTTGCTTTTCCTGCATCCATGGAGGTCAGATGTATTTACAGCGTTTCTCGAACCATGGGAATCCTTTTCATTTGTCCTGTTAGTATAAGATAGCATCTGCGCTACTACCGTTTAATCATTTACTGTAAGACGAATTATCACACCATTAAACTCAATAACATCACCAGCAACAATCTTTTTTCGTTTGCGTGTTTCAACTTCACCATTGACTAAAACATCACCTGATTCAATGGCTAACTTCGCAACACCACCACTGGGCACTAAACCTTCAAATTTTAGAATTTTATGAAGCTCAACCGGTTGTGATTTTAAAATAACATCACGCATGATTATGTTTCCTCTTCTTCCTGCTGTAATTCCCATAAATGCGCATACAAACCGTTTATTTCCAGTAACTGTTGATGTTTACCCTGCTCTACTACTTTGCCTTTATCCAGTACAATTATATTGTCCGCATCAATAATTGTTGAAAGACGGTGCGCAATAACCAGCGTAGTGTGTTTTTCTGCAACTTCTTTTAATGACTCAAGAATTAACTGCTCGGAATGTGAATCCAGTGATGATGTGGCCTCATCAAAAACCAGTATACGAGGATTTTTAAGAATCACGCGAGCGATGGCGATGCGCTGTTTTTCACCACCCGAGAGTTTTAAACCACGCTCACCAACAACGGTTCGATAACCCTCTGGCAAACTATCGATAAATTCGTGAATATTTGCATGTTTCGCTGCCTGTTGTATTTCTTCATCGCTGGCATCGAGTTTTGCATAACGGATGTTATGTTCGATGGTATAGTTAAACAACACCGTATCCTGTGGCACAATGCCAATATTATCGCGCAGACTGGTTTGTGTAACGTCATTAATATTTTGCCCGTCAATTAAAATACTACCCGAATCGACATCATAAAAACGAAATAGCAAACGCGCCAATGTTGACTTGCCCGCACCGGAGGGACCCACTACTGCTACCTTGTGTCCATGTGGAATGTCAAAAGTGACCTTGTCCAGTATTTTTCTATCCTTGTTGTAATCAAAACTAACATTGTCAAAACGAATAACCGCATCACTTACTTTTAATTCTTTAGCGTTTTCGATATCGTTAACTTCCTGTTTGGTATCTAGCAACTTAAGCATCATATCCATGTCGGCAAGTGAGTATTTTAATGCCCGGTAAATTATGCCAAGAAAATTTAATGGAATAAATAATTGCAGCATCATGGCATTAACCAGTACCAGGTCACCTATTGTCATATTGCCAGCCACCACGCCCTGTGCAGCAAAAATCATCATCAGTGTTACCCCGACAGCAATGACAGCACCCTGTCCAAAGTTGAGTAAGGACATCGAGGTTTGACTTTTTACTGCGGCAGCTTCCCATTTATCGAGGGTATCGTCGTATTGTTTTAATTCATACTCTTCGTTGGTGAAATATTTAACCGTTTCATAATTCAGCATACCATCTACCGCATAACTATTGGCCCTGGATTCATGGTCATTCATTTCATGGCGATAATGCATGCGCCAGTTGGTTACCAGCAAGGTAAAGATAATGTAGAGCGCAACCGTGCTAAAAGTAATGACCGCAAAATGTGGCTGGTATTTCCCCAGTAAAATAATGGCAACAAAAGTGAATTCTGCTGCCGTAGGAAATATATTAAATACCAGGTAGTTTAATATTGAACTCAGGCTATTAGTGCCGCGTTCAAGATCGCGTGTGATGCCACCGGTTTTTCTATCCAGGTGATAAGACAATGAAAGTGTATATAAATGTTTGAGTACACGTAAAGAAATGCCACGCATAGCGTGGTAACGTACGCGAGAAAAAACAGCATCTCGTAATTCATTAAACAGGCTTGCCATTAAACGCAAAACACCATAAGCCAGTAAAAACACCAGCGGTAATGTAAGGCCTGCTGTTTCCAGGCTATCTACCGCCGAAAACTGTCGTTGGTCAAGACTGTCAACAATCTCCTTTAATACCAGCGGCATACCGACAATAGCGATTTTGGATAAGATCAAACAGGATAAGGCTAAAAATACTCGACCTTTAAAATCCCAGATGTAGGGAAACAATCGTTTAATATTATGAAAATCCTTACGATTGCCGTGTGGCTTTGTTGTGGGTCTAGGTATCATTTTTATGTCGTTTTGCAACTAATTGGGGTAAAGTTCGAGGCATGATTATAGCGAAAAAACAGAGTACTATTTCATGGTTATTTTCAGGCGCTTTTCTCTACCCGATTCTCTGCCTGCTTCTTTGCCAGCTATTGTCATCCTGTGATAATTCAGCTCAAACCAGCACCAGTAAGCATCGAGAGCAGCAAGCTTTGCACCGCGTTGAAGTCATTACCGCCGAAAACAAAGCGGTTGCTTTGACACAGACCGTTTCTGGTACACTGGAAGCGGTTACAAGAATACGCTTATATAATGAAGAAAGTGCCCGCATCAGCAAACTACCTTACCACGAAGGTGATTATGTAAAAAAAGGCACGCTACTGATTGAACTGGATAACGAGCTATTAAAAACCGATGTTGCCAAAGCCCGAGCAGCTAAAGAGCAGGCAAAACTGGATCTTTCCCGTCTAAAAAAATTATTACCAAAAAAAATCGCTACTGAAGAAGAAGTTGCAAGAGCAGGTACTGAACTCGATTTAGCCATTGCCGAAGAAAAACGCCAGCTTACTCGCCTTCTACGCACCCGCATCAAAGCACCTATTGATGGGCTGATCACCGAACGACTGTATGAACCCGGCGATATGCTTGCACAGCAATCACATATTCTTACTATCATTGATCCTACCGCATTACGTCTTAAAGCCAGCCTTGCTGAACGCTGGTTGCCGCTGGTTAAAAAAGACCAGATGGTCACACTGTCGATAGATGCCCTGGGTGATACAGACTTTAGCGCAAAGGTGGTACGCATTCACCCCACAATTAACGCCAGTACCCATAAAGGAATTATTGAAATCCTGCTTAGCCCTGTGCCAGAAGGGGCCGCTGTTGGCCAGTTTAGCCGCGCCAGGATAAAGCTTAGCGCAACAAACCGCCTGATTATTCCAGTCCATACCATACATTATGATCCCAACGGAGCATACGTATTTCGGGTGAATGAAGATAAAGATGCTAACACTTCTGTTGCTGAAAAAGTATATTTTGAACAGGGGCAGCAATTTGCTGCAGTTGCAGAAATATTATCCGGTCTGAACCCGGCTGACCGGATTGTCAGCCGTGGTTTCCTGGGTTTACGTAGCGGTAAAAAAGTTGATGTTGCCGAAGTCAATGGCAAAACAATAAGTGAATCACATACTTCACAGCAGGATTCAAACTCCGCGATAAACTCAAAAGCTAATAAATCATCAGGAACGATTTATCACGTAAGCCCCAAAGGGGTGAGTATCAAGGATGATACGAATAATAAAAAGTAATGAAACAACGCTTTCGCACTGGCGGCCTCGCCGCCTGGTCAATTCATCACCCTGTTGGCGTTACCATGCTGACGCTGACGGTGGTTATTTTAGGTCTGTTTTCCTTTAAACAGCTTGGCATCAACCTGCTACCGCACATCATTTCCCCTGAAGTTCTGGTTCGCATTGTTGATCAAGGCGTACCCGCGAGCATTATGGAAGACCGTGTTACCCGCCAACTGGAAGAACAGCTTGCAATAACGGAAGATGCGATCGCTATTAACTCACAAACCAGCGAAGGGCGCAGCGCTGTAGATTTAAGTTTTCCCTATGGCACGGATATAAATAACGCCTTACGTGATGCCAGCATACGACTTGATCGCGCGAAACGCTTTTTGCCAGAAAATGACCAGGCACCGGTGATTTACAAACGGGATCCGGCACAAATACCGGTAATGGAAGTCATTATAAGTTCGAACACCCTCAATTCCGTGGAACTACGCAGTTGGGCCGACTATACCTTTTCAAAGTGGTTTTTGAATTTGCCGGGTGTTGCTTCTGTTGAAGTTGGCGGCGGACTGCAACGGGAAATACAGATTATTCCTGATCAGGAAAAGCTGGCTAACGTCGGACTGTCACTGCAGGACCTTGCACAGCAAATAAAACAGCAGAATATCGATTCACCCGGCGGCAGAATGATTGCCACACGCCATGAAATCAGCACCCGCGCTGAGGGACGTTTTAGATCTCTCGAAGAAATAAAACAACTGCCTTTACAGATATCAAAAACAATCGATACAGCCAGCAGTATTAGCAGCAATGACAGGACTACTCTGGATTCCAGTATCCGCCTGTTTGAAGTTGCCCGGGTAATCGATAAATATAAAGATGAACGCTTGCGGATTCGCCTGAACAAAATTCCCGGTATTAAACTTTCAATTCAAAAACAGCCACAGGCCAATACCGTCGCCGTGGTCAATGAAGTTAAACTTCGAATAAAAAACCTGGAAGCACAAAACGCCATTCCTGACGAGATAAAGCTGGCCATTGTTGCCGACCAGTCCGTTTTTGTCAGACACGCGATTAACAATGCGGCACTGGCAGCCGGTAGTGGCGCACTGCTGGCAATGCTTGTTATCTATCTATTTCTGGGTAGTTTGTTACGCACTCTGATTATTGGGACGGCTATTCCTATTGGCGTACTAGTGACGTTTATCATCATGCAGTCACTGGGACTGACGCTAAACATCATGACATTGGGTGGACTGGCCCTTGGTATGGGGCTGTTAATTGATAGCACAATTGTAATGCTGGAAAACATCACTCGTCATCAGGCCAGGGGAAATACCTCGGATCAGGATGCGGTCAACGCCGCAATTGAAGTTAACAGCCCGATTGTCGCCTCAACCAGCACTAATCTTGGTGCATTATTTCCCTTTCTATTTATTGGCGGCATGGCCGGTATGTTGTTTCAGGAGCTGATTATTACTATCACTTCGGCCATGCTGGCATCATTAGTTGTGGCTATTACCCTGGTTCCGGCGCTGGGTTCCAAAGTTAAATTCAATAGCAGAAAAAATAATTTAATCAGTAAGTTAATTGAATATATAAATGCTAAATATAACACTTATGCCAGCTTATTTCTAAACAACCCCGGTAAAACATTGATACTATTTTGCCTGTTATTCGCTCTCGCACTCTACCAGATTAATAGTACCAAACGTATTGATTTACCGCGAGTTGATGAAGGCCAAATCTCTATGTCAATTAGCGGCGACCCCGGCATGCAACTTGATGAAATGGACAGAGCTGTTGATCAAATTGAAGACCTGCTGCTGCAACATAAAGAAGTGCTTACCCTGTTCACCACAGCAGGCGGTTTTGTCTTCGGCCGTTCCGAATTTGAAAACAGTAATTACAGTTCAATAACGGTGCAATTAGTTCCTTCCGAGCAGCGTTCGATGAGCAGTGATTTATGGGCCAGTCAGATCAGAAAAGAAATCAGGGCGTTAAATCTCATCGGATTCAAGGTTAACCTGCGTGTTGCCGGAGTCAGGGGATTAAATCTGTCACGTGGCAGTGACGATGTCAGCATTCATATTCGAGGAGAGAACCTGGATACGCTGCGTGAACTTGGCACACAGGCGGTTAGCCTGCTTGAATCAGTGAAGGGCTTAAGTAACCTCACCCATTCCTATGAGGAAGTAAAAGAAGAACTCAACATACGGATTGACCGACAACGTGCGGCAGAATTTGCTGTTGATGCCTCGGTTTTCGGTCAGGCATTAAAAATTGCACTGGATGGCGAAATCATCAGCAATTACATCGAAGGTGATAAAGACTTTGATATCCGCATGCGTCTACCCCGGGTCAACAGTTATAACCCGAACGTGTTACAGAACCTGATGATAGATTATAAAAATGGCAATGCCATCCGACTGGGTGATGTTGCTTACATTAGCCGTGCACCGACCGCCAGTCGCATTGTGAGAAGCCAGCAACAGCGCATCGTAGAAATTTCTGCCTCTTATGATATTGATGCCAACCAAAGTAAAGTGCTGACTACCGCCATGGCAAAACTCGACGAGCTTGATCTGCCTGCTGGTTATGCACTGTATGATAACGACACCAACAAAACGCTGGAAGAAGGACAGAAAACAGGACTGACTGTTTTATTTCTCGCCATATTTCTGGTTTATGTTGTTATGGCTGTGCAATACGAATCGTTACTTAATCCTTTAATTATTATGTTAAGTATTCCATTTGCTGCAACAGGTGTTGCCTTTGGTTTGTTTATCAATGCGGACATGAGTATCTCGATGCCAGTATGGCTTGGTTTGATTATGCTAACAGGCATAGTTGTTAACAATGCCATTGTACTCGTCGAGCAAATAGAACTGGAACGCTTGAGGCTGGAGCACTTGCAGCTGGAGCGTTTGAAGCCTGAACCGCTAAAAACCGGGCAGCACGAAAAATCCAGCTTACTCAACGAAGCCATTAAAAAAGCCGCCGCCTTACGTTTGCGCCCTATTTTGATGACCACATTAACGACAGTATTTGGCATGATGCCACTCGCTATTGGTTTAGGCGAAGGCTCTGAAATGTTACAACCACTGGCATTTGTGGTTGTCTGGGGACTCAGCTTCTCACTGTTTGTCAGCTTAATTCTTGTACCCAGCCTTTACGCCCTATTTCACCGTAGGCTGGCTAACTAAAACAGACCTTTAGAGTTATGACCCAGGGCTGGCTAGAGACTGGCTTGCTCAAACCTTCCGTTATCACAAACAGTAGTTCGCTCGATCATGACAATCAGTTGAAACTTCTCTAACCCGGATATTTAACAGGAACGCTTGAAATTTAACATTATGATTATATTAAAAGAGAGCTTTGCACGATGTATATTTTTCGTTGGGTAAGGCAAAAATCGTCGACTAATTTGCAGGAGCAAATTGAACTGCCCTGCTGGCCCGAAGGGCGAAGGGCAGGAGCCCGTAGTAAAAAGCGCAGTTTACATGTAGTTTACCGCTTTGCGGCCCCGCATTTTGAGACTATTTTTAACGCAGCCATAGCGGAAAAGATGCTTCGTGCAAAGCTCTCTAAAAGATATTGGGATATTCGCAAAGTACACGCAGAAAGATTGCACCTCGGCAACTGCTCCTGCGTTACCCTACTACCCGTCCATCCAGGGACATATGCACTTTTTTCTGGCTCTCAGAGGTTGCTTACCGGCCATAGACGTCTTCAGGCAAGGAGTTAAGTATTATACGAAGCTCATCTATTTTATCCTGCAATTCGTTTGAATCTTTGGCAACACCTGCAGACAATGAAGCATGGTCAAGAGCATTAATAACTGCACTTAGTTCTGCGCGAGTTTTATATCCTTTAGCATGTTCAACAATTTTTTCATAAATTCGTATTTCTATTGAACCTGAACTACCCATAATATTCCCCTACAAATAAAAAAGCACCCGCTATTCGGTGCAATTTAATTCTGTTATAACTATATAGATTGTACTACAGAAAAATTCTGCGTGGTGTGTCTTGCATTCCACTAATTTCTCCAGAACAGACCTTCGAAAATTTTCATCGACAGAGAAAGTGCGGCCGATACTGTTGAAAAACTCTTTTTTAGTAGCTGTTAAAAATATTTAAGCTTCTTTAAGGGATTTTATGTTTTTAGATACGTGAAGGAGCAGCACTAAGTCGATCTTACGGTAGAAGTCTGCATAATAACTTACAAACAATATTTCCAATGAAACAAAGAACTCGAATCTTCTACAGCGAAGAACAAAAATCCCAGATGTGGGATCGATGGCAAAAAGGTGAATCTTTTTATATGTTGGAAGTATCATGATTGTATTCCACATTCCTTGAACACCTTCTCTAAATAAAGCACACTATGAGAATGCTGGTAATCTCACAAGTTTCTATACACTATGGCGACGCCCTGGCTCTGGCACCGACTGATCTTCAGGTTCCTGGCGGCGAAACTCTAGTACTCATCGGCCCTAGTGGCTGCGGTAAGTCCACTTTACTGCGCCTGATTACGGGTCTTATCCAGCCGGATTCTGGCAGTATCACTTTCGAAGGAACCAGATTATCGTCTGAAAATATTCTCCAGATTCGGCAGCGAATGGGCTACGTTATTCAGGAAGGTGGCCTGTTTCCCCATCTCACCGTACGCGATAACGTCACAGTCATGGCACGCTATCTGCGCCGCGATGCCAGCTGGATTGATTACCGCATCAACGAACTCGCTCAATTGGTGCGACTACCTGAGGAAATGATGAGCCGTTTCCCAGCTGAGCTATCCGGCGGCCAGCGCCAACGTGTCAGCCTCATGCGCGCACTGATGCTGGATCCTGATCTGTTGCTGTTGGATGAACCGCTGGGCGCACTGGATCCTATGATTCGCTTCCAGTTACAACAGGAGCTCAAGGCTATCTTTGCCCAGCTTGGTAAAACCGTCGTTATGGTCACCCACGATATTGCCGAAGCGGCTTTTTTCGGGCACACCCTGGTGCTAATGCGAGATGGACGCATCGTGCAAACAGGTCCCTTCAAAGAACTGGCCCAGTCACCGGCCGAACCCTTCGTCGAAGAGTTTATTACCGCACAACGTGAACCCATGGCGCAGCTCGTTGAGGCGCTCAGATGAAGGTGAAACAAAGGATAGGCGTGGTGCTGTTGGGATTTTGCGCCTTACTGGTGCATCCCGTTGTCAGTGCTGAGGAAGCGGTGAGCATCACTGTCGGCTCCAAAGGATTTACCGAATCGGTCATCCTGGGCGAGATGCTCCGACACCTGGCCCGGCAAACAGGAATCGAGGCTCACCATCAACGCCAACTGGGTGGTACACGCGTATTGTGGAACGCATTACTCAGCGGTGAGATCGATGCTTACCCCGAATACAATGGCACCTTGTTACAAGAGATCCTGGTCAAGGAAAACCTGCAAACCGAGGCTGAACTTAAGCAGGCCCTGACGGCACGTGGCCTGCGAATGACGCCTCCACTTGGCTTTAACAACACCTATGCCATAGGGATGAAAGCAGAGCTTGCCGAACGACTCAAGCTACATACTATTTCTGATTTAAAAAACCATCCCGAACTTGTACTGGGTTTCGGTAACGAATTTATGGATCGGGCCGATGGCTGGCCAGGTCTGCAGCAAGGTTACCAATTACCTCATCAAAACGTTCGGGGACTTGACCATGATTTAGCCTATCGGGGTATTGCATCAGGCACGCTACATGTCACCGATCTTTACGCTACGGATGCGGAAATCGCCTATTACGAGCTCAGGGCGCTTGAGGATGATCTAAATTACTTCCCAATTTATAACGCGGTCATTCTGTATCGTGCCGATGTCGAACAACGTGCACCCGAAGTCGCGGCGATGTTCAATCGACTTGCCGGTCGCATTGATGCACCGATAATGAGCAGAATGAACGCCCAGGTGAAACTGAATGGCGAACCCGAGTCCGCGGTTGCAGCAGGATTCTTGAAACAAGCGCTCAATCTGGACGTGGACTATCAGATACAGACCGCATGGCAACGGTTCTGGCAACACACCGGTGAACATTTGGTACTGGTCGGCATTTCTTTGTCCGCGGCAATCCTTTTTGCTGTGCCGCTGGGTATCCTGGCGGCACGCCGTGAACGCCTTGGCCCGATCGTGCTCGGCGTGGCTGGCATCCTTCAAACGATTCCTTCTTTAGCATTGTTTGTCTTCATGATCCCGCTACTTGGTATCGGTGGACCACCCGCGATCATGGCCTTGTTTCTCTATAGTCTGCTTCCCATTATTCGCAACACCTATGCCGGACTCAAGGATATCCCGCCAGCTATCGTCGAATCAGCACAGGCGCTCGGATTACCGTCGCGTGCCAGGCTGCGTATCGTAGAGTTACCATTGGCTACGCGCGCCATCCTCGCTGGAATAAAAACGTCGGCGGTGATCAACGTGGGCACTGCTGCGCTTAGTGCCCTCATTGGCGCCGGCGGATACGGTCAGCCCATACTCACGGGCATACGACTCGATGACATAGGCTTGATTCTGCAAGGTGCTATTCCCGCTGCAGTGCTAGCGCTGCTAGTGCAAGGGTTATTTGAACTGATCGAGCGTGGGTTATTACCGAAAGGCCTTCGAATACAGACGAGCGATGTAAAGTCGGCAAGTTAGGGAAATGTAAATACCATGGATTTCGAGATAAGACCCGTACATATACCCTGGATTCATTTTGGTAATATCGCGAATCTCGAATCCCATAATTGATAAATATAGAAAAAGAATCCATCTTGTCGCGCGATATCATTTTTTTACCCATAAGCAATTAGCTTTCAGCGGGTATTTGGGAACTGTAATATATATCACCGCTATAACTTAAGTGTAAATGCCCATACATCTTGATCGACTACATCTAAGTGCATTTTCTGCGTTGTAGAAATATTTGATTTATACTTTTATTGCGCAGACGAAATGCCAAGATAAAGAAGGCCAGATTTTAACTACATAACTAAAGATCTAGCGATTTAGTCAAGTGTAAACGTTTCAGCGAGTAGCTGCGTCAAATGAATAATGTAGTCAAAAATGTACATTGTATTTTGATTTACATGTTCGATTGACCTGCTTTTGAAGGTTATTGCATTTTTCTGCTTAAACACCTTGTCGGTAACATTAAAACTTTTCTGCTGAGTGTCCGATCTGATAGATTTCCACTGATTTTAAATGACCGCATCTGATTTAATTGACAGAAATTTGACGGAAGGACTCTATGTTCGTAAAGCTGTACTTAAGACCTTCTTTTGCAATTATCGAAGGGCAATTAATAGCTGACGGTGTGAGTAGAAGCTAAGAAATAGAACGGCAACTTACGCTGCGCAGCAGACCTTCGGCCACTCTTACATGACAGGCTGCTGAGGGCAAAGACAGGATTAAAAGAAATAAAAACCCTGCATAATGGCGAGGCTGAATTGTATAAAGTTTGCTCAGCATTAAACACACTCTTTTTTTTACATCAAATAACAGGAGGCGCACAGAGTCAATACATTCCGGAGAACTTGCGGCCTGATTTAAGAGGCAGCACAAATCATTAAGCCTGTTTGAGAAAATTCTGATTAATGCTATCAACCCTTTAACCGGCACTTGATTGGGCAATGTCTAATGCAAATATTAGCTGCTTTTGGCTTATATTTCGGTGCAATTTAACACTGTCATATTTCGTCCAGATATTGACGGTTCTCTAATGTGTTAACTGCATTTTATTAGCTTCACATGATAGAAAAAAGGCAACCATCTAACAGTCTCTTTTGTTTTCAGTTCAAGAATCTAGTTCTACTGTACGACGAACGCTCACCTTCTCGATGCTGCGGCTGGTTGCTTGCAGGATTTTGACTTCCAGATCATCGATGATGAATATCTCCCCCACCAGCGGGATCTTCTCGGTATGGCTGAGAATCCATAAACTGACGGTATCTGTCGGCTTGCCCGGCAATTCCATTTCAAATAGCGATTCAATAACCCGCAATTCTGCAGAACCTGTTAGCACTATTTCATCATCTGATATCTTCTCAGCATCCTGCGGGGTGAGATCACTCTCATCGTAAATCTCACCCACCAGCTCTTCCATCAGGTCTTCCAACGTGACGATGCCGCGCTCATTACCAAACTCATCCACAACGATGGCGAAAATACGCTTGTTACGCCTGAATTTGGCAAACAGGCCACCAATTGTCAGGTATTGTAGAACATACAAGGGTTCGTCTGCGATGCTCTCTATTGGCTTATCATGGCACTCATTTGCAAATGCTTCCAGCAAATTGCGCAGATGCAGCAGCTTGTAAAATTGATTCGTTTCCTTATTTAGCAGTGGGATGCGGGAATACGGTTTCTGGAGAACAATCGGCAGAACGTCGGCTACCGTTTGGCGACCGTCCAGGGAGAAAACATCTCCCAACGGCTTCATCACGTCCCTGACAGTAAGATCATTGAAGCCGAACACACGTTCGATAATTTCCTTTTCACCATGCTCAATTTCACCTTCCTGTACGCCATAGCCCAGCATGCTGATCAGTTCAGACTCTGTTATCGTCGGCTCCTCCTTGCCGCCGGTCAAATGATATATCCAGGTGGTGAACTTGCTGAACATCCACACTAGCGGGTAAATCAATCGCATAATGCTCAGCAGCGGCATGGCGATAAACAAAGAGATGCGTTCAGGGTAACGTGTGGCCAGGCTCTTGGGTGTGATCTCGCCGAACACGAGGATGAACAGTGTCAGCAGGCCAACCGCTATACCTGGCCCGACACTGCCGAACTCCCTGGTGGCAATGACAGTTGCTAAAGCCGAGGCCGCAATATTGACCAGGTTATTGCCGATCAATATGGTGCACAGCATCTGCGAAGGGTCTTTCTTGAGCCTGAACAAAGCGGCTGAACCGATCCGGCCTTCCTTTACCAGGGCTTCCACCCGCCCCATTGATAATGCCACCAGTGCAGTTTCTGATCCGGAAAATAAACCTGACAGAATCAACAAAACCACCAATGTAAAGAGCTCACCCATTTATTATCCAATATGATCAAGGATAGGAAGTATAGACACCCTCTCTAACCCAAGTCAAACCAAAGAATTCTAAAAAATTATCCCTTTCCTTCTGCTGCTAACCAATAGTTTCACGTTTTTATCAAATCACACCATCTGAATTTAGAGATTATTCTCTTGTTTGTGTAAAACTGACAATCACCATCCTGCCAACAATCTGTAACAACTCCTTTAACTCAGATGTCATCTATCTTAAATAGTAAACAGATTATTTTGTGGTGGCGACCTGCCTTCTGGTATTACATATTTTATTGTGGCTGGCGTTTGCTTTTTTAAGTGTGCGAGTATTTTCTTAATAACAACTGGATCTTCAATACACGCAGCCAGACAAGATTCAGGTATTTTACAGATTAACGAATGTCTCTTATGGGTAGGTTTTTCCTCTTCAAATATATTTACCGAAGGTCCGTTATCGAAAATCCAACAAAAACCGTTATAACAGACCTTCAGACGATTGTATCGACAGCAAAGATGCAGACTAACAAACAAAAGTAATTTTTTGCCGCAAAGTGCGAAAAGTAAAGTTGTTAGTATTTGTAGTGTAGGCATTGCCCACCATCACGGTATGCCTCGGCTGCATTCTGTCGGGCAGTACCCGACCTACGTTATTACAAACTTATAATTTTTTTTCGCGTTGACGTGCATGGATGCACTAATATCGCGGGCGCATGGAGCGTAGAAGCTACCTTTACGTTCTTCGCGTGAAAAAAAATCCTATCAACCTGATTTGCGTTATTAGCGTACAGTTCTTTCTTTCAAAAAATCTATTATTTTCTTCTCACTCCAGGAATAGCTTGAAAATGGCGTTGCACCAGAAATAAAACCAACATGGCCACCGCGAGCCGTTAATATAAAATCAACAAACTTACTAAATTCTTCACTGCCAGGTACTGTTTCTTTAAACATAAATGGATCATCACAGGAATGAATAATTCTGGTTGGCACTTTGATAGCTTTCAAAAACTGTCGACTACTACAGCTATCATAATAGTCCTGTGCACCATCAAAACCATGCAGTGGCGCGGTGACTTTATCATCATATTCCCAGAAGCTTTTTAGCTGATTAACGTCAACGTTTAATGGTGATGCTATCTTTTTAAATTTTTCACTATACGTTTTTCTTAAAGATGCCAGCAAATGTTCACGATATATTTTCGACACTCCCTTGCTCAAGCCGCTTTGCAGCGTCATGCAAGGTAAAGGGAACGGACACAGCAACTGCTTTTGTTAATGGATTACTATCGCCTGTTTCGCCCAGCCATTTTAATAAAACATTGCCCCCTAACGAAAAACCGATAGCAGCGTAGGGGTATTCCCTCGTCTTATTTTTAATATGCTGAACAATAGATGATACATCACCGGTTTCACCCGAGTGGTAAGCCCTGGCTAAACGGTTCATACGTCCACCACATCCTCGAAAATGCATCAACACGGGTTTATATCCTGACTGTTCTAACTGAAACATAATGCCATTGACATAATGCGACTCTAACGATCCTTCAAGACCATGAAGCACCAGTACGGTTTTATCAGAATTTTTTTTACTCCAGCGCAGATCAATGAAGTCACCATCATCAAGCTCTACCTGTTCGGAAGTCAGTTCTAAGAAATGACGTTTTTTAAAAAATACAGGCCAAAGTGTCTGTAAGTGAGGAGAACATAACCACCATGCCGGTTTAAAATCCACATTATTCACGCGCTTGAATATCAGTCTAATGAAGTTGACTGGATCTGTAATACAAGTGTTGAAATCGAAGGGTCACTGGAAACAGAATTACCCAGTAATAAATCCAGCAAGGTCTGATCTGGATAAGATAACAATAATTCAAATGAATCTTTTTCTTGCTGTGTTAATGTTGCAACTTTTTTATCAACAAAGTTGTTGAGCAATAAATCAAGTTCCAGCATGCCACGGCGACATTGCCAGCGGTAGTTTGTATTCATTTCAGTTTTTACAATTGCAGTGCATTATTCACCGTCCACACATGGTCATCTCGACCAGCGGGAGAGATCTTGATCGGCTGAGGTACAAGATCTCTCCCGCTGGTCGAGATGACAGCGAACCTTTGATACTTGCTTTTCACTTTAGCTATTATAAAGATCGTGAAACCATTTTGCTTTTAATGCGTCCTATAGCTTTCGTCGGATTTAAGCCCTTTGGGCAAACATTTACACAGTTCATAATAGTATGACAACGGAATAATTTAAATGGCCCTTCCAGATCTTCCAGACGTTTTTCAAAGGCCTGGTCGCGGCTGTCCTCGATAAAACGCGATGCCTGCAACAAGGCAGCGGGGCCTAAAAATTTATCCGGGTTCCACCAGAATGATGGACAGGAGGTTGAGCAACAGGCACATAATATACATTCATACAAACCATCAAGTTGTTCACGTTGCTCGGGGGTTTGTACCAGCTCTACTTCCGGCATGGGATCATTAACAATTAGATACGGTTTGACTGCGCGGTATTGTTTATAAAACTGATCCATGTCAATGATAAGATCACGTATCACCGGCAGGCCGGGTAACGGTTTTATATCGATAGGTTGCTTTAAACCTTCAAGCGGTGTTATACATGCCAGTCCATTTGTACCATTGATGTTCATACCATCTGAGCCGCAAACCCCTTCTCCGCATGAACGCCGAAAACTCAAGGTCTCATCCTGTTCGTCTTTGATGCGTAATAAAGCGGTGAGTAACATGGTGCCGGGTTCGACGTTTTCCAGCTGGTATTCCTGGACATGAGGTTTGCTGTCTTTTTCTGGATTGTAACGATAGATTTTAAATTTCATAATTTATCCAGCTTACAAAAATAATAACTGTCATCCTGAACGATAGTGAAGGATCTTATACGTGGTGTAATAAAATTATTCTGGCAAGATCCTTCACTATCGTTCAGGATGACAAGATTGGTTTTTCCACTATTCATTATTCAATAAACCCGCGGTTTGGGCGGAAAACTATCTACCGACATCGGTTTTGTTCTTACCGGCTTGTAGTCCAGTCCAGTTTCAAAGGAATACAGGCTGTGGCGCATCCAGGACTTATCATCACGCTCGGTAAAATCGGTACGTGAATGCGCGCCACGACTTTCTTCTCTTGCATAAGCTGAATGTATCGTTGCCAGTGCACACGCCATTAAATTTTCTAATTCAAATGCTTCAACCTTTGCCGTATTAAAAGTAAAACTTTGATCATCAATTTTTACATTTTTCATACGTTCGGCAAGTTGTTCTACTTTATCGATCCCCTCTTTTAGAATCTCCCTGTTTCTGAACACGCTGCAATGATCTTCCATCACCTGTTTTAATTCTTTACGTAAATCTGCAACTGTTTCTGAAATTAATTCTGAATTTGATGCTGAAACTGTGTCTACCGCTTCACCTGATTGATTAGTTGATAAATCATAACGTTTTACTTTTTCCACAACTTTATTAATAATTGCTTCATCTACGACACGGTGATATTTATTTTCTTTCAGGTACTCGATAATGTGGTTAGCCGCAGCGCGACCAAACACCAGAATATCAAGTAACGAGTTGCCGCCTAAACGATTACCACCATGCACTGAAACACAGGCGCATTCACCCGCTGCATACAAACCTTGCACTGGTTCTTCAGGCGTATCCTTTACTGGTACCACAACCTGTCCATAACGATTAGTGGGAATACCACCCATGGTGTAATGTGCAGTTGGAAAAACAGGAATGGGGGCTTCAGCAGGATCGATACCCAGAAAGGTAATGCAGGTTTGACGAATTCCGGGCAGACGTTTCTGTATGACATCTTCGCCTAAATGATCCAGCTTTAACATCACATGATCTTTATTAGGACCACAGCCACGCCCTTCTTTCACTTCGATGGCTATCGCACGACTAACAACATCTCGACTGGCCAGGTCTTTCGCTTTAGGTGCGTAACGCTCCATCATACGTTCACCATCACCATTTACCAGGTATCCACCTTCACCGCGCGCGCCTTCGGTAATTAGCATGCCTCTGCCGGCAATGCCTGTCGGATGGAACTGAAAAAACTCCATATCCTGCAGTGGAATACCGGCGCGCATCGCCATGCCCATACCGTCGCCGGTATTAATCAGTGCGTTGGTTGTGGTTTTAAATAACTGGCCAACGCCGCCCGTTGCCAGCAAGGTAGTTTTTGCTTCGATAATAACAACACGACCATCCTGGATATTAAACACCACAGCGCCCAGCACCCGGCCGTCGTCATCTTTTAGTAAATCAACGGCAAAGTATTCATCAAAAAAATGGGTTTTTGCACGGATATTTTGTTGATACAAACTGTGTAAAATTGCATGTCCGGTACGGTCAGCAGCAGCACAGGTACGCGCGGCCTGGTCACCGCCAAAGTTCTGACTCTGCCCACCGAACGCACGCTGATATATCTTGCCATTATCCAGCCTGGAGAACGGCACACCGAAGTGTTCCAGCTCATAAACCGCTTTTGGTGCAGCGCGGCACATGTATTCAATCGCATCCTGATCGCCTAGATAATCACCGCCTTTAACAGTATCAAACATATGCCAGTGCCAGTTATCAGGTAGTACATTGGCCAATGCCGCATTCATCCCGCCCTGTGCAGCAACCGTATGAGAGCGAGTTGGAAACACTTTTGAAACCACAGCCACACTTAAGTCGGCTTCAGCCAGCTGTAATGAAGCGCGTAAGCCACCACCGCCGGCACCAATAATTAAGGTATCGAATTGACGTCTTTCTATGGCAGGCCTTTCACTTAAAGCTGTATTGCTACTCATTAACTCTCTACCATGATTTATTTATCCTGTTCATTTCTCTAGCTAACAACAAATAATAAAAGAATTCTAAATACCCACAAACCACTACCTATCAGGACACCTAGTAATAATGCAAGCATAAAAATCCGAAACATGATGTTGTGCACATAATCCAGTACTACATCTCGCATCCCTATCCACGCATGGAACAATAATGCAATGACAAAGATACCAACAACGGTAGTATTAAATGGACTATATAACCAGTCTTTCCATCCCTCGTAAGACCAGGAAACATCAGCGGCGAATAAGCAGTAAGTCACATATATTATAAAGAATACGATATAAACTGCACTTACTCGTTGAACCACCCAGGGTCTAAGCCCTTCAAGTACATACAGGCTCACAATCCGACACCACAGACAATAACGAGCAAGGTCAATGCTTCTGCCAGCAACACCAGCCACGAGCCAATACGAGACTGAGATTTATCCACACCAATTTCAGCATCAATCAATAAAAATCGGATACCTGCAAAAAAATGATGCGCCAGCGACCATAGCAGCAGTATCTGTACAAATAACATAACTGGCTGGTTAAGGATTTGTTGTACTTTTGCAAATGATTGTTCTGATGCAATAGACAGATCTAACAGGTAGACTGCAAATGGAAGTGAAAGAAAAAGCAGAACACCAGTAATACGGTGAGCGAAGGAAATGATACCGGGTAAAGGTAATCGAATTTTAATCAGATTGAGATAGACGGGTCGCTGGTCAGCCATGCGTCCACCAATGATCATGTACCCTGTTCAGCCGTCCATAGTCGTCAGCCATATGCCTCAGCCCGCTTTTTTTATCGATATTTATAGTTATATTATTGACGTTAATGAACAAACAAAGTTCATTGTTATTAGAACCATGCTGCCAGGGTTACTCTGATTAAATATCATTGATTCTGGCGATGCCCTGATACTATGTTATAGGCTCAAATTCTATCAACGTCAACAGGGCTGTCAAAAAATTTGAACAATAACCACTAATGGCGCATAAGGGAGATCACTGCTGTCCCGTTTATATAAAAATTTATTATATGTAAAGGTTGACATAGCTATCTTAAGCTTAGTTTAATTTAATCCGAGACATGAATCGGGCGCAACCACCAACGACACGCCGTGAAACGACCTGTACGGATGTAGGAAATGCAGATATTGCAGGAGCAAATATCTGCCATCCATGGTGGTTCAACACCCGCAGCCGACCACCACGGACGGTGGAAGTGCAGGTTTTGCAGGAGCAAAAATCTGCCATGCGGGTGATGGTTGTTGATAGTTGCCCCCGATTTATGTCTCTAACTGTTAACGGGACAGCAGTGAAGGGATATATTTAAACAGTCAAACCAGTTATTTTTGCTTTACTCACGTTTAAGAAAAACCTTAAAACCACACTGGATGTATAATGATATAACACAGTATTTTATCTAATATGCAGATTCTATTAAACAACGGCTTAAAAATGAACAACAACTGGAAACAATACTTACAAACTAACGGTGTACAAAACAACGATAGTACGGTAGATAATCAGAAAGCCGACACGGTGGATATTATCTGCGACCTGTCGCCTTTCAGCGTACTTGTTATTGCCGGTGACGATGCAACAAGTTTTATGCAGGGTCAGTTCACCAATGATGTATACGCTGTCAATGAAGAAAACAGTCAACTCAGTGCTATCTGTAATAACAAAGGGCGCATGATTGCTAATTTCCGTTTATTTAAACATCAGCAAAATTACTTCCTCAGTCTTAAAAGTGATTTAGTTGAACAAAGCATCAGGCATTTACAACACTACATTTTGCGCGCCCATGTTGCTATCCAGGATGTCAGTGAACAGTTAATACATATTGGCATAAGCGGTGATCATGCTACTGAATTATTATCACCCTTCATAAAAAACATCAATCCTGAAATTGACAGTGTATCTTTTAACGAAAACTACATTGTTATTCGGGTTGCCAGCTTAGATAGTATAAAGAAACCACGTTATGAAATTTTTTGTTCTTTTGAGCACGCAACAACACTTTGGCAAAAAGTTTCTGAACAGGCGGAAGTGGTCAATTCTTCCAGTTGGGACTATTTGAATATTCAGGCAGGCATTCCATTCATTGATGCTAATAGCAGTGAAGAATTTGTGCCACAAATGGCTAATATGGAATTAATTAATGGCGTGAGTTTTACTAAAGGTTGTTTCACCGGCCAGGAAATTATTGCCCGCATGCACTATCTCGGCAAACTAAAAAAACGATGCTACAAAATAAATATTGACACCAACATCAAACCAGAGACTGGCGATAAGTTATTTGCAGAAAATGCCAGAGCAGGCCAAAACACGGGCGCTATCGTTAGCGTAGAAAAAAATCCAGAATCCGGTTACGACGCGCTTGCGGTTATACAAATCGCGGATAGCGAATCGAAACTATTATTAAATGATACAAATGGACCGGTTGTTACAGTTAAAGATTTACCTTACGGCTTTGATAGCGAATAAAACACTAAATAATTTTCACCACAGAGGCACAGAGCACACAGAGAAAAGCTTTGTATTGTTAACGACGCCTGCGGCATGGTTAACAAAGTAAAACTCTGTGTACTCTGTGCCTCTGTGGTGAATTGTTTTTTTACTTTTTTAATACTGTTTATTATTCATCTTCCTGTCGCATATGCGGGAACAGAATAACATCGCGAATTGACGGTGAATCGGTAAGCAGCATGACCAGCCGATCGATACCTATACCCTCACCTGCAGTTGGCGGTAAACCAAATTCCAGGGCACGAATATAATCCGCATCAAAGTGCATTGCCTCGTCATCACCCGCATCTTTTTCAGCCACCTGCTGTTTGAAACGTTCGGCCTGATCTTCTGCGTCATTTAACTCAGAGAAACCATTTGCAATTTCACGGCCACCGACAAAAAATTCAAAGCGATCAGTGACAAATGGATTAATATCATTGCGTCGTGCTAGTGGTGAAACTTCGGTTGGGTATTCGGTGATGAATGTTGGATCCATTAAACGGTGTTCGACCGTCTTTTCGAAGATTTCAATTTGTACTTTTCCCAGTCCATAACTATCTTTTAATTTTACGCCAAGAGCCTGAGCGATTGTACGTGCGCTTTCCAGATCAGATAAATCTTCGGCTGTTATATCAGGATTAAAGTGCAAGATAGAATCAAAAATGGTCATGCGAGCGAAGGGATTACCAAAGTCGTAAGTATTGCCTTCACTTTTAACATCCGTGGTACCTATTAATTCAGTTGCCAGTTGCCTCAACAGATCTTCAGTAATATCCATCAGGTCATTGTAATCTGCATAGGCCTGATAGAACTCCAGCATGGTAAATTCTGGATTATGACGTGTTGAAACACCTTCGTTTCTGAAGTTGCGATTGATTTCGTAAACTCGTTCAAAACCGCCGACCACCAGACGCTTTAGATATAACTCGGGCGCGATACGAAGAAACATCGGCAGGTTTAGTGCATTGTGAAAGGTTTCAAATGGACGCGCGGTTGCACCACCGGGAATGATCTGCATCATCGGCGTTTCAACTTCAACGAAACCGTTGGTATCAAAATAATCACGAATGAATTTAATGATCTGGCTGCGCAGGTAAAAATTCTTTTTGACTTCTTCGTTCATTATCAGATCAACATAACGCTGGCGATAACGAATCTCCGTGTCGGTCAAGCCATGGAATTTATCCGGTAACGGGCGTAGCGATTTAGTTAATAACTGCACACTATCGACTTTGACTGACAGCTCATCGGTTTTTGTTTTAAACATAACACCGGTAGCACCGACAATATCGCCAACATCCCATTTTTTAAAATCGTCGTTATACACACCTTCTGGCAAACTATCGCGTTGTACAAATAATTGTATACGGCCAGACATATCCTGCAGCTGGGCAAAGCTAGCTTTACCCATAATACGTTTTGCCATCATACGGCCAGCGACGGCGACGCGAATCTTTAACTCATCCAGCTGTTCTTTGCTTTTGTCCTGATAATGCGTTAACAGCTCTGATGCTAATGAGTCACGACGAAATTCATTCGGAAACGCAGTACCGCCATTCTCGCTCGCGGCTTCACGCAATGATTTTAATTTTTCACGGCGTTGAGCGATTAGTTTGTTTTCGTCTTCAACAGAGATAGCTGCGTCTTCGGTTTTATTGTCAGTGTTCATAACTTTAGTATTTCGATTTGTATTAATTGACTATTTCTTTCTGTCTTACTGCTTTGTTTATTATGTAGAACTATACCTTCACAAGGAGGACAGACCGTTAAAGTATTCAAAATCATTTAGCCTCAAAGGACGCAAAAAGCGCAAATAATAAAAAATCATCTTGTTTCTTTGCGTTATTTTACTACACGCCTCCTGCGCTACGTCCTTCGGACCGTACTAGCGTACGTTCAAAATGCTCCCGACATTTTAGTGCGTTTTTCGCGGCAAATATATTTTAAGCTGACAATTATAAGAGTAATTTCACAGTCTAAGATCCGTTGCAACGAGGTACATCTTTTTATTATTCACTCTTCGTTATACACTGCTTTATAGTCCGCTTTTCAGGCTGGCTTCGATGAACTGATCAATATCACCATCTAATACGGCCTGTGTGTTTCCTGTTTCAACATTGGTTCTTAAATCTTTAATACGTGACTGGTCCAATACGTATGAACGTATCTGGCTACCCCAGCCAATATCCGATTTTGTTTCTTCTAATGCCTGTTGATCTGCATTACGTAGTTGTACTTCACGCTCATACAACCTGGCTTTTAATTGTTTCATTGCTGCATCTTTATTTTTATGCTGTGAACGACCACTCTGACACTGCACGACAACATTAGTCGGCAAATGTGTGATACGTACCGCGGACTCTGTTTTGTTTACATGCTGCCCACCTGCTCCGCTGGCACGGTAAACATCAATACGTAAATCAGCCGGGTTGATGTCTATCTCAATATCATCATCAATCTCCGGTGAAACGAAGACTGCTGCAAAGGATGTGTGGCGCCGGTTGCCTGAATCGAATGGTGACTTACGAACCAGTCGATGCACTCCGGTTTCAGTTCGTAAACGACCAAACACATAATCACCTGAAATATTGATGGTCGCACTTTTAATACCTGCTACATCACCTGGTGAAACTTCCATTAACTCTGTTTTAAAACCGTGAGCTTCACCCCAACGCAAATACATTCGTAATAACATTTCGGCCCAGTCCTGGGCTTCAGTACCACCGGAGCCTGACTGTATATCAACAAAAGCGTTATTAGCATCCATTTCACCAGAGAACATGCGGCGAAATTCCAGTTCGACAACATTATTTTCCAGCACTTTTAAATCATCAATAATGCTGTTTATACCGTCTTCATCATTCTCTTCAACGGACATCTCAAGCAGTTCTTGAGCATCATTTAAGCCTGTCTCGAGATTTTCGATAATCAGTACGATTTTTTCCAGCCGGGAACGTTCCTTTCCCAGTTTCTGTGCGTTTTCAGGATCATCCCATATGCCCGGCTGTTCCAGCTCGCGATTGACTTCTTCTAACTCTTCTTTGCGCAAATCAAAGTCAAAGATACCCCCTAAGTGAATCGGTGCGCTCACGAAGATCATTGATCTGGTTGCTTATCGGGTTAATCTCTATCATGGTTATCACTAATCATTTGACATTATCAAATTAAAGCGCGAATAATACCGGAGAATGCGTCTGGATTCACCCGATATTATGAATTTAGACAAGTGAAATTAAATAGCCTCGTCATTCCGGCATGCTGTAAGCCGGAATGACAATATTATAATACGACAGGTTTTGGCTTCTTCGCTACGTCATTGCGTAGATAAACCGGTATTGCCTCAGCTGCAGATAGTGTATTGCCAAGGTTAAATTCATTTACCGCCAATGTTGCGATGACTTCTGCACTGGGAAGGCAATCAGCAAGGATAGTTGGCAGCTGGCAGTTAACAGTTAGCAGTAATCTATCTTTGTAACTTGCCCAACCGGTACCCGCTCCAACCCATGAGTCGCCCGACTGGCTGAGTAGTTCCGGTAGTGAAACCTTATCCGGCGAAATTACAGACTCCTCACCATGTAGCTGCCATAACTGCTGTTTTAGACTATAAGCTGCCCAGTAAACTTCATCCATACGGGCATCAATAGCAGTGAGTATATGCTTATTTTTCGTTTGCTCAAAGGCGCGTTGCGCTATCGCCTTTAAGGTTGAAACGGGTATTACTGGAATATCATGCGCAAAAGCAATACCCTGTACCACACCTGCTGCGATTCGTAGCCCCATAAACGAGCCCGGTCCACGGCCAAAGGCAATAGCGTCAAGCTGGCTTACCGATAGCTCGGCCTCTGATAATAAGCCATCAATCATTTTCAAAATTAATCGGCTGTGTTCTCGCGGTGCAAGCTGATAGCTAGACCGTAGTTCGCCATGAATATATAAAGCCGCCGAACAGGCTTCAGTTGCGGTATCTATCGCCAGGATATTCATACTGTTTCAGGTAGTCGACTGCTGGTATTACTTAAGGTCGGCACACTAGAAAAAAAAATTTCGACATCTTTAACATCAGAGGTTACTGGCATAGACGGCAAACTATTTAAAAAGATACGGCCGTAAGATTTTTGTTTTAAACGTGGATCCCCTATCATCACCACACCGGTGTCATTAACATCACGTATTAATCGACCCACGCCCTGTTTTAATGTTATTACCGCCTGGGGCACCTGAAACTCCATAAATGGCTGACCACCATTTTGTTTAATGGCATCGATACGTGCCTGCATAACAGGATCACCCGGTGAGGCAAAAGGTAACTTATCAATAATGACGCAGGATAAACTTTCACCACGTACATCAACGCCTTCCCAAAAGCTCGAGGTACCTAAAAGAATGGCATTATCTGTCTGGCGAAATTTTTCCAGCAATTGATGTTTTGGAAAATCACCCTGCACTAGCAATTCATAAGGCAACATTTGTTTTAAATAATCACGTGCTTTGTACATTGCGTAATAACTGGTAAACAACACAAATGCCCTTCCCTCACTGGCATGTAATACTGGAACGGCGGCCTGCATTAACTGTTTTGTATAGGCGGGCTCTGAAGGTTGCGGTAGTTTATCCGGCAGATAAAGCAGGCTTTGTTTTTCGTAATTAAAGGGACTATCCCAGACACCGCTTTGATAATGATCCAGACCAATATTATTAGCAAAATGAGTAAATTGTTTATTCACCTGTAATGTTGCAGAAGTAAATATCCAGGCATTAGAAAAATTATCGGTATGCGCCTGAAAAATAGACGCCACATCAATGGGTGTGGCATGTAACATAAAACTTTTCGGGTAAGTTTCATACCATAATATGGCTGTATTTGGATTTTCTTCAGCGTTTTTTTCAACAGTAATAAAACCCTTCAATCGTTGCATAATAGTTTGCGCGCGCTCATAACACTGCTCCAGCCCACGTGCACGTTCAGCAGCTGTTTTTAATACCGCGATTAAATCTTCCAAACTTGTAGTAAGACATTCTAACGATTTTTTCACTGCAGGTTTATTCTGCACTTTAAGCCAGGTTTCACGTAAACCGGCTTCACCTAATGTTATTCTAAAATCACGCGCCGCTTTTTCCAAGGCTTCTGCATAATCACGTAACTCAACCATATCGGATGCGTCATTCACCTGCTCTGCAATGGTGTCACGCACCAGGGAAATAAGTTGACGACTGCTAACCGTATTGCCAAAAAACCTGGCGGCAACATCATAGAGCTGGTGTGCCTCATCAATAATAAAAGCATCTGCATTCGGCAACAACTCAGCAAAACCTTCATTCTTTAAGGTCATATCTGCGAGTAATAAATGGTGATTGATCACCACCACATCGGCTGCCTGTGCTTTTTTACGCGCATTTACGATAAAACATTTTTCCCACGAATCACATTCACTGCCTAAACAGTTTTCAGCGGTTGACGTCACCATGGGCCAGACATAAGAATCTTCTGCCAGGCTGGTTAATTCTGAAACATCGCCTGACTGGGTCAACGTTGACCATTCATCAACCTCGGTAAGTAAACTGCGTGTTTCACGGTTAATGAAGCCCAGATGTGGCGCCAGTTTAAGACGATGCAAACAAAGATAATTACTGCGACCTTTTAACAGGGCTGATGTCGACTGTACAGATAAGGCTTTTATTACTCGGGGTAAGTCAGTGTGAAATAGCTGATCCTGGAGATGGCGGGTACCTGTCGATATAATAATTTTTTTGCCTGATAATAAGGCAGGTACCAGATAGGCGAATGTTTTACCAATACCCGTACCGGCTTCAGCAGCAAGTGTTTTTCCCGTTTCTATTGTTTCTTCGATTGCATCACACAAAGCCAGTTGATTATCACGAACCTGATAACCGCTAATTTGTTTGCAAAATGGTCCGGACTGCCCGAGAAGATCAGAGGCGTGAAAGTCAGATGCGTGTTTCATATTCTATTCATAAGACAAAGCCATCTAAAAGGCTTTTAAGGATTCGATTTTCTGCTTCGCACGAAAGTAAGCCTCTTTATCATGCAAGACCTCACTGGCATCGCGTATAAACGACCAGTTTAGTAACTGTAATTCAGCATCTGAAAAGGCAAAGCTATTACTGCGCTTTGCCATTTGTACTGAGCGTTTAGCAGCGTTCATCTGCAATGCCAGCCAGGACAAACGACTCCAGGCAGGTGCATATCGCGGTTTGATACGCAGTACCCGTTCCAGTTTGTCAGAGGCAGCATTAAAGTCCTGATTTTCTATCAGGATATCAACTTCATCTAACAACTTGTTTATCGCTTCATACTCACCTGATGCATCAGGAGACCATGCATCATATTTATAATGGCCAGCAACACTGTCCTGCATCACCTGCTTTTCTGTAGATGCGCAGGAAACGATCAATACTACTAAAAACAGGCTAGCTATTATTCTTATTCGAAACAAACCTGGGAATCCTCTATTTGATTTTATAATGTCTCTGCGAGGAACGAAGCCATCTCTTAGCGACTGTGCCCACATCAGGAGATTGCTTCATTTCACGTTTGACGGATTAGTCTAAAGTGTCTAATTGAATAAGTTAAAGAACCAGTTAGAACTTTCACCCGGTTCACAGTTACTATGCTGAATGGGTAACGTTCCTTCAATAAATAGTAATTCTACCGCATTTTCACAACTTTTCTCAGCCAGCAGACCATTATTTCCATCTATCCAGCGTTTAGATAAATGTGACATTTCAGGCAGTTGATAAGACTTATAAGCAATTTTTTTGATCATGTTTTGCCATATTTTCATCGCGCCCGACGATCCCGTCAGAAATGTCGGTTGATTATCATCATATCCGGTCCAGACAACCGCTACAATATCGGCTGAAAAGCCTGCAAACCAGCTATCTTTAAAATCATCAGAAGTACCAGTTTTGCCAGCAACCTGAATAGATAAGTTTTTAGACAGCTGTTTTGCGGTACCATATTTAGTCACATCAATAAGTGCTGAATTAATCAGGTTAACTGCTTCAGCTTTAACCTGACTTTCAACGTCCATTGAATACCGCTCAAGAGGGTACTTATCTTTATCTAACACCGCAAACACACTTCTTAACGGGCTACGAAAACCAGTCGCAGACAGGCTTTGGTAAATTTCTGCTACTTCCATAGGCGACATATTGACAGCGCCAAGTGCCAATGATGGATAAGCGGCGATCTGCTGGTCTGCGCCTAATGCAGATAGTGTTTTTATAACCTTATCCAGACCAACATCTAAACCTGTTCGTGCTGCTGGAATATTATAAGAATTAAGCAATGCTTCGTATAAGGTCACATCACCGTGATACTTTTTATCATAATTTAGTGGCTGCCAGTCAGCCTGGTTAGATTGTTTATAAATAAATTCTGAATCATCGAGAATAGACGCCAGTGTATAACCTGATTCATTTTCTAAAGCAGTTAGATATATAACAGGTTTTATTAACGAGCCTATGGGTCTTTGTGCATTAACAGCACGATTAAAGCCTTTATAAGATGGTTGTCTATCCCCCACCACAGCCAGCACATCACCGTTTAAAGGCGAAACAACCACTGCTGCGGCCTGTAAAGCTTTATTTTTAGCCAGCTTCGGTAAAGTATTTTTAATTGCCTGTTCTGTTTCAAATTGAATATAGGGATCAAGCGTGGTAAAAACGCGCAACCCCTCTGAACTTAAATCCTCAGGTTGATAATCCTGTTGCAACTGAAGCTTCACCACATCAATAAAAGCAGGATACAAACCGGATCTTGCATGTTTAACCGTAATAACGGGTTTGTCCGATAGCTTTTCTGACTGACGAGCCGTTATCAAACCGGATGACGACATGGTATTTAGTACAATATTTCGTCGCTGTGACGCATGCTCTGGATTTCTTTTTGGGTTGTAATATGAAGCCCCTTTAACCATACCCACAAGGAGTGCCATTTGATCAACAGATAGTTCTTTTAATGGTTTTCCAAAATAAAAGTCACTGGCAAGTCCAAATCCATGAATTGCACGGCGTCCATCCTGTCCTAGATAAATTTCGTTTAAATACGTTTCTAAAATTAATTTTTTGTCATAATGAAACTCCAGTAACAAGGACATAAAGGCTTCATTAATCTTACGTATTAACCTTTTCTCCTTATTAAGAAATAAATTTTTCACTAACTGTTGCGTCAACGTACTGCCACCCTGTACGGTTTGACCTGAGGTAAGATTGACCACCAGGGCTCTGGCAATTGACCGTGGATCAACTCCCCAATGCGTAAAAAAACGCCTGTCCTCAATTAATAAAAGCATTTTCACAAACATGTCAGGCACATCATCAAGCCTGAGCAATACCCTGTCCTGAGAATGAGAAGGAAAAATTCCCGTCAGATAACCTGCATCAAAACGCACCAGATCAGTATTCTGGCCTGTATAAATATCTATCAGCTTTGTAACAACATTATTTTCAATAGTGAGACGAATGGTATGCGCAGGCTCATTGCCGTCCCAAAATGTAAAGTTACGTGTTTTTATTTCAAATGTGTTATCCCAGTGCCGGTATTGAGCAGCCTGTTGTGGTAGCTGTTTAACTTTTTGATAATTCAAATACTCAAGTTCAAATTTTAACTGTTTGATAGAAATTGCCTTGCCAACGAACAACTCTAATGGCCGTGCATAAACGTGCGCAGGCAATTGCCAGATGCGACCTTCAAAACGCTGGGTAATACGGTGATCGAGAACAAATAGATAAACAAGAAAAAATACCAGACACACTGATAACAGGGGAACAACAGTCGATCGCTTGAAAAAAAACTTTTTTTTAACAGACGAGCGCGCGGAATTTGATCGTTTACGGGGGGCTTGTTTTTTTGTTTTAGCTTTTTTTGACGGACCCGCCTTTACCCTGCGTGACTTAGCTGTTGACGTTTTCTTTTTATTTGTTGGCATTTACAGACAGGAAAATCGATTAACAAACAGAAATTATACTGTTTTTTTTAGACTTTATTCACTTAATTGCTCACAAAAAAACAGACTCAAAACCTATGGACTGAAAGTCCATAGTAGTTGAGTTAGGATTACCGACAGGTAGATAAAAATCGGGCTGACTTACCGCTGCAGGGGTCAGACTCAAATTGAGTTATACGTTTTTTCTCGTCAGCGGCACGTTTTTTCAATAAGGCCTGCTTTTGTGCTTCACGTTTCCTGGCTGTTGCTTCTGCTTGCGCTACTATTTTTGCCTGCTGTGCAGCTTCGTCAGCGGCCTTTTTTTCAGCTGCCAGGCTGGCATCTGTAGCCGCTTTATTCTGTTTTGTAATATCATCAGTACGGGCTTTTGCATTCGCCTTTTTCTGCGCCTGCGATTTACGCTGTTTTTCAAGCTGCTGCCTGTTTTTCCTGTTCTTGCTTAGCTTTACTCTAACTCAGCACGTTGCTTCTCATCGGCACGTCGTCGTTTTGCCTTCTGTTGCACCAAATTCTGACGCTGTTTCCCCTCTCTCACTGTTAGTAGCTCGCGTTCAGCTGCTAACACACCCACTAACGCTGCTTTATTTAACCAGGTAATGGCTTTATTCGAATTTTTCTTCACACCAACACCATGGGCATGCATTTTACCCACGTAAAATTGTGCCTGTGGATTGCCTTCACTGGCTTTTGCTTTCAGGACTTCTACTTCAGCTTTATTCGCTTCAGTTAAACCATTTTTTTCTATATCCCAGTAAAGTAATTTAAATTTGGCAGTTTCATGTCCCTGGCTGGCTGATTTTGTGGTCCAGTTCATCGCCTCGTTCATGTCTTTTTTTACACCAAAACCGGTTTCATACATTTCACCAACTTTATATTCTGCTTCTGCATTGCCTTTTTTCGCCATTGTCATCTGAAAATCGAACAGTCCGTCAGCCTGTGAGATAGAAGGCAAAAACAAAATTAAAGTGATTAGCATTAACGTAATGAATCCTGTTTTTGCTGGTTTTACCAGTAAAACAGGACTCAGATACTGCCGCTAAATTAAAATTGTTTGTAACCATAAAACTAAACCAAAGTTGTATACCTGTGTTATTTTCTGATAATTAGCTTCATTGTTTTAGTTCCCAACTATTCTTTATCGTCTGGCTTAGAAAATCACGTCCAGTGCGACACTTACAATACCCACATCGTTCTGTGGTGATGATTGCGAAAAATTGGTATTAAATAGACCATAGTTGAAACCCTGGTTGGCTGCTTGCAGTTCTGCAGGATCCTGCTCTACATCAACTACCTGATACTCAAGCTTTAAAGCAGCACTGTCATTTACTTCATATCGTAATCCTGCAGTGATTGATGTTTGAATTGGTACCGGGAAATTGAATGAAGCTCCAGGAGACAGGTTCAAGTACCTCCTGATAGCACCAGGCTGTACTACAGATGCTTCACCATCAATGGAAGCGAAGGTAATATGCGGCAGGTACTTACCAATACGGTAACCGATTGTCGCATAATAGGCTTCCGTATCACCAAAAGCACGAGATAAAGTATCGGTAGTGGTTCGTTTTGTCCACTCTGCATAAACCACAACATTGGCCAGATCCAGATTAAAACCGGCAGCCGTTACATTACAGTCACCCTTACCATTCAGGTCAACATTGAGAGGTTGCCCAAATGGATTATTTGCATCTGTGGTGAAACCGCCAAACGTTTTTACATCACACTGGAAGTTACTGGCATGAACCGTATAACCACTGCCTGAATATTTAATATCCAGACCATAAATGTTTTCAGCTTCAAAGAACGCACCCTGTGCGTTTGGAATATCGTCTCGATTCGAACCAAGATAAGGCTGGAGTGATAAAGTACCCGGTCCTACCGAGAATTGCAGCAATAACTCAATACCGTTTACCGTGTTTAATGGATTATTTAATAAATAAACTTCCTGCGGTGGACGAATCCAGGGGTAAGCATAACCGACTTCCACATAATCGTTTACCAGGTAAACCGGCTGTTTGATCTTACCGACGTGTAACACTGGTGGTTTCATGAAATTCGTAATCAATGTATGCCCACTCGATAATGGCGTTAAAGTTACCCTGGTCACCCCGACCCAGTATCTGCGCTACCACCGACATATTATCAGTCACATCTGAGCTGATCTGCAGACCAAAGCGGGTATCTTTTTCGAAAGTCAGGTCTTCGGTAATACCACGATCACCCAAACCACCAATATAGATATTACCTTTGTCTGCATCATCAATATCAACAATCATTGCAGCACCTGCCGTCATAAAACCGTCAAACTGGATTGCCTGTGCTGAGCTACTGGCAAGAACGGATAAAACCGCAGTAGCAAGTAAGTTAAATTGTTTTTTCATCTGAGAAACTCCGCTATTATTCAGTGTTATTAAGTAAAGATAGCTCAAAAAGAGTGCTTGGCAAGTAAATGTTGCCGAAATAGCACAAAAGTTGTTTACAAATTTTTACTTATCGATTTAATCTGGATATGGCTTTACCAGTTATAAAAACTTCAATCTCATAATAAGAATATAGCCAATATAACTCAAGTATGAAGAGTCTAGGCGGATTGTTTATTTTTTACTGCTTATAAAAGGGTTGCTATCACTGCCCTTGAATTCAATTTTTATGGGGGTACCGACTGATTTAAGTTCCTTTCTGAAAAAATTTGTCAGATAGCGTTTGTATACCGCGGGCACTTTACTTGTCTGGTTTCCATGAACAATAATTCTTGGCGGATTCATGCCACCCTGATGTGCATAACGTAATTTTATTCTATGGCCGTTTATTAACGGTGGCTGGTGAGACTGCACTGCTTTCTCTAACAGGCGCGTCAGATCTGAGGTTGAATATTTTTTTGTTGCTGACTCGTAGGCCTGGTCAATTGCTGCATATAGTTTACCTACACTTGAACCATGTAATGCTGAAATAAAAAATGTTTCAGCAAAACGTACAAAAGGCAATTGCTTGTCTATGCCCTTATGGATTAATTGTTTTTGATAGTCATCCATGCCATCCCATTTATTTATTGCTAATACAAGTGCGCGTCCGGCTTCCAGTACGTAACCGATTAAGTGCAGGTCCTGATCAGCAATTTCTGTTCTGGCATCAATCATCACAATCACAACATTGGCACGTTCTATTGCCTGCATTGATTTGATAACGCTGAATTTTTCAATGACCTCATGCACTGCGCGTTTTCGGCGTATACCTGCGGTATCGATAAAGGTATATTTTTTACCGTCACGGTCAAAAGGAATAAATACGCTATCACGTGTCGTGCCTGGCATATCATAAACAACAACACGCTCTTCGCCTAAAAACCGGTTAATCAGAGTTGATTTACCGACATTGGGGCGACCAATTATTGCAACTTTTATTCTTTTATCGCCAGTTTCATCACTGTCGTAGTCAACACCACTATCGATTTCAGCTGCAGACATATCTGTTTCATTTTCACTGACAGCATTTTCATTTAAGTTAACGCTTTTTAGTGCGATTGACAGCATTGTCTGAATGCCGCGATTTTGTGATGCTGCAATTGGCAGCGGTTGACCTAAACCTAATGAGAAAAACTCACTGGCGACGGTTCGAGTATCCAGTCCGTCTGTTTTGTTAACGATAAGTTTGACTGGTTTACCAGTACGCCTTAATGAGTCGGCAATGACCTCATCAGCAGGTGTTAGTCCATCTCGGGCATCCACCATAAAAAGAATAATGTCACTTTCGTCAACCGCATGGCGCGTTTGCTTTTCCATGTGCGAATCGAGTTCTTCACTTTTATGTCCAGGATGGACGGCCTTGACCGCTTTATGGCGCAAAGAGCCATGGAAGGCGGTGCGATCACCGCTTAAACCGCCAGTGTCTATGACAATAAAATCAGATGATTCAAATTGAAATCGACCATATTGGCGGTCGCGCGTCAACCCGGGATAGTCTGCAACAAGCGCGTCACGTGACTTTGTTAAGACATTAAATAAAGTCGACTTGCCTACATTGGGGCGACCAACAAGTGCTATGACCAGTTCGAGAGTATGCGTATCAGACATGGAAAAAGCTGGCATTAAAAATCGTCATCGTCATCGTCATCGTCATCGACTTCGCGTAGCGCAAGAACGTAGAGTATGCCACCACGCGTTATAACAACCAGCCGGTCTGTTGCATAAACAATTGGTGGTACGATAATGCCGGTAGCCTGCTCCCAGCCCAGATCATCATATTGCCCCAGCTGAAAACGAGCAATGAAATGGCCATCATAACGCGAAAGTAAATGCACATAACCCTCAAAATCGCCCACTGCCAGGTAGTCGCCGATTATCGTCGGACGTGTTAACTTTCTATGGCCCAGTTTTTCCTGCTTCCAGATAGTTGCACCATTCAATCTATCAAGTGCCCAGATATTTCCCTGATCATCACTGCTGTAAAGCACTTTTTCATCAAGTAATACCCCGGTATGTGTTGAAAAATCACGCGCCCATAAAAACTGCCCGCGTTCGACATCAATTGCAGCAACCCTTCCCTGAAAACTGGCTGCGTATAATACCCTGCCGTAAAGTTCTGCATCACCGTCTATGTCAACCAGTCGCTGTATTTCAGAACGCCCGGTAGGCACTGATAACGCCACATCCCAGATCACTTCGCCATTGTCCGGTGAAATAGCAATTAATCGTCCATCCGCAAGCCCAACAAAAATTTTGCCACGCGAAATAACCGGTTCACTGGTGCCGCGCAAGGTTAAATCAGGGATAGCACGCTGATATTGCCATCGGATTTTTCCGCTATCGATATTCAGGCTGAGAATCTTGCCATCAATCGTTCTAACGACGACAGTATCTTCATAGATGACCGGTTTTGCCAGTACTTCACTTGGTACACGAGTGCGCCAGCGTTCTCTACGATTTTTTGCGTCAACAGCAATAACGTAAGCATCACGAGTAGCCAGCAACCAGACCTCTTCATTGCCGCCAACGCCGGCACTGATGGTCGCATCAAGTTCTATATTTTCTTCAAACTCACCCGATTCCAAACCGATGATGTTTAACTCTCCATCCCGGCTAGTGGTTACAGCGATCTCTTTTAGTATTAGCGGGTGTAAAAAGAGATATTGTTCTGCAACGCCGGTACCTGTTGATTTGTGCCAGGTCACATCCAGATAATATTTACTATAAAAAGGGACAAGTTCTACAGGCTGGTCAAGGTTATCGTCGTCCGCACAGGCACTGATGAGCAAGACTAATATCAGTAGCGTTAAGTAACGATAAGAGTTGAAAACTTTATTGTTATACACAGGTATTTATTTTTCTTGAAGTGTGTGAGTAAGAGCGATTGAGGCAAAACTTATAATGATAAGTTCAGCAGTTGACGAGGAGCAATTACCGAGTAGCTGGGATTTTGGGATGGCAAGATCGTAATCATGACTTGTTCAGAGGCTCCTTAACCTTAGACGCCCAGGTTTTGCCTTTTGAGCTTCAGCCATTTACTGACAGCTAAACCCTGTAAATTAATTGCCTTATCGTAAGCCATACGCGCCTGCGCGGCATCACCTTTTGCGTAATACAGGTCACCTTTTAATTCTTCAAACTGTGCATCGTATGCAGCATCATGCGGCATATTTAACAGTGCCTGAGCTTCGCTATATTTTTTTTGCTCAATATAAAGCTGGACCAGTCGTAAACTCGAAATTTGTTTTATCAGGTCATCACTGCCGTGTTTAACGGCCAGTTCAAGTTGCGCAACTGCCGCTTCAATATTATCTTTTTCGTATTCAAATTTAGCCAACGCCAATGAAGACAGCGCAGCATAAGGCGTATCTGAATATTCATTTATAAGTTTGTTATTAATATCAATGGTTTTATCGTTAACATTTTGAAGTGTTGCACTTTGCATTACCTGCATATATAAGTCACTGGCCTGTAGCGCATGTACATTATTCTGCTCGACATAATAACGCCAGCCAAATAAAGCCGACACGCCTACAAATAGCCCTACAATTAATGAAGTACCATTTTCTTTCCACCATTTTTTTAAAGCTTCAACTTGTTGTTCTTCTGTTTCGTATTCTTTCATTGGTTATTCCCAGGCTTTTTCAATTATTGTGAATGTTTTGCAGGGTGGGCATGTTTTTCCCCCACCCTGCTTACGTTATGTTTTCAATAAATTTTAGTAATCCATCAAAACTGACTGTGGTTTGCTGTTTTTTCTCTCGTAAATATTTTACTGTCAGCTGTTCATTTTTTAACTCGTCTTCGGCAAGTATTAAAGCAACGTTTGCACCGCTTTTGTCTGCTTTTTTCATCTGGCTTTTAATCGAACCACCACCACAGTGTGCTATCATTTTTATCTCAGGACGTAAATCCCTTATATGTTCAGCTAATTGAAGCCCTTTAATTTCACAGGCCTGACCCAGCAGCAACAGGTAGATATCAATGGTTTCAGCAGATTGCGCCTGTTGCGCTTCTAGCAGAGACAGGATGCGTTCCACGCCCAGAGCAAATCCTATCGCATAGGTAGCTTTACCGCCTAGCTGTTCCACCAGACCATCATAACGACCACCTGCACAAATGGTTCCCTGCGCACCCAGCTCATCGGTAACCCACTCGAAGACAGTTTTGCAATAATAATCCAGGCCACGAACCAGTCGTGTGTTTATACTGTATTCAATACTTGCCGCATCCAGACTGGTTTTAAGTTTATCAAATTGCTGGCGAGATTCATCGTCCAGATGGTCCATTAGTGCCGGCGCGTTATCCAGCATCTGTTTCATTGCTGGATTTTTACTATCCAGGATGCGCAATGGATTGCTTTGCAGACGACGGATACTGTCTTCATCCAGCAATTCTCGATGCTGATCCAGGTATTCAACCAGTACCTGTTTATATTCAGCTCTTGCCTGATTTGAGCCCAGTGTGTTCAGCTCCAGTCGCACGCCTTTCAGGCCTAACTGTTTCCATAATCTGGCGCCGATCAATATCAGTTCTGCATCAATATCCGGAGTCGCAATGCCATAAGCCTCGACACCAAACTGATGAAACTGTCGGTAACGCCCTTTTTGCGGTCGCTCATGCCGAAACATAGGACCATTATACCAGAGGCGTTGAATTTGATTATATAACAGACCATGCTGTATACCGGCACGTACACAACTAGCCGTACCTTCTGGTCGTAAGCTTAACTTGTCACCATTACGATCATCGAAAGTGTACATTTCTTTTTCGACGATATCAGTGACTTCACCTATAGAGCGACAAAACAACTCCGTCGACTCCACCAATGGCATGCGTATTTCTTTATAACCATAACTTGTCATTAACTGACAAACAACCGCTTCAAAGGCCTGCCAGCGGTGGCTATCTTCAGGTAATACATCATGCATACCACGAATGGATTTAACAAGTTTAACCATGGATTTATTAGTCGTTAAGATTAAATTAGTAGCCACAACAAGAAGACGCAAAGACCGCAAAGAAACACTTTCTTGCCGCTAACAATCTACACATTTTGCCTGCATGGATGTAGGTAAGGAGCGTGAGCAGGATGCGGCAGCTTTGCATTGTTCGCGGCAAAAAGCAGGTTTTCTCTGAATCTTTGTTCCCTGGTGTACTCCTCAACTACCGTTAATGGAAAACAACTTGTTTTCCTTCAGTTGAAACGATAAAACTGGCCGTATTATTTTTACGTATATATTTTGACATATCTATTGCAAGATCGTTAATAACTAAATTTGTTGTTTTAGCATTGCCCAACGAAATATGAAACGGCGCCTGCCCCTGAAGAACTTTGCCGCTCCCTTTGGGTACCATATTATAAAGCAGACGCTTTTTATTGGCATCACGAACTTGCATCCATGAGCCTTGCTCAGCATAAATTTTCAGCACATCAACGGACAGAGCAACTTCCAGACTTTTTTCTGGCACAGCTTCATCTGAAACAGGGGACAAAACACTATCCACCTCTTCAGCCGTTGTTGCAGTATTATTGATCGCAAGTTCATCTGCTTTTGATTCATCTATTTCAGATCTATTTCTGTTATTTCCAGTTCTTCAGATGTAATAGTCTGATCCACAATCAATTCATCATCTTCGCTCAAGCTGGCGTTTTGCCTGATGTTCAGACTATCTGCACCTGGAGAGTCCAGTGAGTTACCGGTAAAGCTGGGTTCTTTTGACTCCAGCTCATTTTCCATAACATCGGCTTTTTTCTGATAATACTGAAAACCTCCATAGATGACAGCCGAAAAAACCGCAGCAATTAATAGCATGGTCACTGTTTTCATTAAAAATGATTGACTGCCTGTTACATTACGTAGATGATCTGACCGGAGTTTTAATTTCACGGCCACATCATGCGGCACTGCCTGATTATAAATATTCAGAACATTTTCTTCTGATATTTCCAGAAATTTTGCGTAGGTACGTATATAACCCTGCGTAAAGGTTGGTGGAGGTAAGGCAGCAATATCATTGGTTTCAATCGCAGTAATTGTGCGAGCCGGTATTTTTAATTGCTCACTAATATCATCGATAGAGTAATTTTGTGACTTACGGGCGACTTCCAGCACTGAACCGAAATCCGTATTTTTTTTTGTTATCTCACGATCAGAATTATTCATCATTTAAATTGCTTACTGCTGATATTGACTACTCGTTGAGCAGTTATCTAAATTGTTCATTTTTTGCTTGCGCCTCTACCCAACCGGCTTCATCCGAATCAGGAAAATCATTAATTAACTGTCTAGCGTACTTCATATAATGTTTTTCTGCGCCCAGGGCCTTTTCCGCCTGTATCTGAATCCATAAACTTTCTGCGCTGGCCGCTTTAACATCATGATAACGTTGAATATAAGCGCGTGCCATTAAATACCTTTCTGTTTTAACACCTATCTCTGCCATCGATATTAACGAACCGGGTACTTTTGAGTTTACACGCAGAGATTTTCTTAATAAGGCTTCAGCTTTTTTGTATTCTTTCTGTTTTATAAAACAACTACCCGCGTTACTTTGGGCAAGATAACGTGCTTCATAAAACGGGTTACTGTAGGCCACTTTCAGGTGCTGCTGAGCTTCGTCGTAGTTGCCATTATTGCACAAAAATGCGCCATAACTATTTGATAAGTTGGGATCATCAGGTTTTAAGTCTAACGCTTCGTTATATTTTATATCAGCTTCTTCAGTAAGACCCACTACAGCATAGAGATAAGCAAGGGTTTTATAGGCTTCAAAATATTCCGGGTCTTGTTTAATGGCTTTTTCCAGTTTATCTCTTGCAGGTTTATATTGTTTCTTCTGTATGTAACCGATTGCGAGCTGGGTATTTAATTCAGCGGCCTCTTTAAGGTTTGGCTCCGTCGTTTGATTATTGCCTTGTATCGTCGTTGTCGTTTCACAGGCGATTAAGGATAAGGCTATACACATTATTGATATCGCGTTTATTATTCTTTTTTGCATCTGTTTTTTATTCCATCCCAAATCTGGGCTCAGAAAATCGACGATGGCGACGACTTTTATCTTCAATTTTTCCTGCAAGCTGACCACAGGCGGCATCAATATCTTCGCCGCGCGTTTTACGCACCACGGTCGTCATACCGGCTTCATGTAGTGTCTCACTAAAGCGTAACACCGCTTTTTTCGATGATGTGCTATAACCTGAGCCTTCAAACGGATTAAACGGAATAATATTCATTAACGTGGGAATACCTTTTAATAATTTAATTAGTTCATGCGCATGTTCAGGCCTATCATTAATGCCGTCTAACATCACATATTCAAATGTTATTCTAGAACGTGAATTTTGTTTATCAATGAATCGGTGACAAGCAGCCATTAATTCTTTCAATGGGTACTTTTTATTGACCGGAACCAGCTCATTTCGAAGTTTATCATTGCTTGCATGTAGTGACACTGCAAGGCGCATATCAAGAATATCACCCAGGCGGTCCATTGCTGGTACCACACCAGCGGTACTCACTGTAACACGTCTTTTGCTTAAGCCATAAGCAAAGTCATCCATCATAATGCGAACCGCATTAACCACGTTATCAAAATTTAATAAAGGTTCGCCCATACCCATCATTACCACATTGGTAATTTTACGACCAGGTTTCTTTTCTTCATCCAGTAATTGTGACGCCAGCCAGACCTGAGAAATAATTTCCGCTGTACTGAGATTACGATTAAAGCCCTGACGACCCGTCGAACAAAAACTACAATCTAATGCACAGCCGACCTGTGAGGATACGCATAAAGTACCACGGTCATCTTCAGGTATATAGACGGCTTCTATATGATTGCCATCATGCAGGCGAAGTAGCCATTTACGGGTACCATCTTTTGAAATTTGATCTCGCGTTACCTGAAGATTTTGTACGCAGCTGGATTCAGCTAGCTGTTTTCGCAGGTTTTTTGACAGGTTATTCATTTCCTGAAAATCGACCACGCCCAGCTGGTGGATCCATTTCATTACCTGAGTAGCACGAAATTTCTTCTCACCCATGGCCGCAAAAAATGCTTCAAGTCCGGCTCTGTCCAGACCCAGTAAATTTACACACCCGGTATCAGCTGCACGCTGCTGCGGTGGTTTTACTTCAATTTGTTGCTGAACTTCGCTCATCAGGGAAATATTACATGATTATTGGCGGGAGAACCTGTTTTTAGTCGCTCCGCAGATAAACACAGATTAGAGTATCTTAGTTTAATAGCAGCCTATGCCATCCTGAATTAGTGAAGGATTCTGAGATAAGCGCACAATAACAACATAGACACATATACAGACTTCCATCTAGTTATGCTCCAGCCAGGATGGCAAAACGTACTATTATATTTTTATGCTTTTATCTGTGTTTATCTGTGGATAAGACTAATCTTGTTTCTCTTCCATCCACGCCAGTTGAATGGCTTCCAGAATTCGCTCTCCGCTATGCTCAGGATCGTCATCAAAATCATCCAGATCCATAATCCACTGTCGAAGATCAACAAAATTAACGGTTTTTGGATCAACATCGGGATAAGTCTCATCCAGCTCGATCGCGATTTCCAGGCTATCTACCCACTTTAATGCCATCGTCTTTCTCCCTAATGATTTTCAGAAACCATATTAATGGTATATTTCGGAATTTCCACCACCAGGTCTTCATCACCGATGACCGTCTGACAGCTTAACCGCGAGTCAGGATCCAGCCCCCAGGCTTTGTCCAGCATATCGTCTTCGTCTTCTGTATTTTCATTCAATGAATCTATGCCCTCACGGATGTAAACATGGCAGGTAGTACAGGCACAGGATTTTTCACAGGCATGTTCTATTTCGATATCATTTGTCAAAGCCGCATCACAAATAGTTGTACCCGGTTCAGCTTCTATAACCAGCCCCTCAGGACATAATTCTTCATGTGGTAAAAAAATAATTTGTGGCACTTTAAGACTCCTCTGCCTGACCTTTTGCCTCTGCCCCGGAACCTGATTTTACAGCTGTTTCCGAAGCGTATTCTTCAATTGAATGGCCCTGCATTGCATTTTTAATATTTGAATTCATACGGCGTGCAACATAATCTTCACACACTGCTTCTAATTGTTTTATAGACTGCTTGATTTTATCTTTATCAGAACCTGATTTAACATCAACCAGCAACTGTCTTGCTTTCAGAATTTGAGACTTTTCCTGTACCGATAACAATTGATCAGCATCAACCGCCAGCGCCGCATCCAGCGCTTCGATGACGCGTTCTGCTTCGACCTGCTGTTCACGTAGACTGCGGGAATGCATGTCGTCTTCAGCGTGCTCTATAGAATCACGCAGCATGGTTTCAACTTCAGCGTCACTCAGCCCATATGACGGCTTGACATCAATACTGGCCTCAACACCGCTATTTTCTTCACGTGCGCTAACTATCAGCAACCCATCAGCATCTACCTGGAAGGTAACGCGTATTCTTGCAGCTCCAGCAACCTGTGGCGGAAAGCCGCGTAATTCAAATCGTGCCAGTGAACGGCTGTCGGAAACCAGTTCGCGCTCGCCCTGTAAAACATGAATCGCCATTGCGATTTGACCATCTTTATAGGTGGTGAAGTCCTGTGCTTTTGCCACAGGTATTGCCGTATTCCGGTGTATGATTTTTTCAACCAGTCCACCCATGGTTTCAATACCCAGCGACAAAGGAATAACATCAAGCAGCAACATCTCGTCATCGGGCTTGTTGCCAACCAGAACATCAGCCTGAAGCGCAGCGCCGGTGGCAACAACCTTGTCAGGATCAATACTGGTTAATAGCTCACATTCAAAAAACTCAGCCACCATCTGCCGGACAATAAGCGTACGAGTTGAACCGCCCACCATTACTACTTCATAAATATCTTCCTTTTCTACTTCCGCATCTCTTAATGCACGGCGGCAGGACATCAATGTTTTTTTCACTAACGGCGTCAACAGCTCTTGCAGCAGAGAACGATCCAGCTCACCCTGCCACTTGCAGCCATCAACATCTATATTAATTTCAACGCGTTCATTTTCAGCCAGTGATTCTTTTGCCGAGCGCGCCTGCTGCATGATCATGCGCTTAACAGCAGGCTCTTCTGAATTTGTAATACCAGCCTGCGCCACAATCCATTGCGCAATTTCATAATCGAAATCATCGCCGCCCAAAGAACTGTCACCGCCGGTTGCCAATACTTCAAAGACACCTTTATTTAAGCGCAAAATTGAAATATCAAATGTTCCTCCGCCCAGATCATAAACAGCAATAACACCTTCATTACCGGTATCCAGCCCGTATGCAACTGCGGCTGCAGTCGGCTCGTTCAGCAAACGCAGGACTTTTATATCTGCAAGTTTCGCTGCATCTTTGGTTGCCTGGCGCTGCGCATCATCAAAATAGGCAGGCACGGTAATAACAGCACCACTTAACTCATCACCTAAAGTAGCAAGCGCGCGATTCTTCAGTGTTTTTAATATTTCAGCAGAGACTTCTACCGCACTGACATCACCCGCGCGAGTTTTAATTCTGGGCACTGCACTTTCCGTTTCAGCAAATTCATAACTATGATGAGTATCTGCTGCAGCAATATCATCAGCACCTTTGCCCATAAACCGTTTAACTGAAACGATTGTATTTAACGGGTCAGATACACTGCACTGCTGCGCCTTACTGCCAACCTGCACACCTTCCTCACCATAATGTACAACCGAGGGCAACAAATGACGCCCCTCTAAATCCGGCAATGTATTCACTTCGCCGCTGCGCACCGTAGCGACCAGTGAATTCGTTGTACCCAGGTCAATACCGACTGCAAGCCGATGCTGGTGCGCAGTGGTTGACTCTCCGGGTTCTGCTATTTGTATAAGTGCCATAAAATTGCCTGACTTAAATTAACCAAGAAGCTCATCTTCAATATCGGCGGTTAATGTATTAATTTCATTTTTTGCTTTTTGCATAAACTGCAGTTTTCGAATCCATTCACGCGCATCATCAAGTTGACCGTTTTCAAGTGACTGCGCGAAGCCATTCATCATCTCATTAGTTGAATCTTTTACATCCACGGCTATTGAATCCAGCGCCTTGAGCGGATCAGCTTCGCTTCTAATGTTTTCCAGGCGCTCACGCATTTCCAGCTGCTGCATTAGAAATGCGGCGTCCATGGTCGTTTCATTTTCCAGGCTAAAATCAACTCCTTTTAACTTCAATAAATAACTGGCCCTTAACACAGGATCTTTCAATGTTGCCTGCGCTTCATTTATCCACGATGTTTGCTGCATTGACAGGCGCTTTTCCAGGTCAGATCCATTTGCAAACCGGTCAGGATGGACCTGTTTTTGCAAGGCCATATACTGCTGCTGAATTGTTTTCAAATCCACATCATATGAAACAGGAAGACCAAACAGCTCGAAAAAGTTGCTGCTAAGAATATCTTTTGACACCACAGTATTCGTCAGGTTTTTTTCCAGATAGGTTTAGAACAGCAGCAATTAACAGAAAGTCATATACAGCACATACTAAACAGTGAAACTTTCGCCACAACCACAGGCTGCTTTTTCTTTTGGATTATTAAATTTGAAGCCTTCGTTCAAACCTTCTCTTGTGTAATCAAGCTCGGTACCGTCGAGGTACACCAGACTTTTTTTATCAACAATAACTTTAACGCCGGCATCTTCGAAAACTTCATCTTCTGGATTTATTTCGTCAACAAACTCAAGAACATAAGACATGCCAGAACATCCCATGGTTTTCACACCAAGGCGCAAACCAACACCTTTGCCGCGGTTTTCCATAAATGCTTTAACACGTTCAGCTGCTGGTTCAGTTAATGTAATTGCCATTTCAATTCTCTCAGTCGTTGCTATTAATATCGGACGTTTAAAAAAACTTAGTGATTCTTTTGTCTATAGTCAGAAATTGCTGCATTAATTGCATCTTCAGCCAGCACAGAACAGTGAATCTTGACTGGCGGCAAAGCCAGCTCTTCGGCAATTTGTGTGTTTTTAATAGCCTTCGCTTCTTCCAGCGTCTTGCCTTTGACCCATTCTGTCAACAATGAGCTGGATGCAATCGCACTGCCACAACCGTAGGTTTTAAAAACAGCATCTTCAATAATGCCATCGTCATTTACCTTGATCTGCAGCTTCATAACATCACCACAGGCAGGTGCTCCGACCATGCCTGTACCGACATTGTCATCATTCTCAAAACTCCCCACATTTCTTGGATTCTCATAATGATCCAGAACTTTTTCACCGTATGCCATGATAATTACCTCTAAACTGTTGCGTTCACTACATTCATTTTGATGCAATAAACATCTGTTTGTTCGAATTTTACTTAATTCTTTTTTAACTTGAAGCCGTATTTTTAATGCGCAGCCCATTCAATACTGTTGAGATCGATACCGTCTTTATACATATCCCAAAGCGGCGACAACTCCCGCAGTTTTTCTACTGCCGTACGAACATGTTTAATGGTGCGCTCAATTTCTTCTTCCGTTGTATAACGCCCCATAGTAAAACGGATTGAGCTGTGCGCCAGTTCATCATTACGGCCTAATGCCCGTAATACGTAACTTGGCTCCAGACTTGCAGAAGTACAGGCACTGCCACTGGAAATCGCCAGCTCTTTCAATGCCATCAACAAACTCTCACCTTCAACATAGTTAAAACTGATATTGATATTACCAGCAATACGGTGATCAATATCACCATTAATGTAAACCTCTTCCAAGTCTTTAACGCCGTCATAAAGCTTGTTTCTTAACACCAGTAGACGTTCATTTTCAGCAGCCATTTCTTCTTTGGCAATTCGGAATGCTTCACCCATGCCAACGATCTGATGTGTTGCCAGGGTACCGGAACGCATGCCACGCTCATGTCCGCCGCCGTGCATTTGCGCTTCTAAACGAACACGCGGTTTTCTTTGTACATATAACGCACCAATGCCTTTGGGGCCATAAATTTTATGCGCCGAGAAGCTCATTAAATCTACTGGCAGCTGTTCAAGATTAATCTCGACTTTACCCGGGCTTTGTGCCGCATCAACATGAAATATGATCTTTCTTTCACGGCAGATTTTACCAATCGCTTCGATGTCCTGAATCACGCCAATCTCATTGTTAACGTGCATTATAGAGACCAGTGTAGTGTCATCACGCAAGGCGTCTGCAAACACATTAAGGTCAAGCAAACCATTTTCCATCGGATCCAGGTATGTAACTTCAAAGCCTTCACGCTCTAATTGACGACAGCTGTCCAATACTGCTTTATGCTCGGTTTTACAGGTAACAATATGTTTACCGCGTTTTTGATTAAAGTGAGCAACACCTTTAATTGCCAGGTTATCTGACTCCGTGGCACCCGATGTGAAAATGATTTCTTTAGGGTTCGCACCAACCAGGTCCGCAATATTTTTACGCGCAGCTTCAACAGCTGCTTCTGCTGCCCAGCCAAAACTGTGACTGCGTGATGCAGGGTTGCCAAAACTACTTTCCGGCCCCATATATTTAAGCATTTCTGCAACCACACGTTCATCTATCGGCGTAGTAGCGGAATAGTCTAAATAAATTGGATGGTCTGTCATTTTCTCAGCTGTGTTCTGTTCACTCACTTTTATCACCTTAACCCTATAAATATTACTTTCAAACACTTGCCGCCATCATTACGGCTGAGTGTCGATTTGTTTCAATAATGTCATTTAATGCACTAAGCAACGCTTCTACATCTGACATCGTATTGTTTTTTCCAAAGCTGACTCTTACCGCAGAGTTAGCTAATGTATCTGGCACCTTCATTGCCTTTAAAACATGGCTAGGTTCCGTTTTACCGCTGGTGCATGCAGAACCACTGGAAACTGCGATGGCTTTTCTATCTAACTGCATCAGCAAGGTCTCACCATCAAATCCATAGACACCAAACTGCACCGTATTAGGTAAACGATCAGCTGATTGTGCAAAGATCTTAACTGCGCTCAGTTTTTTCAATCCATGTTCAAATTTATCTCGTAAAGTTCGAACATGTAAACTTCTTGTTTTCATATCAGATTTTGCTAATTCAGCAGCTTTACCAAATCCAACTATGGCCGGTACATTTTCTGTTCCAGCGCGCAAGTTCTTTTCCTGTGTCCCACCAAACTGTATTTTTTCTATTGGCAAACGTTTATCAATAACCAATGCACCGCACCCACAGGACCATAAAATTTATGTGCCGAGATAGTCATTGCATGCAGCCCACTTTCAATAAAATTGAGCGGTATTTTACCTGCGGCCTGTGATGCATCGCTATGAAAAAAACAATGACGTTCACGCGCCAAATCAATTAGCGGTGATAAATTCTGTATAACACCCGTTTCATTGTTTGCAGTCATTACCGATATCAGTGACGTTTGCTTAGTTATCACCTGCTCAACAGCCTGTGAATTAACGCAGCCATTTTCATCAACCGGAACAATATCTACATTAGTTGCAAGATGCTGCGCCGGCTCTATTAAAGACATATGTTCAATTGCACTAATGGCAATACGTCCACGTATGCTTTTATCAGCACACCCTTGAAAACAAGACTGCTGGCTAAATCCATTTAATAATAAGTTGTTCGATTCTGTGCCGCCGCTGGTAAAAATCACCTGCTCAGCCCTGGCGCCAAGCAGCTGTGCAACGGATTCTCGTGCCTGTTCAATCGCATCCTTTTGCAAACGACCAAATCGATGTACACTCGACGGATTACCCGTTATTTGCCCCATATAAGGCAGCATCGCCTCTAAAACTTTATCATCTAAAGCCGTTGTTGCATTATTATCGAGATATACAGCCATAAAGTCGTTCTGAAAGATAATATGATTTTAAAATCAGAAATTTATTGCTTTATCCTGACGTACTTTCACATTATTCACTGCTTCCTGCGACATTATTTCTGATAATGTAATACCATCAAGGAATGAGCGAATTTCGTTACTTAGCTCCTGCCATAGATCATGCGTTAAACACTGATAATTATTATGACATCCGATCGCTTTCATCGCAGTCAACCACTTTACAGGTTTCATCGACTGCCAGGATAATGTCCGACACGCTCACTTCATCAACGTTATTAGTTAATGTGTAACCACCACCAGGACCACGGGTGCTACTAACAATATTATTACGACGTAATTTGGCGAAAAGCTGCTCTAGATAAGACAACGAAATGCATTGACGCTCGGAAATAGCAGCTAGAGAAACCGGCCCACTATCTTGATGCAAAGCTAGATCCAGTACTGCAGTAACGGCATAACGACCTTTTGTGGTTAAACGCATATCAAAAACTCATAAATGAATGACAAAGGAATTAAATTCAATTTTACTTAATTCCTACTAATTTAGTCAAGTATTAAACCAACTAAATTACTCAGGTATAGCTAAAATAATAGACAAACCGAGAATTAAACACTTAAGTCATTGTTATTCATAAATTATACCAATAATAACAGGCCAGAGATTAAGTCAGATATTCAATAGCAGAGTAGCTATTTGAGACAAATTTTTCTCATAATCGGTCAATAAGCCAATTTGACCGGATACAGGATAATAATACTACAATGAGACATTTGTGTTAATTAGTTTCAATTTTTTCAACCTCTTCAGCCTTATTATTAGTAGCTGTTGAAATCGAGCAGGAGCCCAGATCAGGTAAAGTAGTGACATCAATTTCCGCACCAAATTGTTTCAGTGCGCCGCACATGGCTTCCATTTTCTCGTCCATAGCGTGGATATGATCAAGCATTTTATTAATGGCTGTCGCTACCGGGTCAGGTGCATCACTGGTGGCGCCATAGGCATCAAATCCAAGCTTTTGTGCCATTTCGTCACGTTTTTGCTGTGTTTCATCATGGCGATGTATCACTCTTCCAGGTACGCCTACCACGGTAGAGTTATTTGCAACATTTTTTGTCACTACGGCATTTGAGCCAATACGTACACCTTCTTCAATCGTGATTGGACCAAGCACCTTGGCACCGGCACCGACTACAACATTATTCTGCAATGTAGGGTGGCGCTTACCTTTATTCCAGCTGGTTCCACCTAACGTCACACCATGATACAAGGTGCAGTCATCACCAATTTCTGCTGTCTCACCGATGACAACACCCATACCGTGATCAATAAAAAATCGCTGGCCGATAATAGCGCCGGGATGAATTTCGATGCCTGTCACCCAGCGTGTAAAATATGACAACCAGCGTGCCAGCCATTTAAGCCCCAGGTTCCACAAGGAATGGTTAATACGGTGCATGATCACAGCATGAAGGCCAGGGTAACAGGTTATTACTTCCCAGGTATTTCTTGCTGCAGGGTCACGATCAAATACGCAATTTATGTCTTCACGAATGCTGATGAGTATTTCCTCAGAATAAAAAATAATCTTAAAGGGCTTTTTTTACCACAGAGAGCACAGAAGGATTTTATTGTTTGTACATTGCACAAACATTATTTAATTTGCTTACCTCTGTGCTCTCTGTGCCTCTGTGGTGAAAATTTGTTTTATCTTTCAACGAACAGCTTCTGCTATGTTATACGAATTCCACATCAATGTTATACCCTGAGAATTTACGGATATTTAGCACGCCCGTATCGAGAATCAAATATTGCCCTTTAATCCCCATTAACGACCCTTCTATATCCGGCTGCTTATCAAAATTAAGTGATTTAATTTTTTCAGGATACTCGGATACAGGAAATTTTATTTCAACAATATTCTCATCGATGGTCTCTATCGAGACATCACCATGCTCATTTTTAATATCTGCAATTTCAGTTGAGCACTTAACCAGCAATTCATCTCGAATAGCTTTTAAGTCAAGCGGTTCCGCGTCGAATTTAAGCATTTTTCGCCAGTCTGTACGATCAGAGATATGTTTTTTTAACACCATCTCGAGTAATCCGGACTGCAGGCGATTAGCCACCTGAAAAATTGGTAATGCCTGAGTTGCGCCCTGATCAATCCAGCGCGTCGGTACTTGCGTACCACGAGTAATACCCACTTTAATACCAGATGAATTTGCCAGATAAACATAATGCGGGATAAAGCAGTGTGATTCACCCCACTCTGGTTGACGACAGGTGCCCTTGGCATAATGACAGGTTTCAGGCTTCATTATGCACATGTCACACGAAGCCAGACTCCGAAAACAGGGAAAGCAATGCCCCTGAGCAAAACTTTTACTGGTTTTACGTCCACAGGCAACACAGTTAATTTCATTTTGATACTTTAGCTTTATGACATGACCAATATGTTCATTCATTGGCAACAGGTTATCACCAATGGGAAGCTGGTACTGTACCGGTTGATTCTTTGTAGAATCACCTGGTGTAGTTTGCATTTTTTTTATATTTCCAATCATTTTTTCCGCTACAATTTTTATGCTCTTATAAATACATCAATTTTATCAACCGCTTGCTCAAGCACATCAAGTGATTGTGTGTAAGCAAATCGGCAATGTTTGTTATGCCTGATAATCACCAAAATCGCGGCCGGGTGTTAACGCAACACCTTGTTTATTTAAAAGTTGTTTCACCCAGTTAAAACTATCATTTGTGAACTTTTCACAATTGGCGTAAATATAAAAAGCACCCTGTGGTTTCACTGGAATTTCAAAGCCTAATTGTTCTAATGCAGGCAATAAAAAATCACGTCGCTGTTTAAACTCATCTCTACGGGCATCAAGTTCAATCTGTGTTTCAGCTTTCAATGCAGTAAGTGCAGCATATTGCGACACCGTTGCTGGTGCTAAAAAGATATTTTGCGCAATTCGATTGATGGCATCAGCATAAAACTCCGGCACCACCATCCAGCCAATTCTCCAGCCTGTCATACCAAAATATTTTGAAAAGCTGTTAATCACAAAACATTCATTCGATATTGCCAGCGCTGTATAATCTTCAACATCATAAACCAGTCCCTGGTAGATCTCATCGACAATTAAACATCCTTTGTTCTGCTCTACAATATGGCAAATTTCCTTTAACTGCTTTTCAGGTAATAACGTACCCGTCGGATTCGATGGTGTCGCCACCATTGCGGCTCTTGTTTTGTCATTCCAGTATTTTGCAACAGAAGCCGCGTCCAGCTGATAAGCATTCTTTGCACTAACAGGAATGGCTATTGATTCCACCGCTAGCACCTGTGCTATATTTCTGTTGCAGGGATATCCCGGATCTGTCAACAATATATTTTCACCTGCATCCAGCAAACATGACATCGCCAGCTGCAATGCACCAGAAGCGCCCGGTGTAATGATAATACGTTCTGGATTAATGTTGAGAGAGAACCTTCTATGGTAATATTCAGCAACAGCGTGACGTAATTCGGGCAGACCTAAGGCTGGCGTATAATGTGTCTTAAACTGCTTTAGCGCATCGATACCAGCATTAATAATGCACTCTGCAGTAGCAAAGTCAGGCTCCCCGACTTCCATGTGATAGATTGTTTTGCCCTGCTGACTTAAGACTTTTGCCTGAGCAAGTATATCCATGACGTAAAAGGGACTAAGATTTTTTGCTCGTTTTGATAATGCCATTATGTCAATAAAACCATTTATTCTATAAAATCAGAAGGACTTGAAATAAAATACCAAACAGTTCCTGTAACAAACATTTTACACCGAGATACAATCCTATGCCGAAGAACCTTCTGATAACTGATATAAAACGTCTCTGCTTATGTACTTTACTATTTTTTAGCAGTCATGTGATCCATGCATTACCACAACAGGCGCTTGTGCCCGGTGGCATTGCACTCCTGCAACTGCCGAATTACAAACAAGATAGCAAAGTTTATTTTAACAACCAGCGTATTGCTGTATTCCCCTATAAAAATAGCTGGGCTGCAATGGCCGGAATCGACTTATCAACCAAACCCGGCGATTATGAATTTTCAGTTAAACACGCAGATGGACTCAGCGAGAACACTAAAGTCACAATTAAGTACAAAAAATATGATGAGCAGCATCTCACTATTAAAAACAAACGCAAGGTAAATCCCAATAAAGAGGACAGCAAGCGCATTACAGCTGAGAGTAAACGTAAGAAAAAAGCTAAAAAGCAATATACTGAAAGCGCGCCCGATGTAGATTTTATCTGGCCGGTAACAGGACGTATCAGCAGCATCTTTGGTCTACGTCGTTTTTTTAATGAACAGGAACGTCGCCCCCATAGCGGACTAGACATTGCTGCCACGGAAGGCACACCGATAAAAGCAGTAGCAAATGGTACGGTCATTGATTCTGGTAATTTCTTTTTCAGTGGCAATATGATTTATCTTGACCACGGACAGGGCATTATCAGCCTGTATGCACATATGAGTGAAATCTCAGTCAAACCCGGTGATATTGTTAAACAGGGAGACATTATTGGCAAGGTAGGTCAAACCGGTCGTGTTACCGGTCCACATCTGCATTTTGCTGTCCTTGCTAACCAGACACTTATTGATCCTGTTTTTATGTTACCGGTTGATGGAAATCTGAATTCGGAGAAAATAGCCGAAAAAACAGAGAAATCGGCACAAAACTGACAAAAAACCTTGCGCTTCATGTCAAAACAACGATAATTGCGCAACCTTAAAAAAAGTCAGTTTTTAGTCGTTACCAGTTTCGTCACTACCTGGCTTATTTACTCTCATTTAACAATAGATTATTAACATATGGCTAAAGAAGAAGCAATTCAAATGGAAGGTGTGGTAAAAGAGACACTGCCTAATACCATGTTCCGTGTAGAACTGGAAAATGGTCACACTGTCATCGCACACATTTCCGGAAAAATGCGTAAGCACTACATTCGTATTATGACGGGTGATGCGGTTACCGTTGAACTTACTCCTTACGACCTGGAAAAAGGTCGTATTATTTACCGCGCTAAATAGCCTTCTACAGTAACTGTTCTACTTACCCCTGTACAGCGGTCATTACAGTCAAAAACTAAAAACTTTTCACCACATATGTACAGGAAGTACAGTAGTAGGGCAACGCAGGAGTGGTTGCCGAGAGGCACAGAGAAAAGCATTTTATTGTTAACAAGGCCGCAGGCGCTGTTAACAAAGTAAAACTCTTCTCTCTTTGTGGTGAATTGTTTTTGTTATTGTTGAAGCCAGGTAGCCCTTCAGAATCATACCTTAGCAGTTTCTGAAACGACCTCTATTGCAATTTCGTCATCCTTGCTGACCGTTACATTTACGTGGCCACCTCTGATTAAATCACCAAACAACAGTTCGTTCGCCAGTGGTTTTTTGAGATGTTCCTGAATAACACGTGCCATCGGCCGTGCGCCCATTTTAGGGTCATAACCTTTTTCAGCTAACCAGCTACGAGCTTGCTTATCAACAGTTAAGGTTACTTTCTTCTCATTGAGCTGTAATTCAAATGCCACCAGGAATTTATCAACCACATTCGACAGCGTATGCGCATCCAGTGAACCAAAACTAACGATAGAATCCAGTCGATTTCTAAATTCAGGGGTAAACATTTTGTTGATCTCTTCCATGCCATCAAGTTCATTTTGCTGTTCGGTAAAGCCCATTGAGCGGCGAGATATTAATTGTGCGCCGGCATTACTGGTCATAATTAAAATAACACTTCTAAAATCGGTTTTACGACCATTGCTGTCAGTCAGGGTACCGTGATCCATCACCTGCAGTAATATGTTAAACACTTCTGGATGGGCTTTTTCAATTTCATCAAGCAGCAATACACAATGAGGTTTTTTATTGACCACTTCGGTGAGTAAACCACCCTCGTCAAAACCTACGTAACCCGGAGGTGCACCAATCAAACGTGATACGGTATGACGTTCCATGTATTCAGACATATCAAAACGCACCAGATCAACACCCATAATACTGGCCAGCTGCTTACTTACTTCGGTTTTACCCACACCGGTCGGACCGGTAAACAGGAAAGAACCAATAGGTTTCTCTGGCTCACCCAGGCCTGAACGTGACATACGTATTGCCGTCACCAGGGTACTTATCGCGTCATCCTGACCAAAAACAACCATTTTTAAATCACGCTCAAGATTTTTCAGCGCATCTGTATCTGAAGTGCTGACTGTTTTTGCAGGAATACGTACAATTTTTGCAACAATATTTTCGATATCATTTACATTGATTGATTTCTTGTTTGTTTTACCTGATTGAGATTGCAACTGCCTGTTGGCACCGGCTTCATCAATAATATCAATGGCTTTATCAGGCAGAAATCTATCCATAATATAACGTTGAGAAAGCTCAACGGCAGCACGTAAAGCATTGTTGCTGTATTTCACATCATGATGTTCTTCAAAGCGTGTTTTCAGCCCTTTTAAAATTTCAACCGTTTCATCAACACTTGGTTCTTCGATATCAATTTTCTGAAAACGACGTGCCAGCGCATGATCTTTTTCAAAAACACTTCTAAATTCAGCGTAAGTAGTCGAGCCAATACATTTAAGCTCACCATTTGCCAGCATTGGTTTTATCAGGTTTGAGGCATCCATCACCCCGCCAGAAGCAGATCCTGCACCAATGATGGTATGAATTTCATCGATAAATAAAATCGCACCCGGACGCTGATTTAACTGTTTCAAAACACCTTTTAAACGTTTTTCAAAGTCACCACGATACTTGGTGCCTGCAACCAGCGAACCTAAATCCAGTGAAAAAATAGTGCTATCTAATAAAACCTCTGGAACTTCTTTATCGACAATACGTTTTGCCAGACCTTCAGCCAATGCCGTTTTTCCAACACCGGCTTCACCCACCAGCAGTGGATTATTTTTACGACGGCGGCATAAAATCTGTACGGTTCTTTCTACTTCATTTTCACGACCGATCAGTGGATCAATCCGACCCTGCATGGCACGCTTGTTTAAATTGGTGGTGTAATTTTCCAGAGGCTGCGATTCTGCATCCTGCGTGGCAGCTTGATCAGAATGATCTTCAAGCTTCTCTGTTTCATTTGGCACTTTGGTAATGCCATGAGAAATGTAATTAACCACGTCCAGACGGTTAACATTTTGTTGATTCAATAAATAAACAGCCTGTGATTCCTGCTCACCAAACATCGCAACCAGAACATTGGCACCGACCACTTCTTTTTTACCGGAAGACTGCACATGAAAAACAGCACGTTGCAGCACACGTTGAAAACCTAGCGTAGGCTGTACTTCACCACCTACGACGTCACCAAAAACAGGGGTATTATTATCAAGGTATTCTTTTAGTTCGACACTAAGCAAATTCAAATCTGCACCACAGGCCTGCAGCACAATATTGGCACTATTATTACTTAATAGCGAAAGCAACAAATGCTCGACTGTTATATATTCATGTCTTTTTTCTCTGGCATCGTTAAATGCCGTGTTTAATGATACTTCAAGCTCTTTGCTTAACATGGCGCTACCTTTATTTAACCCGTAAACTTACGTTAAACCAGTTTCGGATAAACCATTTCGGATAAACTAGTTTCGACCTTCCTACCGTAATATCAGGCTTCTTCCATGGTACACATTAAAGGATGCTGATTCATTCGTGAATATTCGTTTACCTGATCCACTTTTGTTTCAGCAATTTCATGGCTAAAAATGCCACAAATGCCTTTGCCTTTTGTATGCACTGACATCATTACTCGTGTTGCTTTTGCATCATCCATAGAAAAGTACATCATCAACACCTGAACTACAAACTCCATAGGAGTATAATCGTCATTATTCACAATAACTTTATATTGTTTTGGTGGTTTTAACTTCGGTTTTTCTTCTTCTACCGCAAGCCCACCGTCATAATCATGGTCCCCGTTTTCATCACCCGTATTGTTGACAATGGAGAAACCACCCATTTTATGATTACTCATACCTTACCTTCAGTGTAGAACAAACTCTTTAATTATTCTAAATCACGAATTATATTTAATAATATAAAATTCAGTACTGTTTTATTTACAAATCTCAAAAACCATCTACCCGCAACTTTTTATTAAGTGTCCATAGCTAGTAATATTTACATAATATATGGCCATATCATCTCTATTCAAGCGGTGTGAAACACACATTATTTTCACCAGGTACTTTAGTGGACACAATAATTACTTTATTTCGACAGGATTAATCCATCGCTGTTCCATTAGTTGTTCACATTAACCTGTCTGTCTGACAGCTTTGCGCTCCGCGCGATAACGACACTGCAAGTTAGTCCTGCTATAGCCTTACAGTGGTAATATTACATGAGTAAAGCTCAATGCAACAGCCCTGCTGTATTACATTAAAAAGAACAGACCATTAAAGGGGGGTGAGACACGAAACCGTAGATTTACTCTCCGCTACCTCTGATTAACAAACCACATCGCAGCAGGCTTCAGGATAATAACCATCCGAGAATAAGGGTTATTTATGTGACAAATTCAAGCAGACTATTTAGCAGCTCCTGCTTTAAGTTTTTATCAACGGCCTTCAGCATACGCGGTTGCAATTGCGAGGCATTGCTGGCTGACACTTTTAGTGGCCAGGATTTATAACCTATTACGGTAATACCATCTTGCCCAATCAACTCAATTTTTAGCGTCGCCCGTAACCAGTGCCAGTCATCTTTTATTATAGGCTGCTGCGCTTCAAGACTTGCCGCTAACTGGTATTCTGAACCACCAATATTTTCACTTATACTAAAACCTGCTCTGGAAGTAGCACCCTGTAAAATATTGTTTAAACCGCCAACATCATCTACTTTGACTGTTGTTCGTAATGGCAATGCTCTCAATGCTTGCTGTAATTGCTCGTTTAATTCGGCCAGATTCCATTTTGCTGTGGCGCCTTTGCCTTTCACATCTATTATCTTCAGCGTTTTTTGTAATGTTTGCCTGTCATGCTGCAGTGCGTTGGCTTTATGCAAATCTGAAATTTTCAATAAAGCATCGTTACGATTGACCTGCTGATCTAATGCATATTGCGTTTCTTCATCGAGACGCCTCATTTCACCTCGAATATTGTTACCAGCCTGGTTACGATCCAGTACTGCTAATGCGTGATAAGTCAGATCAGTGCTGCTTTGCCATTGCTCTGAAATACGTGCACCCTGTACCATTTTGTCGGTTTTCAAATTAACCGTACTGGCTATTCTTGCGCTTTGTTCAACTGTTTCAAGGCCATCTTTCTTATGGCTTTCTATGTCCTGTGAAGTGGTAGAAACTTCTTTGATCTGCACTTCAAATATTTTTGCCAAATTAGATAGCGCTCGTTCTTTCGCCTGCTCTGATTTTGATGCTGACCCTGTTGCTGACAGGTATTTAAAATTCGGATACAAATCAGGTTCACCCTGAATCCACTCCGGTGCATCACCGGTGCTGATGACCGATGTTGATTGCATGCATGCCGTAATCAGCAAAACACTCATTAACAGGTTAAAGCGTAATATTATTTTCATAGTAATTCCAGATGCGTTTGACGATAAGTTACGCGGCGAACAAACCCTGTGCTGTATATCAACGCTGAACTCATTAATTTAATAGTTGAATTTTCTGCTTACCTGTTTTTGCTTTGGGGGCATTCCAATGTTTAATCAAAAAACTAGATTGCCTGGATTTAATTGTAATTTTTTCATCTATCACATCAACAATTTGACCGGCTGCATTGTGCAATTTAATCTGTACGCTATGCTCACCAACTGGTAATAACAGGCGTCTTAATTGTATTTCCTGCGGTAAAGTTGTCCAGCTTCGGGTATCAGCTCTTTCTGTGACCAAATTAGTTATGGTCATTAATAATCCAGCAAGCCCACTCTTGTCCTTCTCATGTGCTGTATGTTGTGTATTATATTTTACCACTGCGCGAGCAATTGCTCTTGCCATGATTCCTGGCATTGCCTGTTCTAACGAGTACCGCGCCAATGCGTCAACGTCTTCCACCGTTTCCATCGAGTATTGTTCATTATTGATATGAATACGTGGTACATATAATTGTTTTTTTTGTTGTTTATATGCAGGAAACGACACCCGCAAATTTTGTTGCACTTCTGTGGAATAAACAGGGATCGAAACTTCACTTTTTATCGGAGCCAGTCCATTGTTTAAAATAACTACCAGCTCACCAAAATCTTCACTGGCTTCACCGGGTTTATAATCCATCATGTTAAATTCTTTTTTATACGAATTGTATTCGCTCCATAAACCCTGCCACGCTAACAAACGTAACAAGTCCTTTTTTATGCCAACGGGTGCAGTCGGATACTGACTACCGCCTTTTTCTTTGTAAACGGTGTAGGCTTTGCGGTAGGAGATGAGTGCGGAATCCTTTTCATCCAGACTTTCATAGATGATACCTTCCAGATACCTTAGAAAAGCATCCTCTTCAGGCTCATCCACCCACTCCTTCATCTTGACGTTTGCCTGCAACATTTCGACACGGGCGCCATCAAGCTGTCCTAGCTGAATATAATTCATTGCCATGTAGGCATGTAATAACAACTGCTCATAACGATCACCTTCATAACCACGCAAGGTTTCATTAATCGTCACTGCAGCAAGATTCTCTGTAATACTGGTACCGTAAAGCTTTTCAATTTCCTGCTTGGCAACTTCAAGAATCTGATTACTGCCTGAAAAATCATTATTGATTCGACGTAACATGCCTTTATCAAGAGAAGATATCACTTCCTTCTGATCGGAATCCTCCTGTTCTGCTATGGCCAGTGACAAATCAGGTTTGCCCTGAAGCAAACCATCTCGCATGGAGGTGGCGTGACGTGAGTAACTTGCGCATGACTGTAGCAAAAGACCACAAAGTAAAATCAAAACAAGTTTACAGTACAGCTGTCTATCCAAATAAAAGTTCTTTAAATGAAACCGAAACATAAAGACCTGCCCGAGCATAGAAAGCCTGTGGCAGTTCTTATACTTAGACAGGTGCCCGGTTAACATTAAGGAGTTTTCAAAAAAAATAGCCTTTTTAATTAACATCAATGTCTGCATTTTTCCTTAGTCATGTACAGAAACAAGATATAAGAACACCTCTATTGATTGTGCCGATACAGCAAAATCAGCTTTCCAGTTACAAGGTTATTAAAAGGTCATTACTATAGGCGGATGCCGCCTTTTTCGACTGTTTTCTTGATTTTCTTTTGTCCTACCCAGACTTTTCGATTTGACCCTAGCTCAATAAGGGTTAAATCAATCTGGTAGAAACGTGCCTGTTCACCACTCACTGCATCAACAATGGAATTAATCGAACCCTGTAACATAAAATCAGCACCGATTTCCTGCCCCATGGCTTTACGGGTTTCTTCTGTTGCATGCAAATCCTGCTCTTTAACTTCACTACGAACTTCTTCGCGATCTTTTGCCGAAGCCACAAACTCAACCTCACCTGAATTTATCAGCTCACGTTCCATATCTGCAACAAAAGTACGTGTATTGATATGCTCATGACTTAGATTGCGCACTGTGCCAACAATAACCGTTGGCGATCTACCACTGCTACGATTAAAGTTGCTTAACCAGCTGCGTGAAAGCACATCCTGGATCATTTCCTGCGCCACCAGTCGGGAATCAGTATCATTCCAGTTTCCACTGAGGTCGGTAACAGAGTCAGACTCAACCCGGGTTACTACTGGATTACACGCTGCCAGCAAAAACAATAAACCAAATAACGTTACTAACGGGTTTATTTTTAATGTCAATAATTTCATTTTTACACTCCTTTAACCTTTGCTTATTCTTAAAAATTATTATTTTATTTAACTGACCAGTTTATAGCATTAACCCACCCGAGTTGACCAGTTAAACTTCGTTTTTATTTAAATTTATCTGCTATTCCACAACTAAGCAGTCTTGTCTAAAAAAACTTACACTGCTGCCCGTTAACTGCCAGAGACATGAATCGGATTAGTGCAACCCTTGTCCAGGCCTGCCACATCAGCCTGTTTCAGATGATTTCTTTCTTGTTAACGGGGCAGCAGTGATAAACCTATTAATATTGCAGCTGAAAGTAAAAGTCTTACTCCCCGCGAAACTCTGATTTAGTTGCACTCCGCCGGTGCAACAGGTATGGTCGCGAGATGAAGAATATCGACACCCTGCTGCATGCCCGCTGGATCATTCCAGTTGATAACAAGCAACGTTATCTAGAACAGCATTGCATTGCCATTGATGAAGAAAAAATCATCGATATTTTACCCAGTGCCGATGCAAAGGCACTTTACAGTGCCCGGGTAAATCGTGATTATCATCAGCACGCGCTGATTCCCGGCCTGATAAATAGTCACACACATGCAGCGATGAGTCTGTTTCGCGGTCTGGCAGATGATTTAAACCTGATGGACTGGTTGCAGAATCATATCTGGCCGGCAGAGGCAGAACATGTCAATGAAGCATTTGTGCGTACCGGCACTGAACTGGCGATAGCAGAAATGATTCGCAGCGGCACCACCTGCTTCAACGACATGTACTTTTTCCCGGATATTACTGCGCGCGTTGCAGCCGATGTTGGTATGCGAGCTTCGGTCGGCCTTATACTAATCGACTTTGCCACCGTATGGGCCAATAACAGTGAAGAATATATTGCCAAAGGCCTCGCCGTTTTTGACCACTATAAGGGGCACGACTTAATTAAAACCACATTTGCGCCACACGCACCCTATACCGTTTCTGATGAACCTTTAAAACATATTGGTATCCTCGCCAACGAACTTGAACTGAATGTTCATATGCATGTTCACGAAACTGTATTTGAGGTCAGCGAAGCTGAAAAAAATAACGGACAGCGCCCATTGGCACGATTAAATGAACTGGGATTAGTCAACCCTGCATTGCAGGCGGTGCATATGACGCAGCTACGCGATGACGAAATACAACTGTTGGCCAGAGCCGGTAGCCATGTCATTCATTGCCCGGAATCAAACATGAAACTCGCCAGTGGCATCTGTCCAGTCAAACAACTTGTAGAGGCTGGCGTCAATGTTGCACTTGGCACCGACAGCTGTTCAAGTAACAATGATTTAAACATGTTTGGCGAAATGCGTTCAGCTGCAATGCTGGCAAAAATAAGCAATATGGATGCGACTGCGGTTAGCGCAGAACAGGTATTAAAAATGGCAACCATCAATGGTGCAACTGCGTTAGGAATAAGTGATATTACCGGTTCGCTGGAAGTTGGAAAATTTGCCGATATCGTTGCTGTAAATTTCGATACAATAGAAACTATTCCAGTATATGATCCGGTCTCACATCTGGTTTACTGCAGTTCACGCGACCACGTAAGCTGATGTCTGGATCGCCGGAAAACAGCTCTTGACAGACAGAATACTCAATACTATCGATGAGAACAAACTGAAACAGGAATGTATAAGGATGAGTGAAG
>CAVWXQ010000037.1:0-47947 GCA_963759005.1 uncultured Gammaproteobacteria bacterium
GGCGGTAAGCTGGTGCGTCCATCTGACGGCAAAGAAGCAAAGAACGTTGCTTTTATTCAGTGTGCCGGTTCACGTGACATTAACTACCTGAAACATTGTTCTCGCATCTGCTGTATGGCATCACTGAAACAAAGTACGTATGTTTCTGAGAAGTTTGGTGATGACGCGGATGTATCCATTTATTACATTGACATTCGTGCCATTGACCGTTTTGATAATTTCTATCAAAAAGTGCAGGACAATCCGAACGTTAAGTTTATTAAGTCAAAAGTTGCCAACATCGTTGAAAATAAAGACAACGGCAACCCAACACTAAATGGTGTGGACACCGAGGGTTATGAGCGTTACGCCAACGAACATGATCTGGTTGTTCTGGCTATTGGTATGGAACCAAGTGTTGATAAAGACACTTTCCCGATTGAAATTAAAGTGAATGACGAAGGCTTCATCGAACATGACGAAGCAAATGGCGGCGTATTTGCTGCTGGTTGTTCATCTGATGCGCTGGACGTTAACCGTGCAGTACAAAGTGCAACAGCTTCTGCGTTAAGAGCCATTCAGGTTGTTAATAAAGTCGCACAGGCGGAGGGTTAAACCATGGCTGATGAAATGAAAATTGGCGCTTATATCTGTAATGGCTGTGGTATTGGTGACCGCCTGGATTCAGGTCAGTTACAAACGACTGCGACCCGCGACGGTAAAGCCGCTATCTGTCAACAACACGACTTCTTATGTTCAGAAGCCGGTGTGAAAATGATTCAGGATGACATCGATAACGAAGGGGTTAACCGTGTAGTAATCGCTGCCTGTTCACGTCGAGCTAAAAACGAAGCATTTGCTTTTAATGATGTGGCACTGGTTCGCACCAACTTGCGCGAAGGTGTTATCTGGGTTCGTCCTGATACCGAAGACCAGCAGGAAACTACCCAGGAAATGGCGGATGACTACATTCGTATGGGTTGTGCTGAAGCTAAATATGCGAAGCCGCCACATGCCAGTGCTGAGCAGACAGTTAACAAGAACATCCTGATTGCTGGTGGTGGTATCTCTGGTATGACTGCTGCTATCGAAGCATCGAAAGCGGGTTACCCTTGTACTATCGTTGAGAAATCAGCGGTACTTGGTGGTGCAACTGCTCAGCTTTATAAAAAGATTCCAACCAAAGCGCCTTATGCAGACCCTGAAGATAATGGTGTTGCCGAGTTAATTGCAGCGGTTGAAGCTGACAGCAATATTTCAGTTCACCTTAACTCTACATTAACTAACACAGCGGGTGCACCGGGTCGTTTCGAAGCGGACATCAGCACAGAAAGTGGCAGTACAGAAACAAAATCTTTTGGTGCGATTGTTCAGGCGTCTGGTTTTAAACCTTATGATGCGAACCAGTTACCTGAATACTCTTACGGTAAAAACAAAGATGTTGTTACCCAGGCTGAATTAGAGCTATTAGCTATCGAAGCTAATGGCGGCGCCATTAAACGACCATCTGACGGTAAAGAAGTAAAAAGCGTATTGTTCATTCAATGTGCCGGTCAGCGCAGCAAGAAAGAAGGTCACCTGGAGCATTGTTCCGGTTTCTGCTGTAGTGCAAGTATCAAGCAGTCAATGTACTTTAAAGATCAAAATCCTGATATCGATACCACGGTACTGTTCACAGATTTACGTACACCGGGCGCGGGTGGCGAAAATTTCTACCGCAGCGGTCAGAACAAAGGCATAATCTTTACTAAAGGTGTTGCCTCTGAAGTGGTTGATGGTGCAAACCCAACCGTTAAGTTTAAAGATTTAATTCTTGATGAAGACATCGACCTTGAAGTTGATATGGTTGTACTGGCAACGGGTATGGTGCCTAATTCAGGTCAGGAAACAGCGGCTGATTTAACGATCGAAGAAAATGAAGATAAAGCTGATGCAAAAGCTAGTGGAGAAGAACAGGTAATCAGAGTCGACGTTGAGTCTATTCTTAATCTGGATTACCGTCAGGGTAAAGACGTTCCTCACATGGAAAACGGTTTTGCTGATTCACATTTCATCTGTTTCCCGTATGAGACACAACGTACGGGTATTTATACTGCGGGTCCAACTCGCCGTCCTATGGATACCGCACAAGCGATGGATGATGCCATGGGAGCAGCAATGAAAGCGATTGCAGCCGCTGAAAACTCAGGTTTGGGTAAAGCCGCGCATCCACGAGTTGCTGACCTGAGTTTTCCTATTGTTCGTCTGGAAGGTTGTACACAATGTAAACGTTGTACTGTAGAGTGTCCGTTTGGTGCTATTAACGAAGACGAAAAAGGTTTCCCGCAATTCAACGAATCACGTTGCCGTCGTTGCGGTACCTGTATGGGTGCCTGTCCGGTACGTGTAATTTCATTCGAAAATTACTCGATCGATACCGTTGGTCAACAGCTTAAAGCCGTTGATATTCCGGAAGAGTTCGATGAAAAGCCTCGTATTCTAGTACTGGCCTGTGAGAACGATGCTTATCCGGCGCTTGATATGGCGGCACAGAACAAACTTGAATACAGTGCGTTCACCCGTATCATTCCGGTTCGTTGTTTAGGTTCTGTTAGCTTGAGCTGGATTACTGACTCTCTAAACAGTGGATTCGATGGTATTATCCTGATGGGCTGTCCAAGTGGTGATGATTATCAGTGTCACTTTGTGAAAGGTTCATTGATGGCACAGGAGCGTATGTCTAAAGTAGGTGATACACTTGAGTCATTAAGTCTTGAAAAAGAACGTGTACAGACCTATGAAATATCCATTACTGATATTCATAAGGTTCCAAAAATCATTAACGAAATGGTTGATACGATCGAACAGATCGGCATGAGCCCATTCAAATTCTAGGAGACTGCCATGAGTGAATTAAATACAGGCATGGTTGAAAAATACCGCAATGACTTCCTCAAAGAAGTTGAAGCCAATGTCGAAGAAGGCGATTGGGTGAAGATGTGTATGCAATGTGGTGTGTGCTCAGGCTCATGTCCATTAGGCCCGCACTGGGATCATCCACCGCAGGAATTATTTATGATGATTCGTGCCGGTAAACGTGACGAAGTATTGCAATCAACATCGATGTGGATGTGTACTTCATGTTACAACTGTATCGTACGTTGTCCTCGCGAATTACCGATTACGCATATCATGCATGGTCTGGCGCATTATGCGACACGCCTGGGGATTGAGCCTAAAAATCAGCCAACTCGTCAGTTTTCCCAGTTGTTCTGGGACAACCTGGCTAAAAACGGTCGAGTTAATGAATTATGGTTAGGTGTTAACCTGTATTTCATGAACGGTTTTGTTGAAGGCATCAAGGTTGCTCTGGGCATGGCAGGCATTGGTCTGGGCATGCTTAAGGCAGGACGTTTAAGCCTTAAAGAACTGGTTGGCGGTCACACCTTAAAAGACAAGAAAGGCTTCCAGGCAATGATCAAAAAAGCAATGGAGCTGGAAGCAGCTCGTGTTGATAGCTCTAACTAATTATTGGGGCAGGAAAAAATTATGTCAAAAGAATATTCATTTTACCCGGGTTGTTCATCGCAAGAAGGCGCGTCTTCTTCAAACTACCTGAAATCAGTACAGTCTATGTGTGATGTGCTGGATATAAAACTTAACGTGATTCCAGACTGGAACTGCTGTTCAGCCTCTATCGGTTACTGTGGTGGCGGTGAACTTCCTCGTTTAGCGTTGTCTGCACGTAATATTGCGCTATCTGAGCAGCACAATGCGGGTCAGGACATCGTCGCAACCTGTGCTGCATGCTGGTTATCAACAAAAGAGACACAGGAACGTTTAGACTCCGACGCCGGATTAATGGACGAGACTAACCAGGCATTAGCCGAAGCGGGCCTTACCCTGAAAAACGACAGTAAAATTCGCCACATGGTTGAAGTGTTAATCGAAGATATCGGTTACGAAGAAATGGGCAAACATGTGAAGAAACCTTTAGACGGTATTAAAATTGCCGGTTATGTGGGTTGTCAGACTAACCGTCCATTTGGTATCGAAGGCGAGTCTTTCGAGAATCCTAAATACCTGGATAAGTTCATCGAAACCATGGGTGCTGAGCCTGTGGAAAACTACGACAAGAAAGTATCCTGTTGTGGTGGTGCCCTGGCATTTTCTGAACCAGAAAAATCACAGGCCTTGATTAAAGACATTATTGAAGCAGCTTACGACGGCGGTGCAGACATGATTGTTACTCCATGTCCGGTATGTCAGATGAACGTAGAAGTTTACCAGGATAAAATTAATGCCAAGTACGGCACTAAATTTAATATCCCTGTGACTTACTACAGTACATTAATGTCAGTTGCTTACGGTAAAAACGGCAAAGAATCTGGTCTTGATGGACAGATTATTAAAGCTAAACAATTAGAAGCTATTGTTAATAAGTAATGCGGTAAACAGTATTCACACGCCATCCCTGGCTGTTTGTGAGAGACGATCTATATGGATGTGAGGAGTGCGGGAAATGCAATATGTCCATGGATGGACGGTAGTAGGGCAACGGAGGAGCAGTTGTCGAGGAGCAGTTGCCGAGGAGTAAATATCTGTCCGTCCATCCCTGGACATAAAAAAGCCCGACTTGTTCGGGCTTTTTTTATCTCTGTACGATAGCTGTCAAGAGAGTATAAGTGGCTTATCAACCAGTGGTGTGAAGAATCGTGATGAAAAATCGATGGCGGCATCAAAAATAACATTGTTTTTCATGCAGCGCAGTGATTTATTTAGTGTTACGATTGTGAAGTACTGGCAGAAAATTGATCTTATAAAAGCATAAGCAATTTGCCGGTCAGCTATCTTCTTTGATTAAAATCAACATCATAATCTGAAACATGGTGTTTAATGTTAGACGAGATTAAAAATAGAGAGGTGGGATAATGAAACTAACCTGGTTGGTTGTGGCTGATAACAGTAAAGCTCGTATTTTTACAGTGGACTCACGTATGGGCCCAATAGAAGAGGTTGAAAGCATCGTACATACAGAAGCACGATTGCATGAACAAAAAATGACCAGTGATTTGCCCGGTCGCAGCAATGGTAAGGGTGGTGCCGGCGGACATGCCTATCAGGATGAAGTAAGTCCCAAGGACCAACAAAATATAAATTTCGCCAAACAAATTGCCAATGAACTTGATATGGCGCGTAAAGATGGAAAGTTTAAACAGGTTATGCTAGTCGCCGCGCCAGGGTTTTTAGGCAATCTTCGTAACCAGTTAACGGCGCAAACACAAAAACTGGCATGTTTTGAGCTGGCTAAAAACATGTCACATCTTAAGCGCGAAAGAAATTCGCGAGCTTTTGCCTGAGCGATTGCCCAGTTTATAGATACCCGGTTTCTACAGTGCTGGTTTTTATGCGTTGCCTATGCCGTTTCTGATTTTTTATCACTGCATGGGGCAGATGCTGTGAAACCACATGGGCTTTCTCAATTTATAATTAATGTTGTTGAGTTAATTTCTGCAACGCAGCGACATTACACCTATAATGTTTGTCTTTAGTTTTGAATAAGATTTTTTGGCGTTTGAAATCTGCGATCACGCGGCTGACTGTTTCAACAACAATGCCTATCATGGCTGCCATGTCTCCACGGTTAAGTAATATAAAAGTACCGTCTTCATCCGCAAAAATCTCGTTCAGAATTAGTAGCAGATGGGCTACACGCTGCCTGGATGTGCCTCCACCTAAAGTAACAATCCATTTGTCGGCAAGATCTAATTGTTTCTGCAGTAGTTTCCCTACATGTTCAAATAACACGGGGTACTTGTTCTCAAGTTGCCTTATTGTCGATACAGGAATTCTGCACAGATCTACCCTGGTTACTGCTACAGCAGCATGATGGTAAGCGTCTGCCCCATTTAACAGCTCAAGACCGATAGTAGAGCCCGGGCCTAATAAGCGTACAATTCTGTTAGTGCCATCCTTTGAAATATGTACAAGCTTGACCATGCCGTGTTTAATCGAATAAACGAATTTTTTATGGGTAGCAGCTTGATATATGACTGACCCGGATGAGTGCCGGAAATGATCGATAGGTTGCAGTAAATGCTCAAATGCTGAATCTGGCAGCTCTGAAAAAAGTATCAAGCGGCGAATATGATGCACATCGCAGTAAGAGCTACCAGTCAATTCTGCATTGCTACATGTTGTATTTTTTATTTCTTTTTTCATGGGTGTTAGTGTCATCATATAAAAAACCCGGAACTGAGGAAAATACTCTCTGATCCGGGTTTAACTTCACGCTTAGGCTTAAGGGTACCTCTATTAATTGCTTATGTCCTCTGCGTGACCTGAAGCGTGTAGCTGCAAGGCGTGAGCCGCAGCAGAATGGTCATTCCATTCTCAAGGCTCACAACGCAGCAGATGCATGCTTCAGACCAAGCCCTATGGGGCTTTACGTCCAGCCCAGACTCTGCGTTGTGCTTTCTCGACAGGTAATAAGCATGGCTTCAAAAGCACGTCTTGATTCTGAACTGGCCGTAAAGCCAGAGGGCGCAAGCAATTAATAGAGGTGCCCTTAACTATAAATTCTGGTGAGTCTTTGTTCAGTTGTATTTACCAACATTAATTGGGGAGTTGGTAACTGACACCAGTTTGAAGTCCTTAGTGACGACCTCCACCCATAGAATGGCCAGCATTGTTCTGTCGACTCATAGAGCCTGTAGCGGCATTACCTTGCATGTAATGGTTCGTGGTTTTTACGCGATTCGCAGAACCAGTAGCAGAGTTATTGTCTCTATTTCGGTATTGGTTGGTGTATTTGTATTGGTTTTGCTGCTGATTCTGATTTTGATAGCTCTCTGTATGTTCTTCACGGTTTCGAGACTGAGCGGAGTCACTGGCTGGCACTGATGTGTTTAGTTCCATACGAGTGCGTTCCTGAGCGCCTGTTTGAGTGACATTACCTTCTTCTGCGAACACATAGCTCATCGATGTAAGCATTAAAAGTGCAGCGCCGGCACTGAGTATGTTTTTTACGGATAAATTTTTGATAGTTTTCATGTTCTTTTCCTCGAAGCAATGATAAAGTGGGATAAATTCACACATGATCAATATTATATGTGGTATTATTTCCCACGTCAATGTATAATGTGAAAATTATTGACCTTAATCATCAAACTAAGCATTGGTTATCAGCAACTGAGAAGAAGCATAAATGAGTCAAAACGGAAATAACAAAACACAGGCAGCACTTGTTAAAGCAGTCGTTATGCTTTGCCGGCCGTTAATTCGCCTGTTAATAGAAAAAGGCATGACCTTTCCTCAGTTTCGTGAACTGATGAAAGAGCTTTATGTCGAGGTGGCGGATAAACATTTTCCTCTGGATGGTAATAACCCCAGTGATAGCCGTATCTTCGTGCTCACCGGCGTGCATCGAAAAGATATCAAACGCATACGTCAGCAGGCGAATGGCAGTGAGCCAATTGTCAGTTCAGCATCACTGAGTGGTGAAATCGTAGCAAGATGGACAAGCATGCCGGAATATCTGGATGAGAAAGGCAAAGCCAGGCCGCTAATTAAAAATGGAAAGAATAATGAAGTCGGCTTTGAACAGCTGGTATCAAGTATCAACAAGGATGTCAGACCCAAAGTTATTCTAGAAGAATGGTTGCGTCTAAATATTGTGCGACTAGAAGACGACTACGTTGTACTGAATAAATCTGCTTTTGTTACCAATAAAGAGTTTAAAGAGATGGCCTATTACCTTGGCCATAATGTTCACGATCACATGGCAAGCTGTGTTAACAATATACTCGCTGAAAATGACCCCATGCTGGAGCGCAGTGTTTATTACGCATCCTTAACCGAAAACTCTGCAAATAAACTAAATACCATTGCCAGCAAAAAAGGCAGTGAATTGCTACAGCATTTAAATAAACAGGCCATCAAGCTCTACGATGCAGATAAACATAAAGCTGACGCGACTTATCGAGTACGTCTGGGTGTTTACTGGTATCAGACACAGCTTGATACCGAGCATGATATTAGCAAGGAGTCTGAATAATGAACAAACTTTACCGGATAATCCTTTTTTTGCTGGCTGTCAGTGTTACTGCCTGTGTTTCGACACAGTCAAACATGACAGTCGCAGGTAATGATGAGGATAAGGATATCGGTCTGGGTGGCACTGGTATGTTAGCGAGTACTGGTAGTGGGGCAGGCAGTGGCCTCGGTGGTACAGGCATGAGTGGCACAGGTATTGTGGGTAAAATAACCGGTTTTGGCAGTGTTTTCGTGAACGGCATTGAAATTGAATATGACAACGAAACTGCTTTCACCATTGATGGTAAAGCTGCCGCACCTCAACAACTGGAAATCGGTGATATTGTCGAAGTACTCACCACTGATGCCAACAAACACACTCAAGCGCAAATAATTAATCTTCGGCATGAAGTCATTGGCAAAGTTGAGTCAGTAGAACCACAAACCTTTAGTTTTACCGTTCATGGTCAAAGTGTTGTGCAGGCGATAGATAAAGTTGTTATGCCCGAGGTAGGAACAACGGTTGCTGTATCCGGTTTCCGTATTGATGAGAAAACAATTCTTTCCACAAGGGTAACGTCTGCAGATGCAAAACAGAGCTTGTTACGGACGCATACTGATCTACCATTTGAAGGAAAAACAACTCGTTGGTTAGTGCAGACGTATGTGTCAAATGATAAAACGACTTTCAAGCTGGACAATAAGGCATATGTTATAGAGCTGAAGCAGAAAACGAATAAGTCACTAAACGATCGCCTGGGAATTAAAATTATGAAACTACAGAAACCAGCCTCAGGTGAGCTGGAACTTAATCGTGTAATTGAGCCAATGGCTTTACCTAGAGGCCGGAAAACACTGACCCCTGTTATGCAACAGCAACCTGGTAATAATATGATGCCGAGCGCAATGCCGGGGACAGCACCCGGTTCAATGCCGGGATCAGTACCCGGTTCAATGCCCGGATCAATGCCGGGATCGCCGGGATCAATGCCTAATATGAAACGATAATTACAGATAATTAAGTATTCTTAATGGTGTCTGGATATACAGGTAACAACGTTTACTTATCCTGTATTTAACGGACGATCATTATTCAAAGATAATAAACAAATGAGCAAAAATAATATCCATAAAATTTATCAGGTCGTGTGTGTGAATTAGTTTATTCATGATTTCAATTTCAATTTCAAATTCAATTTCAAATACTATTTATTAACAGTACGGTGTCTTATGCAATTTACCTCTCAATCTATCAACAATAATTTTTTGATAAAAACACGTCTTTCAGCAATATGCTTTTGTGGGCTGATTATTGCAGGCTGCACTAGTTCTGATGATCCTGTTGAGCAAGTTAACGTAGCACCTGTTGCCGTGGTTGATGCTTTTACGGTAATAAAAGGCAGTACTACGCCATTAAATCTTGCGGCTAATGATACTGATGCTGATGATGGGCTGGACCTGAGTCGATTGTCATTGTTACAGGCCCTGCCAACGGTACGGTTGTTGTTAATACAGACGGTACCGTGACTTACACCCATGATGGCAGTGCTACTGTCTCTGACTTATTTAGCTACACGATCAAGGATAACAGTGGTGCAGTTTCAAACATTGCTAAGCGTAACAATCACGGTAACGACTCCAGCCCCTGGTAACATAGCCCCTGTTGCCGTGATTGATGCTTTCACGGTGGCAAATGGCAGTACTACGCCATTAAATCTTGCGGCTAATGATAGTGATGCCGATGATGGGCTGGACCTTGCGTCGATTGTTATTGTCACCGATCCTGCCAATGGTATCGGTTGCTGTTAATGCAGACGGTACCGTGACTTACACCCATGATGGCAGTGCTACTGTCTCTGACCTGTTTACCTACAATATCAAGGATAACAGTGGAGCGGTGTCAAACATCGTTAGTGTAACTATCACAGTAACGACTCCAGCTCCTAACGTCGCACCTGTTGCCGTGATTGATGCTTTCACGGTGATAAATGGCAGTACTACGCCATTTAATCTTGCGGCTAATGATAGTGATGCCGATGATGGACTGGACCTTGAGTCGATAGTTATTGATACAGACCCTGCCAACGGTACGGTTGTTGTTAATACAGGCGGTATCGTGACTTACACCCATGATGGTAGTGATACCGCCTCTGACTTATTTAGCTACACGATCAAGGATAACAGTGGCGCAGTTTCAAACATTGCTAACGTAGAAATTACCGTATCGCCACCAGCCGTTCAGGTCGGTATTTACGATTCCACTGTGGTTGAAGGTGCGGATGATCTTGAGTTTGTAATCAGTCTTTCAGCGGCAAGCGCAGAAACTGTTATTGTGGATTATGCAACTAGCAATGGAACAGCATTAGCGGGTACCGATTATTCTGCCGCCAGTGGCACTGTACAGTTTGCGCCCGGTGAAGTGCGAAAATTTGTCACTGTTTCTGTACTAAGTAATACAGTAGCACAAACCAATACCAGCAAAAACTTACAGTTTGTGTTGTCTGATCCACAGAACGCTCAGCTAAGTATAGATACAGGCACAGGCACTATAATCGACAGAGAGAAAATGTCGACTGACAGTATATTCGATCACAACTGGGGCCCTGTCGGTGTGTTTAGCGGTGCTGTGATCTGTGCAGATTGTCATACCTCCAATGGGACAATCATGCAATTTGATAATACGGATGTAAGTTTAAGCACGAATGATATTAGCCCGAGCACGCAGTGGAAGCACAGCGTGATGGCGAATGCATTCAATGATCCTTACTGGCAGGCAGCTGTGGAAGACGAGGTAGATAGTTTTCCGCATCTCTCGGGTTTAATTGAAGACACCTGTACGAAATGTCATGCACCCATGGGGCGAACTCATGCCTACCACACCAACACTAATCTGGACGCTGAAGGTTATTACCGGTTTGATACTGCTAAAGGTGAGGATATTTCACGTGAAGGCGTGAGCTGTACAGCATGTCATCAAATGCAGGCTGACGGAACTGATTCTGGTGGATATATCATATCCGGTGAAACAACAAATAAAGTTATTTTTGGGCCTTATGCTAATCCGCGTACTAATCCTATGCTTAGTAATACCACTTACACACCGGTGGAAAGTAATCATGTAGAATCTTCAGAATTATGTGCCAGTTGTCATACCTTGTACACACCTTCGCTTGATCCTGATACCGGTGCACCAACGGGTATAAATTTCCTGGAGCAGGGCCCATACCTGGAATGGCAGAACAGTGTTTATGCGACCGGACAGGCACAGGAAGCACAATGTCAGGATTGCCATATGCCTGTTCCGTCAGATACCTATGAAACAGTCATTTCGACAAGGCCGCCTGGCAATCAACTATCTCCGCGCCAGCCATATGGACAGCATACCCTGGTCGGTGGTAATGCTCACCTGCTGGAAATATTGCGTGACTATCGTTCGGACTTGGCATTGCCAGTTCAACGTCTGTTACCGGTTTTAATGATCAAATAACACTGACTCGAAATTTTCTTAACAGTGCTGCTTCTGTCGCAGTTTCGACACTCGTACCTGTTGGTAATAATCTCGAATTTAATGTCGACGTTAGCAACAATGCTGGTCACAAAGTACCGTCGGCTTACCCCAGTCGTCGTGTCTGGTTACATGTTGTGGTGAAAAGTGCGGACCAGATTATCTTTGAATCAGGCAAACCGGATTCAAGAGGTTATATCTCAACAGATGCTGCACGCCTGAAAGCAGATTGTATGTCTGCACATAAACTTGAAGGTTTTGATTCCAGCATATGCTATGAACCACACCGCGATGTAATTAATGATCCGTCACAGGTCGCTATCTATGAAACGGTACTGGGTGATATAAACAACAATATTACCCATACACTGTTGCAAGGTGCGAAATATCTCAAGGATAATCGCATACCACCTGCCGGTTTTACTAACAGTAAAGCCACAACCATTGAGCCGCAGACCGTTCCGTCTGGTGTTTCAGGTGACAATAATTTTAACTGTGTGAGTGCTGGCGAAGGTTGCGGTAAAGATAGCGTACATTACCAGGTCAATACCGATGGGCAATCAGGTCCTTATTCCGTAGAGGTTAGATTGCTTTACCAGGCAACACAGCCCGGTTTTGTTGATGGCATGCATAATGTGGGTGACCGGGTCAATCGCTTCAAGGTTATGTACGATGCAGTACCACCGAGTGTAGAAGTACTGGCAACAGCATCGAAATAATAGTAATTGCTTTGATCGTTAGCTAGTAATGATTAGCTGTTAGTCTGTGAACTTAAAGGATGGCCGCTTAATGTGGCCTAGATTAGAAAATATATGTGGTCTCAAATGTCTGGGCCTGTAACAGGCATTATTGATTCCGCATTTATAAATACGTTTTGGTAAATAGAAAAAGAAATCTGGAAGTTTTACTTCCTGAATTTATCGCTTTTATTCATTTCATGCGATTTTATTTTTTGAAATTTCATTAATAATGTTTTCTTCGGCTTCCATTCGGGTGTAAATATTGCTGTCAAAATCCAGACAACACTAAAGATGGTCGCCAGAACCATGACCAACAGATATACCAGTAAAAACAATTTAGCTATTATGCCCATTTCAGATACCTCTATTTTTATATAAGATAGCCCATTTAAGAGAAGCATAATCCATGCCGTGTTTACATGGTGTGCATATTAATCAAGAAGTTATGATTAAAGCAGGATTTAAGCAGTGGGATAGAGTGTAATGAAGGCTTTACAGTTTTCGGGATTTTTTACACATTAGTGAATGATTGCTATAACTCGATTTCCCCTGTCGGCTCATTTTTCCGGTAGCGGAAATGTGGGCAGAGGTTATCGTTTATAAAAATAATTTTTTTGCGTCCTTTGCGGCTAAATGTTTTTAGCTTTTTAATGACTATAAAAGATCGATAACAGTCCTTTACGTCATGAGCACCTTTTGTTTCCATGGTAACAAAAGCTGAACAAAATGGCCTATCTATGACTTCGTGCACGGATAACTAAATAACTAATGATATTCCAAGCAGCAATGTCGTGGTAATTGTTACGGCTACATTTGCAGCGAGGTATTGCGGAAATTTTCCAATAGTTTCACCGTGTTTTATTGCGCCATATAAAGAAAAAAATGCCAGGGGCATTGGCAGCAGTGCAATTAAACTAAACATGGGCAGGAGGCCAGTTAGCACATAACCAGTAATTATTGCAGCTGTTGCTATGCTAAAAAAACCATAAACCATGTTACTGCGATTCACGCCATAGGCAATTGGAAAATGGTTGCGACCTGCATTAGCGTCCGCTTTGATGTCAGGGTACTGGTTAAGTAACAGAAGATTATTAACCAGGAAAAATGGCACTACTGCTACAAGCCAGGACAAAGCCGTGTATTGCCCCTGCAATACAAACTGAGTACCTGCAACCATAAGAAAACCAAAACCAAGGCCTGGCGCTATCAGGCAGATAAACGGATGTTTATTGATCCATCCAGTGTATGTGGCTATTAATAACAGACCGGTAATGCCGATCGGTACAATACCTGTTCCGTATAACCAGGCAAAAAAACTGCCAATCAATAACAAAGCAATCGATGAGGCGACACCAACCGTTAATACAGTACCAACCATGTCCGGGTTTTGTGGTAACGCGCCGCTACCACCACTAAATTGTGTTTTTATAGTTTCCAAATCCAGGCCACTTTTGAAATCAAAATATTCATTTAGTGTATTAACACTGATATGGGCTAATAACGCACCGAATAGTGCCAGCGCCAGCAATGGCAAATTGACATTTGCCTGGTTGGCGACAACAGTGCTTGCGCCTAAAAATACGCAAACAAAGGTCAAAGCCAGAAAAGGAACTCTCATCGACAGGACGACTGTTTTTACTTTCATAATAAAAACCAAATATTCTCTTTTATGATGATGTTATCTTGTTTTAATCATATCGACTATCGCATCAATATCCAGCACACCGGCAGTATTTATAGAAACTGCTGAGTTACCTTCATCTTTTTGTAAAGCTTTCCAGCTTGCAAGCTGATGTTCAAGTACGGTTAAATCTGCATCTGAGACATCATTTTTTCTTTTTTTAATGCGTTGTCGTAACACCTCAGCCGGTGCTGTTATTTCCATGATGATATAAGTAACCGCTAAACGTTTTGCCAGCAGTTGAAACGGTTTTCGCTGTTCATGTTTGAGAAAAGCGGCGTCAACAATCACACTGTAGCCGGCACAGATAATCTCTGTTGCCAGGTCAGCCAGTTTTTTATAGGTTTGTAAGGATGCCTGAGCTGAATAGATGCCACTATCGATTTTACCCGGTGTTTTGTCGTCTGACAGGTTGTTAGCTGAATCAATGCCAAATAATCGTTTGCGTTCAACATCAGAACGGATACGTATGGCACCGAGTGTTTCCAGCAACTGTTGTGAAACAGTGCTTTTTCCTGAAGCGGATAGACCACGCGTAATAATTAATTTCGGCGTTGACTGTTCCACATAACTCGTTGCGAGTTCAAGGTATGACTCAAATTCAGTAAGTGTTTGCTCCCTTTCTTTTTCAGTGATGTTTTTTTGCTCGAGACGCAAGACATTCACCTTGGCGCGAACCAGTGCCCGGTAACAAAGATAATAGGGCAAAACCGATAGCCCGGCATAATCTCCGGTGACTTCAAGATAGCTATTTAAAAAACGACTGGCCAGTTGATGTTGCTGACGGTGCTGCAAATCCATAATCAAAAACGCGATTTCACTTATTACATCAATCCAGCTTAATTTAGGATTGAACTCGATGCAGTCGAAAGCCATTGGTTTATTGTCCAGCCAGAGCAGATTACGTAAATGCATATCACCATGGCATTGGCGAATAAAACCATCAGCTTTTCGTTGTCTAAACACAGCTTGTTGTTTTGCTAATTCAGACTTACTCCACTTCGAAAGCGCCGTCAGTTTATCGGTGTAATCTTCGGTATCCAGGTGTTCATTTATCTGTCTGAAGTTTTCTTCGACCGGCTGATAGAGTGTTTCCATATTTCCATAATCCATTGTCTCATCAGCGACATTGATAGAGCGATGAAAATCAGCAACCATATGGGCAATCGCATCCATATGTTCAAGCTTAAGTTCACCGGCTGCCAGTTTATTATCCAGCTGTGCAGATTGCGGGAACTGTGTCATTTTTACTGCGTATTCAAAAACTGGCCCACTACCTGAAAGGCAGGGTTTATCTGCTGTGCCAGTGATTGCAACAACGTCTAAGATAAATGGCCGGTGCCAGTCTGCGATTCAGATCTAATTCCTGTTCACAATAGTGGTGCCTTTTTTCTATTGTAGAAAAATCCAAAAAACCAAAATTAACCGGCTTTTTAATTTTGTAGGCAAAGTTACCCGTTAGAATTACCCAGGAAATATGTGTTTCGATGAGTTGTATATTAGTAACCGGATGATCATACACCTCCGGCTTCATCATACTTGTTATATTAAATGTCATAGCCAGATTATCGAATAAACTGGCTATAAAAGATACTCCTGAAAATCACAACTAAAATAATAAATTTGATGTCGAAGCTATTGGTGATTAAGTAATTATTACTAATTAAGGTCGTATGAACTAACAATTATCTATTGAATCAGAACGACTAATCGTTGACCCTTCATGTATTAAACGTCTGGATCCAGGCTTGAAACGTGGTGAACCCGATAGACGTGAAGAACACCGAGTATTATAATTAATGTTTCTGTTTTGCTTTAATATACTAATAACAGGAATTATGGTCTGTATATCTAAGAAAAATACGGGAAATGTTTTGTTCCTGTTATTAACAAGTTATATTTCGTCGATAAACTCAGTAAAAAACATAGTATGGTACTAATTCAAAACCAGAGGAAAAGACAAATGTTAAAAGTATACTTATTTGCACTCACATCGCTAATTCTATCTTCAAATGCTTTAGCTGAATGGGAGTTAATTAATGATGAATCAACCGTTAATTATGTTTCTATAAAAAATTCAAAAGTGGGCGAGATTAATAGCTTTAAAAGTCTCAATGGGTCGATAGAAAATAATGGTAATATATTAGTGGAAATCGACTTGGGAAGTGTTGAGACAAACATACCCATACGTAATGAACGAATGAAAACTTTGCTTTTTGAAGTAGCCTCATTTTCAAAAGCAAAGATAAGCGCTGCTTTAGATGTTAAATCACTTACTGAAATGAATATCGGTGATACATACAATGATTCAATTAGTTTCAGTCTATCCTTGCACGGAGTTTCCAAAGAAATTATTACAGATTTACGAGTTGTTAAATTAACAAAGAACAGAATTCTAGCGGTATCGCTAAAACCAATTATTGTAAACGCAGACGAATACAAATTATCGGGAGGCGTTGAAAAATTGCGAGAGGTGGCAAATCTTCCATCAATAAGCTCTGCTATACCAGTGACTTTCAGTCTTGTATTTAGCCAACAATAAGCCTAACGTCGCCGTTCGAGTAGTAAAAATAATTTGGATAGATATCAATTTATTTCATCAATGGTCGACTCGTTAATATGGCCAATAGTTGCAATTATATTTCCATATAAGTTTAGTGATCCTCTAAACAACGCAGGAGCGGTTGTCGAGGAGCAGCGAAGCGGTGTGCTGATACTGCCATGGATGGACGGTAGTAGGACAACGCAGGAGCGGTTGTCGAGGAGCAGCGAAGCGGTGTGCCGAGAAGATATGAACGATTTAACAGGCCTAAAACAAGTAGACTTGATCAGAGTTTCCTTAAGGTCGTCTTGTCGCTGTACATCAACTGATATAATACAGGCAATACAAGTAAGGTCAGTACAGTTGAAGACAGAATACCACCGATGACAACGGTGGCCAGTGGCCGTTGAACTTCGGCACCGGTTCCTATATTTAGCGCCATGGGAACAAAGCCCAGGCTGGCGACCAGTGCGGTCATTAATACTGGCCGCAGACGTGTTAAGGCGCCTTCAATGATAGCCGCCTCAAGTCCAGTTCCCTTAATTCGTAAGTCTCGAATAAACGATAACATTACAACACCATTTAATACGGCAACACCTGAAAGAGCAATAAAACCGACTGCTGCCGAAATGGATAAAGGCAGGTCTCTTAACGCAAGTGCTGCAACACCACCGGTTAACGCTAAAGGTACGCCAGTAAATACCAGTGCTGCATCTTTTGCTGAATTAAATGCCATGAACAGCAGGCCAAAAATAATAAGCAGCGTCAGTGGTACAACGATAGATAAACGTTTCGATGCAGAGATCAATTGTTCAAACGTGCCGCCATAATCCAGCCAGTAACCAGCAGGGATTTTAATTTTATTCTGAACGACCTGCTGCACCTCATTCACAAAACCGCCCAGATCACGGTCACGTACATTAGCTGTTACAAACACCCGGCGTTTACCGTTTTCACGGCTGATTTGATTTGGCCCCTGTGTAAAAGCGATATCGGCAACTTCTACCAGTGGTATAGCTTCAGCCGGCTCGCGAGCAATGCCTAACATGTCTGCATCGCCACTGACTTCCTCAGTGACTTTCATGGCATTTGACTGTTCCCAAAATGGTTCTTTTAAGCGAATGGGCAGGCGTTTTAATGCATTGATATCCTGGCGCAGGTTTTCAGGTAAACGAACCACTAAATCAAATCGCCGGTCGCCTTCAAAAACCTGTCCCACAACCTCACCGCCAACGGCAATGCGTAAAGTGTCCTGAATGTCTGTGATATCCAGCCCGTAATAAGCCAGTTTTTCTCTGTCCGGGGTGATGGTTAACATGGGTAAACCGGTTGCCTGTTCCGTGCGCACATCCGCAGCACCGGGCACCGTGCTCACTACTTTCTCGATTTGCTCTGCCAGTTCAACCAGTGTGTCCAGATCATCACCATAAACTTTTACTGCCAGGTCTGAGCGTACACCGGCTATGAGTTCATTAAATCGCATCTCAATAGGCTGGGTGAATTCATATTGGTTGCCCGGTATTTTTTTTGCAACGGTTGCCATTTCAGTAAGCAGCCTGGTTTTAGGTTTACGTGGATCAGGCCAGCTTTCACGTGGCTTCAAAATAATAAAAGTATCAGCGACACTTGGCGGCATCGGATCGGTTGCAACTTCGGCGGTGCCAATTTTTGTAAACACATGGGAGACTTCTGGTAGTTCGCGTAATCGTGCTTCCAGTGTGGTTTGCATCTCAACCGCCTGAGTCAGGCTGGTGCCCGGGATACGCAGGGCATGTAATGCAATATCACCTTCATCCAGGCTGGGTAGAAACTCGGTTCCGAGGCGTGTGACCTGCACACTAGCCAGTAAAACCAGTGCAATGGCGAAGCTTACTACCGGCCAACGGTGTTGCAAAACAAAGTATAAAGCCGGTGTATAAACTTGCCGTAACCACAACATAACACGATTTTCTTTTTCAGCGACGGGCCCACGCACAAATAATGCAATGCCGGCGGGCACCACGGTTAACGACAGAATCAATGCCGACATTAATGCGGTAATCACAGTGAACGCCATTGGGTGAAACATTTTTCCTTCCACGCCGCTTAAGGCGAAGATGGGGACGTACACAATTAATATGATAAAAACACCAAAGACACTTGGTCGAATAACTTCCAGTGTGGCTTCACGTACTAAACGAATGCGCTCTTTTAATTCTGGATGACTATTGTGCCTGCTTTGATAGGCGGCAAGATGACGTAAACAGTTTTCCACAATGATGACTGCACCATCGACTATCAAACCAAAATCCAGCGCGCCCAGACTCATCAGGTTACCGGATACGCGGGATTCTACCATCCCGGTGATGGTCATCAGCATTGCCAGTGGAATGACTGCGGCCGTTATTAAAGCGGCGCGCCAGTTACCCAGCAGCAGAAATAGAATGACGATAACAAGCAGTGCACCTTCCACCAGGTTTTTTTCAACAGTGGCGATTGCTTTATCAACCAGTGAAGTGCGATCGTAGAGTGGTGTAAGTTCTACACCTTCAGGTAAGGATGGTTTAATCTTTTGCAAACGTTTTGCGGTCGCCTGCGCAACCTGCCGGCTGTTTTCTCCAATCAACATAAACACCGTGCCCAGGACGACTTCCTTGCCATTTTGTGTGGCGGCGCCACTTCTTAATTCACTACCCAGTTGTACCTCAGCGATATGTTCAATGGTAACGGGTACACCCTGTCGTTTGGTAATGGTAATAGCTTTAATATCGTCAAGTGTTGTCACCTGTCCCGGTGAACGAATGAGATATTGTGCACCAAAACGTTCAATGTATCCGGCACCTGTATTGATATTGTTTCGTGCCAGTGCCGCCATAACATCCTGCAAAGTCAAATCATAGGCCAGTAACTTGTCCGGCTGCGGCAACACATGAAACTGTTTGATGTAACCACCAATGGTATTTACTTCAACAACACCTGGGGTCTGGCGAAGTTGTGGACGTACAATCCAGTCCTGTATGGTGCGCAGTGACATTGCGTCGTGCCGCTCTCAATGATTTTCAGTCAGGGCCGCTCTCATCCTTGCTGCTCACGGTATACATAAATATTTCACCCAGGCCGGTGGCAATCGGTCCCATTGCCGGTTCAACCCCATCGGGTAACCGTTCTTTGGCTTCACTGAGCCGCTCATTTACTAATTGACGGGCAAGATAAATGTTTGTGCCATCTTTAAAAATAACGGTGACCTGTGACAGACCGTAGCGTGAAATAGAACGGGTGTAGTCGAGGTGGGGCAGACCTGACATAGCGGTTTCAATCGGAAAGGTAATGCGCTGCTCTGACTCCAGTGGAGAATAACCGGACGCTTCGGTGTTGATCTGTACCTGTACATTGGTGATGTCTGGTACCGCATCAATAGGAAGACGGTTAAAATTATATATGCCTAAGGCTGCAATACCCGCAGAAACAAGTAATACCAGCCAGCGATGCGCTAATGAGAAACTGATAATTCGGTTTAACATAAATCGCTACCCACTGATTGCAATGCAACTAATGTAGCAGCCAATACTGCTGGATCGAAGACTGCTATATGAAAGGCCAGGGTAGCGGCATATTTAATGATCATGACTGGCACCAGACTTTTCGATATCAGCTTTAATAAGATAACTGTTTTTCGTGACATACTGTGTGCCCGCTTCAATACCGCCTAGTACTTCAATCCACTCATCATTACTCCTTCCCAGATCCAGCATTCGAACTTCATAGGTATCATCGAAGCGTGCAAATACAACCTGGAAATCACGGAAACGTTGCAAGGCAGATTGTCGTACTGCAAGTGCAACATTATGTTCAGCAATAGTGACATGACCACGTATAAATTGACCTGGACGCAAAACGCCATCTTTATTAGATACGGTTACACGAGCACGAACACTTTGACTGGCATGTGCTGTTAGCGGTGATACCCAGTCAATTGTGGCTGTTACCTGGTCTTTGCCGTCAAGTGTTTCCAGCAGAACGTTTTGACCCTTTTTGATAAGAGTCAGGTCACGGAGAAAAATATCCAGTTCAACCCAGACATCAGAGTGATCCGCAATAATAAACAGGGGTGACTCACCGGTGGCTTCACCAACTTGAAGATCACGTTTTATGATTTGCCCATCAATAGGCGCTTTGACAAAAAAATTTTCTAAACTCTCGTTACTTTGTACCGTGGCCAGGGTATCGCCAGCACGAACCATGTCGCCTAGTTCGAAATGTATGGTTTTGATTACACCGGCAAAACGCGGGCGAACTCGGGAAAGACGGTTTGGGTTGGTTTGTACTCGACCGGTAAAGGTTCGTCTTTCAGTTAACGTGCGAGGTACCACGGCTTCGGTCTGGATGCCCATTTCACTGGCAATGTTGGCAGGTATTTGAGTGCGACCTTCGAAATTATCGTAATGCCACGAATAGTTTTTATTCTCATAGCTGGCTTTTACGGTGACTTCGAATGAATGAGGTTCAACAACACTCGTGTTACCGCGCAAATAATCTTGCTGCGGAAAAAACTTTATTAAATCAACTTTATTACCTGAACGTTTTAACTCAATATCAAGCGTAACCTTTTCAGCTGCAACAGCCTGTCTGTCATGGTAGGCATATACACGAAATTCTGGTGGTAACCCTCTTTCATAGATCGTGATTTCCAGTTCAAAGTTTTCGCTGCTTAACAATCGACCGCCGTGGGGTCCTTTAACAACTTCTTTTGCAGAATCTGCTTTCTCAGAATCATCGTGCCCATGTTCATCATCACCGAGTTGATGCATGCTTTTATCTGGCAGTAACAACCAGGCTGTAAGCAATACCGTTATTACTATGATGACAAGAATGCTGCCTGTATTGTAGTTACCGTTTTTACTATTAATATTATTTTTGGTCTTTCATGGAATGTTTCCTGTAGACAGGCCAGCACCAGTAAGCCGATCTATTTCAATGCGATAACGATGGTAGTCTGAAGCAGCAATCACAGTCTCAAGCTTTAAATCGATAAGCAGTTGCTGTGCTTCGGTAAGTTCAAGAAATGAATAACGACCGGCAGCATAACCTTTTTCATATTCCTGTAGCGCGTATTCGGCTTGCGGGATTATTGCTTCACGTAAAGTGGTGACTGTGTCAATGGCATGTTTGATTTCCTGGTGAAGCTCAAACAATGTGGCATATAGTGTCAACCGTCGCTGCTGATAAACATGGGGGTCACGCAAAGCCATTATTTCAGCTTCTTTAATATTCGACGTTGCGCGTGATGATGAGCCAAACGGAATATTAAGTGACATAACCAGAGCAGTGTCATCTGTTAAATTAAAATGTCGCACACCACCTGATATTTCTATATCGGACTGACCAGATGATTTTGCCAGCAGCGATCGCGACTGGGCCAGACGTTTTTCAGTTGCAAATCGTACCAGGTCCGGATTACGTTCAAGTAATGTAACCAGGGATTCAAATGGCGGTGCCTGTTCAATGTCGAACAGGTTGGCAACAGCAGTTGTAAAAGAAATTTGGGATACTTCTCGCGGCATTTCTCCCCACAGCGTTACCAGTTGTACGCGTGTGCTATCAAGTTTGTGTTTTGCGTGTTCGAGTTTCAATTCAGAACGGGCTAATGCTATTTTGGCGCGTCGAAGTTCTGCGCCTGGTGACTTACCCGCTTTAACACGTTTCTCGACAAACTGTTTTGAGCGTACAGCAATGTCGATAGAATCATTTGCATTAACCAGGCGTTGCTGGTCGGTGATGACTTCTATAAAGCGTTTTGTAGTTTCTGCCAATAAGTCAAGACGTCTGGAATCTTGTTCATTACGTAAAAGCATCGCTTTGTTGTAAGACAACTCGCCACGTAACTTTGCTTTATTGCCCAGCTCCAGCACTTTAGATAGGCTTAGTGTTGTTTCTAGCAGGTCACTTCCACTGTGTAAGCCACTACCAGCAAAATTTTCTAATTCAATTGAGCCTTGAAAACGTGGTGACTGTTGCGCTGTTCGAATGCGAGCTGCAGCGGCCTTTGATTCATAGTCAGCAGCTTTTAGCATAGGGCTGCGCTCAAGCACATTAATAATGGCCTGATCCAGTGTTAGTTTGCTCACTGTTTTGCTGTTTGCCGCGTCTTCTGATATCGCAGCTGCTGATACATCTGCGCTGGCAAAAGATGTCAATAATGTAACAAACAGAATACTAATAATAAATTGACGCATAACATCAATTCTCCAGCCTGGTTGTAAAATAATTACGTATCGATGTTCAGGGATTAAATGGCTGTTAACTCAGATAAGCGTGCAAAAATATGGCACTAGCTGAACAATGCAACTTGATTGTGGCGGTGTAGAGGTTAATGCAGAGGTGGTGCGCGAAGCAGAGGTGTAAAGTGAGGATAAGACTGTTTGAGGTCAGTACTTCTATAATTTAGCTGTATGTTTAATTGTTTGCTCAGAACAGGTAGTAACAATAGTACGATAACCAGCAGAATAAACGGGGCAAAGTCAGGATCACTTTTTTTTACAATTCCATCAGGTGATGCGGCGATGATTGTGGTCTCATCATCATGATGTGATTGCCCCGTTTTTTCAGTTAATACATGTAAGTCGATGGCGTGCGCGTGTCTTGTCGCTGAACTAAACGCATCGTCATTATAGAGATGATGTAAATGATAATGGGCAGGTAGAAATGCAACCAGTAGAATGGCTGCGATTAATAACCAGCTTATTGATTTATACCTGATCACTAATTTACCGTTTGCGCACATACGGTTGAGCATAGCAGATGAATTATTTTGTAACAATAAGACGGTTACAAATAAATTTTGAGAGGAGAGCTTTAGTAAGAATAAAAAAAGGCGGTCATGGGCAGCCGCAACAGGGTCTTGAGGCCTGCCGCTGAGGTCGATACCGTGGATAAACTGGAGTCTCAACTTCATTCAACCTGTCATTGAACGAATTTATCAATTGTTCATAAGGGGCTATTTTGATGCTGTTTACACCTTCAAAAGGATGTTGGAAGGTATAAACCAGATAAATACTGGATATAATTAATCAGCTAAACAGGCTGCTTACGACAATTTTAATGTTGTCATCATTGATACCCAGCAGAGATACAAGCCAATGCTTACAAATCCATTAAAATCGTCGCGGACGAATCCAGAACCAGCTGGCTACAACGACAGCAGCGAATGCCATATAACTAACGGCAAAGATCCATGGTGGTATTTGATAGTACAAAATGTTTTCTAGCCAGTGTGATATAAAAGAACCGGAATAAACAGTATCGCCAGCCCGTGAACGCAGTGCCATTTCAATTGTAGTGAGCGGACATATAAGGCCAAGCCACGACTGAACCACGACTACGGTAATAGCGGCAAGATGAATTATCCGAAACCATGGGTTTCTGATCCAGGACCAGACGCGAAACTTGCCTACGAATATAAGCACCAGACCAATTACTACAAAAGCAACAAATAATACGTGCAGCAGCAGGATCATATCGGCAGCTAACAGTAAAATCGTTGGTGAATCCATAGCTGCTACCTGGCAATTACTAATATAGAATAATAATGTGTGGTCTTATAGAGATTAAGCAATACTGATCTCATTATCAATATATTGCTAACAGGGATGACTTCTCATAAACAAAATATTTTAAGTTGACACACTGGCTGGAGCAATAACAGATCTTGATTGGTTTTATTTAGACAAGCAAAACCTCGCACTATGGCGAGGCTTATAGTCAAAATCTTCTGTCAGAAACCAATTGAGTCTGAAGCCGTTTAATTGCTTAAATTTCGCCTCGTCAGTAAAATTCGTGGGGTAGCTCAGGGACTGGGAGCTTCCCTAGCACGTGATACAACGCGATTTCAGTGCATTTGAAGGTTCTAAATCCATACGATTTTCTCACCGTCAGTTTCACCTTGGTATTTAAACCCTCGACCACGCCGGATGAAAATGCCTTTTTTGCTATAAACCAATTGAGGATAAGGTCTTTATGTCGACGTATTGTTTTAGCTTCACGCTTCATTGGTTCTATTTTTGACCGCATCACTTTTGTTGTCCACTGGTCAATAAATTTTCCCGCCCAGGCTGGGGAGACATAGTCCCATAAGTGTTGAAACTCTTCTTTCAATAAATACGCACGAATACTCTTCAAATTGTATTGCAACAATTCCTGCAACCTTGTGTCCTGCCTTTGCGTGAGATTTTCTGGGCGCTTGAGTAGAAGCCATCTTGATTTAGTCAATACCGGTTCGTGCCCGTCTTGTTTCATCGCTCGATGTTCCGATGCGCGAACTTCATCCAGTGCTTTGTTCATTCGGGCCACGATATGAAACCGGTCTAAAATATGAAGCGCATGGCTTGCTCGTTCTTTGATCACTTTCAGGTAGGGCTTCCACATGTCGGAACAAACGTATTCAATCCGTTTCACCGCTTCTTCGCCTAATTGATCAAAGAAGGTTTGAAATGTAGCCTCTGTTCTTTCTTTCCCGATCCAGAGTAACCGGGTGTTGACCGAATCAATTTGATACACCAGGGTTAAATATCGGTGACCTTTATGCCATTGAACTTCATCCACACCAATCGCCGTTATGCCACTCATATCTCGGTGTTCCAGCCCCCAGTTGACCACATACTCAACCGAGTGAAACACTTTCTCCCAGCTCGTCCTGAACCGCTGTGAGACTTCTTTCCAGGATAATTTCCTTGCCCAATCAGCCAGATACAGCATATAGGCATCGCACAGATGATGTTTGCCTCTGGCCCAGGGCACCGCTTCTGCCACCACGCCACAATCACCGCACTGGACTCGGCGTTTTGCATACACCAGGAATACCTTAAAACCCCAAAACGGTATAAACTCATAACGTCTTGTCGGTAGTCGGTCGTAGCCTGGGCACGGGTTACCACAACCGGAACAGTTGGCCTTTGAGCGTTTTCGAGGCACAATGCTGACTTCGATCTCATGGCTGTGTTGACCCACAAAGCGGGCATCCTGATAAACAAATCCTTTCTGTCTATAACATTGATTCAAAATCGTCATGAGTTCCATCGACACCTCCCAAAATCAGCATCAATATCAAACGCTTGTTTCCGAGGAAAGTATCCAACAAATTAAAGGCGTATTCCCGGATATCCTGAGTTGGCCAGAGTCATGGATGGGTGATGAGCATGATCTGGTTGCAGGCCATCTTATTTTAGACGTGTTTATGGCATATCTAGTCCACCTGACGAATAAAGGTCGAGTCAGATCCACAGTGAAAAAACATGGCGATTATATCTGGGCTTTAGGGGGAGAAATTATCCGCGACACGAGCGAGTCTGGATTCGATCAGAACATGTCTGCCTTCGATCTAGTCATCAGCTACGTCGATAATCTGGGTGGCCCTTATTGGCGCCATGCCAGCGGTGAAGAAGACCAACTCCAATACGACAGCGTTTGCCGCGCCCTTTATCGGTTCCTACACAATACCCAGCCTGACCGGTAATTCTGACGTATATTTACCCACTAATTCCGCTGAAGAGCCAAATTTCTAACGATTTTTTGCGTTGATATAGATTTTTTTGCTAACAAAAGCGAGTTTTCGTTCTAGTAATTGTTCAAGTTCTGTGCTTTGTCTCCAGTATAATTTATCGACTAATAGATATATTAATAAGTAAACAAGCGCACCGACTGGAACAACTATAAAACCATATATATTTACAAATTCTACTGATAATTTCCACAGTAGAAAAACTAAAGGTAGCGCGATTAGCGCTTCTATAATAATAACCACACGATTTCGTTTGTTTTTCATTGATCTCTCCTTTATTACTGTTTGTTTATTATGAATAATTCAGTAATAATGGGCTTGCCCGAGAACGCCTGTTGTTTGACAAAATGCGCCAGTACATTGGCGTTTAGCATGAAAAACTTGGCTAATAAGATTTATCCTAAAATAATCAGGTGGACAGCTTTCAGAGTGGTCTTGCCGGCTTGACTGGCGTAGCAAAAAAATAAGGCAATGGTCGCTCCATTGCCGTTTTTTTTGCTTAGTCAGGCGAGTTGGCAAGGCTGCTATGAATGCTGTAGCGTCTTCACCCTCTGGGTGAATTGGGTATTTAACTCTTTTTACTTCAAGATCCTTCACTTAAACAGACTCTCAAGCGGTCAACTGATTAATTTAGGTTTATTTACCACAGGTGTCGTAGGCTATTTTTTCCCTGTATGGAAGCTAATGATTGCTGCAAACAATCTATTTGCATTTCCACTATCCTTGTTGCTCATTGTAAGCGGTGTACCGAGGAGCGGAAACTTTAGACTTGATACCCTGTTAAACCAGGTTACTAATATTGCGATAGGCAGGTTTGACTTGGGTTAGAAAGGGTGCATATACTTCATATTATTTCTATGCGAGGCTGCTCTCACCTGTGTACTCGAAAGTATAAAGCGAGCAGGCGCATAACCCTCGTATACTATTGAAGTTATTTTCGGCTGAAGAAAATAACAGGATCAAATATACAGGTCAGAGTCTTTCATGAGTCATACTTTTTTATTTTCGTGTACACAGATACGACATTCTAAGGGCTCACACCCAATATACAAATTCCATGAATTCATGGTTATGGAGGGGTGATGATTAAGCAAATTGCAGAAGTGGAATTAACTGGCGAGGTCATCGAGGATCAAGACCTTAGTGGGCTGGTCATTGTCGATGATTATCTTCTGATCGGCAGCGATGAGGGACATGCATTACAGTTGTTTTTAAGAGAAGGAGCGAATCAATGGCGCTCCCAGTCCTCGATTCAGTTGGCTGAGACGAAGAACGAGACAGATCTGGAGGCTGTTGATTATGCGAATGGTTTTCTGTATGCAATAGGTTCGCATTCACGACGTAGACGAACGCTTAAGCCTGACATAAACACAGTAAAAAAGAATCGAAAACGTTTTGCGAAAATCGATCGGCAGAAATCGCGTAACCGACTCTACCGTATACCATTTTACGCCACTGGCATATTTGGTGAGCCGGAATCTGTTAGCCTCTCTAAATTATTGAAAAGTGATCCCATTATTGGGCCTTTTACAAAGATACCTGGTAAGGAAAATGGCATAGATATCGAAGGCCTGACGATATCTGGTGGACAGATCTATCTGGGGTTTCGCGGCCCATTACTGCGCCATAACCTGGTGCCCGTCTGGCTGCTTGAGTTTGATAGCCCAAAAAAATATCAACAAATCTTCGTTGATCTTGGTGGCCAGGGCATACGTGATATTGTGTCACTGGAAAATGGTTTTCTGATTCTGTCCGGCCCCATCAGTGATGCACCTGGCTCTTTCCAATTATGGTGGTGGGATGGTGCTGACCAGTTACCCGGAACTGACAGGACGATACAGCCTGCAAAATTATTGGGTGAGATTAGTGCGTCAGCTGGGGCTAAGGCGGAAGGGATGACCCTGCTGTCGCAAAATCAGACGCAGGCTGAACTATTGTTGGTGTACGACTCAACAGCAAATGGCGGTTGTACACATTACCGAGTGGATTTATAAGGATCGTTACTTAATGAGATCTTTTAAACCCGCCTGGTTCTGTCGGGCTGGAAATCCCATGCCCTGGCGGATGTCAGGTATTACCCTGTATTTACAGCCGCGTGTAGAGAGATTATGACTGGACAGAATCTGCCGACTGTTGTCATCAATTTGGAGGTGTCAAATCAATATGAAAAAGAAAGCATTGAATGCAAAAAAGCCGCTTAACGGGCGAGGCGGTATTAACTAAATTGTTTCACCATGTCATGCCTGAATCTAATTGATTTAACCAGAGATTCCTTAAGCATCATCAAGCAATTCTCTTATACAGCGTAATAGTGACTCTAAACTATAAGGTTTTGTCAAAAGCTTCAGTTGCAAATCTTCATCAACCTTGCTCACATGCTCCATTTCTGCATAACCACTGGTCAGTTGTACCTTTATCCCAGGATAGCGCTCTTTTACTTGAGCAGCTAATGCGTACCCGTCCATATCGGGCATAATCACATCACTAAGTAACAAATCGACTGAAGTAGTAGTTTCAAGTATTTCCAATGCTTTTATACCACTTTCTGCACATAAAACTTTATAACCATTTCTGCTAAGAATATCATCTAACAAATCACGTAACTCAGCTTTGTCATCCACCAGGAGAATTGTTTCAGATCCCGTCAGCAACAACTCCCTGGTACTATCATCATTCTGCTTTACATCGACACTTTCAGTAGTGGTACACCTTGGCAGGTAAATTATTATCTTTGTTCCTTCATTGAGTTTTGAAGATACATTTATAGCGCCTTTAGATTGCTGCACAAACCCGTAGACCTGGCTCAGACCCAACCCCGTTCCAGCATCACCTTTGGTAGTAAAAAAAGGATCAAATATTTTAACTAGCGTCTTTTTGTCCATGCCGGTGCCCGTATCAGAGAATGAGAGGCAGACATAATCGCCCTTTGTCAGGTTTAACTGTTTTGCATCTCCATCATTCAAACTAACATTACGTGTAGCAATGGTAACCGAGCCCGTATCCGAAATGGCATGCATAGCATTGATAGCTATGTTCAGTATAGCGTCCTCAAGTGCGCCAATGTCCAGAAGCACCTGCCATAAATCAGCTTCAAGCTCATAATGCAGGTTAACTCGAGCTGTTAATGTACTCTCCAGCATATGCTGGCCATCCCTTAATAGCTGATTAATATCTACTGTACTTGCTGAAGTAATTTCTTTACTTGAAAATGCCAGTAGTTTTGCTACAAGTTTTTTTGCACGATCACCTGCCTGGATGATTGAATCAACATATTTATTTGAATTCACATCATCAGATACTTCATATTTTAAAAGCTCTGCATTTCCAGTGATCATACTAAGTATATTGTTAAAGTCATGAGCGATACCGCCGGTAAGTTTTCCAAGTGCATCCATTTTCTGGCTCTTCGCCATACGCTCATCCATCAACAACTGCTCGGTCACATCTTTATCTACGCCTCGATAACCTGTTACTAAACCATTAGCATCAAAAACAGGGACACCATTAGTTCGCAAACAGACAAGTTTTCCATTTTTGTGAATATTCCAGTTATCCAGGTCAGTAATCTTTTCCTGTTTAGACACAATGTCGGCAAATAGTCCGGCAATACGTTCACTTTCTTCAGCCGGCATAAACTCAAAAGGTGTGTGGCCAATAATTTCATCCGTAGAATATCCCATAATATCCTTCACATTATCGCTGGCAAAGGTATAGCGGACGTCCGCATTCACTTCCAAATCCAGTCTCCTCCGCAAAGTGCAATATCATGAAAGCGAACTTTATTTTCAATCTGTTTGTTCAGAGAGATAATCAAGCGTTTTTGATAACTGTATAACAGGTAAGAAACCAGAATGCCCGCACTTAAAACCAATAAAATAAGTACATTCTGTATAAGATGAAACCGTTCAAGGTCATTATTCCTCAGCATCTTTAATTTCTCAGCAACAACATCTATCTGACGTACGATGTTAAGAAAAACATGGTCATATGTCTGATCGATAAGGCTTCCTGCACCGGCATACTCTGTAGAATTAAATCGCTCCGCTGTAAGCATTCGGAAAACGGCAATTTCTTTTCTGATATTTTCAATATCCCGCCTAACAGAGGGATTACAATCGAAAAGATAACTGGTGGGATGCAGCAATAGCCGCAAAGGTGAAAGCACCGTCTGCCGATAAGTTGAACTTCGTGGGTTATGCTGATATTGGTGCCGGGGGTTCAGATCTCACCTATCAGCTGATAGCAGGGGTGAACTGGCAGTTCAGTCAATCAATCAGTGCAAAATTCGGTTATCGCCATCTCTATCAGGACAACACGAAGGATGATATAAAGTGGGATATAACTACCAGCGGCACGTATGCTGGACTTGGCATCAAGTTCTAATAGAAGTATTGTGAACTCACAATATGTTTTAATTAATTTGTCTGTTTTTTCGAAATTCCGAAGGGCAACATAATGAAAAATCTAAAATCATCTATTTTTATCGCCACTATCCTGGCTGGATTATCACTGCTATCTGCCTGTGATAAGGATGGAGAGGCTCCGGCAGTTACTGCTACAGTTGGTGTGACAGCTGCCGGTGAGGTAGCTAGAGTCGCAGCGCTGGAACTAAGCGATGAGCAGGTTGATAATATCGTACGGCGTTCTTATCAGTACGTAGCTCTGTACAATGTCATTAACAAGTTTGCCACGGATCTCCGTAATCCATTAAGTGTCGGCTGGAATAACTGTGCAGCTGATACCACGCTTAAGGATCATACAGAAAAATCGATTGCACGCGTTAATAATGACACACTTTACATCGGATGTTATATGGATCTGCGTAAAGACCCTGTTATCCTGGATGTGCCGGCATTCTATTCAAAGTACGTATCGCTGATGGCTTTTGGATACGACCACTATGTCAATGTGCCGTTGACTACTCGTAAGGGTGATTTTAACAAATCGGAAAAGATTCTTTTTTATACCGCACGAACAGAAGGATATAGCGGCGAGCCGGTCGAAGGTGTCGATCATATCTTTGAGATGACCGGCGATTTTTCAGGTGCTGCGTTCCGCGTGATGCCGCATTCTACAGAACCCGAGAGGTTCAAAAAAATTGCCATGCAGATGCGGTCTGTAAAGTTACAAACGCTCTGCGAATATAAAGGTGGCAAAGCCAAACCGATCGATGATGTCGTGTTCCCGGCATATGGAAAAACTGACGCCGACGTCTTTGGTGATAATCTGCTCGAGGTGATGCAGTTTGTGTTCAACCAGAATACCTTTGACCCGGATGATGAGCTTGATCAGGCCGTGCTGGCAGCATACAAACCTTTAGGCGTTGAGCCGGGCAGGGTCTATGACGAGGCGACTGTTGCAGAGGTTGATGGTGAGCGATTCCGCCAGGCTTCTCTCAAGGTGCAGGCAGAGATGCTCGCGACGCTGACACAGCCAGAGCTGTTTATTTCATATGCGCCACGCATACTGAGAGCAAAGGGAGAGACAGATCTCGATGCGCTGGTCCTCGTTTCAGTTATCGGACCTATCGGTCTGCCCCTGGAAGAAGCAAGCTATCCTAGTGTATCTACAGTAGATGGCATGCCACTGAATGCGCAAAATGACTACGTCATCCATATGAGCAAAGACCAACTTCCTCCCGCCAATGCATTCTGGTCACTTACCCTGTATGACATGCAGAATGGATTTTTTATTCCTAACGATAACAAGAAATACAGCGTGGGAGAGAATGCAGGCATGAAGCTGAACGATAAAGGTGGTATTGATATTTATATTTCAGCGAAGCAGCCTGAAGGTGTGCCTGCTGAAAACTGGCTGCCCATTAATCGTAAAGATGAAAACATGGCTCTCACCATGAGGATCTATGTGCCAAACCTGAAAAAATATATGTCCTGGAACGCACCAAAAGCAGAGATATTACCTAAATAGGCCATATTTATAGGCAATATTCATTGTTATACTAAACGACTTTTACTGGATCAATAAGGTGAAAAATAAACTAATGCTATTAATCGTTATACTGTTTTTTATCAGTGGTTTTTTGGTACCCAATCGTAAGCCTGAATAATATGTACACGGAAGTACTGTAGTAGGGTTAAGCAAGAGCAGTTACTGAAGTAAGTTGCAGGCAGCTCAAAAAATCCCAGGAACCCTAAAAAGGGTCGTTGTCTATGATGATGATTATTTTTTTTAACTGTAATCCTGTCGTTATCATTCATGTTATTCTTTAATTTATGAAAATAATATATCAAGCCAGAGACATTATCGAAGCTCATATTGTAGCGGGTATGTTAAATGCTAACGGCATTGAAACGCATGTTGGTGGTTATTATTTACAGGGTGGTGTAGGTGACGTAGCAGTTTTTGATTTTGCCAATGTCCAGGTGGCTGATGAGGACGTTGCCTTAGCGCTGCCATTAATTGCAGAATATGATGGTGTACAACGTAATAAAAGTGAACACGCTAAGATAAACTTTGGTGATGATGGTTATATCGTTAGTTAATGTGCTGTTTGGCCCTGATTTACTCCCTTTTAATTATTATCATCTTAAATTCAATAGGCCAATGAGAGCCATCGCAAAATGGCTTGTTGTTTGAGGCGCCGCATCGACATAACGTATATTGTTGTTTGGTTGCACCTTCTGCCCATGTTGTATCATCTAAGTCAGGGCAACCAGATACAACGTAGGGACCGTTTTGTGCAATAAAAATACCCGGTTCGTTATCCTGATTGTGGTTTTCGATATTATCGATGGTATAACTTAACGCACCTGACGGACACTTCTTCACTGCAGCGATGATCTCTTTTTTGCTTGCCGCATCCGGGGCAATCCACGGCTCCTGCTTCATTCGGAAAACGGATGGCAGGTTATCGGTGCAATACCCCGCATGCGCACAAATGCTACGATTATCGTGGATGGTTATTTTTTTGCCAACATAGTGGTCTTGTTTATTTTCTAAATGCTGTTTCTGGTTGACAGATGTAAAGCCGATTTTTGTGTGAGAGCCGTCACAATAGGGTTTGTTTGATGACCGTCCGCATCGACACAGCGCTATTGTTTCCTCGATGTTGATCGAACCTTTCTGGTTAGTTAAGTTTTTCAGGTTTTTTACAATATAAGGGCCGTCAGGAGCAGGTGTGATGTTTGGATTATTGTCTGTGCTCATTTGATTCTCCTTTTTTTAATGTGTATTAAACTATGATACTTAAAAAAACAGAAAAAGCACTATAGGGTACAAGCAATTAATAGAGGTGCCCTATGGTTATTCCCGAATGATGGTTGACTATGTCATTTTTTTTTAAAGTCCCCGATAGGGGGTCAGTCAACTCCTCGCCTATATGCGACGGATGCCAAACTGAACTAATCAAAGATTATAAGCGTGGTAGTCATACTGTCTGGAATTGAAATATCATCTGCTATGGACTACAAATACCGTGACCTGGTATTGAATGGAAATGAGTACATGTAGTGTTTTATATTAGATGAAACAAAAAAATGCCTGGCAATAATTGCCAGGCATTTTTACAGAAATAGTTAATGTTACTTTTAATGTCGCCAACAGTGCTATTTATTGCTTGATACTTTTATTAGGTAAATTATTAATCCAGCTGCTGCAAGCATAATAATATGTTCAACATGAAGTAAACCATGCACCGATTCATTTGATAAATGACCAGTGTGTGCCATCGCTGATGTAGAAACCAGTAATAATAGCGTCAGTGATAATTTAGAGATCAGTAATTTTTTCATTATTTCACCTTTATCTTAATAATTTCTTCGCCATCCGGGTCGGTTAAATGTACCGCACAGGCAATACAGGGATCGAAGCTGTGAATAGTGCGCAGGATTTCCACCGGTTGTTTTGGATCATGCAATTCATGATTGTCTTCAAGCGCAGCTTCATAAGCACCCGGTACACCGTTAGCATCACGCGGACCGGCATTCCAGGTGCTGGGTACGACGCACTGATAGTTTTTGATCATCTCGTCTTCGATGACGATCCAGTGTGCCAGGCCACCACGTGGTGCTTCCATAACGCCAACACCCTGCGCCTGTTTTGGCCATGACGAAGGTTCCCATAAAACTTCATTAAAGGTCCGGGTTTCTCCGGCTTTGATGTTAACGACCAGGTCATCGAACCAGCCCTGCATGGCATCGGCAAAGATTTTGGTTTCTAGTGTTCTCGCGGCGGTACGCCCAAGTGTAGAGAATAGTGCATCTACCGGTACATCGAGTTTGTTCAGTGTCATGCCGACCAGTTCTTTGGTTTGTTCATGTCCAGTCGCATATAACATCAGCACACGTGCCAGTGGACCCACTTCCATCGAATGGCCTTTCCAGCGTGGCGATTTCAACCATGAATAAGACTGCTCAACATCAAGATGATCATACGGTGGTTTAGGGCCGGTGTAATTAAACCTGGTCTCGCCATCGTAAGGATGCAGACCGGTATCTTTTCCGCCTTCATAGTCATACCATGAGTGTGAAACGAATTCCTGAATTTCATTCGGATCATTCATGTCCACAGGATGTATACTACTGAGGTCACGGTTTAATATTGCGCCGGGTGGAATCATGTAACCGGCAACGTCTTCCATACCGTTAGACGGGAAATCACCATAGGTCAGGAAGTTGCCCAGACCTTCACCACGGCTGCCCCAGTCTTTATAGAAGCTGGCAATCGCTAAAGTATCAGGTACATATACCTGGTCGACGAAGGTTTTCATCTGGTTGATGATATCCTGTACCTGCGACAGCTTTTTCATGTTAATCGCTGAATCAGAATTCAGGTCTATAGCACAGGGTACACCACCGACGACAAAATTAGGGTGCGGGTTCTTGCCACCGAATATGGTGTGCAAACGTGCTACATCACGCTGCCAGGAAAGTGCTTCCAGGTAATGCGAGACGGCCATCAGGTTAGCTTCAGGTGGCAATTTGTAAGCAGGATGCCCCCAGTAAGCTTTGGCAAAAATGCCAAGTTGTCCGGCTTCAACAAAACCTTTCAGTTTCTTCTGCTGGTCGGCGAAGTAACCGGGCGAAGATTTTGGGTAATTACTCAGTGACTGTGCAAGCTCTGATGTTGCTTTTGGATCAGCACTTAAGGCAGATACCACATCGACCCAGTCAAGTGCATGTAAATGATAAAAATGCATAACATGATCGTGAATGTACTGTGCACCAGCCATCAGGTTGCGAATCAGGTCAGCATTTTTTGGCACTTTGTAACTAAGCGCGTTTTCCACTGAACGAATAGATGCCAGGCCATGCACCAGTGTGCAGACACCGCAGATACGCTGTGCGAATGCCCAGGCGTCTCGCGGATCTCGACCCTGAAGAATGACTTCAATACCGCGTACCATGGTGCCAGAAGAATAGGCTTTCTCAATTTTGTTGCCATCCATCTGTGCTTCAATTCGCAGATGACCTTCGATTCGGGTGATCGGGTCAACTACAATTCTTTCGTTTTCACCGGATTCGCTCATGTTTACTCTCTCTTCTTATGAATTTCGCTTTACAATATAAGTCATGACTTTCGCTTATAGACTTTCGTTTATGAGCTCAGATAATCTGACAGTATGCTGTACTGCCATTCATTTTCTGAGTTTGCTGTTACTACGTCAGACTCATTGTCTATAAGCAGGCTGGTCTGTGCCATTCGGCAGCTCATCGCTGCCTGCCATGCAGGGCCGCTGGTTCTTGACTGTGCCTGTGGAGTCACTGCAGCGACGGCGGCACGGGCAACAAAATAACCTGCCTGGTCTGTCCAGTTGCCCTCAGATCCACAACGTGTATGACTGTCCATTGTTGCAGCTTTGGCAGATCTCAGTGCGTCGTTCATTTCATCCTGCGAAGCGTCACTGTCAGTTGCGATTTTAATAATACGCTTTATGCGTTTATCATTACTCAGTGGAAGTACATGCTCAACAAATTTCCCGGCGACAACACGTTGCTGTGTTATATCGAGATTTTTTAATGCCTGTTTGAATTCAGCATCATTGGTTATTTGGCTCATTTCATCTTGCTCCAGGTATTCATTGTCAATCTTTAGTCTTCTGCCAGGTGGTCTGCAAGCGTTTCAGTCAGACTTATTAGTGGTATATCCATGTGGTATTCTTCCAGCCCGTCTTCAAGATGAATGCGGCAGTTAGAACAGGCGCTGACAATGATGTCGGGTTTTATTTCATCAAGCTGATCTTTCTTACGTTGGAAAACTTTTAGTCTGATTTCATCGGCGCGTCCATTTGCACTAACACCGCCACCTGCACCACAGCACCAGTTCATCTTTCCTGTATCCGGCATCTCAACGAAGTTGTCAGAAAACATGTTGATAAGATTGCGAGGCTGATCGATAACACCACCGCGGCGTGATATCTGGCAGGGGTCATGATAGGTAAGACGCTGTTCCTCTTTGCCGCTGATTTTCAGGCGGCCATCTTTGCGAAATTCATCGAGTATTTCAAGGATATGTCTTACCTTGAAGTTAAAGGCTTTGCCGACAAGGTTAGGGCCATCCCAACGAATAGCCATGTAAGCATGACCGCACTCAGGGCTGATTACGGTTTTAACTTTCAGCTTTTCAGCCGCGTCAACAATACGTTGTACCAGTTCGGCAGCTATATCTGACACGCCAATCTGAACGCCACTGTTGGTGGCTTCAAAGGCTTCAGATGAAATGGTCCAGCTGGCACCTGCCTTATCAAATATTTTTGCGATGGCTTCGATAAATTCTGGAAAGTTCATAATTTCCATCGAGGACAACAGCAACATGTATTCAGCGCCGACAACATCAACCGGTATTTTTAAACCGGTATCTTTTTCCACGTGCTTGATCTGTGCCATCAAAGCCGGCAGCTTCACGCCCATTGGACTACCAATGGTTACTGCGCGTTTAGTCGCACCGATTAGATCTTTCGGCGCATGCCCGGCAGCAGCCATACCTTCACGTGTTTTGCGAATCATTAAGGTGATGTCAATGCCGACCGGGCAGACCATGGTACAGCGTCCGCAGAGGGTACAGCTGTCATATACCAGCGTCTCCCACTCACTGAGTAATTTATCATCAACCTTTGCTGACAGGCCAAACATTTTACCAATGCGGCCAAGCAGTGTGTATTCTGATTTCCAGATACGGCGCAATGGTTCGGTTTTATTGATCGGGGTACGGTCCGCATCACCGGTTTCCGTATAAAATAAACAGGCCTCGGCACACATACCACAATGCACACAGCTACTGAAAAATGCTGCGACACTAGAATCAACCTGTTCTTTTAGCGCTTTAATGCCTTTTTCTAATGATGCGCTCATGATTCAACTCCTCTGTATCCTGAAATGGCACCGCCGTACCAGCGTGACAAAACAACCGTGAAGGTGTGCATTAGTTTGGTAAAAGGGAACACGATAAGTAATAGTTCGACGCTGAGAATATGAATGCCGAGCAATGTCGGCGCGGTCAAACCGATGCGGTGAAAAGCTATATAACCGGTAATGAGCGGTGCTATGGTGACCAGCCAGACAATATAATCTTCTGTGGTAGTAAGAAATTTAAGCACATTGTTGCGCATACGATGTGTTAATACGGCAAGCAGCGCGATGATAGTCACTACTGCCACTGCATCAACTACCGGTGTCGGTAAAGACGGCCAGCCGAAACCGAAAACATCTTTAAACATCAGTATATGCGGTGCAAATAAAAATATCGTTACAAATAAACCAATATGAAAAATGTATCCGGCGACAACAGTAAACATTGAACGTTGAAAAGTGCCTTTATCCGGAATAGATCTTGAGACGATAGTGCGAAGCCCGCTACGCATTTCGGAGCCTTTGGCTTCTGCTAAATTTGTTTTACGACCCAGTAGTAAAATTTCAGCAATACGTATAATTACCCCGGCAACAAAGATGATGGTTGCAATCTGAAATCCCGGGCCACGTACCCAGTTCAGGAACTCAATTTCACTCATTATTTTTTCCTCATTTCAATTCTTCTATTTGCAGTGCCATCGCTTCTGCTAGTGATGTTTGCCGCTTTAGTTTTCCAGTCATTTTTCCAGGTCATCTATTGTCGTTTTGTCATGTGCTGCAATGGCACTGTTCTTTTTGCTCCGGTTCATTGCTCCCAGAGCAACCCCGGCAGCCGCTGCGCCTGCTGCTGTATAAATAGCTGTTTGAGTAATATTTTCTGTCGGCATTGAAAGTGCCTTGTAAAAACCGCCGCCGTCCCAGAAATCAGGTTCCGAGCAGCCCAGGCAGGGATGACCGGATTCGATCGGGAAGCTGGTGCCGTTGTTCCATTTGGTGGTGGCGCAGGCGTTGTAGGTTGTAGGACCTTTGCAGCCAAGTTTGTACAGACACCAGCCTTTTCTTGCACCTTCATCGTCAAATGTTTCTGCGAACAGGCCTTTGTCATAAAAAGGTCGACGATAACAGCGGTCATGAATACTTTGTCCATAAAATACTTTAGGGCGACCGATATGGTCAAGTTCGGGAATGGTTCCGAAAGTTAAAAAGTGTGCAAGCACACCGGTGATCACCACAGGGATCGGTGGGCAGCCTGGTACATTAATAATTGGTTTGTCTTTGATCAGGTCGCCTACTGAAACCGCACCGGTCGGATTCGGGTCGGCATGTGGTATGCCGCCGTATGTCGCACAGGTACCGACCGCGACAATAGCAGCAGCGCCTTTGGCAGTGTCCATCAACATATCATAATTGCTGATGCCGGCAATGGTGGAATAACCCGGGTTGCCCATTGGTATGGAACCGTCAACGATCAGTAAATATTTGCCGAAGTTTTCTTCCATAGCCGCTTCACGTGCAGCTTCAGCCGCATGGCCTGCAGCCGCCTGCAGCGTATGGTGATAGTCCAGCGAGATGGTGTCAAAAATCAGGCTTTCAACCGTAGGGGTGTGCGCGCGAGTCAGTGACTCGGTACAGCCGGTACATTCCTGGAAAGACAGCCAGATAACAGACGGTCTTCTTGCACTCTCCAGTGCATGCGCGATTTTCGGTATCATCGCCGGTGATAACGCCATCATCGACGCTGTTGCGGCACAGAACTTTAGAAAGCTGCGGCGTGATATTCCCTGGCTACGCAAGGTTTCCCCAAGTGTATTATCAAACTGGCTGTCCCCGGGCTGAATTGTCCCAGCTTGAATAAGATCAGCAGGGGATTTATCTTTATAATTTGTTTGGTCTGTCATACTTTTTCTCCACCGGTGACTAATTAGTCTCTTGGTTTTCGTCCAAATCCAGGGTAAGACTGCTATATGCAGCCATAATATCCTCTGTTTGCGAACAGAGAATCTCCGGCATGGTTGTCACTTCAATAAAACGACTGATGATGTGATTTTCATCATTATAGTGAGTAACAAGCCATACACCTGTATACCGAGTTTCGATGATTTCACTTAAACCCAGTGCATCAAGTTGTGCCAGAACTTCACCGCGACCCAGCTTATTTAAAATTTTGTCTTCTTCACCGGGCGCAAGTGGGATACTGCGTAAATCTATAATGGTGGTATCGCCTGTTTCTATAAGCTTATCCAGTGCATGTCTGATCTCATGCAATAGCGGTTTAACATTCTGTGTCAGTTCATCGCCAATATGGATGTTAAACTTGGCCTCTCCCGTCACTGGTATAACCGCATCAGTCATAATCAATCTTCTCGTTAGTTCAACTTACCGATACTTAAGAAACAATGGGGCACTGCGGTTCTGCAGACCACACCAGTAGCGGGCAGTTTGAATGCCGAATAATTTCTGCAGTAACTGATTCATCCATCGCACGTCTTTCGCCTTTATCACCATGTGTTACCATAGAAACAAGATCAATATTCATTTCATCGATCCTGTTTAAAATTTCACGTATCGGTCTTTTATACGTGGACATATCAAGTGAAACTGTCAGGCCGGTGTTTGCCAGTTCAACACTTTGATCCTGCAGTTTTACCTTGATGGCGGTCTTTTCCTGTTCAGATTCGATATGTTCCATCTCGTCGTGAAACAGAATCACATCTGCATCATGCAACTTTGCAAAGCGTTCAACACATTCAAGTATCGCCGAAGAAGCATCAGTGCCATCCAGAGGCACAAGGATGCGTTTAAATAAATTTTCAGTACGATTATCAGTCGGTGCTGCGCGCGTACTGTGCAGAATAAAAACTGGGCAGGGTGATTGTTTCAATACCTGTTCAGTGACACTGCCTTCACGGATACGCTCAAGGCCAGAACGACCATGTGTAGACATAAATAGCAAGGTGGCAGGTAACAATATTGCCATTTTTAGAATTTCCGAAACCGGGTTACCCATGCGAGTTTCGATATCAACGCTCCAGCCTAGTTGCATCAGGATGTCGTATATCTTGTTGACATGTGGAACAGTATCAATTGAAGCATTTGCTGTATTCACATTGGGGGTTACATGCAAAAGAACGATACGAGTTTTCTCTTTAGGTGATATCGACTGCACATAGAGCGTAGTCTCTTCAGCAGATTCAGAGCCATCTATCGGGATTAGTATTGTTTGTTCCACTGTCGTTCCCCTCTGTCAGATATATCTATATTTCATTTATTACAATTATTATATTAAGCGCTAGACGCCATAACTTGATCTATATTAATTTCCTGCCATTGTTTAATGATTTTTACAGCTTCATTTACTGCCTGATTCAGTGCTTTTTCAACGGCTTTGCCAGGGTGCATGCCCCAGCCCATTGTTTCCGGCTGGATTCCGATCAAGGCCCGATTTTCCGGAAGATGCCCTGTGATGCGTGCGATATCAATCAGGTCCAGCAAGCCGACTTCATGGGCGCTGTGTTTGCAAGTGCCAAGAAAATTATCCATGGCATCACCAGTAAAAGTCTGAACTGTGCCTGCGGGCTGATTTAATTCAGCGGCATCAAAAACGAGTAGATTGCTGCAATCCTCGATCCATACCGCTAAAGTGAAGCTAAGCGTACCGCCATCAAGGAAAGTTAAGTTGGGTATATCAGGATGTTCTAATTTAAGGAGGTTGAGTGCATGGATGCCCGCACCTTCATCTGTAAGTAAGGTGTTGCCAATTCCAAGGATTAAAGTATCATTACGGTTCATCGAGCTTCCTGTAATTTCTATATACTTTTTATCAGTGTATCGTGCTACTCTTATTGACATATGTCAAATTATTGATGCATTTTCAAAAGTTAAATAGGTATTAACAGTTTGGTTTTTAAGCACTTACTTTTTAAATGGTTTTTTTAGGGTCGTAACTTATGTGTCTTGGCATACCCATGCAAATTAAATCCATCGACGGCTTTATGGCGCGTTGTGAGGCCAAAGGTGTTGAGCGCGATGTCAGCCTGTTTATGATGCAGGACGACAAACTCGAGGTGGATGATTTTATTGTGGTGCATGTTGGTTATGCTATTCAGAGGATTTCTCCGCAGGAAGCACAGACAGCGTGGGAGCTGTATGATGAGATGCTGGCGGCGGATTAGTTCCAGGGTACCTCTGATTAAGTATCATAAATTCTGGCGCTGCCCAAAAGCCAGAATCAAGGCATTGTTTTGAAAGCATGCTTACTGCATGGTAAGAAGCAATAACGTAGAGTCTGGTTTTTGGGCAGCGCCCCACGGGGCGGGCTTTTAAGCGCACATCTTCTGCGTTATGCTTCTTATGAATGCAATGAGCATTCATCGCGAAACATGCCTTGCCACGAATATAACAACTTGGGCACGCTTAAAAGCCCGCAGAACTTTATGAGACTTAATCAGAGGTACCCTAGATATGCATGAGCTTGCTATCTGTCAGTCGTTAATTGACCAGGTTGAGAGCATTGCCCTGGAACGTGATGCACAGAGAGTGACCTCTATTGTTATTGGCATGGGCCCATTGTCGGGTGTTGAAGCCCAATTGCTTAAAAATGCCTATCCCATTGCCAGCGCTGGAACGGTTGCTGCGGATGCAGAGCTTGTTATAGAATATCTTGCGATTAAAGTTAAATGCTCTCAGTGCGGCAGTGAGTCGGATGCTTTGCCAAACAAATTAATTTGTAAACAATGCGGTGACTGGCGAACAACGTTAATTAGTGGTGATGAAATGATGCTGATGAGCGTAGAGCTTGAAAAAGCTAAAGAAACAGCAGAAAAATCTGTACACTAGATGTTGGTTTTAAGTTTTAAGTTTAACAACTTATAACTTTTGACTTGTTGTTATATAGTCGCTATAGATGATATATGCATCATAGTGATTTAGAAAAAAAATAAACATATTTGGAGAGTACCCTATGTGTGATACCTGCGGATGCAATATAACTCACGGTAACGAAGGCCTGATTCGACCGGGTGGTAAACTTCAAAAAACCGAAAGCGGTAAAGAAGCGGTGTCTGTATTGCACAGTCTGCTGCACGAAAATGATCACACGGCCAAACACAACCGTGAACATTTTGATCAGTCTAATGTCCTGGCAATCAATTTAATGTCATCACCCGGTGCGGGTAAAACAGCGCTGCTTGAAGCGACTATCCAGCAGCTCGGCCTGAACTCGAACAGCAATATCAAAATAGCGGTTATCGAAGGCGATCTTGAAACCGAGAACGATGCCGAGCGCATTCGTAAACTTGGTGTTAAGGCTATTCAGATTGCTACCGGCAGTGCCTGTCACCTGGATGCACACATGATTCACCAGGCCTTGCATAATCTCGATCTTGCTGAATTTGATATTGTGTTTATCGAAAACGTCGGCAACCTGGTCTGTCCAGCAAGTTTTGATCTGGGTCAGCATTTGAATGTTGTCTTGCTCTCTGTCCCGGAAGGTGACGACAAACCGGCAAAATACCCGGTTATGTTCCGTGCTGCTGACCTGGTTATGATTAGTAAAAGCGACCTGTTGCCGATACTCGATGATTTTAAACCTGAAAATGCAAAACGTTACTTGCATGATATCGCCAGTACGGCTCCAGTAATGGAACTTTCCGCCAAAGATAAATCTGGCATGCCGCAGTGGCTTGACTGGATTAATAAGCAAATAGAAACTCGTAAAACATACCTTGAACAGCATCCGGTTGTCTCCGGGCGGCATAATCATCAGGAGCCGCATCACCACCATGAGCATGAAGAAAAAAGAATTTTGTAATGACGACAAGAGAATGACAACACGATCATGACAACGGGATCATAACAACAGGATCATAACAACAGGATCATGAAAACTGTTGCAAAACAATGGCTTGAGCGCATTCACGCTTTACCGCACAAAAAAGACAGGGTAAAAATCATGAATGTCTGCGGCGGCCATGAACGTTCCATTACCATGGCAGGGTTGCGTAAGGCATTGCCTGATTATATTGAGCTGGTTCCGGGCCCCGGTTGCCCGGTATGCATTTGTCCGGAAGAGGATATTTTTGAAGCCATTCAGCTAGCATTGAATGAAGATATTATTCTTCTGGCTTTTGGTGATATGTTGCGGGTGCCAGTCAACGTGCCAAAAGCCAAAGCGAGAACACTGGAGCAGGCCAAAGCTCAGGGCGCTGACATCCGGCCAATAGCATCACCCACTGAAGCAGTAGCCATCGCCAAAGCCAATGCAAACAAAGCCGTGGTGTTTTTTGCTGCTGGTTTTGAAACCACCACGGCACCGGTGGCAGCGATGATGGTAGAGGGCGTGCCTGAAAATCTATCCATACTGTTGTCCGGTCGTTTGACCTGGCCTGCAGTGGCCATGCTGCTGGAATCGGGAGAGCCCGGATTTGATGCGTTAATTGCGCCCGGTCATGTCTCCACGATTATGGGACCGGAGGAATGGGAATTTGTAGTAAAGGAACACAATATACCGACTGCCGTGGCTGGCTTTCAACCTGATAGCCTGCTGGCTGCGATGTATTCAACCTTGCGCCAGCTTAATGAGAACCGTTATTTTCTGGATAACTGTTATCCGGAGCTGGTAAAGGCCGGTGGCAATAAATCCGCGCAGGCACATCTAAATAAAGCGATGAATGTTTATGATGCTAACTGGCGCGGTGTGGGTATTATTCCATCATCAGGTTACATGCTGGAAGAAGCTTATAGTCAACATGATGCCAGAAAACTGTTTCCTTCTTATGCAGATGATGCCCGCAAACGCGCCGGACAGATGCCACCGGGTTGTGATTGCGCGCAGGTTGTTCTCGGTAAAATTTATCCCAATGAATGCAGGCTGTTTGGCAAGGCGTGTTTACCCAGAAATCCGATAGGACCGTGTATGGTTTCAGATGAAGGTGCCTGTAGAATCTGGTGGGCAGGTGGGTTGCGTGAAGCTGCTAACAAAGAACCAGTAAAGAAAGCAGCTGGTTAACGATTTTTTATACCAAATAAAGCTAAAAAAGCTTTTCACCACAGAGGCACAGAGTACACAGAGGAAAACTTTTTATTATTTTCTGTCAGGAAAACAAGAAACAGTCAAATAAATATTTTTCCTCTGTGTCTCTGTGGTCCAAAAAAATTGTAAAGTAAAATCAGATTCCCGGAATATGGCCACCTGTTTAAATAGTGAACTACAAACAAAACCTGCTGTTTCAGCCAGAAAACTGGTGTTATCCGGTCAGGTACAAGGTGTTGGTTTCAGGCCTTTTGTTTATCGACTGGCTGCAGAGCATAAACTTACCGGCTGGGTTAGAAACTGTGTCGGTATGGTAGAAATTCATGTTCAGGGCCGGTCTCAAAATCTGGATGATTTTCTCGCCGATATATTCGCTAAAAAACCGCCACTGGCAAAACCCAAACTCGAAGCAGACAGGCAAACAGACGTTGGCGAGTTTAAGACCTTCAGTATTCTGCACAGCCAGGCCCAGGTTGAGGGCGCGGATGAGGTGCACATAAGCGTGCCGGTCGATCTTTTCCTGTGTGATAACTGTCTCGCAGAATTAAACGACCCGTCAGATCGTCGTTACCATTACCCGTTTATCAACTGCACTCAGTGTGGGCCACGATACACATTGATCATAAGTTTGCCATACGACCGGCCTAATACAACCATGGCAGGTTTCGAGTTATGCCCATCATGCCGGTCTGAATATGAAGATCCGATTAATCGTCGTTTTCATGCTGAACCCGTTGCCTGTGCAAAATGCGGACCTTCACTTACGTTTATTGATGAGAATAGTAGTATCAATGATAATGAAACGGCACTTGGAAATACGGTAGACGCGTTAAAGCAGGGGAGAGTAGTCGCAGTTAAAGGTATTGGCGGTTATCACCTGATGTGTGATGCTGGCAATACAGAAGCGGTTAACCATCTACGCAACAAGAAACCGCGGCCAGATAAACCGCTGGCGATTATATTTCCTGCGCCGCTTGATAATCCATTTGAGTATGCAGAAAAGTTTGTGACACTAAGTGAAAATGATAAAGATTTTCTGTTGCAGCCAGCGAGACCGATTTTGTTGGTAGAAAAAAGTGGTTTAGCTTCTGAAGACACTACTTTATCTGAGAAAATCTCGCCAGGGTTAACTGAAATTGGCATGATGCTGCCGTACAGTCCTTTGCACCATTTACTGCTGAATGCATTTGCTGGACCGTTGATTGCCACATCGGCAAATATCAGTGGTGAACCGGTGCTGATAGATAATCAGGACGTTGAAAAACGCCTTGATCATGTGGCCGATGCCTACCTGCATCATAACCGACCGATAGAGCGGCCGGCTGATGACCCGGTTTATAGAACTATCGCCGGTAAAGCCAGACCGATACGAACCGGTCGCGGTTCTGCACCGATCGAGCTGACACTGCCGTTTGAACTGGAGGCGCCAATTCTCGCAGTGGGTGCACAGATGAAAAACACCTTCACACTGGCATGGAAAAACCGGGCCATTATTTCACCACATATTGGAGAAATGGGATCTGTTCGCGCTCTGCATGTTTTCGAAGATTCAATTATTGATTTGCAGAAACTTTATGCTGTTAAGATTGAGCGGATAGTCAGTGACGCGCACCCCGGTTACACAACAACACGCTGGGCAAATAAACAGAAATTGCCCGTTCACAATGTATACCATCACCATGCACATGCATCGGCTGCCTATTATGAATGTGAAACGGCCATCTCGAATGATAGTCCTGTCATTGTGTTTACCTGGGACGGTGTCGGTTATGGTGAAGACGGCACACTCTGGGGTGGGGAAACTTTTCTTGGTAAACCAGGTGCCTGGCAACGCGTTGCCACGATGAAATCATTTAACCTGCCCGGTGGTGATAAAGCAGGAAGACAACCCTGGCGAAGTGCTGCGGCATTATGCTGGGAAACCGGACTGGACTATGACGACATACCTGAAAAAGATCCAATGTTGCATTCAATGATAAAGCGGGCATGGCAGCAAAAAATCAACGCACCGCAATCAACATCTGTCGGGCGTTTATTTGATGCGGCGGCGGCACTCACCGGAGTGTGTAGTAGCGCCAGTTTTGAAGGGCAGGGGCCGATGGAATTCGAGGCTTTGTGTGAAAATACTGAAGAACACGCTAATGATTATGTGGGCCTTAATCTCGAAACTGAATTAGAAGTTAGCGATAACTTGTTGATAATAAATTGGAAGCCATTGATTCAGGCTATGTTAGATTCTGCTTTAAGTGTAAATGAACGCGCCTCATTATTTCATAATTCGTTAGCCCACTCTATCTTGCAGCAGGCAAAAACGATTCGTGAAAAACATGGTGTGAATACGGTTAGTTTTTCCGGTGGTGTGTTTCAGAACCGTGTTTTAACTGAAAAAGCGATGACATTATTGTCGGGCGATGGTTTTGAAGTTTGTCTGCCTGAGTTGATACCGGTCAATGATGCGGCTATCAGTTTCGGGCAGGTTATGGAATATGGATATACAAAAAATAGATATTAAAAGCTATTCGCGGACAGTTTATATTTTGTGTTTTCCAAAAATTTAATGGTTAAACAATAATTAACAGGAACAAAAATGCAAGATACACACATCTCTCTGGCGCACGGTAATGGCGGTCGATACATGCGCGAACTTATCGAAGAGATTTTTGCACGCCATCTTGCGAATCCGGATCTTGCCATGTTTGAGCTTGATACGCAGGCTGATGCTGTTCCGATTGCGCTCGATGGGGGTGATGTGCTGTTTACTACTGATGGTTTTACGGTGCAGCCACTGGAATTTCCTGGTGGCAATATCGGTTCACTTGCTGTCCATGGCACCACCAATGATCTTGCTGTCGCCGGTGCCATCCCAAAGTACTTAAGCCTGAATGCGTTTATCGAAGAAGGTCTGGAGATTGCTAAGCTAGAGCGTATCATAAAAACACTGGCAGAAACCGCAGCGGAGATCGGCGTTAAAGTGGTTTGTGGAGACACGAAAGTTTTACCTCGCGGTGAAGGCGGTGGTCTATACCTTGCAACCACGGGAGTTGGTATTCGTCACGGACATGTGATGTCGATGAAAAATATTAAACATGGTGATGCCATTATTGTCAGCGGTCCGGTAGGAGATCACGGTATTGCGGTGATGCTTGCACGTGAAGCATTCGGATTACGAGGCGACATCCAGTCTGATGCCGCCAGCGTATTGAATTTAACGACTGCCGCGATGGATTATAGAGGTTTACGTTTCATGCGTGATCCAACGCGTGGCGGCATTGCCACCGTTTGCTCTGAGTTATTGCGTGCCACCGGTTATGGCGTTCGTCTGTCAGAGAGCAAACTCCCGGTGCGTGATCCAGTACAGTCGGTATGTGATATGCTGGGTTATGATCCGATGTATCTTGCCTGTGAAGGCCGCGTGGTAGCAGTGGTTGATCCAGCTGAAGCCCAGGTTTTGCTGGAAAGCTGGCGTGCGCTTGAAGAAGGTCAGGACGCTGCTATTATCGGGCGCGTCGATGCAGGCATTCCATATGTATTAATGGAAACAGATATTGGCGGTGAGCGCATACTCGAAGAGCTTGAAGATGATCCGTTGCCGCGTATTTGCTGAATACCTACTTAGCCC
>CAVWXQ010000038.1:0-12033 GCA_963759005.1 uncultured Gammaproteobacteria bacterium
CCGGCACTCCACAGCCACCGAGTGCGACTCTTCCATTCGGTAGCGCTATTAATGCGCAGCCAGGTGTTACCTATGAAAGTGATAACGACCTGTTCCTGATTCCCAGCTTTGGTTATAACTGGCAACTAAAAAATGACAGCACCGTGGGTGTTTCAGTTTATGGTAACGGTGGTATGGATACAGAATATCCGGCATCATCAACACCGGGCGGTTTGGGTACGTTCCAAACAGGTACTGCCGGTATTAGTCTGGCGCAGTTGTTCACCAATGTTAGTTTTGCGAAAAAAATAAATGCCAAGCATGCCTTTGGCGGTAGTTTACTTTTAGTCGCTCAGCGTTTCAACGCACAAGGTGTGGAAGCTTTTTCTGCTTTATCGCTCGATCCAAACAATCTATCGGGTGATAGAAAATCAGACTCTTTTGGTGCCGGCCTCAAGTTTGGTTACCAGGGCGAAGTATCTAAAGGTATACGCCTTGGTGTGAGCTACCAGTCGAAGATCAGTATGAGTGAGTTTGATGAGTACAAGGGTCTGTTTGCAGAAGGCGGTGACTTTGATATTCCATCAACCTATAGTATCGGTGCATCATTCGATGTGGGAGCATCTGGCGTGATCGTGGCTGATATTCAGCAGATTGAATTACAGTGCTGTTGCTTCAATTTCAAATCCGGTCGTTAACTTGCTGCCGCCAACGGGTACTTGTATTCCGGCTGGTTTTAGTCCATCTGATCCAACTCCAGGTGCAGAAGGTGCGGGTTGTTTAGGCGGACCTAATGGCGGTGGTTTTGGTTGGGAGGATATGACTATCTTTAAGATAGGTTATCAAATTGATGTTAATGAAAAGCACACCATCCGCATAGGTTATAGTCATGCTGATCAACCGGTTCCTGAATCAGAGACATTCTTCAACCTATTGGCACCTGCTGTAGTTGAGGATCATTTTACCGCTGGCTGGACAATGAAAATAGGGACTAACCAGGAGTTTAATCTCGCTGGCATGTACGCACCTGAAACTACTGTGAAAGGGGCTAACCCAATCGATGGTGGTTCTACACAAGTAGAAATTCAGATGACTCAGTGGGACATTCAGGCAGGATGGGCCTGGAAATTCTGAGTTAGTCTTTCCAGGCATGATAAAAAAAGACCCCATTGGGGTCTTTTTTTATGACCTGTTGAACGAAGATATGCTGTGTTTTTCTACTATCAGGTATTTGATTGCGGGAGAGCGTCTCCTGCCACCGGTTATTGTCTTAAATCTATATAAGAATATTATAAATTATTTAAATATTTAATTTTTTTTCGAAAAAGCTTGCATAACTTTATGCTTTTATTTAGATTGTCGTGCCTGCTTTCCCATAAATGGGCGGATTAAATCTATATTTGAAATAATCAGGCCTGGGAAACGTGAGACTAAATGAATATTACTAAATGAATATAACTGAGAAACACTTTGGAGTGAAATAGCATGATTAGAGTTAATACAAAATTACTTGCCATTACAGCCGCAGCTGTAATGAGTGTGGCATCGATGGTGGCAAATGCTGCAGCTGAGATGAAACCGTTTATTTTAGGTTCAACAAGCACAGGTGCCGTTGCTGACAAAGTGGCAGGAGTTAAAAAATCGTTAACCGATAATGGGTTTGAAGTGGTTGGTGAATACTCACCTTATAAAACTGCGCATATTATTATCGTTACCAACGACGCTCTGAAGAAAGTGGCAGGTTCTCATGATCGAGGTGGTTATGCTGCAGGTCAACGTGTTGCGATTACAAAAGTTGGTGATCAGATTCAAATTACCTACACAAATCCTGCATACATGGCTGCGGCATATCATGTTAAAGGCGATGTCTCAGCGGTAACGGCTGCTTTGGGTACTGCTTTAGGTTCAGTTAAAGAATACGGTCCTGATGAAGGGATGGATGCTGATGACATTGCAGGTTATCATTATACATTCGGTATGGAATATTTTGATGAGCCGCTAGAGTTAGCATCATATAATAGTTATGAAGAAGCCGTCGCTGCGGTAGAAAAAGGTCTAGCAGCAAAAACGGCTGGTGTTTCAAAGGTTTACCGTATTGATGTTCCTGGCAAAAAACAAACCTTGTTTGGTGTTGCTTTATCTTCAGCAACTAATAAATATATGGATGATACATTCATTATGACTGAAATTGATTTTAAAGAACTGCGTTCTACAGCACACCTGCCATACGATATTTTGGTAACGGGTGAGGATGTTGAAGCATTGCATGCGCGTTTTCGTATTGCTATTAACTTCTCTGATTTAAGCATGATGGGTTCTAACAGTTTTATGAACATCATGCCATCACCTGATGCTATTAAAGAGGCATTAACAAAAACAGCAGGTGGTGAATTAGAAGAAGAGTTCTAATTTAAAATAGTTAGTGTTTTGCTAAAAACCCTGGAAATCCAGGGTTTTTTTTCGTCTGTAATAGCGAACAATAAGCAGAGTTTTTTTTTGAGTCTCTATCTTAATCAGAGATTCCCTGAAAATTGTTCGTGAAATTTTCCGGGTAACCGTTTAGAATGCACGGTTCGCTTATCAGGCCAAAAAGATCAGGTTTGAAAAGCACATGATTTATAAGGGTTTTTAAACATATAATTCGATCCACATGGCAAGGATTGTTCCTACAATTCTATTGCACTTCCTCCATCCGTGGAGGTCAGATGTGGTAAGTGCGGAAAATGCAGGAGCAATCTTTCCGCAAAATACTCAGCGAGATAGAACACAGTGGAATTAAGCGGCGCAGAAATAATCATTGAATGCCTGAAAGCCGAAGGTGTTGATTACGTATTTGGTTACCCGGGTGGTGCCGTGTTGCATATTTATGATGCTTTTTATCAGCAGGATGAAGTGCAGCCCGACTTTGTTAATCACATCCTTGTTCGTCATGAACAGGGTGCGACACATGCGGCTGATGGTTATGCCAGAGCAACAGGCAAGCCGGGCGTGGTTCTGGTGACATCCGGTCCCGGTGCAACTAATGCGGTCACCGGCATTGCCACCGCCTATATGGATTCTATTCCGATGGTTGTTATCACCGGGCAGGTGCCTAAGCACTTGATTGGTAACGATGCTTTTCAGGAAGTCGATTCTGTGGGCATTACACGACCTATCGTTAAGCACAATTTTTTAATTAACGATGTCAATGATATTGCCATGACCTTTAAAAAAGCATTTTATGTGGCAACAACGGGGCGTCCGGGACCGGTTGTTATTGACGTTCCAAAAGATATCACGGCTGAAAAAGTCGAGTTTGCCTATCCGTCGAAACTTGAAATGCGTTCATATAATCCAACAGTTAAAGGCCATAATGGCCAGATTAAGCGTGCGCTTGAGCTAATCGTAAAAGCAGAGCGGCCAATGATTTACACGGGTGGCGGTGTCATAATAGGAAATGGCTCGGAGCAGTTACGAACGTTTGTTCGAACCCTGGGTTACCCGATTACACAGACATTAATGGGTTTAGGTGCATTCCCGGCGAGTGACCCTTTGTCGCTTGGAATGCTGGGTATGCACGGAACTTATGAAGCCAATATGGGTATGCATAACAGTGATCTAATCATTGCTATAGGTGCACGCTTTGATGACCGAGTTACCGGCAACCTGGACAAATTCTGCCCGGATGCAAAAATCATTCACATTGATGTTGATCCGGCCTCTATTTCGAAAAATGTAAAAGTTGATGTGCCTATTGTTGGTGAGGTAGCGCAGGTGCTTGCTTCGGCAAATGCGTTATTGGCTAAATCGGCGGCACCAACAAATAAAGCGGCCATAGAAAAATGGTGGGCACAGATAAATGAATGGCGTGCACAGGACTGCCTGAAGTTCGATCGTGATAGTGCTACCATCAAACCACAGTTTGTTGTTGAAGAATTATTTAAGGTAACCCATGGTGATGCCTTTATAACTTCAGATGTTGGCCAGCATCAAATGTTTGCTGCACAATATTATGGTTTTGATAAACCTCGCCGCTGGATTAATTCTGGCGGTCTTGGCACCATGGGGTTTGGTCTGCCCGCGGCGATGGGCGTGCAACTGGCATTTCCTGATGAGACTGTGGCCTGTATTACGGGTGAAGCAAGTATTCAGATGTGTTTGCAGGAATTATCCACCTGTAAGCAGTATTCATTGCCATTAAAAATTATTAATTTGAATAATGGTTATATGGGGATGGTGAGGCAGTGGCAGGAATTCTTTTATGAAAAACGTTATGCCATGTCATATTTTGATGCGCTGCCGGACTTTGTTGCACTCGCAGAAAGTTATGGTCACCTAGGCATTAAAGTAGAAAAACCTGAAGATGTGCGCCCCGCACTTGAAGAAGCCTTTAAGCAAAAAGATCGCCTGGTGTTTCTTGATTTTATTACTGACCGCGAAGAAAACGTTTATCCAATGATTCCTGCCGGTGCCGGCTTGAACGAAATGATACTGGTGTAGTTATTGTGGTATATGAAATAGACAATAGAAAAGCAGTAGAAATGAGGCATATCATTTCTATATTATTAGAAAACGAAGCTGGCGCACTGTCGCGCGTTGCCGGTCTGTTTTCCGCGCGAGCATACAATATTGAGTCGTTAACGGTAGCGCCAACCGATGACCCGTCATTGTCACGTATGACTTTAGTGACCTCCGGTACCGATGAAATTGTTGAACAGGTGTGTAAACAGCTCAACAAGCTTATTGACGTGGTAAAGCTGGTTAATTTAACCGATGACGTGCATGTCGAGCGCGAGTTAATTCTGATAAAGGTTAAAGCTGAAAACGAACAGCGCGATGAAGTGAAGCGTATAGCTGATATTTTTAATGGCCATATTATTGATATGACAGATACTACTTATACCCTGGAAGTTACTGGTGACAGTGAAAAGATTGACGCGTTACTAAAAGCGCTTAAGCCGATAACTATGCTGGAAGTGGTTCGTTCCGGTCAGCTCGGAATGGGCCGTGGCGCAAAAGGTATGGTTTAATTAAGTATGGCAAATACTTCTAAATTGTAGGCCACCCTACGCTAACAATATAATAATTTTGTACCTCAGCGAATATTAATAATAGAAGGCAACCACTCAGATTGCGCTCCATATACATCAAATCAAGGCGAAAAATGTGAGTTTACAAATGGCTGATATTTGCTCCTGCAATATCTGCACTTCCCACTTCCATGTGGGTCGTAAATGACCATTTTTTAACGCAGAGTTGGTGGATTTGGGGCGTGAGCTGAGTGGTTACAAATTTTAATTAAAACATTTACGGATTAGTAACAATGAATATTTATTACGATAAAGATTGCGATCTTTCTATCATACAAAACAAAAAAGTTTGCATTATCGGTTATGGCTCACAGGGGCACGCGCATGCAAATAACTTGCAGGACTCAGGTGTTGATGTTTGTGTTGGTCTGCGTCAAGGTTCTGCTTCTGCGGCAAAAGCAGAAGCAGCGGGTATTGCCGTAAAATCTATTGAAGATGGCGTAGCATGGGCTGATGTGGTTATGGTATTAGCACCAGATGAGAATCAGGCCGCGATCTATAAAGAGCAGATTGAACCTAATATTAAACAGGGTGCAGCAATGGCTTTTGCTCATGGTTTTAATATTCATTTTAAAGCGATTAGTCCTCGTGCTGATTTAGATGTCATTATGGTTGCACCAAAAGCACCAGGTCATACTGTGCGTAGTGAATTTGTTAATGGCGCTGGTATTCCTGACCTGATTGCTATAGCACAAGACGCTTCAGGCAATGCAAAAGCCATCTCATTATCTTATGCTTCTGCTATTGGTGGTGGCCGTACTGCGATTATTGAAACCACATTCCGTGAAGAAACTGAAACCGATTTATTTGGTGAACAGGCAGTATTGTGTGGTGGTACCACAGCATTAGTACAGGCTGGTTTTGAAACATTGGTAGAGGCTGGTTATGCACCTGAAATGGCTTATTTTGAATGTTTGCATGAACTGAAACTGATTGTCGACTTAATGTATCAGGGCGGCATCGCTGACATGCGTTATTCTATTTCAAATACAGCCGAATACGGCGATGTAACACGTGGTCCTCGTGTTGTGAATGAAAATACCAAAGCCGAAATGAAGAAGATTCTTAGTGAAATTCAAAGCGGTCAATTTGCCAAAGAATATCTTGAAGAAATGCATTCTGGAGCAAAAAATCTTGAAGCGTTACGTAAAAAAGGCCGTGAACATCAAATCGAGGAAGTGGGTGCAAACTTACGCGCCATGATGCCATGGATAAAAGCCAACAAGATTGTTGATAAGAGCAAAAACTAATATTGATAACTTTGTTTATTTAAAAAGGGCTGTATGGCCCTTTTTTTGTAAGATAAAAAGCACTATTCACTACAGAGGCACAGAGGCACAGATGACACAGAGGTTTTTTATTGTTTGTGCTTCGCACAAACATACAATTCAGTTTTTCTCTGTGAACGCTGTGCCTCTGTGGTGAATAAAGTTTTTAAAGTTAGACGACACAGTGCGACTAGGTTATCCTTACCCATATGGACACATCACCAGAACAACCCACTAAAACACGCCGGCGTGGTATTTATTTACTGCCTAACCTGATTACCACCGCTGCATTATTTGCCGGTTTTTATGGCATTGTTGCTGCAACACAGGGTAAGTTTGAGCAGGCATCAGTGGCTATTTTTATAGCCATGATTCTGGATGGGCTTGACGGCCGTGTTGCCCGCATGACCAATACACAAACCGAATTTGGTGCAGAGTACGATAGCCTGGCTGATATGGGATCATTTGGTCTTGCTCCTGCATTGATTATGTATGAATGGTCATTGTCTTCACTGGTGAATGTGAGCTGGCACTGGGGGAAACTTGGCTGGCTGGCCGCTTTTATATATGTGGCTTCGGCGGCATTACGTCTTGCACGTTTTAATACCAAAGCGAGTAATACCGATAAACGTTATTTTCAGGGCTTGCCCAGCCCGGCCGCAGCTGCAGTTGTTGTTGGTTTTGTCTGGGCCTGTTTTGATAACGATATTAAAGGCGAAAACGTATCAATAATCGCGTTAGCTATTATTGTGTTTTCAGGTTTAATGATGGTGAGTAACGTTTCCTATTACAGTTTTAAAGATGTAGATTTTCATAACAAAGTACCCTTTATGGCGATGTTAGTTGTGGTAATGGTTTTTGTGTTTGCATCAGTTGATCCGCCGGTCACATTATTTAGCGGTTTTATGCTTTATGCCCTGTCTGGTCCGGTAATAAGTATCCTACGACGCTTTAAAAGACGCGGAAGGGCAGAATAAAGCGCCCATTTAAGGCGGTTAAAATGGATATAGCAAACCCCGAGCTGCAACTGGCTAATGGTTTTATAAAGCATACTAGCAACAATATTTTTCTAACGGGTAAAGCGGGTACAGGTAAAACCACATTTTTGCACAAACTAAAAGAAAACACGCCTAAGCGTATGATCATAACGGCACCGACTGGTGTGGCGGCGATTAACGCAGGTGGCGTTACCCTGCATTCTTTTTTTCAACTGCCATTTGGCCCCTTTGTGCCGGGCAGCGAAACTCATCAACAAAGACAGCGTCACCGTTTCAGCAAGGAAAAAGTTAGTATCATCAAAAGCCTGGATCTTCTGGTTATTGATGAAATCAGTATGGTACGTGCTGATTTACTTGATGCTATTGATGCGGTGTTACGCCGTTACAAACACCAAAACCAGCCATTTGGTGGCGTGCAATTACTAATGATTGGGGATCTGCATCAGCTTTCACCCGTGGTTAAGGATGATGAATGGAATCTGCTGAAACAATATTACGATTCATTCTATTTCTTTAGCAGCAATGCGCTTCGGCAAACGCAAATGATCAGCATTGAGCTGAAACATATTTATCGTCAGTCTGATGTACATTTTATACAGTTGTTAAATCGAGTACGTGAAAATCGACTGGATCCTGACACCTTAGCAGCGCTTAACACAAGATATAAACCAGCATTCCAGGCAGATGGAGAAAATAATTACATCACGCTAAGCACTCATAATCGTAGCGCTGATAATATTAATAAAAGCCATCTGCAAAAACTGGGCTCAAAATCGTTTGTTTTTCAGGCGGTCATTGAAGGCGATTACCCGGAATATAATTACCCTACTGCTGAAAAGCTAATCCTGAAAGAAGGTGCACAGGTAATGTTTGTGCGCAACGATAGCTCTGCAGAAAAATTATATTTCAATGGTAAGATCGGGAGAATTACGCAAATTGATAAACATAGTATTACCGTAAAATGTCCCGATGAAAAAAGTGAAATACTGGTAGAAAGGGCGAATTGGGAAAATATAAAATACATACTGGATGCAAAAAACAAGGAAATATCAGAACAGGTAATAGGTACTTTTTGCCAGTTTCCTTTACGGCTGGCATGGGCAATTACTATCCATAAAAGTCAGGGTTTAACCTTTGACCACGCCATTATTGATGCTAATGCAGCTTTCTCCCATGGACAGGTTTATGTAGCATTGAGCCGATGTAAAACTTTTGAAGGCATGGTGTTGAGTACCCCTATTACTCAGCGTGCAGTAAAAACAGATAGTACCGTGGCGCAATTTGTAGAGCGTGCCAGCCAGAACTCACCGACACAGGAACAGCTGAACAGCGCCAAAATCTTGTACCAGCAAAAATTATTACTGGCGTGTTTTGATTTTCAGGCGCTGCATTTTAATTTAAAAAAACTCAGTAAACTATTGTTTCAGAATATTAAACTTATTGAGTTTTCCGGTTTTGAACTAGTAGATAAAGTAGAAAAGCAAAATACTGATGAAATTATCATTGTCAGTGATAAATTCAAACGTCAGTTGCAGTCATTATTTGCAAATAACAAAGTACCGGAAGACGATGCTAAATTGCAGGAGCGTGTACAAAAAGCATCTCACTATTTCAGCGAGAAGCTACAGTCGGGACTGAATGAGTGGCTTGTTTCCTTTAATGTTGATTCCGACAATAAAGAAATAAAAAAACAAATAATCCAGAGTTTTAATTCTCTGGCACATACATTGGCTATAAAAATGGCCTGTCTGCAAAGTTGCAGGAAAGGTTTTTCAACGGGTTCTTATCTAAATGCGCTGGCTCTTGCAGATATAGATTTCAAATCAAATGCCCCGGTTAAAAAACCACCACCGGATTATAATGCGGCCGATGTGGAGCACCCGGAGCTGTTGCAGGCACTAAAATCATGGCGAATAGAACAGGCCGAGGAAGAGGGGGTTGAACAATATCGAATTATCCATCAACAGGTTTTAATTCAGATTGCCAATACACTGGCTGATACTCAGGTAGCGTTATTGCAAATCAAGGGAGTTGGAAAACATACCGTTGAAAAATATGGCACACAATTAATTGCGATGGTTATTGAATACTGTGATAATCATAATATTGAACCATGGACAAGCACCACCAACTCAAGCCGATTCTAAACAAAAAGAAAAAAAAGATAGCAAAAAAATCACATATGAACTTTATTTGCAAGGTAACAGCATAAAAGAAATTGCTGAAAAAAGAGAACTGGTTATTAGTACAATCGAAGGGCATATCGCGCATTACATCAGGCTTGGCAAATTAAGTATTAATGATTTCGTTAACGAAGAAAAAATTGCCGCTATCCAGAAAGCATTTGAGGATAAAGGCAGGAAAAGTCTGGCTGTAGTGAAAGAACATCTGGGCGATGATTTTTCTTATGCTGAGATTCGTATGGTTCTGGAATCTTTGGCTGGAGAGTGAGCCGATAGTCTATTCATAGAAAATGTCTTAATGAATTTATGGGTGTCCATAATTGACCCATTTAGTAGTCTTTTTGTTGCATTTGTTATATAGACCAGTACACTAGTCTATATAATTTTAGGAGAGTTTAAATGCTAGAAGAAATTGGTTCATATGATGCTAAAACTAAATTACCCGAAATACTGCGTCGGGTAGAGGGTGGTGAAGCGTTCACTATCACTAATCGCGGGAAACCCATTGCAGACCTAATTCCTAGCCGCGTAGGTCATCTGCAAAAAACAGAAGCTGCAATCAATAACATCTTAAAGGCTAAAAAACATAAGGTTTCTGATCATGTGCTGGACGATTTAAAAGAAAGTGGCCGTAAATGACGGATTTTGTACTTGATAATTCCGTCTCTATGCGGTGGTTATTAGAAAGTGAAAAAGCACCAGATCAGAAATATGCGGAAGCAGTATTAAAAAGCCTGCTTGAAGCGGATGCATTGGTGCCGAATCTTTGGCATCTCGAAGCAACAAATGTTCTTTTGGGAGCCGAGAAGCGGTGTGAGGTAGAGGCGGGTGAGATTGAGCGCTTTATCTCACAATTAGAAAATCTGCCACTACATGTTGACCCATTGACATCGCATCAGTCATTTAATAGAACAATGGCACTGTCCAGAATCTATAAACTCAGTAGTTATGATGCTGCTTATCTTGAATTGGCAATACGAGAGGGATTGCCAATAGCCACGCTAGATAAGGCTCTTAGAAAAGCAGCCAAAAAAGCTGATGTTGAACTTTATTTGAAATAAATAATTATGGCAAGGCTACTCTTGCTAAAGATTTAGAAATCTCCCCTCTGGAATTGTTGTTGGAATACTTCAACATGACAGATTGATTCAATATAGTCACCAAAACAAATTGAAGCGACGATTTGTTTGGAAATAGTAGCGGATAATCATGAGTTAATTTTTTTTATTCTGGCTCGAATTAGTGCCTGACCGAAAAAACATAAAGTATTGAAATAAAAAGCAAAACATCTCAAAAAGGCGGGCGAAGTTTTACCAATAAAGGTCTAAAACTGGCATAATAAACCCGAAATAAGCCCCTTCATTAAAACTTCGTTGAGAAAAAGTATGCACACAGCCACCGGGTCCCAGCTTCAGTTAGGCGAAATCGATATTGCCAACATTAAAATTAATCCGCGCTCTCGTGATGATATTCCACAGCTATTAAGAGGCTTACAGTACCTTTATTGCGATGACACACTATGCAAGGAAATATTTCAGATACTGGAAAAACTCTGCCCGTAAAAGATCAGCGCAGAGATGGGGCGGCCAGGAATGATGTGGTGGAAAATATTCGTCATGGGCACACTACGCCTTAACTTGAATTGTGATTATGATCGCCTCCAGGAACTGGTTAATCACCACAACACCATCAGACAAATGTTGGGCCATAGCTTTAGCGATGATGACAAGATCTATAGCCTGCAAACACTCAAAGACAATGTTCAATTATTCACCCCTGAAATACTCGATGAGATCAATCAAGTTGTTGTCCGGGCCGGACTGAAACTCAAAAAAAAGATTACCTGATGGGACGCTGCGATTCTTTTGTGGTTGAAACCAATGTGCATTACCCAACGGATATTAACCTGTTGTTTGATGCCATGAGAAAGACCATTTGTACTAACCGCAGACTATGCCGGGATAGGTACTATCAACTTAAGTGGATTAACAACGATTAGCGTCAAATATATGCGTGTAAGTTATTGATTCGTAGCTTAGATGAACTCGGATTTCCATGAAAAACGCTGTGATATTAGTTAAGTTGACAGTACCGCCCTCACAATACCAGACTTAGCAGGAAATCATTTTTTTGCGACGTTAGGTAATATCTTAATGAATGAACGCGCAGGACTTACATTTTTTGATTTTACTGATGGGTCAATGTTACGACACCCGAAGTGACATGCAAGAAAAAAGAAGGATTTTTGTTGGCTAAATATTTCATGTTATGTCATAGTTTTTATCGTATAAAAAACAACCAATAATCTACTATTAATTGATTTCTGAACGACAGCTTGATAACAAGAACCGACTTATTTTCCTATGATTTTTTCAATCTAGTACCGGACTTCCGGGGACAGTATAGAATGGCACTAAGTTAAGGGTTTTTATCACGATCTGTCAACAGCTTAGCCCTATACTGGAGCGGTAAGAGGTGTGAGCATATGTCCAGGATGTACAGTAGTAGAGCAATGCAGGAGCAATGAAGCGGTGTG